>DASPOB010000029.1:0-66433 GCA_035626235.1 Nitrososphaerales archaeon | reverse complement strand
CCCCAGCTCGACGTATCCGAACCCGTCGGCCAGGGTGAACGCCAGCTCCTGTGCGGCGCTTGAGCCTGCCTCCCTGATGTGGTATCCGCTTATGCTGATGTAGTTCCATAGGGGCATCTTCCTCGTGCAGAACGTCATCAGGTCCCTGACCAGCCTGAGGTGAGCCTCGGGGGGGTATACCCACTCCTTCTGGGCGAGGTACTCCTTCAGCATGTCCGCCTGGACCGTCCCCCTGAGGTTTTCGATTGGCACCCCCTGCCTCCGTGCTACCCCGGCGTACATGCACGTGAGGGTGGCGGCCGGGGCGTTGATGGTCATCGAGGTGCTCACCCTCCCCAGGGGGATTCCGCCGAAGATCACCTCCATGTCCTTGAGGGATGAAACGTTTACTCCGCACCTTCCAACCTCCCCCTGTGCCCTCTCGTGGTCGCAATCGTAGCCGTAGAGAGTAGGCATGTCGAAGGCGATGCTGAGACCCGTCTCGCCGTGCTCGAGCAGCATCTTGAGCCTCTTGTTCGTGTCTTCAGGGGTCCCGAACCCCGAGAACATCCTCATCGTCCAGACTCTCCCCCTGTACATGTTCGGATGGATGCCTCTGAGGTATGGGTACACGCCGGGGAGACCCTGGTCCCGCGCGTCCGCATCCTTGACGTCAGCGGCGCTGTAGACGGGCTTCAGGGGGATGCCGGAAGCAGTTTGATGGTCCGACTTCCCTCCGGCGGTCTTCTTCTCCTGCGGCGCCAGCACCTGTTCCTCCCACTGCTTGACGCCCCGCCCAATCTCCTCGAGAGCCTTCGCGTCGTACAGTGACCCTTCCTTCGCCCTCCCTTCGACGAAGTCCCTCGACTTCCTCCTCCAGTAGCCGTCCTTGTCGTCCTTCAGCAAGGCCTGCATGCACCCGAAGCCCATCGAGATAAACCTCCCCTTCAGGATAAAAGCAGGGTCTGCGACGGTCGCGCGGAGCCAATGGAGACTCGGGAACTTCTCCGCCGCGTCGCCAAGGGTGACAGGGGAGCCCTCGCCAAGGCGATAACTGTCCTAGAGGACGGTTCCGACGGCGCTTCAAAGCTGCTCGCAGCAGTCAGGCCCCCCGGGCGCGTCTTCGTCCTCGGGGTGACAGGCCCTCCCGGAACTGGCAAGAGCACCCTCGTGGACAGGCTGATCGGCGTCTACCGGGTCAAGGGCCTCAGGGTGGGGGTGATTGCCGTGGACCCGACAAGCCCCATTACGGGAGGGGCCCTGCTCGGCGACCGGATCAGGATGACTGACCACGCCGGCGACGACGGGGTCTACATCAGGAGCATGGCCTCCAGAGGGTGGTCCGGAGGGCTGTCCCGGACCACCTCACAGGTCATCCAGTTGATGGACACGGCCGGCTTCGACGTGGTCCTTATTGAAACGGTGGGCATCGGCCAGTCCGACATGGAGGTCGTGGGAGTGTCTCACGCGGTCATCGTCCTGCTGATGCCCGGGATGGGAGACGACATCCAGATGTCGAAGGCTGGGCTGATGGAGATCGGGGATGTTTACGTCGTCAACAAGGGCGACCTGGAGGGGGCGGACCAGATGGTCGTAAGCCTCCTTTCTTTGGTCCGCACGCTGCGGTCGAGGTCGCCCTCGGTGGTCAAGGTCTCGGCGCTCACGGGCGACGGCCTCGACAGGCTCGACGAGGCCATAGAGGGGATGAGGGCGAGCTTCAGCCAGGGGGACCGAGAAATCAGGCTGAGAAGCATAAGGGGGATGATGGTCGAAATGGCCAAAGGAGACCTTGTCGAAGGCTTCTTGAGGCGGACCGGACCGCGGGTCGAGGAGCTTGCCAAGCAGGTCCTCGCAGGGAAGCTGACCGTCGCCCAGGCCGCCAGACGGCTCGAAGACTAGGCGCTCTGCCTTTTTTCGACAGGGACGTAGACGAGGTCGGTCGGCCCTACGTATGTCGCGTCGGGCCTGATCAGCTTGTTCTCGGCGACTTGCTCGTCGTAGTGGGCCATCCACCCGAAGACCCTGCTGGCGGCGAAGATCGGGGTGTAGAGCGGGATCTCCACCCCCAGCAGATAGAACACCGGGGCCGCGTAGAAATCCAGGTTCGCCGGTATCCCCTTCCTCCTCATCATCTCCCCCTCCATGGCGTCGCAGAGCCGGTAGAGCACGTCGTCGTCTCCACGCCTCCTGAGAATCTCCCTGAGATAGTCCTTCAGGATCAGCGCCCGAGGGTCGAACTTCTTGTAGACCCTGTGCCCGAAGCCGATGACTTTCCTCCCTTCCCTCAGCGCCTCGTCGATGTAGCTCGGCACTTCCTCAGGGTTCCTCACCCTTAGGAGCATATCCATCGCCGCTTCGTTCGCCCCTCCGTGAAGCGGCCCCTTGAGGGAGGCGAGCCCCGCGGACACGGCCGCGTAGGGGTCGGCCAGAGTCGAGGCGACGACCCTGACCGTGAACGAGGAGGCGTTGAGGTCGTGCTCCATGTACAGTATCAGCGCCCTCTCGAAGACCCACGATTCGTACGCCGTGGCCTCCTTGTCAGTCAGCATGTGGAGCAGGCTCGCCGCGAACCCGAGGCCTTCACGCGGGAGCCTCGGCCGCTCGCCCCTCGGAATCCTATGGCAGTTGGCAGCGAGGACCGACATCTTCGCCTCAATCGATGCCTGCTGCTCGCTGGCGCTCCGCGTCCGGTCGATGCTGCCGAGGGCCGAGCACGCAGTCCTCAGCGCGTCTATCGGGTGGGCCTCCCTTCCGAGGTCCTTCATGACGTCGAGCGCCTTCGGGGGCACGGCCATCTCCGCCTTCATGGAGGCGTTGAACTCCTCCAACTCGCTGCGGGTCGGAAGCCTCCCTTTGGTGATCAGGAAGGCGGTTTCCTCGAACGACGCCTTGTCGGTGAGCTCTCTAATCGGATACCCCCTGTAGACCAGGGTGCCGTCCTCGTCGCTCTTCCCTATCCTCGTCTCCGTTATCGACACGCCGGCGAGTCCCCTGGCGACCTTTACATGCTCCGGCAACCCTTCCTCACCCAGGCTCCTTCCCAGACCTAGCCAGCCGCCTCGCCGATTCGGCTGCCCTCTTGTCGGCCACTTCGTACTGCGAATAGCCGATGAGGTCGTAGAACTCCTCCCTGGTCATCAAGGAGTCCAGCATTCTCTTCTGAGTCCCTTCGTTCTTCAACCCATGGAGCGTCCTCTCGACCGCCTTCATCGCCGCCCTGAACGTCGTCACCGGGAAGGTCACGAGGTTGTACCCCAGCCTCTGGAACTCCGAAGCGGTGATGTACGGGGTCTTGCCGAACTCTGTCATGTTCGCCATGAGAGGTTTTTTCACCTTTCTCCTGAACTCGGCAAACTCCGAAGGGCTCTCCAAGGCCTCCGGAAAGATCATGTCTGCCCCCGCCCTCGAGTATTCTTGAGCCCTTTCTATGGCGGCGTCGATCCCGTACACCGAACGCGCGTCCGTCCTGGCGATCACCATCATCCCCCTCCCCGCGGCCTCCCTGGCGGACACCACCTTCTTCACCATCTCCCCTGCCTCGACCAGCTCTTTCCCCTCCAGATGTCCACATTTCTTCGGCAGTACCTGGTCTTCTATGTGGAGCGCCGCCGCGCCGGCTGCCTCCAGCTTGGCGACTGTCCTCGCCACATTTACGGCCTCCCCAAACCCCGTGTCCGCATCGACGATGAGCGGCGCCCTCACCTGCGACGTGATGTCGTAGGCCGCCCTTGCCACCTCGTCAAGCGTAGTCACCCCCACGTCGGGCAGCGCGAGGAGGCCCGAGAATGCGGCCCCCGACAGGTACAGCGCCCTGAACCCCACCCGCTCGGCCACCTTCGCGACGGCGGGGCTGAAGACTCCCGGGGCGACGACGATTTCCTTCCCGGCGACCAACTTCCTCAGCGCCGCCGCTTGCTCGCTCAATTCTCCGCCCACCCCTCGGCCACCTGTTCATTTGCGTTTCCTCACTAGCGTTAAATCGCGCCCCCAGGCGCCCCGAACTGGCTTTGGACTATTACGCGCAGGGCGCCCCTTCCGATTCCGTATTCGTCCACGGTGCCGGGGGCAACAACCTGTTGTGGAAGCGTTCGCTTCAGTATCTATCCGGCCCTCGAGCGGCTTTCGCGGTGAACCTCCCGGGCCACCCGAGCGGAGCGGTGGCTTGCAGGACCGTCGAAGAGTACGCCGAGGCGGTGCGCGGGTTTGTCTCCGAAGTGGGGCTGAGAAAGGTCGTCGTCTGCGGGCACTCGATGGGGAGCGCCATCGCCCTCGCTCTGGCTCTGGCGCATCCTGACACCGTCAAGGGGCTGGTCCTGGTGGGCGGGGGAGCCAAGCTGGGGGTCGCTCCGTCCATCCTTGATGGCCTCTCTAGCCAGCCTCTGAAGGCCATCGAGGAAATCATCACTCCCATGAGCTTCCACAGGGTCAGCCTCGAGATGGGGAGGGAGGCGAGGGCCGCACTGTCGCTTTCCAATCTTGCCGTCTTCCTCAATGACTACAGTGCCTGCAACGGCTTCGATGTCCGCGAGAAACTCTCAAGGATTTCCGTCCCCACCATGATCGTCTGCGGGGAGGACGACAGGATGACTCCGCCGAAGTTCAGCCAGTACCTCAACGCGCACATTCCAGGATCCTCTGTCTTCCTCATCCCCGAGGCTGGGCACATGGTTCCTCTCGAGAAGCCCGCCGCGCTCGGTGGGCTGGTCCAGTCTTTCCTGTCACGGCTCAGTCCGTAAGTTCCTCGCCGCCCCGGCCTATGCGGGTTATCTCGCCGACCAGGGCGATCAGCCCTTCCTGGGTCGTGGACGACACCGGGTAGAGGTCCGACCCGAACGAAAGCTTCCGGAGGCTTCTGAAGAGCTCAGAGTAAAGGGAGTACTGGTCGCTGTCCCTCGTCGAGGCCAGCGCCTCCTCGAAGACGGCGGCATTCTTGCTCCACTGCACGATCCTCTTCACCCCCTCCCCCGCGATGTCCCTCTTGGTAAGGACCGAAATCCTCGGGACGCTCATCCTGAGCCCCACCGAAGCCGAGAGCAGGGCAAGTGAGAGGAAGTTCACCGGGGTGCTTGCCAGGAGGGGGTCGAGGAGAAAGAGCAGGACCTTCGAATCAGCCCTCGACTGCCGTACTATGTACTCCCCGCTCTCCCTGAACGCGAAGAGCTCCGTCTGGCCCGGGGTGTCTACGATCACATACTCGGCGTTCTGCGAGTCGATTTCATCCTGAACCTCGGCCAACCGCGTGGCCACCATGTCAGCGGCGAGGATAAGGGCGCCGTTGGGCCCCAGGCTGTATTCTTCCATGATTCCCTGAAGGTCGATCATCTGCCTCACGTCGACGTCGGGCTCGTAGGGGAGCGTCACGACGCCGGGGTCCAGGTTCACCGCTATCGCGTCCTCTCCACGACCTACGTACCAGCCCTTCAGGGCGCTGGTCAGGTAGGACTTCCCCGACCCGGCCGTGCCCGTGACGAACGTGATGTCCAATCTACGCGCCTTCTCCCGTCGACTTCACCACTCCCCCGGCCCTCGTGACTTCCCGGGCCATCTCGCGTGCGATTCCGTCCTTGACTCTCTCCGCGTCCGTCCTCTCCTTGTCCACGACGACTATGTCCAACTCGATTCTCGAAACCCCTTCCCTCACCCCCCTAGGGTGGGACTTGACGTAGGCACCAGGGTTCCTTTGAAGCTCCCGCCGAATCAGAGGAGCCAGGGCCGACTCGTAGATTCCCTCGAACTTCAGCGTGACGGCAGCCCTGCTGAGCCTCCCTACCTTGGCCCGTATCTCCGGCTCGACGGACCGCCTGAAGATGCTCCTCATTTCGGCGGGGACCCCCGGAAGGCAGAACACCACTGTTCCGCCGGCCACCAGCCTTACGCCAGGCGCCGTCCCCGCAGCGTTCAGCAGGGGCGAGGCTCCCGACGGGAGGACGGCCATCTTCCTTCTCGCCGGGGTAAGCTCGATTTCGGCCATCCCTCTCCTCGCGTAGTGCTCACTTATCAGCGAGAGTGCCTTGCGGTTGAGCGCCAGCCTCCTCTTCGCCCCCATAGCCACCCCCTTGAGCGTCATGTCGTCCGGGGTGGGCCCGAGCCCGCCTACTACCACAACGAAGGCGGGCCGCCTCGAAAACGCCGACGAAAGGGCATGAGATATCTCTTCGAGGTCATCGTCCACCGTCGTGATCTCCTTGATCATCGTTCCCATGAGGGCCAGCCTCCTTCCCATCCAGTGGACATTCGTGTTCAGAGTCCTCCCGATCAGGAGCTCCTTTCCCACCGTGAGAACTTCTATCCTGACCAACGGAAGGCCGCCACACTCCCCGTCCTTAAACGAGTTTCACCCGCGACTCGGGCCGAAGCGCAGAAACTGTCCTGAGCGGCCACCAACGTCCTCCGTCCATGCCGCCCGCTGCGGCACGCCGAGCCCGCGACTCCGGGAGTCTCCTAAGCTTGCTTTTCCTTGTCCCCGCTCAGCCACCATTCAAGGTAGTCTGACTGCTGCCTCGACTTCCTCCTTCGCTCGTCCTCCACGGGGGCCCTCTGCTTGTACCTCATGTCGGAAAGCTGGTCCCTCGTCAGAAAGAGCCCGCACTTCTTGCAGCCAAACCGTTTTGTCGGGATGTCAAAGAGCATTATCCCGCCGCATTCAGGGCACTGCTGATCCAAGTTATTCAGCGCGAGTTCCCCTGAGCCCTCCTTAACTCTTGCGATGTCCTCGGCGAGAAAGGGGACGGAATGGAAACGCGTTAAATACGCACAGACGGCGACGGAAAACGAGCAACCGTGGCTGACAGGATGGTGGCCGCAGGGCCCGCCTCTGAGGAACTGGGGAATTCGATCGCGGGGAAGCTGGAGGTCGAGTCACTGAAGTCCGAGTTCAAAGTCTTCCCGGACGGCGAGTCGAAGTTCACGTCAGAGGGGAAGGTGTCGGGCAAGACGGTCTTCGTCGTCCAGTCCACCTATCCCCCCGTTGACCAACACCTGTTCCAACTGCTTCTGATGTCCCACCACCTGAGCCAGGACGGGGCCAAGGTCGTCGCGGTGGTCCCCTACCTGGCCTACGCCAGGCAGGACAAGGAGTTCCTCCCGGGCGAAGGCGTGACGCTCGGGGTCGTCGCCCACCTCATGCGGTCGGCCGGCGTGAGGCGGCTGGTCACGGTCGACATCCATTCGGCCGAGGGGATGTCCCTGTTCTCCATTCCGGTCTACAGCGTGTCCGCCATCCCAACTCTCGTGGGATACGCGAAAGAGAAACTCAGCCTGCGGGACCCGGCGGTCATCTCCCCGGACTTCGGCGCCTCGAAGCGGACGGAGGCCTTCGCCTCCCTCTACGGCGCAGCCTACTTCCAGCTCTCCAAGACGCGCGACCGGAAGACTGGCGAGGTCAGCGTGAGGGAGGCAGCTCTTGACGTCAGGGGGAAGGACGTAGTGATACTCGACGACATCATAAGCACCGGTGGGACTGTGAAGGCGGCCGCTGAGAAGGTCCTTGGGCAGGGGGCGTCCAGCGCCGTCGCCATCTGCACGCACGGACTCTTCGTCGGCGAAGCAGTACGAAAGCTGGAGCAGGCAGGGGTCAAAAGCATGGTGGCGACAAACACGGTTCCAGGGGTGCTGAGCGTAGTCGACATTTCCGACGCCCTGGCGTCCCACTTGAAGACCCTTGAGGAGTAGGTCGCTAGTCCTCCTCTCAGGAGAACCGACCTCCGTTCCGATGGCGGAGGCAAGGGCGCTCTTCCTCGCCTACGACCCCAGCTCACGGTTCGAGTCGCCGGAGGACAGGGTGCTTGTGGCCGACTCCGATGCCGACCCATTCGTGGTAGGATCGAGGGTGGCCTTTTCAAAGCGGGTGGGCGTCTTGGTCTCCTCGCCGTCGGACGTGGCGGGGACTCTGAGGGGCAAGGCAGTCCGGGTGCGCAGGTTTTCGCTTCAGCCAGGAAAGAGCACGGCCGCACCCCACGAACTCCTGCGGGGGCTCGACGTCACCGTCGACCTCGAGAACCCGACTTTCGAAATCACAGTCGTTGGGGGGAGGAACGAGTACGTTGCTCTGACCTCCCCTGCCACCATGAGGCAAGGATGGTCGCTTCGGAGGCCGAGGCGCCGCGCCTTCTTCCACCCCGCCGCGATATTCCCCAAGCTCTCACGCGCCCTCGTGAACCTTTCCAGATGCCGGGAAGGTCAGGTCTTCCTTGACCCATTCGCAGGGACCGGCAGCATCGCCATCGAGGCGTCCGAAATCGGGGCCAAAGTGCTGGCGTTCGACCGGGCCAGGAAGATGGCCCGAGGGTCGCTGGCGAACATGAGGAAGCTCGGTCAGGAGTGGCTGGGGGTCGTCAACTGCGACGCCTTCAGCCCGCCAGTCACCAGCGTCGACGCCATTGCGACTGACGTCCCCTACGGCAGGGCCTCCAGCACGGGGGGGAGGGACCCACAGAGCGTCGTCAGGGACGCCCTCGCCACCGCCAAGCTCCTCCTGAGGAGCGGGTCGATGCTTGTCATAATGCACCCCAAGGACCTGCCCGCCGAAGCCGGCTCCGCCTGGTCCTTCGAGGAAGAGCACGACCTCTACGTTCATAAGCGCCTCACTCGGTCGATCACCGTCCTGAGGAGAAGGTAGCCCTGGTCGAATTAACGGTCACTTTCCTGGGCACGAGTTCCGCTGCACCGACCAGAGGCAGGGGACTGCCCGCCATAGCCATCAGGAGGGAAGGGGAGGTGGTCATCATGGACTGCGGGGAGGGCATCCAGCGCCAGATGATGGGACTCGGAGTGGGGCTCAACAAGGAGACAACGGTCCTGATCACCCACCTCCACGGCGACCACGTCACCGGGCTCTTGGGCCTGCTGCAGACCATGGCCCTCGCCCAGAGGACCAAGCCACTGAACCTCGTCGCTCCGGCGCCGCTGCTGAAGTGGCTTCAGGTAACCTCGGAACTCCTCAGAATCGGGCTGACGTTCCAGATCGACTTCAAGCCGGTCACCAGCGGTGTGGTGGCCAGGACCCCCGGCTTCGTGGTCAGGGCAACGAGGGCCACCCATTCGGTCGAAGCTTACTCCTACGTAGTCGAGGAGAGGGCGAGGCCCGGCGTCTTCTTTCCGCGGAAGGCCAGGAGTCTCGGGGTGCCTGAAGGGAAGCTCTGGTCCCGCCTCCAGAAGGGAAGGGCCGTGACCGTGGACGGGAGAGAAGTGTCTCCATCGCAGGTGACGGGTCCGCCCAGGCGCGGCCGGAGGGTCGGCTACTCGGGGGACACCAGGCCTTCCAGGAGGCTGGTCCGCTTCTTTTCCGAATGCGACCTTCTCATCTTCGATTCGACCTTCCGCGGAACCGACAGGGACAAGGCGGTCGAGAGGAAGCACAGCACTTCGCTCGAGGCGGCGCAGACGGCGCTGGAGGCGGGGGCGCGGAAGCTCGTGCTCACTCATTTCAGCGCCCGCTACAGGAACGTCTCGTACCTGGTCCGCGAGGCCCGCTCCATCTTCCCGGATACCATAGCCGCCGCGGACGGCCTGTCCGTGGCTGTCGACTATCCCTCTGGGTAGTCGGTCAGCCACCGTATTATGTCGTCAAGCCTCTCTGACTCGACGAAGAGATAGACCGGCCCGAGAGGGGACTCGGCTTCGGTGTCGCAGAGGGCGATGACCCCGGCAGTCGCCGCCTGCCTGTTGACCATGACGGTCGTCGACTTCCCCGTCCTCCCTGCGAGGAGCCTCTTTCTGGCAGCCCCCCTAACCTGCCTGTCTCGGAGCTGGTCGTGCAGCCGGTCAAGGCTGCTCCCGGCTGAGGACTCCACCCTGATGAATCCCTGCGTCTCCTCGACGACGTGATCGGCCTCGCCGAGTATGTTCATCATGGCCGCGAGAACCTTGCTTCGATCCTCCGAAGGCGACACGGTCGCCTCAAGAGCGACTCTCCCGACCAGTTCAGGGCGCATCGGAAGCCAGCCAGCGGTTCACAATCCTCGTCATCTGCGTCGATACCTCCTCGGGGGTGCTGCGCTCGTTCGAGATCACTTCTTCCGCCAGGGCGATGGGGACGCCGATCCCCACGCCCAGCTCGCGCTGGTCCCTCATGAGGAACATTTCGTATGTCAGCGGGTCGTCGCTCCTTCCCCTCTCCTTGAGCAACGCGTACCTCCTTCGAGGTGAGGCGTGGACTGCCAGGAGCATCACCTTCGCAGACCTTCTGAACTCCTCGACCTCTGCCATCGACCTCACCCCGTCAACCACCACCTTTTCGGCCCGCGATTCGTTGATGGCCCTCATGCAGAGCCTCGCGACTGCGGCTTCCCCCAGCGTCCTCCTCAGGTCTAGCATCACTTCTCCAGTGTTGGCAGCGTCCGGCTCCAGTCCGCGCCTCTTGGTCTCGTCTCTCACGACGTCCCCCATGACCACCCTTCTCCATCCGCTCGACACGAGCCCCCTAGCGGCGGTCGACTTGCCCGCCCCGGGCATCCCCGTGACCGCTACGATTGTCAGCAAGCTCTCACCGATTCGCCCCGCGCCACGAGAGGATTTAAGTCGAGTTGCGCGACCAAGGGCGTTTGCGAGCGTTCGTAGCCCTCCACATATCCGACGACGGCGTACTCGGCTCGCTGGTCGCCTTTCAGAGGGAACTAGCCGCCACCGGCGCCGACCTGAAGGTCGTGGAAAAGGAGAATCTTCACTTCACCCTGAAGTTCCTGGGAGAGATATCGGATTCCCAGGCTAGGGAAGCCGACGGCAGGCTGCGGGGCCTGAAGCTCCCCGGCGGCAGTGTGACAGTTTCGGGGGCCGGTGCCTTCCCCAGCCCCCAAAGGCCGAACGTCATATGGGCGGGGGTATCGCGGGAGGACGAGGACAGGGTCAGGGCGATAGGGGAGGCCGTCATCAAGGCGCTCGAAGGAATCGGGGAGAAGGAGACCAGACCCTTCCAGGCACACCTGACCCTCGCCAGGGTGAGGTCGGGGAAAAACAGGGAGCAGCTGGCTTCTGCGATAAGGGCGAGTTCTCAAAGGCAGTTCGGCGCCTTCGCCCTCGGAACCTTCAACCTGAAGTCCAGCCTCCTCAGGCCGACCGGCCCAGTCTACACCGACATAGGGGTGTATCATCTGGGTTGAGGCCCCCCGAACAGGTCGCTCGCAGCGCTTCGGCCTCCGTAATCCCCCGGGAGGAGGAGCGGAAGAGGACTGACCGCGTCGCGCGGCTCGCCCTTTCGAGGACCAAGGTCGCATCGAGGAGTTTCCCCGAAGTGCGAGGAGTGGTACTGGGAGGCTCCTACGCGAAGGGTACCTGGCTCCCCGAAAGCGTCGATATCGACATCTTCGTGAAGATAGCCACCGCCACCCCCGAAGGCAGGTTCGAAAAGGTAGGCCTGGCCGTGGGGGCGGAGGCGATGAAGGGTTACCCGAGGGGGAAGAAGTACGCCCAGCACCCTTACACAGAAGCTACCATGAACGGAGTCAAGGTCAACGTAGTCCCCTGCTACGCTGTCGACAAGGGGCGCTGGATGAGCGCAGCGGACAGGTCCCCGTTCCATGTCAGGCTGGTCAGGGGCCTCCCCCAGGGGCAGAAGAATCAGGTCCGGCTGCTCAAGAGGTTCATGAAAGCAGTAGGGGTCTACGGCGCCGAGATCGAGACTCAGGGGTTCTCCGGGTACGTGGCCGAAGTCCTCGTCATCCAGCACAGGTCGTTCACCGGCGTCCTCCGCCACTTCGCGGACTACAAGAAAGGAGACGGGAGCGCCTTCAGCCTCCCAGACCCGGTCGACCCCTCGAGGGACCTCGGAATCGCTGTCTCGGGAGAAAAGCTGGGAAGGCTCGTCCTCGCGTGCAGAGAGTTCCTGGGGAGGCCCCGAGAAGCGTTCTTCCAGCGGATGGCCGGGAGAGCCAGGCCAACGATGGGCAAGGAAGTCGTGGCCCTGGTCTTCAGCCACAGAAGGATCAGCGAGGACATCCTCTGGGGGGAGCTAAGGAAGACTGCCAAACACGTAGTAAAGCACGTCGAAGCGCGCGGCTTCAAGGTCGCCAGGGCGTTGGCTGCTTCGAACAACTCTGACAAGAGCGCGTTCCTGCTCATTCCCGAGTTCGCCTTCCTCCCTGCGCTCGAGCAGAGGGTGGGCCCAGGCGTCCACATGCGAAAGGAGACCGACGAGTTCCTTTCTCACAACAGGAAGAAGGCCCGCATCGTATGGGTCGACGAAGACGCCCGCGTCAGGCTCCTGCAGGACCGGGAGTACACGGGGCTGAACCGCCTTCTCGAAGACTTGGTCAAGGGTAGGGCGGGCCCAGTCGGTGCCTCCGAAGAGGTAGCCATTGGAATGGCGAAGAGCGGGAGGGTCCTTTCGGGCAGCCAGCTGTCGAGCCTCGCCGATTCTGAGGAGTGGATAGCAAACGGGATCAGAGACATCTCGAGCGACGCGATCGGAACGCGCGGGTCTTGAGGCGCTGACCCGGGCGCCGTACATCCAAGTCCTGACCTATCCCGAGATTTCGCTTCGAAGCGCTCGGTCTCGCGTACGGCAGCTTCGCGACCTGGGGGTCGAGGAACTGCTGTTCGAAGGCAAGACCAAGATTGGGAGGCTGGGAGTCCTCGGACTCGGAACCGTCGGCGTCGTCGTGCGCGCCCGGTCGGGTTCCGAGGTCCTTGCCCTGAAGATCAGGAGGACGGACGCGAATAGGCCGGACATGGAGCAGGAGGCCAGGATCACAGGTCTCGTGAACCGCGTCGGGGTGGGGGTCCAGGTCCGGGCCCACTCTAGAGACATGATTCTCATGAAGCTACTCCAATACCAGGAGCTGCAGGACTGGCTGGGCGGGCTCAGCGGCCCCGGGACCAGAAGGGCGGCGCGGGAGATGATCCATTCGGTTCTCAACCAGTGCCGGAAGCTCGATGTCATCGGCGTCGACCACGGGCAGCTCAGCAACCTGCGAAAGCACATCGTCGTCGCCGAAGGCAGGCCTTGGGTCATCGACTTCGAGTCTGCCGGAACTGCCAGGCGCCCGAAGAATGTGACAACGGCGGCCCAGTACCTCTTCGTCGGAGGCAGAGCTTCCCCGCTCGTGCGGAGAGTCCTCGGAATAAAGGACACGGGGCCCATCCTCAAGCTTCTGTCCGACTACAAGCATGACACTTCCGATTTCACCTTTGCCAAACTTCTCGAGCTTCTCAGACTGTCTCCCCGGTAAGGTTTCATTCACTTTCGGCGGACCGTCCCTCGTCGGCTCTCTCCGACGACGAAAACTTATAGCGCGAGGAGGTGGCCCGCGGTTCGAATTCAATGAACGGCAAAGTCGTGCACTTCGAATTACCGGCGAAGGACCTTAAGCGGGCCAGGGCCTTCTACACGGATGCCTTCGGCTGGAAGATGACGGAGGTACCGGAAATGAATTACACAATGGTCGGCACCACTGCAGTCGACAAGGAAGGCAGACCCAAAGAACCGGGCTCGATCAACGGCGGGATGACCAAGAAGGAGCACCCCGTGGAGTTCCCGATAATCACTATCCAGGTCGACGAAATCGATTCCGCGCTCAAGGCAATCGAAAAGAACGGGGGGAAGACCGTGGTGAAGAAGACGTCGATGGGGGAAAACGGGTTCTTCGGCTACTTCAAGGACACCGAAGGAAACATGATGGGCCTCTTCCAAACCCCATAGAGCCTGGGTCGACCGCCCCCTTTTCTCAACCCCGCTAACGTTTAAACCGACATCCATTCCGGCAGCTCACAGTGGGGTCGTCGTCCAGTTTGGTCTAGGATACCAGCCTGGGGATCAGACACCAGAGCGCTGGCGACCGCGAGTTCAAATCTCGCCGACCCCACTTCCGATTGCCTTCCGCACCCTGCCGCTCTTCGGACGCGACTCGACCCAGGGGATGACGAACTCGCCGATGGCTACGGCCGAAAGCAACCATTGAACCTTGGCCCGCGGACCGGTCGGTTCCACCGGAGTCTCTCTTGAGGAATGCCCGACCTCGGCGTATGCGGCCAGGCTGGTACTTCCGCTGATGCCGCAAGGGCCAACCTGGTCTGCTGGGAAGGAGTTGGAAACCGGGACGCTGGGCCGGGGCCCGACTCCGCCCGTCACCGACTACACTACGGCGCTCCAGCTTTCCTTAAAAATCGGTACGCATGAGAGGCACTTCCGCGGAACCTTGCACCTGGCACACGCGTATCCATGCTTGCCCCATTCAGGGACTAGTGGACACTGATGGCCAAGTTCGTCCTCGTGTCTGACACGACGCTGTCACGGGAATACCGCAGCTTCCCGCTTCTGGACTTCCTTCCCAGCGCGCCCACCGAGCGGGTTCCAAACTCCGTCTACCGCTTCTTGAAGGGGAGCTCCCTACCTGCATCGAAAGGGAGGGCGCTCAGGGCCCCATACGCACTTAGGAAGCTCGAAGCTGGGCTACTCAGAGAGTACCCAGAGTCAGAAGTGGTCGTCGCCCACGAGAACTACGTCCAGGACTTCATCGACGAAGACACGGAGGTAATAGGCGTCACGACCATGGACCCCCTCGGCCTCGCCCCCCTGACGATGTCGTTCGCGCTCTTCTTCAGGACCAATGGGTACGCATATGTCCGCAAGGAGTTCGAGGCTCTGATGCGTAAGATCAACCGCCTGAGGAAGGGAAAGAAGGCCAAGTTGCTCCTCGGCGGTCCTGGGGTCTGGGAATTCACCGTGATGCCCGAGGAGATGGAGCGACTCGGCATAGACCTGGCTTTCCAGGGAGAGGCCGACGACATCATCGTTGACATCTTCAGGCACGTCTCGGGCGGAGCCAGCAGCAACCTGTTCCAGGGCGGGTTCCAGACCTTCGACGAGCACTTCCGGAGACACTATGTTCACGACGACCGGTTCCTCTCGCGGTACCAGTTCTCGAAGCAGTATCCGAGGCTTGAGGAGATTCCAGACATCGTCAATCCGTCGGTGAAGGGGATGGTGGAGGTCATGAGGGGATGCGGGGTGGCATGCGACTTCTGCGAGGTCACCCTTAGGCCGCTGAGATACTACCCTCCGGAGAGAGTCAAGAGAGAGGTCGAGCTGAACGTCAGGTCCGGGCAGACTCACGCCTGGCTCCACAGCGACGAGATTTTCGCCTACGAGCACGGGCCGCACTTCGAGCCGAACGGGGAATCGCTCCAGGAACTCTTCTCGACGGTGATGGGGGTCAAGGGCATGGCCTACACGAACCCGACGCACGGTAGGATATCCATCCCCGCGGCGTATCCGGAGCTCATCAAGCGGTTGTCCTCCGCCCTCAATGCTGGCCCCAACAACTGGATCGGGGTCCAGGTTGGAATAGAGACCGGGAGCGACAGGCTCGCGGCCATCCACATGCCCAACAAGACCCTCCCACTCAAGGTGGGCCCCGACGGCTCCTGGGCGGACATAGTGTGGCGGGGAACGTACACCATGAACAAGTACTACTGGAGGCCCGCTTTCACGGTTCAGGTGGGCCAGGCGGCCGAGACGCCGGAAGACAACTGGGAAACCGTGGCCCTCGTGAACAGAATGAGCAACTCGGAGGTGGAGGGGCGGCCGTTCGAGTTCACCGCGACCCCGATGCAGAACGTCTCCCTCGGGAAGCTCAAGAGCAGGAGTTTCGGGTCGTTCGCGCTCGACGCTTCTCAGCTCGCGGTCTACTACGCTTGCTACAGGCACCTCTACAAAGTCGCTTCGCGCAAGGCAATGAACCCCAGGAGCAACGGGACGTCCTCAGCCGCCGGAATCGGGACTGGCGCCCTGCTCGCCCTGGGGGCGTGGGCGACGCTGCAGATAGTCTCAATGGAGTGCAGGAAAGGCGGTCTCGACCTTGAGAAGGCGGCCCGCCACGGTTTAGACCACCAGGTCGCCCCGACCCCCCTTCTGGCCACGTGACCGGACCAATCGCCCAGTCGCAGTGCCCAGGTCACCCCCGCCCTTGGCAGCCAAGCGGCCCACGGCAGGCTCAATCGGTTAAATCGGGGGCTGGTTGCTCCTCGGGCGTGGCGAAGAAGACAGTCCACCACATGGACTTCGATTCGTTGCTCGCTGTGAACCGGGAAGTCGTCCTCCTGACCAGAGAGCCCCACGAATTCACCCCGGCGGACGGCGAGAAGTTGAAGGAGCTCCTGGCGGGTGCCGAGGAGAGGGCAGACAACGAAAGGCCCGAGGAAGCGGTAGCCGACAAGGCAGCTTTCCTGATCTTCAAACTCGCCAGCGGCCAGCACTTCCGCAGCGGAAACAAGCGAACGGCCCTGGTCGCCGGGCTAGTCTTTCTCCGCAAGAACGGATACGGCATCGAGATTTCACACCCGGACCTCGTATCTGTCGTGGACCGAGCAGGGATGGCAGCCGCGGACTTGGACGACCTGTACGAGGTGATCAAGCGGCTCGCCACGAAAGTCTCCCCTGAACGGAAGTCCTGGGAAGGGGCCATCAAGCAAGCCGTGGAATCCAACAGGAAGTTCCTGATAGAGGCCGGCTCGTGACCCGCCTGCCTCGAGGCAATTCTCAAATCTAAGAAACGCATTCTTTCCTTATATCGAGTGTGAAGTCGGCCCTCGCTCGACCGAGCATGGGTCCCATCCCGGCTGAGGCCATCCGCGTCCCACCCTCGGGTGACTCTCTAGTGGGGCCGTCAGGCTGGGAAGTCGGCGCGCGGTCCTGGCTCAGAGGCAACCTGGAGGACACTGTTCACGTCGTGGGGGTGGGAAACCCGATAAGGCAGGATGACGCCGTCGGGCTGGAGATCGTCGCCTCACTGCGCAGAAGGCTAGGCCCAAGACCCACTCCGAAAGTGGTCATTCACCCGCCCAGCCTCATGCCCGAGCGCATACTTTCCCGGGTGGCGGCGCAGGGCGGCAGACTGATGGTCTTCGACGCCGTTGAGGCAAACAGGCGGCCGGGGTCGATCGTCTGCGCGAACCTCGCGGATACAAAATTCGGGTTCTTCGCCACGCACAACGTGCCACTCAGGCTCATCCCTGGAGTCGCGGGCAGCCTCGAAGGAAGCCTCGTCATCGGGATACAGCCTGAGTCGCTGGACGTAGGAGAAGGGCTCTCGGCCACCGTGACCGAAGCCAAGGGGAGGGTCGTTGCGGCAATGGGTGCGATCATAGGAGGTTTGCGCGACGGACCCCCTTGACATCATACTGGGGCCGATCATAATTGTCGTGGCCGACCTCATCGTCTTCTCGCTCGTCGGGCGGCTCGGCAGGAGGACCACGGGGAAGGGGACAAAGTTCGAGCCGTTTGCGGGTGGGGAGAGCTCCATCCCGACGCGTGGGCTCTACCAGTCTGACCTGTTCGTATTCGCAGCCCTCTTTCTCGTGGTGGAGGCCTTTGCCCTGCTCCTCGCCTGGTCCTTCAGCGCCACGTCCGCTTTCTACCCTCTTCTGTTCCTTGTCGGCGGCGGAGGGGTGGTCACAGTAGTCGTGTGGTGGTACCTGTTGGTTGGGGGTGGCGAGTTTTAAGTCCGGTCTGACGGCCTGGGCGAGAAAGCGGTCCATCTGGGTCTTCCACGTCAACGCTGCCTCCTGCAACGGCTGCGACATAGAGATCCTCGCGGCTCTGACCCCCAAGTACGATGCCGAGCGCCTGGGTGTGGAGCTGGTGCCCAGCCCGCGGCACGCCGATGTCCTGCTGGTGACGGGAACGATGAACCCCCTGATGAAAGACCGCCTCAAGACAGTGTACGACCAGATGCCTGAGCCCAGACTCGTGGTTGCCATCGGCGCGTGCGCTCTCGGGGGAGGGGTCATGAGAGACTGCTACAACGCCGGTCACGGAATTGACACAGTGATTCCAGTGGACCTGTACATTCCCGGCTGCCCACCGAATCCTGAGGGAATAATCTACGGGATACTGAAGCTGGTGACGGGAATCCCCGACAAGCCGGAGGAGGCGCGACAGGTTGTCAGTTGAGTCCATGCAGGCGATAGCCGCCGAGACCGGAGGCACCGTAACCACGAGCAAGAAGGCGGTCTTCCTCAACGTCAGCCGCGAGAAGGTCCCCGAGGCCTGCGCCAAGGTCGCCGCCATGCCTGGCTACTATCACCTCAGCACCATCACCGCCTTGGACCTTGGCGACCAGATCGCGGTGCTGTACCATTTCTGGAAAGGGAAGACCTTCGCCGTGGTAAAGACGCTGGTCCCCAAGACCGATGCGAGAATCCCCTCGATCACCCCCGCCGTACCGGCGGCGGTGTTTTACGAAGCCGAAGTCAAGGATCTCATGGGCATATTCTTCGACGGAAACCCCTACATGAAGGGGAGGTTCGTCCTGCCAGACGAGTATCCGACGGACGCGCCGGCCCCCCTGAGGAGGGAGGCCGACCCCGCCAAGATCAGGAAGATGCTGAAGCTTGAGTGACAACTCAGAAGGAGCCCACTACACCGAATCGAGCGCCGGGCTCATGGAGTACTCTGCGGAGAGCGCCATGCCCTTCGGGCCCGTTCATCCTTCGCTAAAGGAGCCGGAATACTTCAAGCTCATTCTCGAGGGGGAGAAGATAGTCCAGGTGATGCCCAGGATCGGGTACGTCCACAGGGGGATTGAGAGGGCCGCCCAGGACCGGACATGGGTCAAGAACGTCTATCTTGTAGAGAGGATTTGCGGCATCTGCAGCTTCTCCCACAGCCTTGGATACACCCAGGGGGTGGAGAACCTGACCCAGTTTGAAATCCCAAAGCGGGCAAGGTACCTGCGCACCGTGGTCCACGAGCTGGAGAGGATACACTCTCATCTCCTCTGGTTGGGGCTGATCGGCCACTGGGCCGGCTTCGACACCCTCTTCATGTGGATCTGGAAGGACAGGGAACACTCCCTCGACCTGCTCGAGGCGATAACAGGGAACAGAGTCAACAAGTCCTACTCGACCATTGGCGGGGTCAGGAAGGACCTGCCCGACGGCATGGCCGAGAAACTCAAGACAGAGGCCGGGTTCATCGAGAAGAGGCTCAACTACTACGACGGCCTCATGAAGAGCGAAGAGACGTTCGCCATCAGAACGAAGGGGATGGGGCGGATCAACCAGGAGGTGACCCGGCGCCTGTCGACCGTCGGCCCTCTCCTCAGATGCACGGGCATCCCACGAGACATCAGGGTCGAGGACCCCTACGCAGCGTACGACGAAGTCGTCCCCGAGGTCATGACGAGCAATGATGGGGACATTGCCTCCCTCGTCTCGATCAGGCTCAATGAGGCGCGCGACTCTTGCAGGATGATCAAGGAGGCCGTCGACAAGATGCCTTCGGGGGACTTCAAGGTCAATATCCCAAGGGCCATCCCGGCCGGCGAGTCGATGTTCCACGTCGAAGCCCCGCGAGGTGAGCTCTTCTACTACGTGAAGTCCGCGGGAGGTAGCACTCCAGAGAGGGTAAAGATCAGGACTTCGACCATGGCGAACATACTCACCGGCGTGGAGATGCTGAAAGGGCACACCCTGGCGGACGTCCCCGTCGTGCTGACCGGCATGGACCCGTGCTTCGGATGCATGGACCGAATCGCGGTGCTTGACGTCAGCAAGGGAAAGGAATGGTCTATCGGAGGAGAGGCGCTCAGGAGGTACGGGATTGACTACTACAGCAAGAGGGGTGGCAACAAGTGACCCCGCTGGAGATCCTTCAACTGCTCCTCTTTCCTGGCCTCACCTTCTTCGTCTGGCTGGCCTTCCTCTTCGAATGGCTTGAGAGGAAGACTGCCGCGCGCATGCAGGGACGTCGCGGCCCGGTCGTAACCGGTCCCTACGGGATTCTCCAGCCGGTGGCCGACTTCTTCAAGCTCGCGGCCAAGGAAGAGATCGTCCCGGCAGAGAGCGACAGCTTCGTCCTCAGATGGGGGCCGGCGCTGTACTTCGCTGCCCCGGCAATCGGAGTGGCCTTCATCCCCGTGGTGGGCGCCCAGTCCATACTATACGACCCCCTGGACCTGCTCTTCATGCTCTTCATACTCGCATTCTCCACGCTCATGGCGTTGATGCTCGGTTATGCTTCTGCAGGCCGCTATTCGACGATAGCGATCGGTCGCCTCGTCGTCCAGTACACGAGTTACGAGATCCCGATGATCATTGCCATGGTGACCCCGGCCGTGCTCGCCCGCAACCTGTCCATAGCCGGAATCGCAGGCGCCCAGGCCAACCTCTGGTTCATCTTCCTGGCTCCGGTTGCCTTCGCGGTCTTCATCATCGCGGCGCTCGCCGAGCTGGAAAAACCCCCCTTCGACATCCCCAGCGCCAAGACCGAAATCGTGGGCGGGTGGATGACAGAATTCTCAGGGAACACCCTCGCCTACGTCAAGCTCACGAAGAACCTGAGTTACGCCTTCCTCTCCGCCCTGGCGGTGAGCCTCTTTCTTGGCGGAGCTGGTGGGCCGGTGCTCAGCGCGGACCCGACCGTACAGGCAATCCTCTACACGGCCTACTTCCTCGTTAAGCTCTTCGCCGTCGGCTTCGTTATCTTCGTCATAAGGACCGCCCTGGCCAGGGTGAGAATCGACCAGGCGACGCGGCTCTTCTGGACGATCCTGACGCCCCTCAGCCTTGCACAACTCGCCGTCGCCATTCTGGTGGTGCTGAGGTAATAGACTTGCCAGGAAGAAAAGTCGGCGGGGCAGTCGGAGAGATGTTCAGGACCGGCCTGGAACGCCCCGTCACCGTGGAGTACCCGTTCGGCAAGAAGGTAGTCACAGAGAGGTTCAGGGGGAAGCTCGACATAGACCCCGTCAAGTGCACCGGCTGCAGCATCTGCGAGATCGTCTGTCCGGCACAGGTCATCACCATGGTCCCCGTAGGCAAGAAGAAGGTCGGGGACAGGGAGGTTGACATCAAGCGGCCGAGCTTCGAGCTCTTCGCCTGCATCTCCTGCGGGCAGTGCGTTGATGACTGCAAGTTCGGGGCTCTGACCCTCACGAGGGACTTCGAGCTCGCAGTGTTCAAGAAGGAATCGACCCTCATGAAGAAGGCGCTAGTGGTTGGTAAGTGAGTACATAGCGCTGGCTGTCGCGGGGGTCCTCCTGGCGACAGTCCTCGTGGCCCTCTTCTCCAGAAAGGTCTCCATCTCCCTGATTGCGCTATTCTACGCCTCGATCATGCTGGGGGTCGTCTTCACCATATACGGCGACGTCCTCGTGGGTCTTCTCACCATGGTGACGTTCGCGGGGGCGGTCTCCGTCCTCCTGCTCTCTGTCATACTGATTACGGGGGAGTCTAAGCTCGACATAGGCGCAGGGAAGGTCTCGGTGGGCCTGACTGCCCTTACACTCGCGGTGGCGGTCACCTGCGTCTACGTTCTCACGTCCGGTCTGGCCGGGGCTCCCACCACCCTCCTGTCTGACGTCTCGGCTACCGTTATGGGCTTCGCCTGGCAGTTCAGGCCTTGGGACTTGCTGATCCTCGTGACGGTTTTCGCTTCGTCGATGCTGGCCGTGGCCAACCTTCTAGCGAGGAACGGGTAGATGCAGCCAGACGAGGCCATTCTGATGGCGACTGGGACCGCTCTGCTCCTCTTGGGAATCGCGTCCATTGCGTTCTCCAAGAACCTAATCAAGAGCATGATGGCGTTCCAGGTTGCGGTGTTCGGGGCGAACCTCGCGCTGTACACGTCGGGGCTCCTGGCGCCTCCCGACCTCCAGATCCACGTGTTCGTCATCCTGTCCATCCTGGTCGGGGCCGCGGTGGAAGCCGCCGGACTGGCGGTCATAGTGACCGTCTTCAGGAAGTATCGGACGCTCAACCCCGCAGAGATAAGGAGGATGCGGGCATGATCTACACCGCCTGGCTCACCTGGCTCATCCCGCTGCTCTCAGTCCCGTTCGTGACCCTCCTGGGAATGGTCGACAAGAGGCTTCGGGGCTGGTTCGCGGTGGTCGTGAGCGGCGCGTCGCTCGTCCTGGCCACTCTGGGGGCGCTGGACTTCGCCGGGCCCGCAACCGAGAGCCTCCATCTCTGGCTGCCTCCGCTCAGCGTGTCCATCGAGGTTCAGGTGGACAGCCTTTCGGTCCTTGTCTCGGCCTTCGTCGCGTTTGTCTCGTTTCTGGTTGTGGTCTACTCCATTGGCTACATGCAGAAAGAGGGAGGGGAGGGGCTCACGAGATACTACTCCCTGATACTCCTCTTCATCGGGGCAATGCTCGGGCTGGTGATGGCCGGCAACCTCATCCAATTCTACTTCTTCTGGGAAATCGTCGGCGTCTGCTCCGCTCTCCTGATCGCATTCTTCACGGACCGGGAGTCCGCCCGGAAGGCGGGAGTGAAGGCATTCGTCGTGACCAGGTTCGGGGACGCGGCCCTTCTGCTGGCGGTCATCCTCGTCTGGTGGATATTCGGCACCACGAGCTTCACGACGGTCCTCGGGCCCCAGGGGGTTTCCACCCTCGGCGGAGGGACTGTATTCCTTCTGGGCGTGCTGATACTTGTGGGGGCCATGGGCAAGTCAGCCCAGGTCCCGCTGCACGGCTGGCTCCCCGACGCCATGGAAGGTCCTAGCACCGTGTCGGCGCTAATCCACGCTGCTACGATGGTGAACGCCGGAGTGTTCCTCATGGTCAGGATGCTCCCTCTGTTCCTGCTGCAGCAGGAGCTTCTCTACATCGTCACCTTCGTGGGTCTCCTGAGCGCCCTCGTGGGAGGCGTCTGCGCCTTCGGTGCACAGGACCTGAAGCGCGTGCTGGCCTACTCCACCATAAGCCAGCTTGGAATCATGTTCGCGGCTGTGGGGATGGGGAACGGGGTCGCGGCCACCTATCACATGGTGAGCCAGGGGCTCTTCAAGGCGCTCGCCTTCCTTGCCGCCGGCTCGGTGATCACTGCGGTGGAGACCAGAGACATGGAGGAGATGGGAGGCCTCAGGAAGCAGATGAAGTACACTTTCGTGGGATTCACGCTAGCAATGCTTGCCATGAGCGGCCTGCCGCCGCTGATTGGCTTCTGGAGCAAGGACGCAGTCCTCTCGCTGGCCTTCGCGGCTGGACCACTGCAGGTCGCGGCCCTCATACTAGCGTTCGCGGCCACCGGCCTGTACAGCTTCAGGGCCCTCGCCAAGGTCTTCTTCGGGCAGCCCAGAGGGAAGGGAACCGCCTCGGAGTCTCCTGCCGTGATGCTCGTCCCCATCATCGTGCTCTCGATTTCGGTAATACTTGCCTGGGGCGTCCTGTATCCTCAGACAATCTACCCGATAGCCTCGCTCGGGCTCCCGGACGTGGCTACGCTCGCCACCTCCCTCTCCGTCCTCGCAGCGAGTCTCCTCGTCGTCTACCTGGCCTTCTCGCTGTATGCCCAGAAGACGAAGCAGCTCGCGGCGACCTCCCCGACCATGAAGTCCTTGAAGGGGGCGCTGCTGGAGGGCCTCGGCTTCGACCGGCTGTACTCGGGAATCTACAGGGGGGTCGCCGGGCCTCTGGCAAAGGCCGTTTCGTCCATCCAGACGGGGCTGCTCGAGGCTAACGCCGCCCTGATTCTTCTTGCGGTCATGACGTTGTTCGTCCTGTTCGCGGTGGGGGTTCTGTAGACATGTGGATAACTTCGGTGATGGAAGTCCTCTTCGCGGCAGCGGTCCTTTCCCTGCTGGCGGACTTCGCCGCTGGACGCAAGGGGAGCCGCAGGGGGTACGCAGTCGGAGCTGTCTGCGGCGGGGCAATTCTGGTCTCCCTTGCCCTTCTGATCTCTGAATGGGTCCCTGACCAAGGTTTCATCGTAACCCAGCCCACCGCGTCCGCGCTGGCGACGGTCTACTTGGCGGACAGGTTCAGCATCTTCGTCGCGTTCACGGTCCTGGTCGTGGGTTTCGTCGTGACGCTGTACTCATTGAGGCACCTCGGCCCTTCCGACAACATCGGCCCGTTCTACGCCCTCGTCCTGCTTCTTATGGGCTCGCTGGTCGGGGTCATCTCCGCCGGGGACTACCTGACCCTCTTCCTCTTCTGGGAGGGGATGAGCGTCGCGGCGTACGGTCTGGTCAGCTTCGGCAGGGGGCAGCTCTCGCTCGAGGCAACGATGAAGTATTTCTTCATGGCGGGAATAGGGAGCCTCCTCGCGCTCTACGGCATCTCCGTCATCAACGCCGCCACGGGCTCCATAGCGCTGGGAGCCGGCTTGACGGCGCTCGGGTCATCGGCGGGAGCCTTCGGCCTTGCTGTCCTTATCATGGGATTGGGGGTCGAGGCTGCGATTGTCCCGCTGCACACGTGGCTCCCGGACGTGTACGCCGCGGCTCCCCTCCCGTCTGCATCCCTGATTTCGGGGGCAGTGACCGGAGTCGGCGTCTTCGCAATCCTGAAGATTCTACAGCCCCTGGTCGGGGCCGTCTCCCCTCCCTCTAGCATCCTGGACATTCAGATCCTCCTTGCTGCCTTGGCCGTGGTGACGATGCTGGTGGGCAACCTCAGCGGTCTGGCGCAGACCAACCTCAGACGGATCCTCTCCTTCAGCTCGGTGGCCCAGACGGGCTACATGCTAGCAGCCTTGTCGACTCTGAGCTTCCCCGGGCTGGTCGCCGTAGTCTTCACCATCTGGAATCACAGCCTCCTGAAGTCCAACTTCTTTATGCTGCTCGGGAAGGAGAACTCCGCATACGAGAACGCGGAACTCGAGAAACTCAAGGGTTCGGGGAGGCAGGACAGGCCGCTGGGCTTCCTCTACGCCTCAAACTCGCTCGCGATGATGGGTGCTCCCCCGTTCGGGATGTTCTGGAGCGAAATCCTCGTGGTGTGGGCCCTGCTCTCAGCTCAGACTGGACCCTTCTTCTTTCTGGCAGTCATTGTCGTCGGCAACATTCTGCTCTCCATCGGTTACTACTACAAGATAATCAACACCGTCGTCTTCGGAAAGGGGGATGGGTCCGTGCAGGCGAGGAAGCCCGCTGACCTGGCGCCCCCCGCCCTAATGCTCCTGCTGAGTCTCGCCACCGGCCTTCTGCCGTTCCTCCTGCTGAACCAACTTGTCTGACCACGACTCGTTTAAAACTGCCCGAAAATCGGCAGGTGCTGTCGTCTCATGAAGAGAGAGAGAATAATCGCCGAAGTCGAGACCGTTTCCGACGCGAGGAAGGTGGAAGAGACCGTGAAGACGGGCTACGTCGAAGCTCTTATCGAGACTCTGGTCAACTGGATCGGCGTCGAAGAGGACCTTGTCAGCAGCTATGAACGCTTCGCCTCGAGGCAGACGAATACCCAGGCCAAGGACGTCTTCCAACAGCTCGCCAAGGAGTCAGGCGAGAACGTGGAAACCCTCACGGACCTCAAGAAGTCATTCGAGATGCTCGACAAGGCTCGAATCTCCCGCATAGAACAGCTCTCCAAGATGAAATAGGCGGGACGAGCCGGCTCAACGCTTTCGCGGAGAGGCCTTCAGTATTCTGTTGGTCGCGTCTATGTCCAGCGCCGTGTACTTGGCGATGTTCCGGAGTTGCGCCGGAGAAATCACTTCGCAGGCATAGTCCCAGTGCATGGTCACCCAGTCACCGGGCTTCACCTTCGAGAAAGACCCGACTTCGGGGTTGTAGCTCACCTTCCTGACCGCAGGGGCGGCGAGGGACAGCCTTCCGTCGTCCAGCAACACGGGCTCGTACTTGACGGCCAGCCGCTTCTTACCTACCTCTTTCACCTCTCCCCAGGAGATTCTGCAATTGTTGATCAGCCCCTGGACCTTCTGGCGCCCGTCTTGGGAAAGGCTTGGGCCGTCTGCGACGCTTGAGGTCGCGTAGGTGCTCATCACATAGAACGTGTGGTGAGGCCTTGCCCTCCCCCCCGCCGACCTGAACAACCTCCTGACCTCCTTCGGGTCCTTGCCCACCAGCTCTTGGTGGGAGAACCTGTAGAACTCGGGGGTCTCCACCCTGTCGAGCAGCGAGTTCCCGATCCAGTAGGCTTCAGGCACCGCGTAGTCGAAGGCGTCCATTCCCGTGGACCTGGCAATGAGGCGCAGGAAAGGGTAGGCCGCTTCAAACTCCTTCAGAATCGAGGCGAGGTTATCTCCCCCCTTGGACTCTTCTATGTGCCGTAGGATGAGCCCCCTGTCGTCGGGGCCGCAATAGCCTAGGCTGTTTGGCATGTATGCGTGCTTCGCGTGGAGCAGGATGCCGCCTTCGGTCAGGGCCGTGCCCTCCTCCTCGGGGATGGCATCATCGCCGCCTTCCTCACTTCATCCCAGACCGCCTTCCTCCTCCTCGCTTCCGCAGGGCTGAGGACGGAAAGCGCGAGATCTCCGAACACCTCGACGAAAGCCCCTTCGGTGACCCCGCCGACCACCGAGACGTCGACGTCCCCCAAGTCACCGGCACCGAAGAATTCGACCTGGGCTCTGCCCTTGCCTGCCGAGAGTACCTTGCCGACCTTCGTGATGCACATCGGGGTTCCTCCGTTCCTTCTCCACTAAAAACCCTTGGTGCCCTCGAGCGCCTGGCCGACTTCCAGCCTGGGATCCTTGAGGAGAGCGGCGGATACCAACGTGAGGACGGCCGGGACCATCGCTTCCAATGCTACTGCTGTCCCGACCCCTATGAAGAACATCGCGCCAGTCGTGAAGGGGGCAAGGATTGTAGCAACGGACTGAAACGTCGTGGTGAGCCCCAGCGCGGTGCCTACCCTTCCTCCCGAACGGTCGGTGGCCAGAGACTGCATCACGGGGAATAGAGCGGAACTGAAGAACCCCATGGACAGCGATGCCGCGACATCGACCGCCAGGTCAGAGGAGCCGAAGAACACCGCGTATGATGCCACCATTCCCAGGGAGGCAAGAAGCAGAAGCCTGTCTCTCCTCCATCTGTCAGATAGCCCTCCGAGCAGGACTTTCCCTACGATCCCTGCGGCCGGGACAGGAATGTAGGCCAGAGCGCTGTATACTACTGGAAGGTTGAGGACGCTCCTGTAGTAGTAGGCGAGAAAGACCGTCTGCCACACGGTCGCCCAGGTCGCGAATGTCGCAAACGCGAGTATTACGACGACCCCCCGCCTGCGGAGAACGGCAAGAGCATCCCTGCCGAGAGCCAGCATGGAGGAATCTTTCCCGGACCATTCGAGCCCCTTTCTACCGGCGAGGACTCCGGCTATCGCGACGAGGCCTATGGTCGGTGCCACGAAAAAAGCCGGCTGCCACGCCGCCGCGATGTAGAAGACGGCCCCCGTCACCGCCGCGCCGATGATGCCGCCGACGTCGAATCCGGTGTAGAAGACGCCAAGGGCGAGCCCCTTCCGCGCCCCGTATCGAGCGGCCACCGCTGCCATGGCTACAGGCCAGAAGAGCCCTTCTCCCATGCCGCTGATTAGGCGAAAGAGCAAGGCTTCTTCGAAGCTCGTGGAGAAGCCTATCAGCCAGGTGAACGCCGTAAACAGGGCCAGGCCGGCAATGATGATCCTCCATCTCCCGTACCGGTCCGAAAGGTGGCCGGCTAGGAGCACAGTGCACAGGACTCCGACGTAAATCGCGCTTCCGAGAAGGCCCACCTGAACTCCGTTGAGGCCGAGGCTCTTCTGGATGGGAGCGAGAAGAGTGTTGAAGACGAGCCTGTCGGCCGCGTAGGCAAGATACCCTACGAACAGGACCGCGAGCAGCGCCGCGGGCCCGGCACCCATCCCGATTTGTCTCGGCTCTCCGCCCTCGCCGGCGGCACCAAAGACTTCCCTCTGGTTCTCGGACAGGCTTTCGTTCATGGCGTTGGCCATGCCGACTCCACTCAATGTTGCTTCAACTTGTGACGACTTGGGCCTGAGGATGCCCCTTGCCCCCCTGGCTCACGTACGAATACCCGCGCTGCACCGCGTTCAGGTTGAGCGGGATGTAGACCTTCTTGCGGTCGGTCAGGAAGTGGGCGAATACTTCGTTGACCGCGTCGCTCACATCCTCGAAGGTCTTCTCGCCCAGGGCCAGATAGGCTCCGAACATCGCGCTGTTGGCCGCTATCGTCGGGTCCTTCACCCCTTCGAGCTTCAGTTCTGAAAGTCCAGCAGCGATGTCCGTGACCGGGACCTTGACTGCCTTCACGTCGTCACGCTTAGGCTCGTCCTTGATGAGGGAAGTGTTCATCAGCAGGGTCCCTCCCTTCTTCAGGATCGGAACGAAGTCCATCGACGGCGTGTTCATTATTATGAGACAGTCGGGCTCTTCCACTATGGGCGAGTCGATCTCCTCGTCAGAGACTACAACATAGCACTTTACCTTGCCCCCGCGGCTCTCCGGCCCGTACGAGGGAGTGTACGCCACGTGCATTCCCTTCAGCATGTGGTAGAAGGAGACGAAGTTGGCGAGGTCGAGAACCCCCTGGCCCCCGTGCCCTGCCATTATCACCTGGGTCTTCATTTCCTCTCGATCCCTAGCTTGTCCTTGTACAGCCCGGGGGGATAGATTTTTGACAGGACCTCCGCCGCGTACTTCTTCGAGTCGAGCACCGACATCTTCCAGTTTATGCTGCAGGTGCTCACGAATTCGACGAACGAGAACCCTCCGGCAAGCTGGACCTTGAACGCGTTCACGACGCTCCTCGCCCCCTCCAGGGGTCCTGCCGCGCTGTACAGGTCTCTCGTCCTAAGGGGCGCGACCGGGAGGAATACCCTCTTGACGTAGGACGGCCCGTCCATGCCGGCCAGCATCTTCGAGGCGTCGATGACGGTGCCTGTGTATGCCGTGTCCCGTCCCTCGGGGGTCGTAGTTGTGACCATTCCCTCCGGGGTCGTTGGCGCCATCTGCCCACCGGTCATCCCGTATATGGCGTTGTTGACCAAGAATATGGTGATGGGTTCGTTCCTGCTGGCCGCGTAGATGAGTTCTTGGAGGCCTATGGCAACAGCGTCGCCGTCCCCCTGTACCGCGAAGACGACCAGGTCTGGCCTGACCCTCTTTATTCCGGCCATGACGGCGGGTGCCCTCCCGTGAGGCGCCTGAATCGCGTCCACATTGATGTACTCGTGCGCGAATACGCTGCACCCGACGGAATCGATGACCACGCTCTTCTCCCTGATCTCCAGCTCATCGATGGCGTTCGCTATCAGTTTCGTCAGAATCCCATGTTCGCAGCCTGAGCAGTAGTGCGTCGGCTTCGAGGTCAGGGCCGACAGCTTCCCCAGCCGAACCTCGTATTCGTTCGCGCTCTCTTCCTGCCCGGGCATCATGCCGAAGCCATCTCCACCTGTGCCACAATCTCTCCCGACGACGGGAGGATTCCTCCCCATCTGTTCAGGCTCTCTGTCCTTCCACCGTCCTCCAGCGCCAGCCTGACGTCGGTCACCATCTGCCCAGTGTTGAGCTCCACCACCACGAACCTCTTCACTCCTTTGGAGGCAAGTTCCGAGACGAATCTGGAAGGGAAGGGCGACAGGGTTATCGGCCTGAGCATGCCCGCGCGCACGCCCTTGGCCCTAAGGGTGTTGACTGCCTGCTTGCACAGCCTTGAGACGATACCGAATGCCACCATCACGACGTCTGCGTCATCAGTAAGGTACAACTCGGCGCGCTGCTCCTCGCGGGCCATCTCTTCATACTTCTTCAGCAGGTGCTCCACGTGCCTGCTCTGGTCGTCGAAATCGAGGTGGAGCGAGACGAGGACGTGCCTTGTCTCTCCCCGCGCCCCCGTCGTCGCCCACGGCGTGTCGAACTTCTCTTTGGTTATTGCTGGAAACGCAGTGTCCTCCTTCAACTGACCCAGGAAAGCGTCTGCTAGTATGATCGCCGGGTTCCTGTACTTGAACGCAAGTGAGAATCCCAGGCCCGGGAACGTGGCCATCTCCTGCACCGAGTTGGGCGCCAGGACGATGTTCCTGTAGCCCCCGTGCCCGCCGCCCTTGGTCGCCTGGAAGTAGTCGCTCTGCTCCGGTCCCAGATTCCCCAGCCCTGGGCCCCCCCTGTTGATGTCTGCCACGAGGAACGGTATCTCCATGCTCGCGGCGTACGAGAGTCCTTCCTGTTTGAGACTGAACCCCGGCCCTGACGTCGCAGTCATGGCCTTGGCGCCCGTCGCAGCTGCCCCCATCACCATGTTGATTGCTTCAAGCTCGCTTGACGACTGCAGGAAGACTTTGAAGTCGGGATACTCTGGGCTCTTGAACTGCTGGGCGAGGGTCTCCGGGATTTCGCTGGAGGGGGTTATGGGGTATGCGAAGTAGGCGTTTAGCCCAGACTTCAGGGCACCCAGCGCCAGCGCTTCGTTTCCTTTCACGAAGTCCCGTCTGGTCATTTCCGCTTCAGGCTCCTCACTTCTGCCACGGCATAGTCGGGGCAGACCCAGTAGCAGATCCCGCACGCTGTGCAGTCCCCCCTTTCACCGTGATAGTGGAATACTGCAGGATGGAAGCCATTCCGGTTAAAGGATGGCGCCAGCGACATGCTCTTCTGGGGGCAGGTGACCACGCACAGGCTGCATCCCTTGCATCTCTCGGCGTCTACGACTACCAGGGCCTTCGGCAGCCCGTCAGTCACTGTGGTCACGCTCGGATTTTCCGCGAAAGCCGAAGCTATTTAACGTCGGTAGCGGATTCTCAGAACTGAAAATAGAGGGTGGCCGGGGCCGCTCGCGGGACCCTGAGCCTTCGCTTGCTTCATTGGCCTGCGGTAATGACAAACTTGCAGGGCTCGGTGCCCAGCGGATCCGAGTCCACGAGTTGAACGTTCGCTTCAAGGACTCTTTCAAACATCACCCTCTCCTGCTCGCAAAGGGCAGGATACTTCGAGGCGAAGCATGAGACGGGGCAGTTGTGCTGCACGAGCTCAATCGCGCCCTTGTCTGTCAACGTCGTTCCAGCGTAGAAGCCTCTTTCGTCCCTCGCTGCCGCCAATCTCTTCACCCTCTGGAGCAGGGTTCCGCTCCCGACCTTCTCCCCGTACCTCCCCACTCCCCTTTCCTGCAGCTTGCTGAGGACGTCCTCCACCCCCTCCTTTCCGAGTCTGTCTTGGACGTACTCCAGGACCATGAGGGATAGTTGAGCATATCCCTTCGGGTACACCCCCGCCGACTTTGACGTCGGCCTGAAGAACATCCGGGGCCTCCCGACGCCGTTCTTCCGCGCGACATGTTCTACCATGCCGTCTTTCTCGAGTTCCCTGAGGTGCTTGTAGACCGCCATCTGGGATACCATGAGCTCCTTGCTCAGGCTCTCCAAATCCGTACCGTCCTGCCTCTTCAGCAGCTGCATGATCCTGTATTTGGTAGACGAAAAGATGTGCACCTGGGGGTCGACGCCGAGAAGCGCCTCCGACATGGTCTTACCGTCTGCTATTTTCTCGGGCACTATTACGGGCTTCGACACAGCCCGGTGAAAAATTCATACAATCATGTAAAGAATTAGAGGAGCGCTCCCTCCGTACCCCCCCTGGGCGACCCGGAATGGCATCGATTCACAGCGTGGAAACCGAGCTCTTCGCCACCGCCGCCTGGGCTGCGGCCAGCCTTGCGATTGGCACTCTGAAAGCAGAGCAGCTCACGTAGTTGAGGCCCGCCTCGGTAAAGAAGGCTATGCTCTTCGGGTCGCCTCCGTGCTCGCCGCAGACCCCGACTTCAAGGGATGGCTTGACACTCCTTCCATCCCGCACCGCCATCTTTACCAGCTTCCCCACACCCGGTACGTCTATGCTGTCGAACGGGCTCTGCTCGAGAATCCCGACTTCGATGTACCTTGGTATGAACTTCGCTTCTACGTCGTCCCTGCTGAACCCGAACGTTGTCTGAGTGAGGTCGTTGGTCCCGAAGGAGAAGAAGTCGGAGTACTTCGCTATCTCTGCGGCGGTCAGCGCGGCTCTCGGGGTCTCTATCATCGTCCCCACCTCGTAGGGAAGACGTGCTCCCAGTTCCTGAAACACGCTCTCGGCCGCCTCATCCACCGTCCCCCTTAGTAGTTTGAACTCCTTTGCCTCCGCCACCAGGGGCAGCATGATTTTCACCTTGACCGTTCTTCCCTCCTCCCGGAGGAGTTCAATCGCCGCTCGAAGTATGGACTTTGTCTGCATTTCATAGATTTCCGGGTACGTCACCGCCAGCCTGCACCCCCTGTGCCCAATCATCGGGTTGTGCTCCGCCAACTGCGTAACCCTGGCCAGGACCGCCCTCTTGGCGGCAATCTCCGCATCAGTCGATTTGTTCTCCTTCATCGCTTGAATTTCAGTGAGCAGCTCCTCCGCGGGAGGGAGGAATTCGTGAAGCGGAAGGTCGAGGAGGCGGACGACAACGGGACTCCCGCTCATCGCCCTGAAGATCCCCTTGAAGTCCGCGAGCTGGAACGGGAAGAGCCTGTACAGGTGCTTCTTCCTCTCCTCCATGTTCGAGCTCATGATCATCTCGCGCACGATGGGCAGCCTGTTGGGGGCGTTGAACATCCTCTCGGTCCTGCAGAGCCCGACCCCCTGGGCCCCGAACTCTCGGGCCTTCGACGCAGTCTCAGGGGCATCCGCGTTCGCCCAGACCTCGAGCTTCCTCAGCCTGTCCGCTCTCCTGAGCAGCTCGCTGAACTCAGGCGACAGGACGGGGTCGACGGTCTTCACCGCCCCCCTGTATACCGCGCCGCTGGTCCCGTCTAAGGTGACGATGTCACCCGCCGAGACCCACTCGCCGTTCTTGGTCACGAAATGCCTGCCGTCCTGGGCGATCTCGATCTCGCTGCATCCGACCACCGCGGGCTTCCCCATCCCCCTGGCGACCACTGCGGCATGTGAAGTCATCCCACCCCTGACGGTCAGCACCCCTTGCGCCGCGATTATGCCCCGGATGTCCTCTGGAGTCGTCTCAGGCCTCACGAGAATTATCTTCTCGCTGTCTCCTTTTCTTGCCGCCTCCTCGGTGTCGAAGACGACGGCCCCGGTCGCTGCCCCGGGGGACGCGTTTAGCCCCTTCGCGAGGGGGGTGTCGCCCTTCTGGGGGTCGAGCCTCCTGTGCAGGAGGGCGTCGAGCTGGGCGGGCTCCACCCTTGTGACAGACTCCTCCAAACTGATGAGCCCCTCGTCTGCCATGTCGACGGCTACCTTGACCGCCGCCTGGGCGGTTCTCTTCCCGTTCCTTGTCTGAAGAAGCCAGAGCTTTCCGTTCTGCACAGTGAACTCGAAGTCCTGAAGGTCCTTGAAGTGTGATTCGAGCTTCGCCGCAACGGCCACTAGCTCCTGCCTGAGGCGCGGGTCCATGCTATCAATTCCCACTGGGGTCCTTGTTCCCGCGACCACGTCCTCGCCCTGGGCGTTGGCTAGATACTCTCCGTAGAGCTTCCTCTCGCCGGTGGACGGGTTCCTCGTGAATCCCACACCTGACCCTGAGTCTGGCCCCATGTTGCCGAACACCATGGTCTGGACGTTCACGGCGGTCCCGAGAGCCTCGCTGATCTTGTAGTATCTTCTGTACTCCTTCGCCCTCGGGTTGTTCCACGACCTGAACACCGCCTCGACAGCCATTTCGAGTTGGACATACGGGTCCTGCGGGAACTCCTTCCCCGCCTCTCTCCTGAGTACCTCCTTGAAGCTTGCTACGATTCCACTGAGTTCGTCTGGAGGGAGGTCTATGTCCATCTTTGCCCCCGTCTCTTTCTTGCGTTCCTCCAGGATTGCCTCGAAGCTATCACCCCTTGCTCCCATGGAGATTTTTCCAAACATCTGTATGAATCTCCGGTAGGAGTCGTAGACAAAACGCGCGTTCCCCGAAGCCGCGGAGAGCCTGCCCACTATTCTGTCGTTGAGCCCGAGATTGAGAACAGTGTCCATCATTCCGGGCATGGAGAAGGGCGCCCCCGACCTGACTGAGAAGAGCAGCGGGCTCTCTTCGCCTCCGAAGACTCTGCCGGTCTTTGTCTCGATGGCCTTCACCTTCGACCTGACCTCCTCGAACAGCCCTGCGGGAACTCCTCCGTTCCGGTAGTAGTCCTTACAGGCGTCGGTGGTGACGACGAACCCCGGCGGCACGGGGAGTCCTATCGCGGTCATTTCGACCAGTCCGTACCCCTTGCCTCCGAGGAGGAACTTGTCCTTCCCCACCGCTTCCTCGAAGAGCATGACGCGCGGCAATCCTAATCGGCTGGGGGCCGTGGCAGTGGCCATATAACATTAGAGTATCTGATGACCCTTCTCCAACAGGTCCGCCTGCCGGGTCTGGGGACCATTCGGGTCCCATCTGATGGCGTCAAGTGCGATGATGTCCGGCTGGTTCGGACCGTGGGCGCTTCTTCGCGTGGCGGGTTTTCCGCAAAGCCTCCGCCGCAATCCCGAACTGTTCTCTGGTGAGGCGGTACACGTGCCACTCGTCGAGCTTCCTTGCGCCGACCTTCTCGTAAAACCCTATCGCGCCGAGGTTCCAGGTCAGCACTGCCCACTCCATCCTCCCGCAGCCGCTGGACTCAGCTTCCTTCAGGCAGCGATGAAAGAGCGAGGACCCAATCCCCCTGCCCCTGTGGTCCTCGGGGACGAAGATGTCCTCGAGGTAAAGGGTCGGCCTTGCCAAGAAGGAAGAGTAAGAGTAGAAGTACAGCGCGTAACCCACGATATCGGCGCCCGCAGTTGCGACGAACAGCCCCAGCCTCCTCCTGGCGAAGATGTCCTCCACCAGCCTGTGCCTCGATGGCTCATCCGGCGGCTCTAGCTTCTCGAAGTTGGCGAGAGCCGTCAGAAGACCAAGGAAGGCCACCGTATCGGACCTTCTCCCCCGCCTTATCGATATCTTCAACTTCGACGTCGTAGAGGCCTCCTTCGATAAAGCGTTCGCCCTCGGCCAGGGCTTTGACAAAGGATAATACTTCCTCGTCTGGGCGTCCAAGCGAGAAATGGGAATCAAGGAATGGATAATTCCCCAGGACAAGGTCTTCTTTGACCTCCTTGAAGACGAGTCCTCGTCCATCTCTGAGGGGGCAGAAAAATTCGAAGACGCAGTGAAGTCGTTTGACGGCATGGAAGAAAGGAGAAGGGAGTTCAAGGACCTTGAACACAACACTGACAACATCGTCCACCAGATCTACGAGAGGGTCAACAGGAGCTTCATAACCCCGATCTCTCAGGACGACCTTACCAGGCTTGCCTCGATGTACGACGACGTCCTAGACTTCATGAACGCCATAATGAACAAGCTCGTGCTCTTCGAAATACAGGGCCCCACCGAGCCCATGCTGAGATTCGCGGGCATCATCAGGGAGTCGGTGGAGAATCTACACCACGCCGTCCTCTCCGTACGGAGGACCGACAAGAAGGAGATAGACAAGCGGTGCATCGAAGTGGACAGGCTGGAAAATGAAGCCGATGTGCTCCTTAACGAGGCCCTGGCCGCTCTGTTCAAGAGCGGAGATACCATCACCATCTTCAAGCTCAAGGAAATCTACGAGTACATGGAGACCGTGACGGACAGGTGCGAGAGCGTCAGCTTTGTGCTGAGGGACGTAATGATAAGCAGCTGAAGGGGCACGCTTGCTCTCGTCCTACGTCATCGGCATAATAGCGGTGGCGTACGGCTTCGACTTCGTCAACGGGTTCCATGACGCGGCCAATTCAGTTGCAACCGTGATTTCCACCCGGGTCCTGCCCCCGGTAGCTGCGGTCTCCATGGCCGCTTTCTTCAACTTCATCGCGTTCGCGGTGTTCGGAGTAGCCGTGGCCACATTCATCGGCACTGGGATTGTCAGCTCGCAGGTGGTAACGCCCAACCTGATCCTGGCGGCCCTGGTCGGTGCAATCTGCTGGGACCTGCTGACGTGGTATCTCGGTCTTCCTTCCAGCTCTTCTCACGCCCTGATCGGCGGGCTCGTGGGGGCGGCGGTCGTGAAGGCGGGGCCAGGCTCTCTCGGCTGGACTGGGCTCGAGACAGTGGTCTCCTTCATGGTAATATCACCCATCGTCGGCTTCTTAGTTGCCTTCACCCTGATGACATTGCTTATTCATATTTTCTTCAAGAAGGCATTAGAAGTTGTCAACAGATATTTCAGGAGGCTGCAGCTTGTTTCCTCGGCACTTGTGAGCCTCAGCCACGGCACCAACGACGCTCAGAAAACCATGGGGGTCGTGACCCTCCTCCTGGTCTCCACAGGGTACCTGCCGAGCTTCAAGGTGCCTCTTTGGGTCGCGGTCCTCGCGGCTTCTTCCATAGCACTGGGGACCTCCTTCGGAGGATGGCGGATTGTGAGGACGCTCGGGTTCAAGATGACGCGGCTCGACCCGGTGCACGGCTTCTCGATCGAAACGGGGGCCGCCGCCACCATCATCGCAGCCTCTCTGCGGGGGATCCCGGTCAGCACCACCCACGTCGTCAGCGGCGCGGTGATGGGGTCGGGGGCCACCCGGGGGGCGTCCTCGGTGAGATGGGGGGTCGCCAGGAGGATCATATGGGCCTGGGTGATTACTATTCCGATGACCGCCTTGTTGGCTGCGGCTGCCTACGTCGTTGTCAGCGCGGCCTAGCCCTAGCTTTCGTGCTCCTTCTCCGCCTCTTCTATCCTCTCCACACTGAGGCGGAAGACGCGCCCGAAAAATGGTCCGAACAGGAATAGGAGGGCGGACACCACCGTTCCGACTGAGATGAACGCCAAGAGTGACGTGAACACTTTCCCGAAGGCCGACTGCGGGTCCAGGTTGGCCGGGGGTCCCTGGCCCGTCGCGATCATGCTGGTGAAGTAGAAGGAGTCCACGTAGGACCAGCCTTCAATCGAGTGCATCACCATGGTTCCAAGGAGAACGACCGCGGCGATCAGAAGAAAGGAATACACCGCTCTCTCGAGGAAAGACTTCGGTATTCGCCTTCGATGAGGGCCCGCCACGCCAGCGTCGACTTCCCCGGACAATCCTTTTAACGAGTTCGGGCAGCGCGACTCCAATGAGCGGGGGAGACCGGCGTCGCAGGGCCGGCGGCGAAATCGCGGGCAAGCTGAAGGGAGTCATGCGGCTGTTCCCCCAGGGAGTGACTGTGGTCACGACTCAGACGAAACGGGGGCCGGTGGGGTTAACGGTCAGTTCTTTCACCAGCGTCTCGCTAGACCCGCCCCTGGTTCTCGTCTCTATCGGCAAGGCCTCAGACGTTCACGGCTCGCTCGTGCGAACGGGTCACTTCGCAGTAAACCTCCTTGCCTCGGATCAGAAGAGAATCTCGGAGCGTTTCGCAGGGAGGCTCGACTCGAAACAGAGGTTCGAAGGAGTCAACTTCTACGCCGGAACCACGGGATCCCCGCTGATCCGGGGGGCGCTAGCCGCGATCGAATGCAGTGTCTGGCGCGTGTACGAGGGCGGGGACCACTCGCTCGTCCTTGGCGAGGTGACCAGCGCCTCTGCCATGGCGAACAAGAAGCCCCTTGTCTATCACATGCAAGAGTACACGACGACGGCATGACCGCCGATCAGGTAGCCCCTGGAAGAGGCTCCGCATGGTCCGTGCTCGTCCTTTCCAACATCGCGTCGGGGCGGGCTACTCGCGGACCGATATCTTCACGCCCCGGCGTCCCAGCTCGGCTTGCAGTCTCTCCACCAGCATCCCATGCACCGCCGTCTCTGGGGGGATGACTCCCTTGCCACTTATCTCGCCCGAGCCCACCATCTGCGCCACTATGGAAGCCGTGTATCCGGTCGTCTTCCCCATAGAAGTGACCGCGTTGTCGTCGTCGTACCTGTCCACCATGTCGTACACCACCTCCTGTCTGCGCGACTTCGCGACGACCCTCATCACGGTGATGTCGTGAGGGTCCCCTTCGCTCAGCTTCCTTCCTAGGACCGCGTAGGATACCTCGAGAGGCGAAACTTCGGCGCCGGCGACCCTGACCTTCTCCCTCGAGAAGAATCCGGATTCCATCAGGACGTTCATCTTCTGGGCATGTCCTGGCCACCTGAGCGTCTTCTCGTCCAGCACCTTCAGACTCTTCATGGTGTAGACGAGGCTCGCGAGCCCGTCAGTACAGAAGGCCTCCAGGGTGCCGACAGGCTCCGGGAATTGAACCTTCTCCACTTCGGAGAATGGCATCACTCTGACCAGTTTCCCTCCCCTGAACACGCGGGCCTCCTCTATGTACTCCCTGAGCAGGCCCACTATCGAAAACACGAGCCTGTAGTCGAACGGTCCGACCGGGTGCTCTGGTATGCCCCCCACAAGTATGTGCCCTTCGTACGCCCCCGCCAGGTTCCTCACGGCGTGCGCGAGAAGGATCCCTCCCAATCCAGGGGCGAGCCCGCAGCCCGGAATCAGAAGGGAATCGCGCTTCTTGGCTTCCACATCGAGTCCCATCTGTGCGTCCTCGAACGCGATGTCGACCATCTTGGACCCCGCTTTCACGGCAGCCACGTCGACGAGGTTCACGACCCCGTGGGGGAGGGCCGAGGCGAGCACGTCGAACCCCTTCACGAAACGGGCCGTCTTTGCTGGGTCCCTGAGGTCTACGACCTCCACCGAGAGTTTCCTTCCGCCGGCCCGCCGCCTGAGCGAGGAAAGCCTTTCGGGGTCGATGTCCGCAACCACGACCTCGTCTATCCCCTTGGAGCGAGCCAGGTCCCATGAGATCACCGAGCCCATCAGGCCGGAGCCGAGAACGCCGACCTTCATGCCCGGTCTGGCTTCGGAGGATGGATTTAACGCTTGAAGCCGAGAACATCTATTAGAGAGGTTCAGCCGCCGCCAATCGTGGGACTAAGGGAGGGCCTGGCCCGGAAAGTTTCCGAGTACACCCAGAGCGACTTCGCGAGGACCTCGATCAAGCAGTCAGTCGCAGAAGCGGCTGCGGCCATGCGAGCCGAGGGAGCCATGGAGGCTGTCGTCATGGAAGGCGAGGGCCTTGTGGGGCTTGTGACAGAGCGCGACATCCTCTACAAGGTGGTAGCCGAGGGGCTCGACCCGAACACCACGACGGTGGGCACGGTGATGAGTGCTCCTGTGGAGACCATTGAGGAGGCAGCGAAGGCGAGCGAAGCGATCGCCAAGATGTCCAGGGCAGGAATCAGCCGTCTTGGCGTCACGCGCAGGGGAAGGTTCGTCGGCCTGGTCACTCAAATGAGCCTCGTCACCGGAAGGGTCAGGAAACGCGTCCCCCTTCCGCAGCTGGCAGAGCCGGGCGGTCTGAGCTGTCCGTACTGCGGGGCTCACGAAAAGGACGCCAAGGAACTCTCCAGGCACATAGACCGAGACCATCTTGGGCTGGGTCTCCTAGAAGGAAACCTCAGCAAGTGGTGAGTCATGAAGCCACGAAACCTTCCATCGTATCTGCTATCCAGAGCATCCCCTTCTCCAGCAGGTCGAGCCTGAGGTTCTCGTTGGGCGCGTGTATCGCGGCGTCCTCTCCGGAGACCCCGATGTCGATCGACGGCATCTTGTACCGCCTCGTGAAAACGTACAGGGGGCCGGTCCCGGGCGAAGAAAGTCTCACTATGGGCTCCTTGTTGTAGACCCTGCGCGCGGCCCTTATGGCTGACTGGGCAAAGGGATCGGTGTAAAGGGTGCGGGCGGCAGGTTCCATGCTGTCCAACTCAATCCTTACGTCGGCGAACCCTTTGCTATCCAGGTGCGCCCTGAGCTTCCTGAGGAGGTCATCCGGGTCCTGGTCAGGCACCAGACGGAAGTCCATCTTGCAGTGAATCTCCTTCGGGAGCACGGTCTTGGAGCCGGGGCCGGTGTAGCCCGCCCATATTCCAGCAATGTTGCCCGTAGGCCTCTGAACGAGCGCCTTCTTGGCCTGGGCGTCACTCATGCCGCCGACGAACTCCGCGGCACCGTAGGTCTTCTTGAAGGACTCGGCGTCGAAGGGCTGCTCCTCAAGCACGGCCATCTCCTGCTCGCTCAGGGCCTCGACCTTGTCGTACCAGCCGGGCACGAGTATCCTCTCGTTTTCGTCCTTCAGCAAATTCAGCATCTTGACAAGCCTCCAGGGAGCGCTGGGCAGGGCGGCACCGTAACTGCTGTGCGCGTCCTGGGAAAGAGACTTGAGCACGAACTCCAGGTAGATCATCCCCTTGACTCCAAGACTGACGATGGGCCTGAGCGCGGCATCCACCTCGCCGAACTCCCAGAAAACGGCGTCTGCCTTGAACAGGTCGCTGTTCTTGGAAACGTACTGGTCGAGGTGGACGCTCCCCACTTCCTCCTCGCCTTCGAAGCAGAACTTGACATTGCAGGGAGGTTCGCCCGCGGTCTCGATGTAGGACTCGACTATCTTGAGCCTGGAAACGAGTTCCCCCTTGTCATCCGATACTCCCCTGCCGTAGATTCTCCCGTCCTTCAACACCGGCTTGAAGGGGGGCGACTTCCAAAGGTCCAGCGGCTCCTCGGGCTGCACGTCGTAGTGGTTGTAGAACAGGACCGTCTTGCTCGAACGGGACGACTTGAGTTCGCCGAAGACCAGTGGGGCGGCCCCCTCGAGTCTCAGAACCTTCGTGGTTGCCCCGAGCTCCGTCAACATCCTCTCGACCAGCTTCGCGCATTCCTCGATGCCCTCGTGCCTCGCCGAGACGCTGGGCTGCGCCGTCAACCTCATCACCTCTTTCGCAAAGTCGTCCAAGTTGTCCTTGACGTACCGCTCGAACTCCTGCTCGACCAAGATCTTGTTGCGCCTTCCGTCGGCAGCCGGGTGCTGGGAGTTAAACCTTGGAAGCCGGCGGCCCACCGCGTTGGGCAGAGCCCCTGGGTAGGCAGCTTTCGCCTAGCCTACGCGGACGTACTTTTGCGGATTCCTGTCGAACGTGTTCTTGCAGCCCTGCGAGCAAAAGTAGATGACTCTGCCTTCGTGCTCAGAGCTTAACGCGGCTTTGTCGTCGACCGTCATGCCGCACACTGGGTCTTTCGGCATCTCTTTCTTCGACTTTTTCGGGCCGACTATATCTCTTCCCCCGACAGACAAATTCCTTTATCCCACTCATGGCGGTGCAAGTCTGGAGCAGGGTTGGCGAAGGACCCGGTCTGCGGAATGTACGTCGAAGAGAGGCCCGATTCGCTTAACGTGTCCCGGCGGGGCACTACCTTCTACTTCTGCAGCGAAACCTGCCTTCGGACCTTCGTGGCCCCCGCCAAAGAGCTGAGAAGGCTGGAGTGGATGACCGTCCTCAGTTTCGTTCTCGGGGTTCCGGTGCTCATGCTGACCTGGTTCGTCGCCCTACCTGAACCCTTCCCTCAGGGCCTGGTCCTATTGGCCCTGGCGACGCCCGTCCAGCTTGTGGCGGGCCTCCCGTTCTACAGGGGGGCGTGGCATGCGATTCGGGCGAGGGCCGCGAACATGGACTCGCTTGTCGCGGTGGGGACGACCTCAGCCTGGGCCTACAGCTCTGCTGTGGTCCTGGCCCCCGGCGCCCTTCCCCAGGGAACATACTTTGACGTCTCCTCGCTCGTAATCGGTTTCATCCTGTTGGGGAAGGTCCTCGAGCACGCGATGAGGGGACGGGCCTCGGAGTCTGTCCGAAAGCTCATGGAGCTGAGGCCGTCCAAGGCGGCAGTGATCCGGGGAGGGACACTGACGGAAGTGCCGCTGGAGGAGGTGCAGGTGGGGGAGCTCGTTCGAATCAAGCCGGGGGACAAGGTGCCTACGGACGGCGTGATCGTCGAGGGGAATGCTGCGATCGACGAGGCAATGCTGACGGGCGAAAGTATCCCGGTCGACAAGACGGAGGGGGACGATGTCTACGGCGGGACCATGAACAAGACAGGGCTGCTGACTGTCCGGGCGACCAAGGTCGGCAGCGACACCGCCCTGGCGCAGATCGTCAAACTGGTGGAGGACGCCCAGGCGGGCCAGGCGCCAATACAGAGGCTCGCTGACAGGGTGGCTGCCTACTTCGTGCCGGTCGTGGTCATCGTGGCGGTCGGCTCCCTGGCCGCATGGTACCTAGCGGGCTCAAGTTTCATCCACGGTTTCACGGCCTTCATCGCAGTCCTGATAATCGCCTGCCCGTGCGCCCTCGGGCTCGCCACTCCCGCTGCCATGGTTGTCGGGACCTCCAAGGGCGCTGCCAACGGGATCCTCATCAAGGGCGGGGAGGCCATCGAGACCGCCGGCAAGGTGGACGTGGTCGTTCTGGACAAGACGGGGACGCTGACCCTCGGCGAACCTTCTGTCACCGACGTGGTGTCGGTCGGGAGCTTGACGGAGGAGGAGCTCCTGGGTCTGGCGGCTTCAGCGGAGGTCGGTTCAGAGCATCCGGTGGGCCGTGCCATGGTCAAGGCGGCCAGGGCCATGAAGATCCTGGTGGAGAGGCCAACGGGGTTTGAAGCCTTCGCGGGAATGGGCGTCCGGGGGACCGTCGGAAAGAGGACGATCATCGTAGGTAACAGGAGCCTTCTGGAAAGGGAAAGGGTCGACCTCGGCCTTGCGGAGTCTGCCCTCGCAGACCTTGAAGGAAAGGGAAAGACGTCCATGCTGGTCGCCGTCGACGGGAAAGCCGAAGGGGCCATCGGGGTGGCCGACACCCTGAAGCCGAGTGCCAAGGAGGCAGTGCGTTCGCTGAGGGAGGCCGGACTGCGCGTGGTGATGCTCACGGGGGACAACTCGCGGACAGCGGAAGCGGTTGCCTCTGAAGCCGGAATAGAAGAGGTCCTGGCCGACGTCGTTCCCGCCCAGAAATCCGAGTCCGTCGCAGGGCTGAAGAGCGGAGGCCACGTCGTGGCGATGGTCGGGGATGGAATAAACGACGCCCCGGCACTTGCCCGGGCGGACCTGGGAATCGCGATAGGGAGCGGGACGGACATCGCCATCGAAACTGCCGGCATCGTACTGATGAAGAGCGACCTCCGAGACGTGGGAGGCGCGATCATGCTCAGCAGGGCGACGATGGGCAAGATAAAGCAGAACCTCTTCTGGGCGTTCGCCTACAACACCATCCTGATTCCCGTTGCCGCGACAGGGTACCTGAACCCCATTCTTGCGGGGGTCGCCATGGCCCTGAGCTCAGTCAGTGTGGTAGCGAACTCCCTCTCCCTGAACAGGACCAGGCTCGGCTCCCCCTTACCTGCCCGTGCGGACGCTGTCTCCTCCTCTCCTGCAGCCTAGGAGCGGGAAGAAACTTCGTCACTGGCCGAATCCGCCCGCTTCTGAAGCTTGAGACGCAGTTCCGTTGCCCTCTGGTTCAAGAGCTTCAAATAGTGCTTGCAGGCTCGGTGCCCCATTGAAGGAGGCTCCTGAGGGTGACGACGCCAAGAAAGCCCTCTCGTATTCGAAGTTCTATGCGGGCAAGGTGGGCGTCGCCCCGAAGGTCCCAGTAAGGTCCCTTCAGGACTTCGGCATATGGTACACCCCCGGCGTGGCAGCCGTTTCAGATGCGATAGCCGGCGACACTGAGCTGTCATTCGAGCTTACCGGCCGATGGAACAGCGTCGCAATAATCACCGACGGGAGCAGGGTCCTGGGCCTAGGGAACATAGGACCAGAAGGGGCCCTACCGGTAATGGAGGGGAAGGCCCTGATTTACAAATACCTTGGCGGGGTCGACGCGTTCCCGCTCCCGGTGAGGGCCCGCGATCAGGAGCAGATCATCAGCCTGGTGAAGGCCCTTGAGCCCAGTTTCGGTGGAATCAACCTAGAGGACATAGAGTCTCCGAAGTGCTTTGAGATACTGGACAGGCTCAGAGGCGAACTGAGCATTCCGGTGTGGCACGACGACCAGCAAGGGACCGCTGGCGTGTCGATAGCCGGACTCTTCAACGCCCTCGAGCTTACCGGACGGAAGCTCAGGGGCTCGCGGATCGTCTTGTTCGGGAGCGGCGCGGCCAACCTCGCCACTGCTAGACTCCTGATGGGCGCCGGTGCTGACCCGAAGGACTTGATCATGCTGGACTCCCGGGGCATTCTACATCCAGAGCGAGACGACATAGACCAACTGATGGTGAAGAACAGATGGAAGTACGAGCTGGCGATCAAGACGAACGGGGACAGGGTGAAGGGAGGGCTGAAGGAGGCGCTGACCGGGGCGGACGCCCTCATCGCGGCCGCCGGAGTCGGGCCCGACCTCATCAAGAAGAGCGAAATTGCAGTCATGAACAAGCGGGCGATAGCGTTCCTGCTCGCCAACCCCGTCCCTGAGATGATGCCCCAGGAAGCGGTGAAGGCAGGGGCGGAGATCGTGGCCACCGGGAGGTCGGACTTCCCCAACCAGGTGAACAACAGCCTCCTCTTCCCTGCAATCTTCAGGGGGGCTCTCGACGTGAGGGCGAGGACTATCACCGACTCTATGGTCATAGCCGCTGCGCGAGAGCTCGCGCGCCACGCCAAGGACAAGGGACTGTCCAAGACCCACATCCTGCCCACGATGGTCGAGTGGAAGGTCTACCCAGAAGTGGCCGCGACAGTAGGGTCGCAGGCAGTGAAAGAAGGGCACGCGAGAAGGAGGGCCTCGAAGAAGGAACTGTTGGACGCGGCCACCGAGATGATCAAGCATTCTAGAAGGGCGATGGACGCCCTCAGAGAGTCGGGAGTCATCCTTGAGCCCCCGGAATAGGCCCAAGACGGATCCGCCGAGGTCCGCATCCGCGGGCCCGCCAAGCATCAGAAAGGCGTCGAAGGCCGATTCCAAGGACATCGTCGAGCTGATCGTCAGGCTGAAGAGGCTGAACAATGAGTTCGACCCTCTTTTTGGGGTCGTCCCCGACGCTAAGCAGAGGGCGGAGAAGTATCTGGCCTCATCGTTCGAGTCGAGCGGCACGCTGCTGCTGGTGGCGACCTCGGGCGGGAGAGTGATTGGCGTCGTGAGGGCAGAGATCGAGGAGCGCCTCTTTTACCGCCCCGCAAGGGAGGGCCACATCACCGAGATGTACATACTCCCTGAGCACAGGCGCGCCCGGCTGGGCCAGGAACTCCTTCGGACCACGATCAGGGAATTGACGAAGAAGGGGGCCGAAATCATCGTGGCGGACCTGCCAGTCCGCAATGAAATCGGGGTGAGCTTCTACACGAAGCGGGGATTTAGGCGCCTGACCGAGACCTTCGCCCAGATGCCTCAGTAGTCGAGAAGAGTCCCGAGCTCCGGGCAGTCGCACTCCCCAAGCAGCATCCCGCACCTGTAGCAGACGTGGTTCCTTCCGTTGCACGCCCGGGGATGCCTGTGAGACTTGAGACAATAGGTCTCGTCAGGAACGGCTAGTATGCGCATTTGCCCCGCGCTTGCGACTTGGGTATTTAACCGTAGACAGGTTGGAAAGATGGGTTCGTCGTTTGCCTAAGTTCTCGTCCCCGGCTGCCCGATCAGCACGCCGTCCCCTTCGACTTCCATCGTTGTCTCGAATGACCGCGGGTCCTCGACCGTGACCCCGCCGCTGACGCTCCACTCCCTGAAGGAGCTGCCCTCCTTCGCCTCGGCCCTCACTTCGTGGCTGGACCTCAGGGCAAAGGTTCTCTCCTTCCCGGTGAAGTCCCTGTTGTCGACCAGCACTCTCAGGGCCCTTTCGTCCCTGCTGACGAATCGGACTAGCCGGGTGTATCGCCTGTAGAGCTTCCCCATGGCGACGCCGCATACGAAGGTCCAGACCACGAAGAAGGTGTTCACTGCGACCCTCGCCGCGAAGTCGAAGTCTATCCCGGCCAGGTTGAGCGCCAGGAGGCTGACTCCGACCAGCAGACCCATGACGACGCCCTTGGCTACTGGGCCCTTCCCCGGGAAGTATTCGTACAGGCTTCCGAAGACCCCGGAGTAAACCATCACGACGAAGAACTGGAGAAAGGCCGCGAAGGGGACATAGACCGCCACCACCGAGGAGAAGCAGTCCTCCACGCTGATCGCCGTGGAATTGGCGCCGGCGGTCGTGCTGCAGAGGGACGGATACGACTGCGAGATGATGTTGAGCACGTCGGCCTTGAGAGCGTATAGGACGAGGACGTTGAAGAGCGCGAGACCCCCGACGTAGGCCGCCCCTCCGAGGGTGCCGGCCTTCACGCCGGCGAAGAACGAGCCCAATTTTCGCCTGCCTATGCGCTCAAGGCCTTCAGGACTTCGACCTCGTGGCCGTCGACCTTCACCTTCCGGAGGATCTTCTTTATCCTTCCTTTCTTGTCGATGACGAAGGTGGACCTTTCGGTCCCCCAGTAATCCCTCCCGTACATGCTCTTCTGCTTCCACGTGTCGTACAGCCGGTGCGCCTTGAGGTCCTCGTCGCTCAGAAGAGTGAAGTTGAGGGAGTACTTCTCGATGAACTTCCTGTGCGACTCGAGCGAGTCTTTGCTCACCCCCAGAACCACGGCGTCTATGCCGCCGAACTTGGGCATGCTATCTCGAAAAGAGCACGCTTCACGGGTGCACCCCGGGGTATCGTCCGCTGGATAGAAGTACAACACGACCTGGCTCCCCCTCTTGGAGCTCAGACGAACAGGATTGCCTTCCGTCGAAGGCAGCTCGAAGTCGGGTGCCACGTCCCCCTCCTTTAGCTCATGTGGGTGGCTCATGTGGGCGCGCCGACTTCGGGCCCCCAATAAAACTTGCCTGCCTCTGGGCCCCTGCCGCGGAAACGCTTAATGGCGGAACGGGGTCTGGCGGCCCCGTTGTCGATAGACTTCCACGTCCACCCTTGGACGAAAAGCTTCATGAGGAAGAACCCCCCAATCATGAAGGCCTGCAGGTTCTTCAGGCTGGACGTGGCGAGACTGCCCAGCTCGATGGACGACCTGCTTGAGGGGATGGACGATGCCGGCGTCTCGAGGGCCGTGATACTTGGCCAGGACACCCACGCAACGCCGAACCCCCATTTCAGGCAATATACCATGAGAAACGAGGAGCTCGCAAGGATCTCGGCCAGGTCCGGCGACAGGCTCATCCCGTTCGCCGGAGTGGACCCCAACGCAGGCGCCGAAGCGCTCAAAGAGCTGAAGCTGGCGGTAGCGCGGTTCGGAGCCAAAGGGCTCAAGATCCACAGTAGCGCGAATTCGGTCTACCCCAACGAGGCCAAGATGTTTCCCATCTACGACCTCTGCGAGGAGAAGGGGCTCCCCATCCTTTTCCACACAGGGACGACAGGCCTCGGCGACTGCGAAATAAAATACAGCAAGCCAGAGTTCCTGGACGAGGTCTGCCAGAGGTTCCCCAAGCTGAAGCTGGTGATGGCTCACTTCGGGTGGCCGTGGACTGACGTCGCAGTCGCCATAGCCTTGAGGAACCCGAACGTCTTCGTCGACGTGTCAGGATGGAGGCCCAAGTACATCCCCCAGGCTCTGCTCCCCTACCTGAACGGAATCCTTAGCGACAGGTTCCTCTTCGGGACCGACTATCCGATGCTCAGGCAACAGGAATGGATGGACGATTTCGATGCCCACCTCAGACCGAAGCTCAAGCAGGAAGTGGTCGAGAAGCTCCTCTTCAGGAACGCCCGGAAGCTCCTGCGAGACTAGGGCTGGATGAGTTGCACCCTCAGGGGCCTTCTTCCGTTATAGCCCTCGTTCGGCTTGTGCCAGAAGGAGACTTCGGGTTCGCCATACCTCCAGCAGAGCAGCACGTTCTCCCCGTACCGGTCTGCGGGAAAGTCGACCAGCCCGTATTCTAGGTCCTTGACTATGACGCCGAAGTCCTCGAGTTCCGAAACCCTTCTCTTCATGTCCTCCACTAGGGTCTCGAGCTGGGCGGCCTTCTCCATCATCGTCGCCGACCTGAACCCGATCAGACTGTACCTCTGGAGTTCCGCGTTGAGCAGGCCGGCCACCCTCTTGCGCTCGATGAGCTGCTTGACCTGTATCTTTATGTCGGGGAGGAGCTTCGAAGCTTCCTGCGGAGTAAAGTAGTGCCTTTCCTCCCCGGAGTCGAACGACGTTTTGCTACTCGCCTACGACGCATCGTCTCGTTCGAATAAATGCCTTCGCAATGCAAGACATGCGACCTTTTCGTGTAATATTGTTCATTTCCCTTCACGCCGGTGAACCTGCACTTGACTCAAGTCCGGGGGACTGCAGTAGAACCATGCGTCCCTCTCCACGACGGTGCTCCCCCGGGTGGCTACTGGATTGTGATCTTGATGGTCCCGGCGCTGTCCTGGTTGTCGTTGTCGCCCAGATATGAAGCTCCAATGATTACCGAGCCAGACCGCGACGGTGTTATCGTGATCGTGCACGACCCGCCCGAAAGGGTACATGTCTTGGAGGCGAAAACTACCGCACCCGTGCCGCTTTGTGCCCATGTCACAATTCCAGTCGGGGAATAGCCTGCCATTCTTGCCTTGCACGTGAAGGACGCGGAGCCTGCAACAATGTATCCGCGGGAGCACGACACCGTCGTCTCCGTCGTCTTCGCAGTTACGGCCAAGTTGTATGTCCCCATTGAAGGCTGGTTGTGAGTGTCACCACCGTATTTCGCAGTGAGAACTACCTGAGGGCTGGATACCTTGGGGGTGAATGTCACCATGCAGATGCTGAAGTCAATGTATCTGGAGAGCTTGCACGAAACGGGCGAGAACCGGCCAGGCAGGCTGCTCGACCATACGACCTTTCCGGTCGGCGGGGCGCTTGATGCGAGGACCTTCGCTTCGCACTTGATGGTCCCCCCCACGACCACGGAATTGTGGCTGCAAACGATCGTGAGCGGCGGCACCAGGAAGGAGGTGGTCGGGGTGAGTGTCGCGGACGAGGTCAGCGTTTGAGTGACTGTTGAGGACAGAGTCTGAGTCTGCGTCCTCGTCAGAGTCGAAAGTGCCATCGTAGTGGCGGTGTTCGTGACTGTCCTCGTGATCGGGGACGTGGTAGTCGATATTGTCGTAGTCGTGGAGACGGTGGTCGTAGGCGAAACCTCCGTCTGAGTCTCGGTCGTCGTCGTAGTGGTCGGGGACGTGGTCGTGGATATCGTAGTGGTCGAGGTGACCTGGGTTTCGGTCGTCGTTGTCGGGGAAGCGGTGGTCGTCGTGATCGTCGTAGGCGAGACCTGCGTCTGGGTCAAGGTGGTGGTCGTTGTCTGCACTACGATGATTTGCGCGCTCGCCCCCGTGACATTCTCAACCGAATAGGGAGCGCCGCCTGAGAAAGAGTTACCGCTGACAAATGCGGTCGCGGGCAGGGCAGGATTGTCTGAAACGGCCTCTATTCCCACGGGGTTCCCCGAGAACGTGTTTCCGGCCACTGTCTGGCTTTCGTCGTATACGACGACGCCCACATATGTGCTGTCCGAGATCACATTCGAGGCAGGGTTGACGGTCCCAGTGTCATACACCAGGAAGATGCCAGCGTCGTTCCCCGTCACAGTGTTTCCCGAGATGGGGACGGTGCCGCTGGTCTCGTACAACAGTATGCCGACTGAGGGGCCGGCCGAGGTAATCATATTGCTCGAAAGGCATGTAGGGATGGTGCAGACGTTGCCGCTCACCGTGTTGCCAGAAACCGTCCCCGTCGCGCCGTAACCGATTTGAATGCCGTTGGGCGCGTTGGCTGCCGTCGCGGCTGGCAGAGGGGAGACGGTGTTACCCGTTATAGTGCAGCTGGAGCCCGCGAAGTTGCACACGATCCCACCCTTCTGGTAGTTGGTCACCGTGTTGTCGTAGACTGTGACCGCCGACAGACCGGAGGCGGGCGTCTCCACGTATATCCCGGCCCCGGCCGAGTCCTGACACCCGTACAGCGACGGGCTGGCCTGGTAGAGGTTCATGATCGTCGTATCCTCCACGGTGCCCGAGGCTCCGTTGAGCAACACCCCAATGTACTTCCCGAGCGTCGACGAGCCACAGCTGGTTATCGAAGAAGAGGCCACCGAACCGTCCACCGTCAGGTTCGCGATGGTGACCCCTGTAACGCCTTCTACGTAGATGATTCCTTCCTGGGGGGCCCCCGACGGCGAAACCGCGTTGTTGGTCACGCTCGCAGGCTGAATGACTACCTGGCTCGGCGGCGTCCCGGGAGTGCTGGTCAACGCTACTCCGCTCGCCAAGATCGTAATCTGGGTGTTGTAGGTCCCAGCATCAAAGCAGTAGTTCCCGGAGCTGCTGATCACCAGCGGATTGGGCGGCGGGTTGGAAACTGGGTCGTACGTTACCGCGCATGTCTGTGCGCGGGTTGGCGAAGGAAGAATCATGACAGCGACAGACATTCCCCCCAGCAGCAGCACGACCACGAAGAGCGCGACACCCTTGGGATTTCCCAATGCCGATGCCGCGGGGTCAGCCATGATTGGTTGTCTTAAGCCTTTGAAATTCCTCGTCTCCCGGCGAAAAGTTGGAAATCCCACAATTGGGCCAAGGAGGGGCGTTACCCGAAAGCCAGCCTTTCCTGCCGGTCAGATCAGGCTCTTCGGATATCGGCGAGGATTCCCGTGGGCCGCTACTGTTTATTATCGGCGGACGAGCCGCGGTCTCCGTTGTACACGAGAAGGGGGGACAAGGGAGAGACATCCCTCTTCGGTCCCAGGAGAGTCGCCAAGGACTCGCCTCTGGTAGAGGCCTATGGCGCCGTCGATGAGCTCAACAGCCTCCTGGGGGTGGTCATTTCGGGCTGCAGGGACTCGAGAATCAGCAGTGAACTGAGGGTCGTCCAAAGGATGCTCTTCGTGGCAGGATCGGACCTTGCGTCCGATGGTTCATCGCCAACCAAGGGCCCGAGAATCACCGGCCACGACACGGCCACACTTGAGAAGATGACCGACAGAGCCCTGGAGTCTCTTCCGCCACTAAGGAACTTCATACTCCCCGGGGGGTCCAGGGTCGCATCTGAGCTTCAGCTGGCCAGAGCTGTCTGCAGGCGAGCTGAAAGAAGAATAGTCGCCGCATCGAAGGCGGAAGGCATCAACGACGAGCTCGTCCCCTTCTTCAACCGCCTCTCTAGCTACCTCTTCAACCTCTCGAGGGTTGCTAACCTGAAGGCGGGTAAGAAAGAGGAAATCTGGAAGGGTCGGCCCTAGTCCAGCCTTATTGAAACGTTCTTCACGCGGACATAGGACGATATGGCGTCGATGCCCTGCTCGGAGCTGTTACCGCTCCACTTGAAGCCTCCGAACGGAGTTTGAGGAAAGGTAATCGGTTCCTCGTTCACGGTGACAATCCCTGCCTCGAGGCGCTGCGCCACACGGTGGGCCCTGCTGAGGTCCTTGGTCCAAACACCCGCCCAGAGCCCGAAGTCGGTGTCATTCGCCTTGCCGACCGCCTCATCCTCCTTGTCGAACGACGTCACGGTAAGAACCGGGCCAAAGATTTCTTCCCTCGCCACCTTCATGTCCTGCTCGACGTCGTCCAGTATGGTCGGTTTGTAGAAGTATCCTGCGCCGAGTCCCTCCTCATCCGGCGAAGACCCCCCGGTGGAGAGCTTTGCCCCCTCTCTTATGCCAAGCTCGACGTAGCCCGAGACTTTCTTCCTCTGGGAGTCGGCGACCAGCGGGCCCATCTTTGTGTCAGGTGCGAGCCCGTCCCCGAGTCTCATGGATTCCGCCCCGTGAACTAGCTTCTGCATGAGGCGGTCCTTCACCTCGCTCTCGACGAGCAGCCTGGAGCCCGCCCAGCACATCTGACCGGCGTTGGTGAAAATGCCGTTCAGGACTCCTTCGGTCGCCTTCTCCATGTCCGAGTCGGCGAACACGATGTTGGGGTTCTTCCCCCCGAGCTCCAGGACCGTCCTCGCGAGGCTTGACGCGGCCCCGTGGACCACCTGTACCCCGGTCTCGACAGAGCCCGTGAGGGCCACGAGCTTCACTTCGCGATGCTTGGCCAGGGCTCCCCCTACTTCCTCCCCTCCTCCAGTTATCACGTTCAGGGCCCCGTCCGGTAGCCCCGCCTCCTTGCAGAGTTCCGCGAACTTGAGCAGAGTGAGTGGAGTAAAGGAAGCGGGCTTGGCCACGACCGTGTCCCCGGCTGCAAGCGCAGGGGCGATGCTTCTAGCCGCCATGACCAGGGGGTAGTTCCACGGCACTACGTGGGCGGTCACGCCGAGCGGTTCTTTGACAGTGTAGTCGAACCTGTTTCCCGGGACAGGAATCGTGCTTCCTTGGATCTTGTCGGCCATCCCGGCGAAGTACTCGAAGTGTCGGGCGGATTGCGCCACGTCCCCCTTCGCCTGGCCGAGGGGCTTGCCGTTGTTCAGGGTCTCGAGCTTCGCGAAGTCGCCCAGCCTGTCCCTCAGGGTCAGCGCGATTTTGTAGAGTATCCTTCCACGTTTGCTGGGGTCCATGAGCCTCCACGTCGGGTCTTCGAAGGCTTTCTTCGCAGAGTCCACGGCCCTGCCGACATCCTCGGTGTCCCCCTTGGCCACGTTGGCGAGGACTCCGCCGGTCGCGGGGTTGAAGACCGGGTAGCTCGCTCCCGAATGGGAGTCCACCCAGGAGCCTCCGATGAACATCCGATAGGACGGCGTGGCTTCCGCTTGCATGAATCGGCCGAGCCCGTAGCCGCCTGAAGATAACTCTTACTTGACCAGTTCGAAGGCCGTAGAGATCCCTTGGCCGACCCCGATGCACATTGTGGCCAGCCCGTACCTTGTCCCGGTCCTCTTCATCCGGTGAGCCAGGGTAGCCACGAGTCTGGCCCCGCTGCACCCCAGGGGGTGGCCCAGCGCGATGGCCCCTCCGTTCGGGTTCATCTTCTTCAGGCTGAAGCCTGGCATTTCGGCTACGCACGCCAGGACTTGCGCCGCGAATGCCTCGTTCAGCTCGATTATGCCGAATTCGTCTAGCTCCATCCCGATTCTGTCAAGGAGCTTTTTCGTGGAATAGACAGGGCCCAGTCCCATGAAGCTCGGATGGACGCCCGCGGTCGCCGACCCGAGAATCTTCACCATGGGCTTTGCTCCCGCCTCTTCTGCCCTCACCCTGTCCATTACGAGAACCGCTGCCGAGCCATCGTTGATTCCGGAGGAGTTCCCGGCCGTGACGGTCCCGCCCTTCTTGAACGCCGGTTTCAGGGCGGCGAGCCTTTCCATCGACGTGTCCTTGCGAGGTCCTTCGTCGGCTTCGACCCCTTCCGGGGACGCCACCGTCTTCACGGGGACGATTTCCTCGCGGAACTCCCCCCGGGAAGTCGCGCTGACCGCTTTGAGGTGGCTCGAAAGCGCAAACTCGTCTTGGGCCTCCCTTTCTATCCCGTACTTCTCGGCCAGATTCTCCGCTGTCTCCCCCATCGACAGAGGGGGGAAGTCAGGAGAAAAAGCAGGGTTCACGAACCGCCATCCAATGGTCGAATCGACCAGATGCAGGCCTCGCCTGTCGAACCCCGCCTCCGGCTTGAGGGCGACGAGAGGTGCCCTCGTCATGCTCTCGACTCCTCCCGCCAATACGGCACTCCCCTCCCCCGACCATATGACTCTGGCCGCAGAGTTGACCGCTTCCAGCCCAGACCCACAAAGCCGGTTCACCGTCGCGGCGGGCACCGTGTAGGGAAAGCCGGCCAGGAGGACGGCCATCCTCGCGACGTTCCTGTTGTCTTCTCCTCCCTGGTTCGAGCAACCGAAGTAGACGTCGTCAAGCTCAGACGCCTCGAATCGACATCTCCGCAGGGCTTCTCTCATGACTAGAGCGCCGAGGTCATCGGGCCTCACACCCGCAAGTACCCCCCCGTACTTCCCGATGGGGGTCCGCACTGCACCGACCACGACAGCCTCACGATTCAACGTCGCGCGGGTGGCCAGCGCGTTTATCTTCTTTGCTGGAGACCCGTCCGCGCTACCCACAAAACAGGCCGTTCGGCGGGGTTCGTGGCTTGGGCCAGTCCCTGTTGAGGCGCCCCGACTTCATGAAGCTGTGGATCGGGGAGTCGATCTCCGTCTTCGGGGCGCAGTTCTCGCCCCTTGCGATTCAGATCGCTGCCAAGAACATCCTCGACGCCCAGCCAATCCAATTTGGAATCCTTGCGTTTCTGGGGACCGTGCCCTTCCTCCTCTTCGGCCTTCCCGTCGGCGTCTGGGCCGATAGGTACAGGAGAAAGCGGACCATGATATTCGCAGACGTCGGGAGGGCTCTGATTCTGGCCTGCGTCCCCATCGCCTGGCTGAAGGGGTGGCTCTCGATCGGGGAGTTCTACGCCGTCGCATTCAGCACCGGCACGCTGACCGTGTTCTTCGAAATCTGCTACCAGTCGTACCTTCCCACTCTGGTCGAAAGGTCGCAACTCGTCGACGCGAACAGCAAGCTTCAGACCAGTCAGGCCACTGCAGGAGGTGTGGGGCCCGCACTTGCGGGAGCGGTGATCCAAGTCGTCTCTGCTCCCCTCGCAGTCTTCGGGGACGTCGTGGGTTACTTCTCCTCCGCTGGATTCCTTTCCTGGATCGGGAGGCCCGAGGGCTACATTGCCAATAGGGCAGGGCGCTCCGCATGGAGGGACATGAGAGAGGGGATATCGGTCGTTTTCGGGGACGCCCGTCTCCGTTCGATCGCTGGCTGCACTGCCACCGTGAACTTCTTCTCAAGCGCCTGGGGGGCGATCATGGTTCCTTTCATGATTCAAGACTTCGGCTTTGGGTCCTTCGAAGTCGGCCTCGTCCTAGCGGCTTCCGCGATAGGGGGCATTCTCGGAGCGATGCTATCGCAGAGGATCCCGAGGGGCATTGGGGTAGGGGGCACCATCATTGCCGGGGCGGTCCTGTTCAGCCTCGCTCCCTTGGCGATCTACTTCGCATCAGGCGGACTCGCGCTGCCCGTCCTGGCGACGGCGATGTCGCTGAGCAGCTTCGCGGGCATAATCTACAACGTCTCGTCGGTCAGCTTTCGGCAGGCGCTCGTATCCCTCAGCGTTCAGGGAAGGGTCAACGCCACCAACAGGACCATCGTATGGGGAACGATACCGATCGGAGGCCTCCTCGGCGGGGTTCTGGGCCAGACCTTTGGATATCACCAAGCCATAGGCATCGCAGTCAGCCTGGGGGCTTTCACGTTCCTCTGGTTGGTCTTCTCGCCGGTCCGGCGCATCAGAGTGATTCCAGAGTTGCCGGAAATCGGGGAAGACCTGGTGCCGTAGCGAACGATGTGGCCTAGGGTGCTCGAGGCTCGCGCGGGCCTCCGGTGCCGGGCTGCCGCTCAGCTGCCTGAGAAGCTGGCTTCTCTCTTGCCGAAGAACGCGTTCACTCCTTCCAGGTGGTCTCTTGTCATTCCGGCTATGTCCTGCAGATAGGCTTCGTATTCGAGCGAGGAGTCCATGTCGACCACTATCGCCCTGTTGAGGGCCCTCTTCGTCAATGCGAGCGCCCTCGTCGGTCCCCTTGCGAGGCGCTCCGCGATCTTCTTTGTTTCTTCTAGGAACTTGTCGTCGGGGAAGACCCAGTTCACAAGCCCTAGGTTCAGGGCCACCGTCGATTCGATGGGCTCTCCCAGCATGGTAACCTCCATGGCCTTTGCCAGTCCGAGGATTCTCGTGAGCCAGAAGCTCGTTCCGGAGTCGGGGGCCAGCCCGACCTTGATGAAGGCCTCGTGGAACGTGGCCTTCGAAGATGCCGTCCGTAGGTCGCAGGCGAGGGCGAGGCCCAGCCCTGCCCCCGCGGTGACTCCGTTCACACCCGCAATCACTGGCTTGTCCATCTTCCTGATCCTCTGGACTATGGGATTGTACTTCCTCTTCAGAGTCTCCCCGAGAAGGACCGGCTTCCCGCTGGCGTATGCCTCCCTGTTGATGTTCAGGTCTTCACCGACCGAGAAGGCCCTCCCCTGGCCCGTGATGACGATGCACCTGACGTCTGCCGACTTCTCCGCCTCCTTGAGCGCCTCGAGAAGTTCGGTCCCCATCCGTTCGTTGAACGCGTTCAGCTTGTCTGGTCTGTTGAGCCTGATCCAGCAGACCCCGTTCTCCAGGCTCGTGCCGACGGTCTCGTAGTCCATCTACTTCCCTCTGAATGTTGGCTTCCTCTTCTGCATGAAGGCGTCCATCCCTTCCTTCTGGTCTTCCGAAGCGAAGAGCATGTAGAATAGCTCGCGTTCGAAGTCCAGCCCCGGGCCGAGGCCCATCTCGAACGCCTTGTTCACCGCCATCTTCGCGAGCTTCACCGCGACTGGGGACCTCGCCGCCACCTCGCTCGCAACCTTCATCGCCTCCGTGAGATAGGCCTCCTTCGGAACCACTCTGCACACGAGCCCCAGCGTCTTCGCCTCCTCTACGCCGATCCTCTTTCCAGTGAGGATCATCTCCATCGCCTTGTACTTCCCGACTGCACGGGCGAGCCTCTGCGTCCCCCCTCCCCCTGGCATTATCCCAATGTCGATTTCTGGCTGGCCGAGCTGGGTCGTCTCCGAGGCGACAATGATGTCGCAGCTCATCGCGAGCTCCAGTCCGCCCCCGAGGACGAACCCGCTCAGCGCCGCCACGATTGGCTTGGGGTAACGACCCACCCTGTCCCACAGGGGGAAGAAGTGTTCCGACATCGTCATCTGGACAGCGGTCATTTGGGACATCTCCTTGATGTCTGCCCCAGCGGAGAACGCCCTTTCGCTCCCAGCCATCACGACGCACTTGACATCTTCGTCCTTCTCAAACTCGCCCAGGGCCTGAACGAGTTCGTGAACCATGACCGTGTTGAGCGCGTTCATTGCCTCGGGCCGATTCAGCGTTATCACCCCTACGTGACCTTCCTTCGATTCGAGGAGAGTCTGATACTTCACGTCACGGACGTTGGAACAAGCGTAGAAAAACCTACCCGAATCCTTCGGGCGGAGAGGCATCGCCTCGAGCCTCGGCTTCCTCGACCGTGCCGCGAAGCGGCTAAATCCCCTCGGTTCGACCCGGAACCGATTGTCTCCCTGGCACGAATCGAGGCTGCGTGTGAGGTTCGAAGAAACGGACACGATGGGAGTCGTCTACTACTCGAAGTTCCTCGTATGGATGGAGGTAGGCAGGATTAACCTCCTGCGCGACATCGGCTGGGTCTACGCGGACTGGCTCAAGAGGGGTCTGAAGATTCCTGTCGTGCAGGCCCATGCCGAGTACAAGGCCTCGGCACGCTTCGACGACGAGATCCTCGTGGCAACCAAGGTGGGGAGCGTCACCTCTCGAAGCGTCCGTTTCGACAACGAGATCTTCAAGCTGCCAGAGAAGGCACTGCTCTGCGTCGGCCACACAGTGCACGCGCTGGTGGACGGTTCCGGGAAGGCGGTCCCGTTCCCTGACGACGTCAGGGAAATGCTCACGCGGGGATAGGCACGGCGGTCGGCGTCACTTCTTGGACTTCGCGCCCTGGGAATCCCATTCGTAGAATCCCCTACCTGTCTTCCTCCCCAACTGCCCGGCCCTCACCATTTCCTTCAGCAACGGGGATGGCCGGTACTTGGAATCCTGGAACTCCTGCATGAACACCTGTGTGATGTTCAGCGTTGTGTCGAGCCCCACGTAGTCAAGCAGCTGCAAGGGCCCCATGGGCCAGTTCAAGCCCAGTTTCACCGCTTTGTCCACGTCCTCCGGGTCAGCAGCGCCTTCCTGCATGAGGAAGACCGCCTCGTTGAGAGCGGGCACCAGGATTCTATTCACGATGAACCCGGGGGAGTCCTTCCTGCACAGCACCGTCTCCTTCCCCATCTTTGTCGCCGCGTCCTTGATGAAGTCCACGGTCTCCTGAGACGTCCTGTTCCCCCTTATGATTTCGACCAGCGACATCAGCTGAGGGGGGTTGAAGAAGTGCATCCCGCAGACGTTCTCAGGGTGCTTCATCGCGGAGGCGAGGAGTGTGATGCTTATCGAAGAGGTGTTGGAGGCGACAACCGTCCCATCTCCGACGAGCCTTGCAGCCTCACGGTACAGGTCCATCTTTAGCTTCGGGTCCTCGGTGGCCGCCTCGATTACGAGGTGGCTCCCCGCGATCGCCGTTGCCAGGTCAGTCGTGGGATGGATTCTAGAAATGATGTCGTCCGCCTGGGCCTTCGATACTTTTCCCTTTTCCACGAACTTGGACACGCTCCCGTCGATCATCCTCATCCCCTTGTCGACCAGCTCCTGGTTTATGTCGAGCATGGAAACCTCGTACCCGCCGACCTGCGATGCGACCTGCGCTATGCCATGTCCCATCAAGCCCGCGCCCAGAACTGCGATTTTGCTGACCCTTTCTGCCATGGAGGCGCTTTCCGTCGTGGTCGTTTTAACCGTTGGCCGTTTTGCGTTCGAAGAGCATCAAAGAGAAATCCCTCTTCATCCCTGCTCCCCGGAGCGCGCCTATCACCTTCGACCCCTGCGGCACGTAGACGAAACTCCGGTCAGGCTTCCTCCTCCCTTTCAGCCCGAGGAAGTGCCTTACCAGGCGCGCCGTTCCCTCCTTGTCGCCCGTGAGGAACCCGACCTGCCTCCATGTTCCTTCTCCCTCAGACCCTTCCGCGGTGACTGCCAGCGAATCCCCGGCTAGGTATATCCTGCCCTCCCTCAGCGACCTTGCGATGACCTGTCGGGTCAGGGCCTTCGCGGCGAAGGTGTCCCACATCACCCCTGCCCCGAGGGAGAACTCGCGGGAGGCCCTTATCGTCCTGACCACCACGGGCAGGTCAGAGAGCTTGGCCCTCTTCACGCCAGCCTGAGGGCCGAGCTTCGCTCCTTCTGCGGGGACGTACACGCTTACCCTCGAGGTCTCCTCAAAACCCATCCTCGCTATCTGCCTGTGGGCCTGCTTGTTCCAGGTCCCGCTCGTGAGCCTGAAGATCTCAGCCCCTGCTTTGCTGGCCGCAGCCATGGACCTTCTCCCAAGCTTCGTGGCCAACCCGATCCCCCTGAACTGGGGGTGTATCCTTGCCCCTTCGAACCAGGCCGAACCATCCTCCAGGAAGCGCACGCGGTTCATTCCCACCTGCTTCCCGTCGGCCAGAATCACGAACATCTTCGCCTTTGGGTCCCTGAGCCAGTCGTCCCAGACTCTGGGGATGTAGTCGTGCCCGTCCCAGACGTCCTTGATGAAGTCCATCAGGGGCCCCTTGTCCGAGGGTCGAGCTTCCCTTACCTGAATCTTCAAGCAGGCCGAGGACCGTGTTCCCCTACAGAAAACCTTTCGGAGCGGGAGCCCCCGCTCTGTTCAAAAGAATAAGAGGCTAGGAAGAGAAGGCAGGCAAGCGCCGGGGTGGCAGAGTGGTTAATGCGCGGGCCTTGAGCGCCACCAAGGAAGCCCGTGACCTTCGGGTCGCGTGGGTCCGAATCCTACCCCCGGCGCTCTGGCAAGAGAGTTTGCGTGTCACCTGTTCCATTGCGCTGGGCCAAGCGGCTGAGCCGGACCTCCTGCCGAAAAAAAATATGAGCAGGGGAGTCAGCACCGGCGGCCCGATGATCAAGGTCAAGAGGGTCTACGAGCCCGCGACCAAGGACGACGGCTTCCGGCTCCTGGTCGACAGGCTCTGGCCCCGGGGCCTGTCGAAGGACAGGGCAAAGGTCGACCTTTGGATGAGAGAGATAAGCCCGAGCACTGAACTTCGGAGCTGGTACTCCCACGACCCCGAAAAGTGGGAGGCCTTCCGGGAGCGGTACGCCCGCGAGTTGGAGCCAAGGAAGGACCTGCTTGACCGGGTCCGGGACATCGAGCGCGCCCGGGGGACTGTCACCCTGTTGTTCTCCTCGAAGGAGGTCAGATACAACAACGCGGAGGCTCTTAAGACGATTCTCGGGCCCCGAGGCAAGTAGACGGGGCGCTCAAACCACGCAGGCCGGGCTCCACTTTTTTTGGCGGTCGCCCGACAAACTCTTTTATCGGATTTAGGAACGCCATCTGCCTGTTTCAGCGGACTGAAATATGGAATCGGAGAGCCTCCAGGATAGATATTCCCCCAACGCCGTCTGCTTCGGCTGCGGGCCCAGCAACCCGAGTGGGCTGCACATCAAGAGTCGCCCGGAAGGAGAGTTCGTGGTTGCCGACTGGACCCCCGATCCCCAACACACCGCGTTCGCCGGGTTCACAAACGGGGGGATCATGTCGGTCCTGCTGGACTGCCACGGGAACATCACCGCCGCCTACGCGTTGATGAAGGCAAGGAATCTCGATGCTCCTCCCGGCACAGTCACTGCCGAACTGTCAATAAGGTTCCTCAAGCCGACTCCGCTCGGCCCCCCGCTGCACCTGAAGGCCTGGGCGTCGAAAATCGACGGCGACAGGGTCACCGTCGAGGGGACCATCGCGGTCGAGGGGACTGAGACGGCTTCCCTGAGGGGCGTCTACGTCGCGGTCAGGAGAGGACACCCCGCCTTCGACAAGTGGACCTAGCAGGCTGATAAACGTCCCCGGACGTCCCTTTGGAACACTGCCATGCGAACAATCAGCGAGCTGTCCAAGTCATTCAGTGAAGGATCGGCTTCGCCCGCGCAGGCGGCAGGAGAACTCCTCGATGAAATCGAAGGGCGCGGGAAGATGCTGAATTGCTTCATAACCGTGCTCCGTGAATCCGCCCTGAAGCAGGCTGAAGAGTCCGAAAAGCGGTTCAAGGAACGGAAGTCTTTGGGCCCACTCGACGGCATTCCCGTCGCAGTGAAGGACCTCATCTACGTGAAGGGGGTCAGGTGCACGGCTGGGTCCAAGATCCTCGCGGAAAACGTCGCGCCCTACGACTCCCCTGTCGCCGCCCGGCTGAAGGGGGCGGGGGCGGTCCTTGTTGGGACCACCAACATGCACGAGTTTGCCGCCGGAGTCACGGGCGAGAACCCTCACTACGGTGCCGTCAGAAACCCCTGGGACCCGGCAAGGATCTCGGGCGGGTCGAGCAGCGGGTCCGCCGCCGCGGTTTCTGCCGGGCTCGTCCCCTGCGCCGTGGGGTCCGACACGGGGGGATCGGTGAGGATCCCGGCTGGGCTCTGCGGGGTCATCGGATTCAAGCCGACCTATGGCCGGGTTAGCAGGCTCGGCGTGGTCCCGCTGGCCGCTTCTTTCGACACCGTGGGGATACTCAGTTCCTGCTCGTGGGACGCGGCCGCCCTCCTCGGGGTCTTGGCGGGCCACGATGCGGAGGACCTGACCACCGTGGCCGCAGACGTGCCCGACTACACGACGGGCCTCGAGGACGCCTCCGGAGGGATGAGGGTCGGGGTCCCCCGCAAGCACTTCCACGAGAACGTCGATTCAGGGGTGGAGGAAGCCTTCTCGGAGTTCCTCGGCAGACTCTCCGAAGCAGGGAACACCGTCGTCGATGTTGAGCTCGACGGGATTGAGGAAGCGGGCGACTGCTGGCGGACGATCAGGATGGCCGAGGCCACGGCCTTCCATCTGAGGTGGCTCGAATCCGCGCCCTTGGCCTACGGGGAAGACGTCCGCGCCCTCCTTGAGCAGGGCAGAAGCGTCTCCGCCGTCGACTACGTGAACGCGCAGAACCTAAGGCCCACGGTCATGCAGCGCTTCGCCGCCTCGATGAAAGACGTGGACGCCGTTGCCGTCCCCACCACCGCCGCGACCGCCCCGAAGCTCGGCGAGAGATCCGTTCGGATAAACGGGGCGGAGACCGACGTCCGCTCGGCCCTGATTGCGAAGACGTTTCCCTTCAACGTGGCCGGTTTCCCAGCGGTTTCTGTCCCCGCAGGTCTGGCCAAGGGCCTGCCCGTGGGCGCACAGCTGGTCGCGCGGCCCTTCGAGGAGGCGAAGCTGTTCCGGCTGGTCCGTTCCGTGGAGAAGCTTGGTCCGTTTCCGGAGGCGCCTCGCACGGTTTAATAGACGAGTTTTGCGCTCAACCCCGCGCGGGGGTTCGTATGAAGGTCAGCTGGGGAATCGGGGAGATAGTCGCGATTCTGCTGTCTCTGATCTACTACCTGTTTCTCCTGCCTGCGCCCCAGTATGTCTTGTCTCTCTTTCTACTCCTGAGCGGGTTGTGGACGCTGGCAGCCGGACTGGTGCTCGTCGAGAAGAGGGACAGGACCTATTACAGCTCATGGGGGGTCGTGGTTGCTGTCATGTCGTCATTCGCGTTCCTCCCCTTGCGCTACGCCGTCGGGCTTGTCCTGGTCGCCATAGTGGCGCTCATCCTGCTTACGGCGTTCAACTACCGTTCGGGCAAGATGTACACCGCGGCCACGTCTTCGACTCCCTCGACTGCGGGCGATTCCCCTGCCGCGACCTAGCTCGCCCTGACGATTACGCTAGTCCCCGGTCAACACGTCCCCCGCCCTTATGGTCCACCTCACTCGTCCGGGGAACTCCACTCCATCGTAGGGCGTCCAGCCACACTTCGTCTTCAGGTTAGCATCTGATGCCCTCTCGGGCGAGTGCAGGTCCATTATCGCGAAATCTGCCCTCTTTCCCAGGGCGACCTCGCCCCTGTCCTGAAGCCCGTAGAAGGTCGCGGGATTCGCTGAGCAGACGCGGGCCAGCGTGACGGGTTCGAAGTCGGCGGCCTTCAGGAGCCAGGACACGATGTGGCCGTAGTCGTCCAGCCCAGGGACGCCGCTCGGCCCGTCTTGGGCCTTGTCCTCACGAGTGTGAGGGGCGTGGTCAGTCACCAGAAAGTCCACCTGCGCGTTCCTGAGTCCCTCTATCAGCGAGGCTCTGTCTGGTTCGGACCGCAACGGGGGATTGGTCTTGAGCATGGGGTTCCTCCTCATCGCTTCGCGCGTGAAGAATACGTGGTGCAGAGTCGCTTCGCAAGCTACCTTCAGCCCTCGGCCCCGGGCCCGATTCACCATCGCGACTGTGCGGGATACGGAGGCATGACAGATGTTGACCCGCTGCTTCCGAATCCTGGTCGCCGCGGAGATGACCGCACTCACCGAGGTCACTTCCGCTTCGGGAGGTCTGAGGTCGCAGTGGAGGTCGGGCCTCTTCTCGGCTGCCAGGGCAGCCGTCCGGGAGTCTATCACCGCCTGGTCTTCGCAGTGCAAGCTGAGGGGCCGCCCCGTGGTGACCGCGGCCTTCAGCACAGCGTCCAGTCTGTGGGTGGGGAGTGTCAGACCCCCCGTCGATTCGGCAAGATACACCTTGTAACCTACCACGAGGTCGCTGATGCTTACCAGTTCCGCCACCCTCTCATTCAGGACGCCGCCGTGAAAGAAGACGTCGACGATGCCCTTCGACGCCGCCAGTTCCTTCTTCTTCTTGAGGACGGTTACAGTCGTGGCAGGAGTCGGGTTGTTGGGCATGTCGATCACCGTCGTGACGCCGCCGTGTGCCGCAGCAGCGGTCCCTGTCGCGAAGTCTTCCTTGTACTCCCATCCCGGCTCCCTTAGGTGAACGTGGCCGTCGATGAACCCAGGGAAGACGAGACACTTCCCCGCCCTGACTACTCTTTCGCCCTTCAGTCCCGCCTTCCTGATCTCCCTGATTTTCCCGTCGCTGACCCCCAGCTGCAGGTTGTCCGCGCCGTCCGGTAGGACGACCAGGCCTTCCACAACCAGGTCGTGCTGCATGTCCCTACGCCTTCACGAGTTCGGGGACCTCTTCGAATTCGATGACTGTGTCGCAGTAGTGGCACTGCAGGGACCGGTCGCGCTTCAATGTCGCGAACTTGGAGACCACGGGCTCCCTGTCAGCATTGGTGATGCAGGTGACCTCGGGGCACCTGACCCTCCCCTCGATGGTGTCGGGCACCTGCGGGGCGTACTTGGTGACCTCCCACTCGTTGATGTAATTGATGGTGATGGTCGGGAATATGAGGCAAAGTATGTCGGCCTCGCTCTCGTCCACGTGCCACCTGTCTATCTTGATTACATCCTTCCTCCCAAGGAGCTTGCTTGCCACGTTCTGGAGAATCGCGACCGATGCATCGGCCTCCAGCCTAGAGAGGTTGTCGAGCCTCAAGACACGGGCGACCACCTCCGACTTCCAGTCGGGGATGTGGTCTATCACCGTCCCCTCCTCGATCTTCCTGACCAGCATCTTGCTGTCGGTCTCGCCTTCGCTCAGCTACTCTTCGCCTCCTAGTATCATGTTCAGCAGGGCCATCCTGAGCGGGAGTCCGGAGGCTGCTTCGGCGAAGTACTGGGCGAGGACGGTCGAGTCAACCTCGGTGGCTAGCTCGCCCACCCTCGGAAGAGGGTGGAGAACCTTCAGTGAAGGCTTCATGTCCTTCAGGACGGCCAGGTCCACTTCGTAGAGCTTCTTCACCCGCTCGTACTCTGTTGGGTCTGGGATTCTCTCCTTCTGGATTCGTGTGACGTACAGCACGTCGAGAGTCTCCGCCACCGACTTCAGGTTCGCCTCCTTGCTGGACGTCACGCCTTGTCGGTTCAGGAATGACTCGACCTCGGGCCTCACCTGGAGGGCATCCGGGGCTATGAAGCACAGCTCGGCGCGATAGTTAGAGAGTCCGTACGAGAGCGATGAGGGCGTCCGCGAGTACCTCAAGTCCCCCATTATCCCCACCTTCAGTCCGTCCAGCTTCCCGAAAGCCTTCCACATTGTGTACAGGTCAATCATTGCCTGAGTCGGGTGCTCCCGCCTTCCGTCCCCGGCGTTGATCACCGGTACCTCCGTCGTCTCCGCAGCGAAGCGCGCGGCCCCCATCATCCCATGCCTGATCACGAAGCAGTCGGCCCCGTACCCTTCGAACATCCTTATGGTGTCGTAGAGCGTTTCACCCTTTGAGACAGAGGAGCTCTTCGGGTTCGAGAAGCCGGAGACCCTGAGCCCCAGCGTCTCGGCCGCAACCTGGAAGCTGGAGTAGGTTCTCGCCGACGGCTCGAAGAACAATAGCACCGCGAGTTTCCCTTCCAAAGCTCCGTCCAGGCTCTTCGGGGCCTTTTCTAGAGCCAAAGCCTTCTGGAAGATGAGCTCGAGAACCCCCCTGTCGAAGTCTCTCAGGCTCACGACGTCTCTCTCGAAGAGGTCTGGCTTGGCCATCCACCTAATACCTCGGACCGCTGACTTCTTAACTGAAACGGAATACCTTCCATGGGTCCCGCCCTCACCTTCTGGAAAGACCCTCGCGCAGCGAACCAATCTTAAATCGCCTCGGGAGCGTTCAGCAGGAGTGGCTTTGGTCCGAAACCGCGGCCCCGGTCAAGAGTTCCCAGGAGCGTGAACAACTATGGGCAAAGACGAACTGGTCGACCTAGTGGACGGGCACGACAGGAGAGTCGGAGAGGCCACCATTGAACGGTGCCTCGATGAGGGGCTCCGTCACAGAGCCGTGGCGGTCCTGGTCGTCAGGGGCGACGGCAGGGTCATCATCCAGGTGCGAAGCAAGAAAGACCACTGGCAGCCTGGTCGGTGGACGCTTTCATGTACCGGGCACGTGCAGGCCGGGGAGGCCTATGAGCACGCCGCAAGGAGGGAGCTTGCAGAGGAGCTCGGCCTGTCGTCCCCTGTGACGTTCCTCAGGAAGCTGTTCCTGCCAAAGGTAAAGAGCAGGGGAAGTATCGAGTGGGAGGTCGTGTCACTTTACATCGCCATGACTGACGCGAAGCCGTCCATCGACCCGGTCGAGCTTGCGGGGGTGCATCTGGTCGATTCTTCCGGCTTGGACCGGCTCATGAGAGGCAGACGGTTGACCCCCGACGCCAAGATTCTGCTGAACGAGTGCCGGCGCTCTACCCTGGAACCACTCTGGTGCCAGCGGATCCGTCCAGAGCCTCGACCGCCTGGTCGAGTGAAGCGATGATTCCCACTTTCCCGCTCCATTCTGCAAACCTCATGCATGCCACGACCTTGGGCCCCATGCTTCCGGCGGGAAACTGACCCTGCTTCAGGTATCCCCTCGCCTCTGACACCGTCATGGAGTCTACAGCTCTCTCCTTCGGCGTTCCGTAGTCCAATTTCACCTTGTCGACATTGGTGAGGACCAGCAGCCGGTCGGCCCTGACTGCCTCGGCGAGCTTCTCGGCGCACAAGTCCTTGTCTATGACCGCGTCTACCCCCTCGTACTCCCCCTTGGCGTTTCTCACTACGGGGATCCCTCCTCCCCCTCCAGCAATCAGTATCGGTCCAGCGCCGAGAATTCTTGAAATCGCATCAGCTTCCACGATTCTGACAGGCTCGGGGGAGGGGACAACCCTTCTGTAACGCCGCGTGCCGGCCCTGGCCACCGCCCTTATCGTAAAACCCTTCTTCGCTGCGACTTTCTTCGATTCCTCTTCGCCGTAGAACGGGCCGATCGGCTTGGTCGGGTTCCTGAACGCTGGGTCTGCCTTGTCGACGTACACTTGGCACACTAGGGAGACGACTCCGCGCTTGGACCCTACGGCCCTGAGCATGTTGCCTAGCTCTCGCTGGATCAGATATCCTATCTGCCCCTGGGTCATGGCGTCCATCACGTGCAGCGGGTTCTCCGGGACTTCCGTTGTGGACGACTCCTGAATCGCGATGTTCCCCACCTGGGGGCCGTTGCCGTGGGTGATCACAAGCTGGTGCCCCCCGTCGACGATCTTCATGACCTGCTTGGCGACCGTCCTCACGTTCTTGACCTGCTCTTCGTACGTTCCTGTCTGCTCAGAATCGAGCAGGGCGTTGCCCCCGAGGGCCAGGACTATCTTCAAGGTAAAGGGCTACTTCCCGGGGGTAAAAAAAGAGGCACTGGCCCCAGCAGTGAGCGTCGCGATTCCACTTGCATGAGACGAGGAAGGCCCTACAAGATACGAGTCAAGGTCTCCCCTAGCGTCCACCTCGTTGAAGGCTCCAACGTGGCCCTCGTTGACCCTGTTGACATCGGTTCCGGTTAGTGCACATACCTCTGACCTGCACCAGCTCCTCCTTGTGGCTTCATCCAGCATTGCTATTCAACAATCCAACTCGCCCATCAGCACTAATGAGAGTGATGGCCCGACTGGAAGCTAAGCTTAATTCAGGATGAAAAACGCAGGCCCGCCACGACCATCCCCTGTTCAGGTTGCAAGACAGAGTGCGCCTCTGAGCTAACAGGAACGTATCTGCTCGTCCTGTTTGGC
>DASPOB010000028.1:0-45062 GCA_035626235.1 Nitrososphaerales archaeon | reverse complement strand
CATTCTGGCAGGCGCCTCGTTGGGCTTTATCCCCGGCACGTCTCCCGCGATGTCCACCTCGAGAGCCACGGCTACATCGGGCTCTACGAGGTTGGCCACGGTCTGAGCTCCCCTCAGCCCCACCTCCTCCTGAACCGTAGCGGCTACGAAAAGGCTGTTCGGGTGCTGTATGCGCTGGGTCTTCAGCCTTCTGAGTACCTCCAGGCCCACGAACGTCCCTATTCTGTCATCGAACGCCTTCCCCATGGCAACCCGGTTCCCCTTTTGGAGCAGGAACGGAGAGAGGGGCGCCACTGGGTCACCGATGCGGACGCCATAGTCCTTCTCGGCGGACTCCCTGCTGCTCGCTCCGATATCAATGAACATGGAGTCGAGCTTGACGACCTTCTCCCTTTCGTCTGGACTCAGAAGGTGCGGGGGTTTTGAGGCTATGATCCCGGTGGCGTCGCCCTTCCTGGTCCTCACGACGACCCTGTGACCGAGGAGCACCTGGTCGAACCAACCGCCAAGGGGGCTGAAGGTGAGGTACCCGCTTTCCTTCTCTATGCCCGTGACCACGAAGCCCACTTCGTCCATGTGGCCCGCAAGGAGGACCCTCGGGATGTCGGCCTTCCCGCGGACCTTGAAGACCAACGAGCCTAGCTTGTCATGCAATGTTTCGTCAGCGAACCTCTCACCAGCCTTCTTCACTATTGCAGCGGGCTCGCGCTCAAATCCTGACGGACCGAAGGACTCCGAGAGCTCCTTCAGTAGGGCGATTGAACTGCTTTCGAGTGGCACGCGTAGGCGGACATCCGCCCGCCTTATATCGCTGGCGGAGGAGGCTCGTATTCTCATTTCTTGTCCCAGAGGAATGGACCGCGGCGTGCACCACAGTTTCGTCCTCGCGACTGCGGACGCGAGACGGCTTAACGCAGAAATAGGCGCTGCGAGTCGGAGCCAGGCAGCTTGGTGAAGTATTGCATCCGCTGCGGCGAGAAGAACGACGACGAAGCCTCCTTCTGCGTAGGCTGCGGGGAGAAGCTGACCAGCCAGGCCGCGACCGGACAGGTACAGGCGGCGTCCTCGATAACGGAACTGCAGCCCTCGCTCTTCACCGCTGAGTTGGGCGCGGGCGCACACAAGCACATGCTCACTGACCTATACCTCAAGGACCAGGCGGGCAAAGTGGTACTCGTAGCGCGAAGGGAGTCTCTACTTCATCGTGACTACACCGTAGTTGACGGCGCCGAGAAGGTCGTCGGCTACTTGGAGCATAAGACGCATCTCACCCACGCGACTCTTTCGGTCCAAGATGCCGGCCACGTCGCGCAAAACGCCGTCCAGGTGAGCAACATCAGAACCGGGACCCAGCGATACAGAAAGCCCCCCGACTGCTGGATAGAGGACGCCGGAGGGAACAGAAGCGGGTCTGTCGTATTCACGAACGGCCTATACTCCTTCTCCGTGCTCAGAACCGACGGTTCGGGGATCTTCAACGCCTCGTCTTCAGGCGGGGCCGGCCTAATGCAGGAACTCTCTGCCATGGCACATAGGGCTTACACCATTGGCCTCATAGAGAAGGACTGCCCCCTGACCCTGGTCCTGGGCACCATCGCCGCAATTGATTCCGCCGCCAGCGGTTGACTCCCGCACGAATCGCGTGGTTCGCACCGCAGCCGTTTCGGCGCTTTCATTACGCGTGCTCCAGCCCGTCAGTCGAAGACGGCGGGCCGAACCATCTCGCCCTCTTGTCGCCGGAATTCGAGGCCCCTAGTCGCCGTAGACCGTGTAATACCAGGGCTTTCTTACGGCATCGGACGTGTCGACATAGACGAACTTCACCTGGGTGTAATCGTCGAATGTGTAGGCCGACATGTCCTTCCCGTGCCCGCTCTGTTTGAAGCCTCCGTGAGGCATCTCAGACGCGAGCGGAAGGTGGTCGTTGACCCAGACGTCGCCGAACCTGAGCATTGCGCCGGCTTTCATCGCCTTTGACACGTCCTTGGTCCAGATAGACGCGGCCAGCCCGTATGGTACGTCGTTCGCCTTCTCGATTCCCTCCTCGAAAGTAGAAATCGGGGAGACGCAAATGACGGGCCCGAATATCTCTTCCTGGCATATTCGCATGCTCTGTTGGACGTCCGCGAAGACTGTTGGCTCGTAGAAGAAACCATTCCCCAGGGAGCTCTCAAGGCTCGGGCGCTTCCCGCCCGCGACGAGCCTGCCTCCTTCCTCCTCTCCCACCGCCACCATCTCCTCGACCTTCTTTCGCTGGGCTTGGGAGACGAGCGGCCCCATGTCCACGTCTCGCCGCTTCGGGTCGCCGATTCTGATTTTCCCCACCTTTTCCGTAAACCTCTTCATGAAGCGTTCGTGGACCCTCTCCTGGACGTAGATTCTGGTGGCGGCAGTGCAGTCCTGCCCCGCGTTCACGAACCCGCCAACCACGGCACCCTCGGTGGCCGCCTCGATGTCCGCGTCCTCAAGCACTACGAACGGCGCCTTCCCCCCCAGTTCAAGCTGAAGCCTCTTCACCGTGCGCGAGGCCAACTCCATTATTCTCCTCCCCGTGACCGTGTCCCCGGTAAGGCCGACCACGTCCACTCCGGGGTCGGTGACGAGCGCCTCGCCAACGGTCGCTCCGGGGCCAGTTACAACGTTGACGACCCCCTTTGGGACCCCCGCCTTCTCTATCAATCCCGCGAATTCGAGGGTCGTCAGCGGAGTGACGCTGGCGGGCTTGATTATCACCGAGTTGCCTGCTGCCAGAGCCGGAACGGCCTTCCAGACCGCCATCATCCATGGATAGTTCCAAGGAGTGATGCAGACGACCACCCCGACGGGTTCTCTCCGAAATATGGTGGTCCCGAGCCCCGTGTATTCTGCCGCTGCCTTCCCCTCAAGATTTCTGGATGCGCCGGCGAAGAACCTGATGTTATCGATCCCCGTCGGGAAGTCGTTATCCCGGGCCATCTTGATCGTCTTCCCCTGATTCGTCGTCTCCATCATTGCCAGCCTGTCGACGTCGGCTTCGACCAAGTCCGCGATCCTCCAGACCACCTTAGCCCTGTCAGAGGGAGTCATCTTCGGCCAGGGGCCGCGGTCGAAGGCTTCTCTCGCGGCTTCCACTGCCTTGGAAGCGTCGCCCCTCCCGCCGCTGGGCACATCTGCGATTACCTCTCCGGTAGTGGGGTTCAAGACGCCGAACGTTTCCTTTCTCTCCGCGTCAACCCATTCTCCGCCGATAAGCATCCTCCTATGAGGTGCTGACAATCGAACCTGTTCGCAAATGGTCTCCTGTCGAGTTAAGGGTTTCGGGAGCCAAGAAACAAGTCCATCGGTCTACGTCAGACCTCCCTACAGAAACCGCGATCTGGCCGCGGGCCGAAGGGCACGGACCCTGAGCATGGCAAGGAGTTAGACAAGGCGGAATAACTGCGAGAAATGGCGAATTAGTGAGAGGTCTGCACAAAATCCACTGTTTGATACGGAATCCGTCTGTTGCAGGCGTTTTACGTATTAATTCGGAGGAAATATATGTTTTTATACACTCCGCGCCCTCGTGAGCGACGGGAGACAGGTCAGGATGTCGTCGGAGGATACCATCACAGAGGGAGAAATCCCCTTTATCGCTGAGGTAATCAAAGGGGGTAGGCTGACAATACCCGAGGAAATACGCAAGCTGATGCGAATCGAGGAGGGGAATTATGTTCTCATACGCTTGAAGGTGGTTTCAAGAAAGCGGTTGGGCAAGCGGGCGAAACGAAACTCCTCTGATGGGAACGGAGGTTCCTGAGGGAGGGTGTTCTCTTGTCATCCTCAGTCCAAGGTCCGGAAGTCAAGGCCCTGCCGGCAGCCCTAGCTGCCCCCAAGCCCCGAGCCATCGCGAAGACCTCAGCTCTACACGAAGAAGCGGTCCAGCTCATACCGGGGGGGGCCAGCTCGACGATGCGGTGGGCTTCCTATGAGCCCTATCCCGTCTACATGAAGAGCGGGCGGGGGTCGAGAATTGTCGACGTGGACAACAACCCCTACATCGACTACCTCCTTGCCTTCGGCGCCCTGATCAACGGCCACTCTCACCCGCGCGTTGTCGAAGCGGTGCGCAGGCAGGCGGCGGAGGGGATGATGCTCGGTACCGCCATCGAACTGGAAATCGAACTGGCGAAGACTTTCAAGCAATTCGTGCCTTCAGCGGAGATGGTAGCCTTCGCCAACGGGGGGACTGACGCGACAAGCAATGCGGTGAGAATCGCGAGGGCGGCAACGGGCAAGGACATAATCCTGAAGTTCGAAGGACACTACCACGGCCAACACGACTACGCCCTTGTGAGCGTCGAGGCGCCGCCCGTGGTCGCAGGGATGGAAGAGTACCCACGGTCTCTCCCATATTCCGCGGGCATTCCGTCCCTTGTCCTTGACACGGTGATAGTCTCTCCTTGGAACAACGCGAAGGCGCTGGAGCGGATAATGAAGAGGCACAGGAATGACGTGGCAGCCATAATCATGGAACCCGTCATGGCCAACTCGACGGTGATCCCTCCCAACGCGGACTACCTGAAAGCGGTGAAGGAAATTGCCGCCTCGAACGACGCCCTTCTAATATTCGATGAGGTAATCACCGGCTTCCGCGTAGCGCCGGGAGGGGCTCAGCAGCTGTACGGCGTGACCGCCGACCTTTCGACGTGGGGGAAGGCCCTGGGAGGCGGCCTCCCGCTTGCGGCCGTCTCGGGCAAGAAGGAGTACATGGAACTCATAGGTCCCGGGAAGGTGTCATACGGAGGGACATACTTCGCCAACTCCCTCACCCTTGCCGGCGCAAGAGCGAACTTGGAGGTCCTCGCAGAGCATGACTACCAGGCCCTGAAGGTGCTCAGGGAACGCACAGACCGGCTGACTTCCGATTTGTCGGAGGTGGTGCAGAGAACCAAGCAAAGGGCGTGCATACAGAGCGTCCCTGGCATCTTCACGATGTGCTTCTCGAAGTATCAGAAGATCACGAACTACCGCGAAAGCCTGTTGATAGACTGGGAGAAGTTCAGGATGCTACACCAGCTCCTCCTTGACGAGGGCATCTACCTTCACCCAGACAACTACGAGAGAGTCGCACTTTCCACCGTCCACAGCGACGAGGACATCACCCTCACCGTCCAGGCTTTCGAGCGGGCGCTGAGCCGGCTCGCATAGCCGGGCGACAGCGACGAAAGAGCTGGCAATCCGTAAATAGCAGAACAGGGCCGTTACGATGTGCGCTCTTCCGAGCGGAGAGCAGTCGGCAGGACAATCACAGTAACAATCCTCGTGATTGTGCTGGTCGTCGCGGCCGGGGCCGTTTACTTTGCAGCACGCAGCACGTCCAGCGCGCCGACTTCCATGACGCCTGGGTCGCCGTCGGCCAAGACGTCTCTCGTGCTGGAAGAGGAGGACCAACCTGACACACTGGACCCGGCGGTAACGTATGTCACTCCGGGGTGGGAGGTGGTGGACCAGGTGTACCAGGGACTAGTGACATACAACGGGACGAGCATCACTGCCTTCGAAGGGGTCCTTGCGAAGAGCTGGACGGTTTCAGCCGACCAGATGAACTACACGTTTGCCCTGAGAAATGGGGTGACGTTCAGCAACGGCGATCCTTTCAACGCGTACGTGATGTGGTACTCGATCTACAGGACGATAGTGATGGCGCAGGCGCCATACTGGATCCTTAATCAGAATCTCGCCGCCTGGAACGGAAACACACTCAACGTGACGGCAGACAAGCTGAACTCTATCAACTACTTTGCTCCGTCGGCCGCCAATCTGACCATCATGATGGACCCGCACCAGTCGGTCCAGGTCGTAAACGACAGCGCGATTCGATTTAACCTGGGGTACGGGACAAATGGCATGGCACCCTACTCCGACTTCCTGGCGACTCTGGAGACGCCGATGGCCATGGCCGTCGACCCCGCGTTCGTGGCGAGCCACGGGGGGGTGACCGCAGGCCTGCCCAACGGTGCCATGACCACCGCGATGATGGGGACCGGATTCTACGAACTCCAGTCCTGGGTGCCGGGTCAGAGCGTGAGCCTCATCAAGAACCCTGGCTATTGGGCCGACGGGCTTCCCCAGTCTGAATTGAACAGCGCCATTTCCCCAGCCATCCTCAACAACATCATAATCTACTTCAAGCCCTCGGCGGCCAGCATCGCCGACCTGCAGTCCGGCACTGCCCAAATGATTTTCGTGCCGGTCACTTACTACAACGTCACGAAAGGCATACCCGGGGTCACCACTGCGATACTGTCACCTGCTTTCGGCTCAGCAGAAGCCGTCAGTTACCTGTACATGGACACACAGGCATTCGAGCCGTTCAACAACACGCAGGTCAGGGAGGCCATCGCCTACGGCATCAACTACGGGGTCATCATCGACAACGTGTTCGCCGGCCACGCGATTCAGTGGGTCGGACCCGTTCCTCCTGGATTTCAGTACTATAACGAGTCGACATCGGGCCTGAACCCCTACCAGTATAACGCGACCAAGGCCGCGGAGCTTCTGGCCCGGGCGGGTTACGTCTCTCACCTTCCCAGCGGAACGGTGCTGAACCCCTCCGGGGAGGTTTTCCCGCGAGTCAACTTTCTGTACGACTCCGACTCCCCCACCGACTCCCAGGCCGCCCAGATCATCGCCACCAACCTAGACGCCATAGGCATGTCAGTCACGCTGACCGCGCTCCCGTACAAGACGTATTCCAGCGTGATTTTCTCCCCGTCGACCAACACCACTTCGTACCCCATGGGCATCGGGTTCTACAGCGAGGATTACACGGCAAGCATCGACTACGTGTACTACTTCACATCGGACAACTACATCGGGACGTCGAACTACGCCAGCGCGCCCGCCATCTCTTGGACGCGCAACGCGTCGACGTCAGCCAACGGCGCGGCCGTGATTTCCGACTTCAGGAACATAACCAAGACGATGTACGCCAACTACACGGACATCTGGCTTTACGTGGCCGGGATGATGACGGTCAACCAGAACGAAATAGCCGGAATGACTCCAAACCCTGCCGGGTCTGCCGCGGGGTACTTCCTCTACTTCAACACGGTTCACTACAGCAGTTAGCACAGGGGACAGAGAACGGTCTCCCTCAGGGACTTTGCAATTTACCTAGGCAAGAGGTTTGTAGGGTCCGTCTTCGTGCTTCTTGGAGTCGCGCTGATAGTCTTCTTCATCTCTCACGTACTCAGCCCGGACCCCGCCCTCCTCTGGGCTGGGCCCAGGGCCCGGCCCGAAACGATCAGGGCGGTGGCAGCCGCCTACCACCTTAACGATCCCTTGCCGGCGCAACTGTACTATTACTTCCAGGGGCTGGTGACGGGCAACTTTGGCCTCGACCCGCAGACGGGGCGGCCAATCATGTCCGAGATACTCTTCTACGCGCCAAACACCCTGGAACTCGTCCTCGCCAGCATGGTCATAATCATCGTCCTGGGCGTGGGGCTAGGCTACCTTTCGGGGATGCGGTTCGGCACCAAGGTCGACTCGGCGATCAGGCTGTTCTATCTCACGACGTGGTCGACGCCCTACTACCTCGGGGCGGTGGTCGCGATCCTGGCTTTTGCGAGCTACATACCCCTGTTTCCATCAGGGGGCAACGGCGGGGTCGGCTTCTCCGTGGCCCCGACAACGGGGGTATTCGTCCTTGACGCGCTGCTTCAGGCCAACTGGCTCGCCGTGGAGTCCGGAATCGACCACCTGATCCTGCCCGCCACCACACTCGCCCTCCTCAGCTTCGGAATCGTTCCCAGGATCATGAGGTCGTCGATTCTGGACACAAGGTGGTCCACTCACGTGAAAGCGGCTCGCGCGCGGGGTCTTGGGGAAGGCGAAGTGAGAAGGAAGCACATCCTCAGGAACGCCCTAATCGACACGACCACGGTGATTGCCACCACTTTCGGGTGGTTGTTCTCCGGTACCATCATCGTCGAGCAGATCTTCGCGTGGCCAGGGATCGGGCAGTTCTCGTACTCTGCAATAATCTCTGTAAACTACCCGGTGCTGGTGGCCTGCGTCTTCGTTTTCACACTCGGAGTCATCGTCGCCAACTTTCTGGCTGACATAATCTATCCATTGCTCGACCCGCGAATCACCCTGGGGGAGGGAGGTTGAGCACAGAGTCAAAGAGGCTCAGACGGCTTCTCATGTCGAACACCCTGTCGATGTTCGGGCTCGTGACTGTGGCGGTCTTCGTGGTTCTCGCCCTGCTTGAAGTACTGACCTTTGGGAGACTGACGCCCTATGACCCCTATGCACCCAACTTCGCAGCGGCCAATCTCCCCCCGTCGCTCACGCATTTCTTCGGGACCGATTTCGAAGGCAGGGACATCTTCTCACAGGTCATCGCTGCCCTCCCTGTCGACATGGGCATTTCGATTGCAGTGGTCGTCGTTTCGGCCTTGGTGGGGATCGCCCTGGGGACGCTCGCGGGTTACTTCAGGGGCGCCTTCGATGAGGTGATAATGAGGCTGACCGACATGTTCCTGGCGTTCCCGCAAATCATCATGAGCCTCGCAATCGCGGCGACGCTGGGGCCCAGCCTCCTGAATGTCTCCCTCTCACTGATCGTCGTCTGGTGGCCCTCCTACGTCCGCCTGGTCCGGGGGGCCGTGCTCGCCGTGACGGCCGAAGACTACGTGTCTGTCTCGAAGGCACTGAACTCGTCGTTCCAATACATAGTGAGGAAGGACGCACTCCCGAATGTCCTTCCGAGCGTCCTAGTGTACGCCACCACGGACATAGGGTCCGCCATGCTGACACTCTCGACTCTGGGCTACCTGAACGTGGGGATACCTCCGGCCATGCCGGAGCTCGGGAAGATGGTGTCCAGCGTAACATACAATCTGTACCTCTACCCCAGCCAAGTGGTAATCCCGGCGCTTGTCGTGATGGTCATGGTCGCCGGCTTCAGCTTCCTGGGAGAAGGACTAAGGGAATCTTTGGACGTCAAGCTGCGGCCGCACATACGGATCAGAGGGAGAGTGTTAGGGAGGATCGCAGGCGGTCAACCCGAGCAGGAAAGCGACCTCCCGCCGGCGACCGTCTGACCGTCAAGAGTCATGCCGGGTCGGGCCGGGAGTGAAAACCCCGGGCTACGGTTGCTGACGGGTCGCCCCATGGGCAGGCGAGGCAGCACCCGGCGCATCTCTGCCGTAGAGGAAGCAGGAGACCATGTGGCCATGCCCCAGGTCCAAGGGCGGGGGAGCCTCTCGACACCGTTCGAAGGCAGACTCGCAGACCAGCCTGTACCTGCACCCATCGGGAGAAGGCCTGTGCTCAGAGATTGCCGCATCTTGAAGCGGAGCCTGTCTCAGAGTAAGAACGTTGGACATCAGCTTCTTCGTGTAGGGGTGCTTGGGATCGGTCGCTATTGAGCGGACTTCCCCCGTTTCGACGAGCTTGCCGTAAAAGAGCACGCCGAGCCTGTGGCTGACGTACTTGATGACGTTAATGTCGTGGGTGATGAACAGATAGGACATGTCGAGCTCCGACTTCAGTTTCTTCAGCGTGTTTAGTACTTGGGCTTGGATGGAGACGTCGAGGGCACTTGTGGGCTCGTCGAGAACCAGGAGCTTCTTCGGCACTACCAGAGCCCTGGCCAGGCTTACCCTCTGCCTTTGGCCGCCGCTAAGATCCCTGGGATTCCGCGGCAGGAGGTCGCTGGTCACCCCCACCAGGCGTGTTATGAAGTCGATTCGCTCGTCGTACTTCCTTCTCGGAACGCTCGAGGCGACAAGCGCTTCAGATACTATTTCTCTTACAGTCAGCCGGGGGTTCAGGGATCTAACGGGGTCCTGAAGGACTATCCCGACGTTTTGCCTCAGGTACGCGACGTCTTTCCTGCTTCTGAAGTCAATCCGCCTTCCGAGGAGCCTGACCGTCCCGGAAGTGGGCCTGTAAAGGCCGACGAGGACCTTGGCCAGAGTGGATTTCCCTGAGCCAGTCTCCCCGGTCAGTCCGAAGGTCTCCCTTTCTATGATGGAGAAGGAGACGTCGTCCAACGCCTTCATGCGAGGAGCCCTTGCAAGCAGACTCTTCCTCCTCTTTGAGCTGAAGGTCACCGTTAGGTTCTCAATCTCTATTGTATTCCCCATTGGCTCCATCGACCTTCCAGCATGCGGCGGTCCTGCCCGGGAGGACCTCTGCGAGCGGGGGCTCCTTTTCCCTGCAGACGCCCTTGGCGTACGGGCACCTAGGGTGGAACTTGCACCCTCGGGGGAGATTCTTCGGGTCAGGGGGTTCTCCGAGCTGGACAGGGAGTGGGGGCGAATCCTCGAAACCTTGTGGAATTGATGCGATCAGCGTGCGCGTGTAAGGATGGAGCGAGTCCTCAAGGACGACACGTGTCTTGCCGGACTCCATGATTCTGCCGGCGTACATGATGTACAGTCTGTCGCAGACTTGGGAGGCGACCGTCAAGTCGTGGGTGATGTAGAGCAGTGTCCCCCCTGCCTTCCTCAGGTCGCTGAGCATCCCCAGAATTCTGTTCTGGACGTACGCGTCGAGTCCGGTGGTGGGCTCGTCCACGATCAGCAGCCGCGGTCTTTCGATCATGGACATGGAGATCGCAACTCTCTGGCGCATCCCCCCCGAGAGCTCGTGGGGGTATTGCTCTAGGACTTCTTCCGGCTTGTCGATGCAGAGGTCTCTGAGGATTCTGACCATGAGTTCTTTCGAATCGACTCCCGCGCTTTCGCCCTTCGAGGAACCTCTCCTCCTTTCGACTTCGATTGACTCGACGATTTGGGATTGGACCCTGTAGACCGGGTTCAGCGAGTCAAGGGGCTCTTGAAAAATCATGGTCATCCCAGTGCCACGAATCTTTTCCATCTCCTCAGAGTCCAGCCCCAGGAGGCTTCTTCCATCGAATGTCACCTCGCCGCTGGCTATCTCGGTCGGGGGCGAGTCCAGCAGGCCGAGCACGGCCAGTCCGAGGGTGGTCTTCCCAGAACCGCTCTCCCCCACGATACCGACCACCTCGCCCCTCTTCACGTTCAACGACACGCCATTCAGGATCCTCACAGTGCCGTCTACCAGCCGGAAGTCCACGGAAAGGTCCTCGACCGAGAGCAGGACTTCGGCCCGCTCGGTGGCCGCTTGAGACGGAGTGCGGCCCGCATCGCCAGCGGCGCTTGTAGCCAACCAGGGGTCTTGCGTTTCACGACCTGCGTTCTCGTATTAACGCTTTCTTGAAGCAGGGTTGCCGTCCGCGGCTCTGGAAATCCAAGGGCGCAGGTCAGTCCGATGGTTTACGGATGCAGCTGCGAGCTCCGGGGTCGTCGAGCATCATGGCGACTCAGACCTCTGACGACAGACTGAGCGAAAGAGACCCGGATGTCGGTTTACCGGAGCGTGACGTTTGGAAAGTTGGAAGTGCTGAAACCTAGCTTGAAGATTCCACTGGGGCCTACGCGCACTGCTCCGCATGTTCTGAGCGAACGCAATGTCCGCGCGAACTCCTGTCTCGAGATCCCCAACTCGTCGGCGTTGCCCTCCCTGCCTTCGAAGAGAAGCCCTGCGGAGATTGCGTTTAGTATCCTCAACTCCGCGGGCGCGTCCTCATACGGTACGGCGAGCGGTACGAGGCCGTAGGCAGCATAGAGCGGCTTAGCCTCTTCGCACTGGAATGCCAGTTTGCCCTCAGGCTTCAACTGTCTCAGGCGATCCTTCCTGCCGCTTTGGGACCCCAAGTCTTCTGTCTCATAAGAGGTCATGAAACGCTTTAAGCGTTTCCGCGACTCGCGGGGCTTCCGGCTTCTTGCAGCCCAACCTCGATTCTTTAGGCCCGTTGCGACCGGACGGCCCGCTCGAAGAGCTGCAGCCCCCTTTCCAGCAGAGACTCCTCTATGGTCAGTGGCGCCATGAATCTGAGGACATTGCCGTAGTGCCCGCAGGTGTGCATCAGCAGACCGTTCTCGAACATGCGTCTCCTGAAGTCTACCGCAATCGCCCTAGATGGAGTTCTGTCGCCCCTCTTCTCCACGACCTCGTTCCCGATCATGAACCCGACGCCCCGAACCTCGCCGATGTTCTTTGACTTTGAGGCTATCCGTTCAAACTCTTGTTTCGTCTTGACTCCTAGGCGGGAAACCCTCTCGAGAAGCCCGTTTGCACGGATGAAGTCGACAGACGCCGACCCTGCCGCCATGGCAAGCACGTTCCCCCTGTAGGTGCCGATGTGGAAGCCTTCCCCCAGGCCCCGGTCGTATTCTGACCTGTACGCCACCAGGGACAGAGGGATCCCGGCGCCGACCGATTTCGAGACACACATGATGTCGGGCGTGGCCCCCGTGAGCTCGCACCCCCAGAACCTGCCCGTCCTCCCGAACCCAGTCTGCACCTCGTCTATGATCAAGGGGACCCTGGCGCTGTCTGCTATCTCCCTGAGGCCTGGCAGGAAGTCGTCGGGAGGAGGAATATAGCCGCCCTCACCCTCCACCGGTTCAACGATTATCCCCGCGAGGTCATCCAGTCCTGAGTGTTCGTCGTCAATCAGGTGCCGGAGATAGTTCAGGACTACCTTGCCTTCGTCCCCCTTCTTTTCTACGGGAAATGGAAACCGATAGGAGTAAGGATAGGGAACCCTGAACACCCCCTGCCTGGGGACTCCCGCGCTGTCAATGTAGCGGCGCGATGAGGTAAGGGTGACCGCGCCTTGGTGCACCCCGTGATAGGCGCCCTCGAATGCTACGATCGTCCTCTTCCCGGTGACTTTCCTTGCGATGGCGACCGCGGTCTCGCAGGCGTCGGCCCCAGTAACGGTGGTCATGATTTTGGCACGACCCTTGAGGCCAGATGGCAGCACGGAGTGGATCTTGCTCAGGAAGGCGATTCTCGTTTCCGTCGGGATCTCCAGCGCGTGCCAGACCTTTCCCAGCTGGGTAGCCACCGCCTCCGTCACGGCCGGGTTGCGATGCCCCAGATTCAGCACACTGATGCCGCTGACCCAGTCGATGAAGAGGTTCCCGTCAACGTCCTTTATGGTCGCGTTATCCGCGGAGTCGATGGCGAAAGGAAACGCCTTGCTGTAGACCACAGCCCCAGTCTCTAGTTCCGTTTGCCTCCGAAGCAGCTCCTTCGAGCGGGGCCCAGGCGGTTTCACGACAATGCTGGGAGCCACCCGGGTGCTTCCCTTCGACATTGCGACTCACAATGCTGCGGCGTTTTCGCCTTATTAACGTGGCGAAGGCCGCTGCCCCAGATATCCCCCATTTATCCCGCGCTGCGAATCCTTCGCACGGAAAGCCCGCGGGCTCGCATTTCGCGAAGGAAATGCTTCACTTGGCTTCGATTCAGGGCCTCCGGGGGGAAGACCCCCTTCTGTTCGATCAGCCCGCGGGAAAGCATCTGCGCGACGACGGACGCTGGGATGGCCGTCGAGTAGGCCGTGCAGGGGGCATGGTATACGTCGCTGTACCGAATGGGCCCGAGGCAATATGTGACGTCTTCGCGCCTTCCATTTCGCTTCCCGCGAACCAACACCTTGAGGCAGCCGACGGCGCTCTTCGGTTCGTTGGGCGAGAGGAGCGCAAGCAAGACCCTCCTTGGAGACACCTCGTTGCCTGAGATTACGACTGGCTCGTCTGAAGCGAAGCCGGACGATCGCAGGAAGCTCACGACGCTGAGCGTATCCCGGTCCCAAGAGTCCTTGTAGGATACGTCTCGGACCCCCTCGATGAACCTCGGAAGGGTGGCCAATTCGCTGTGCAGAATGGCGTATGTCTGCAGGGGGCCTATGGGGTCGGGGAACTCTACCTGCTCTCCGTCGGACAACGGGGGCACTTCGACCAATTTGCCCCCTGAGAACTTCACCGCATTCATGGTGGCCTCGTCCAGGCAGGTCGCTACGGAGAAACCGAAGGCGACCTTCTGCGAATCGGAAGAGGAGCTCCCCCATCTGACCCTTATTTCGGAAACGGAGTCGAGCTCCCAGGAGCCCAGCCTAGCCATCACATTCGATGTCCCGGGGTCGTCCCCCATCCCAAGCACCATCGAGACGCCCGCATCCCTCGCCCGTCTTTCGTACCTCAGCTCCTGCAGCGTCACATGGTACAGCCCCCCCAGGTCTACATAGTCTGACTTCGCAGCAATTGCAGCCCTGAGGACGCCGAGATTCAGTTTGTAGCTGGCCGCGTTGACGGTGACGTCGGTGTCCCTCATAAGCCGGGCGAGCGCTCTCTCGTCAGTCACGTCAAGGCACTGGGCCTTGACGCGGTCCCCGTGCTTTCGCTGAAGCGATTTTAGTCTTGTCTCGTCCAGGTCTACCACCGTCAGGCTCCGACAGCCGCTCATGAGTAGGTCGCTGGCAATGACGGAACCCACATTGCCAGCCCCCACGAGGAGCCCTTCCATGTGCGTCCCCGCTTTTCCCTCGTTCCGATATATTCTTGCTGGGGGTGAACGAGGGGCCGTCGCTTCGGGAAACTTGGCCCGCATCGATGGGGTCGTTCCAGGAAACTGCCCTGGGCAGTCGAGAAAGCCTACAAGGCGGACCCCTAGTCAGCGGGCAACCATGCCTGTCTGGCAGTTGAAAGTCGGCGCCGAGGAGAATTTCGTCTACATACTCGCCGACGGTCCGAGCAGGGAGGCGATGGTGGTTGATTCGGGCTGGGAAACAGACCCGATTCTGTCAGTGATCAGACGCGAGAAGCTTGACTTGAGGTTTGTCGTCGCCACTCATCATCACTCTGACCACACGTCCACGGTTTCTCAGTTGGCCCGGACGCTTGGCGCGAAGGTAGTGGCCTTCAGGAACTCTCCGGTCAAGAGCGACCTGCCCGTTTCAGACGGGGACGAACTTCGGCTGGGAGACGCCAGGGCGAAGGTGCTTCACACCCCCGGTCACACCCAAGACAGCATTTGCATTTACGACGGGCAGCATCTCTTCACCGGCGATACGCTCTTCATCGGCAACTGCGGAAGAACGGACCTAGATGATGGCTCTCCTCGCATGATGTTCAGAAGCTTGCGGTCGATTCTCAAGCTCCCGCCAGAGACCATCATCTACCCCGGTCACGATTACGGGGACGCTCCGTTCAGGAGGCTGTCGGATGAGGCGAGACTGAACCCCACGCTTTCCGCAAGGTCCTACGCCCAATTCCTCCGGGTTCCATGAACCCCCTCGTAGGAAGTTTCGAGTCGAACCAAAATCCCAAGTTGGCTCCGAAAGGAGGAACAAGGTTAAGAGGGTCATGAGAGGTCGCCGCGCGTTATGGCCGACTACTGCCATTCCTGCGAAGAAGCCGGAATCGAAACAGAAGCGGGCCATTTTGTGGGACCGAAGACCTCGCGTCCTCTGCTGACTGACAAGAAGGGGCGCCCATTGTGCGACTTTCACTGGTGGCTGATGTTTGAAGGCCCCGACTCGAAAGGAGGTATGACGTGGGGCGAATACACTCGAAGGTGGACGAAACCCTCGCTCCCTGTTGTGACCTCGCCCCCGCTGAATGTGCAGGCATCCGCGCTAAAGAGGCCCAAGAAGAACCGGCCGTAAGGGAACCCCCCTCACTTCTGATTGACGGTTGGACAGCGTTCGAACCCTGACGGGAGTCACCGTCGGCAACGACCTGCGACCACTTGACCTCCGTCTACACGGAGACGCATTACTAGCGAATGTTTCCCCGTCTTGCCCCACGGCCCACGACAGCGGATGCAAAGTCATCCGTATCGCACCAGCACGGACTGAGCACGACCTCAGGCTACCGTCTCAGTGCCGACTCAGTTCGTCGGCGCGCGTTTCGATGTACTTCTTGACCTTCTCTTCGCTGTATTCGCGTTCTTCCTGCTGCTCCTTCAGGTGCCGCTTTATCGTTTCCAGCACGCTCTCCATCTTGAAAGGCTTGATCACATAGTCATTGGCGCCCTTCTTGACTGCCTCGATTGCGTTCTGGAGCGACGGGTACCCAGTGACGATGATCTTCACCATCTTGGGGTTGGTCTCCTTCATTTCGCTCAGCAGCTTCGTGCCCTCCATGTCAGGCAGTCGGATGTCTATCAGCGCGAGGTTGTAAAAGCCGGCGTTCGACTTCTTTATTGCCTGTTTTCCGTCCTCTGCAACGTCCACCAGATAGCCTTCATCTTCGAGGGCCGCCGTTAGGACCTTCCTGATGCTCTCGTCGTCGTCTATTACAAGGATCCGGGCGGGGTCGGTCATGGCGACCCGCGCTCCCTCCCCTTTGCGTTGATCGGAAGTGTTACGGTCACCGTTGTTCCCTTGCCGTAGGTGCTTTCAACGGATATCGAGCCCCCATGAGCCTCAACGATGTGTTTGGCCATTGGCAAACCCAATCCCATTCCTTTCGCCTTGGTGGTAGAAAAAGGTACCCAGATTCTCGACATTGCCTCCTCCTTGATGCCGACGCCCGTATCGGACACGGAGAACTGCAAAGTGCCATCGAGCTTCTGACTCCTTATGATAACCGCTCCTCCTAGGGGCATTGCTTCGATCGCGTTTTGGAGCAGGTTGACCGCGACTCTGGTGATTTTCTCCACGTCGAGGTTTGCCTTCGGGAGACTCCTGGTAAGGTTGGACACCCGCACCTTGTCGGGAATTCGAACGAATTCAAGGGCCTTCTCCGTGATCGTCCTTAGGTCGCACGCGGCCAAATCGAGCCTCAGCTCTCCCGAGTACTCTACGAGGCCCGTCATCATCCTACTCGAGTATTCGACATCCTTCTCTATGACTTCGAGCATTTCCTTTGTCCTTTCATCCGTCGTCGAACCATACTTCTTCCTCAGGTAATAGGCCGCACCCGCGATACCCGTGAGCGGGTTCCGCAGGTCGTGCGCCACAGTTGCCGCCATCTGCCCCATCGCGGCCATTCGTTCCGCCTCCCGTAGCTTCGCGGTCCTTTCTTCAACCAGCTCTTCCAGATGCTCAGAATAGCTCTTGAGCTCGTCTGCCATCTGTTTGCGTTCCGTGATGTCCCTGAAGGCCATCTGGATGGCAGGCTTCCCGTGCCATAGGACCGGCATCGCTGCCACCTCTACATCGACAATGCTTCCGTCCATGCGGAGAAACTTCTCCTCGAGGAGCGGGGACCGCTCTGACTTCGAAGGCTCCTTGGCTTTCTCGATTACGGCCTTTCGCGAGTCCGGGTGCACGAAGCGGGTCATCTCTATGCCTATCACGTTGCGGGGGTCCGCTACGCCCATGATCTTTGCCGCGGACGGGTTGATGAACACCAACTTCTCACCGTCGTGGACGACAACTGCGTCAGGAGACATTTCAACGAGGTCACGGTACCTCTTCTCGCTCTCTCGGAGTGCTTCCTCCGCCTGCACACGCTCGGTCACGTTGCGGAGCACCCCTTCGTGAAAGACCACGTTTCCCTTGTCATCATGAATGTATCTGCCGTGGTCTTCAACCCAGATTCCTGACCCGTCCTTCCGGCGCATGAGATATACCTCGACTTCCTGCTTCCCAGTGTCCAGGATGTGGCTTCCACGCTCCTCCGGTGAGAAGTACAGGACCTTGCTGATGTTAGGAATGTCCAGCATCTCCTGCTTGCTAGAGTACCCGAACATCCTCACGAAGGCGGGGTTTACGTCGACGAACCTCCCATCGTGAGTGCTGCGGTAGGTCCCGTCCAGCATCCCATCGAACAGATTGCGGTAGCGTTTTTCGCTCTCGCGCAGCGCCTCTTCGGCTCGTACTCTCTCCGTGACATCACGGAGCACCCCCTCGTGGAAGATGACCTCTCCATGCTCGTCATGAACGTAGTGCCCGTGGTCTTCGACCCAAATCTCGGACCCATCCTTTCGTTTCATCCTGAACACTTCCACCCTCTCCTGACCGGTATCCAGAAAGAGGCTGGCACGGTCTCCTGGAGCGAAATACAACGCCCTGCCTACATCTCTGATGCTCAGCAGCTCCTCTTTGCTCGAGTACCCGAACATCCTCACGAAGGCGGGGTTTACGTCGACGAACCTCCCATCGTGAGTGCTGCGGTAGGTCCCGTCCAGCATTCCGTCCACAAGAGACCTATGGCGGGCCTCGGATTCGCGGAGCCTCTCTTCGGCTTTCTTGCGTTCAGTGACGTTGTAGATGACGACGACGAAACCCCCGGTGCCCGTCGGGGAGACATGAGCTTCCCACTCCGCGATGGCCCTCTTCATGGTGGGCAGCTGGTATTCGAATACATTGACGGTACCGGTCTTACGGGATGTCTCCATGGCACTTTCCATCAAATCCGCCAGCCCCGCTGGAAGGACATTCCGGACCGACCTTCCGATGAATGTCTCCGGAGGGTATGCCAGCTCGCTCTGTATTGCAGCATAGTAGTCCAAAAAGACTCCACGGGGGTCGAGCTCGAAGACGAGGCCCGGAAGGGCGTCGAGAATCCCCCGCACCTTCGTGTCTGAACGGCGCAACGATTGTTCGGCTCGCAGCCTGCCGAGGCAGGACGAGACCTGGCCTGCCAAGGTCTCAAGAAGCTGGGCGTCTTCAGGGCTGAAGGCGCCCAATCGGGTACTCTCAACGTTGAGCACCCCCACGGTCCGCTCGTTCAGGACGATTGGCACCGCCAGCTCCGAAAGCATTCCTTCCTCGCCGCGAACGTAACTGACATCCTTCCGGGAATCAGGGACCAGCAGGGCCTTCTTCTGGTTCGCTGCCTTCACGATTATGCCTGGTCCGTCGAGTTTCATGTCGGGATAGTCGCTCGCCAGACCGCTGTGGGCTTTCGTCCGCAACCAGCCGTCTTCAGCTACCGTTAGGTCCGCGTGGTCGAATCCCAGGGCGTTGTTCAGAGCGTCAAGGGTGTGCGCGTAGACGTCCTTCTCGGTCCTGTCGGAGGAGAGCCCGGCCAAGCACTTCTGGAGCGCCAGTAGCTTGGCATCTAATCCCCTGATCTCGTGCCGTGCTTTCAAACGGCCCTCTGTCCTCTTTGCATCTGCGAACTTCCGACTTCGTTCCAAGTCAGAAAGCTCCTTGGCAAAGACACTGCCCGAGATGCTGAATAAGCTTTCGGAATTGCCGATTCCAAAGCCAAAGCAGATCGCGCCGTGGGAGCGCCCTACCGGAAGCCGACGCTGGCAGCCTGTTGTTTGTTCAGAGTCCGGCGGCTGACGACTTGGCCACGAACTCGCAGGCGTCGTCCCCTCTGAGTGTACACCTAGGCTCCTGGACGGCAAACTCCTCTCTGAAGGTGACCGACCTATTGCCAGCGATGTACCCCCTGAAGAAGTGGCAACCCGTCCTTTTGCCCTTGTTGGAAGAGCACTCGAAACAGTCGCGAATGACTATCGTGGAACCCCCTTCGTCGGGCCCTTCCTTCGTTTCTATCCTTCCCCACCCCTGGGCGGCGAGGTTGTTTCTTAGGTATCCGAGGTTTCTCCTGACCCTCTCACCGCCGAGGGACTTTACAAACGCCTCTGCGTTCGCCCGGCCTACCGCCAATCCTTCTTGATAGAGAAGGACTTCCCCAGCGGTCCCGAGGAGCCTGTGGACGTTGTCCAACATGCGGGTGAGTGCGTTGCGCCGGACCAGCATGAGATATTCCCCGCCCGTTTCAAGCCCGGTATGGAATGTGTCGATGAGCATCCCATCCACTCCCTCCAGCACCTCCGCTTCCAGGACCACCCCGGACGAGACTGCGAGGCGGTGAAGGTTCGCGGCGGTCTCGCTGTTTGAAAGAGCCTCCGCAAAGCCGCTGACGATTGTTGTGCCATCTTGCAACGAATATGACGTCGCGCCCACAAGTTTTGCCCGGGTTTCTAGAAGGTCCAAGATTCGACCATGGGAGCCCGGCTCGCCCTTGATCTTAACGACAATCTGAAAGAGTTTCCTGCCGGGCGCGAAATAGTATGGGATCTCCCTCCTTGCTCCGCGATTCACCCAGTATTCCGCCTACCCACCCATTCTCGTTCCGCGATTTGGCATCATGGGGCCCCATTTGGAAGCTTCGAATCAGTCATAAAAAGTCGTCGCCTGAATAGGCGGCCCATCTGGCCGCTGGGCAGCTCAATGGCCCTCATGGCTTGCAGGCCCGACGGGCTTACCGAGGCAGGAGTGACCGGGCCCCTTCTAGACGGGTCATGAATGGGCGAACAGAAGTCAGTGTGCGGGCCTTGCCTCCGGGCGCGATGAGCCGACATGGCAGATGTGTCCCTTTCCGGCCGGGACCGTTGCGCAACGCGGAAATAGCGGAGCACCCAGGTGAGAATGAAACGCCGTGGCTGGCACTTGGGCACCATACACCGGCATCGATGCCCTGACCTTGGCTGTGCTGTTGCTGGTGACTGCTGGGGTGTTCGCATTCCTTGGGGTGAGATTGCGAAGGCCGGTCGCCGCAGCGAGACCCGGCAGGGCGGTGACGGTCTTCATTCTGCTCATCTGGGTCGTGTCGCTGTTGGCATTTGTCATCGACTCGGCCTCCTACGGCTTGGCGCTCAAGCAGGCCGGTCTAGCCAGTGTATACCAGTCATACACGGCGCCGAATCCTATCTCCCCCCTTACGGAGGGGAGCGCGGCGGTCACGTTCGTAATCATTGCAGTGTTGACCAGGAGCCACGGGTTGAAGGTCTCGCTGCTGAGCGCCTTCGTAGGAGCAGCCGCGGCTCCGATGATTTTCGAGCTTCCATTCGACCTGATCGTCCTCAACAGGATATATCCGCCCATCCCCCCTTCACCAACGGTGTTCCGTCTCCTCTTCTTCCTGCCTTTGTTTCTCGTGGAGTTCTCGACGATGTCCTTTCTCACGTTCTCTCCGGTGACGCGTCTGTCTAGGTACACGCTGTTCTCGATGACAGGGTTCTTCCTTGTCTTCGCAGCGTGGGCCGCGATTGGCTTCTCCTACCCAGCCGATCCGCTGGACACTGCGTTCAACGACCTATCGAAGGTGCTGTGTTTCGTGGCAGCAATCACCCTCTTCGTTGAGAAGTCCGGCCCCGTGACTTCAGCGACCGAGGACCGGCCGGGTCGATTGATGAAGACCGGGCCGCCTGAGGGACCGGCTCCTGCACATGAGGCGGGACCGGGACCCAACTTGCCGACGGACCCAGCCGCGACTTCGCCAGGCGGCTGCGAAGGCGTTGACTCTCTGCCCTAACGCTTCCTTTTACTGGCGGGGGTGACCTTCCGGCGCGAAGCGTAGGTCTCCCGAATCGCCTCCACGTCCGTCCCTCTCAGGGCCGGGACCTTCCCGAACTGACTCGCAACGAAGAATATCATGGAGCTCTCCTCCAGGACCTCCAGTCTGGAAACGGCCTCATGAAGGTCCGCGCCCAGGGAGAAGAATCCATGGTTCCTTATCCCGACCAGATCACTCCGCCCTACCGCGTCTCGCACTGCCATTGCCCCCCTTTCGCCAGGTGGCACAAATTTGACGACTTCGAGGCTTGGAATCAATGCAGCCTGCTCAGGAGTCAGGAGGGGAATGTCAATCCCCGCCGTGGCAAGCGCTACTGCCACAGGCGGATGCGCGTGGACGACCGCCCGAATGTCCCTCCTTGCGGTGTAGACAATCAGATGCGTCGCCAGTTCGCTCGAGGGCTGCCCCCTTCCAATCACCCTCCCAGCGAGGGTCACCCTCACCAGGTCGCCCTCCGCGACTCCACCCTTGAAGTAGCCGGTAGGTGTTATGAGTAGCTCATCTCCCGAGGGGAGCAAGACGCTCGCGTTCCCCCCCACTCCCGAGACGAGACCCCTATCGTAGAGCCTCCTGATGGCACGAGCGAGGTCCTGCCGCAGACTGGTGTGCCGATTCATTCAGACCGACCTGCCGAGGCGGCGATATAATACTCGACGGAGCCCACGCACTGCCGGCTGGCATCCCTGAAGCACGGACAGGGAAGGTCGGGAGCCCGTCGAGCTGCGAGCATAACTTTTTAGTATCTAAGGGAGAGGACGGGTACATGAACTGCCCGAACTGCGGCGCTCAACTTCCTGACGATGCTGCATTCTGCTACAAGTGTGGGAGTCGGATAAGCTCCTCGGGGGGCAGGAGTCAGCAGGCTGGCGGCGGCTCCGGCCCAGGGATGGGCGGGGCGCCAGGCCCGTCCAGTCCTGTTTCGGCGAAGTCAGAGCAGGTCATCGCACCCTCCGGGGCCACTTCGTTGAAGTGCCCTAGCTGTGGCGCACCGATTGCCCCCAAGTTCGGGGAGATGGTGATCACCTGCGAGTATTGCGGCAGCGGCATCACCTTGGGGACGCAGGGATGGACTGGGGTGCAGAAGCAGACCATGCTCCCCATGAAAGTTGGTACCGTCGACGAAGTAAACTCCATAATCAGACCGATGATGGACAAGGGCCTTCTGCACAGGCACCTCCAGGAGAGCTCAACCCAGGAAGAGATGAACCTCTCATACGTGCCCTACTGGATTGTAAGCGTCTCGGCGCGGACGACTGTGGTCACCGTAAACCAGGCCGCCCAGATCGGGCAGACAGTCACTACGGCAGCGTTGATGGGCGTCATCCTAGGAGGTGTCGGGGGAGGTTTCGGGGGAGGCGGTGGCCGTGGAGGAGGTAGGAGGCGCATTTTCGGCGTCAGAAGAGTGGGGTCGGTTGGGTTGCCCTTTGGGGGCTTCTCTCTGCCGAAGATTGGCGCTTTCGGAATGGGGACGGGATACGGCCGTGGCGGGATGACGAAGACCGAGCAGATGGACGCAAACTACAACTTCCCAGTGGTCGCCCTGAAAGCGCTCACCGACTATCAGCCGCGCGGCTACCAGTTTGACCTAGGTGGCAGGACCCTGTTTGACATCACAAAGATTCCCAAGAGTATCAAAGTCCTCAATGGCGACATCAGCGAAGACGTCGCCAAGTCCCAGGCAAAGACCCTTGTTGACCAGTTGCAGTCAGAGAATGCCCACGCGAAGTATCACATGATTCAACAGATGAAGACGGATTCGGACGTCGGAGACGTGGAGCTGCTACATGCCCCCATTTGGTTCGTGAGGTACGACCACAAGGGTAAGAAGATTGTATTGGTGGTCGACGCGAGCTCGGGCAGACTGATCAACAGCATCGGGTTGTAGCTAGCACAGGGCTTTCGGGACGTCCTGCGGCGGAAGGCTTCAAATACCGACAGTCGGGGCTATGCGTCGGACGAGGGTCCACGGGTGGGAACTAGATGAGAGTCTCGAGGGTCATCATCCTGGTCTTGGTGGTCGTCCTCATCGCAATCGTGGGCCTGATCGCGTACGGGCTCCTGACGGCTCCCCCCTCCACGTGCGGTTCGGTTTGGCGTTGCGCTGCATCGTATCCACTCCAGGTGGCGGGAGAGCCCGGAGTGGCAGGCCAGCAGTGCCTAAACTTCACTGCCTACGTCTACTGCATCGGGGGGCAGGACACCAACGGGGGACCCCGCAACGAAGTTTACTCCTCTTCCAGCCTCTCCGCCTCCTCGAGCAACATCACTGGCTGGACATCAGACTCTAATCACTATCCGCAGTTCATCAATGGCGGGTCCTGCGTCGAGGACGCGGGCTACGTGTACTGTGTTGGGGGGTCTTACAACGACGGAGGGGACGACGTAGCCTCCAGCTACTTCGCCCCGCTGGGCGCCAATGGTCAGGTCGGCAACTGGAGTTCCACGACGGCATATCCAATCCCGATTGATACGCAATCCTGCGTGGCGTCAGCCTCCTTCATGTATTGCGTAGGCGGAAGCAATGAGACGGATGGTTCCAATGCGGACGCCGCCCCGAGTACCTCCGTGTGGTACGCCCAGCTCTCGCCATCAGGCATCGGCACCTGGAGTCACTCGACCGCCTACCCGGAGGGAATCACCTTCCCGAGTTGCTTCGCAGGAGATGGTTTCGTCTACTGCGTGGGCGGGGCCGACGTGAACGGGAACTCCGTAAGCACGGCATACTACGCCCATCTCTCCCCTAGCGGCGTGGGTTCTTGGACCTCGACGGCGGCCTATCCGGTCCAAGCCAGCGGGCAAGCCTGCGCCATATCGTCGGGCTACATCTACTGCGTGGGCGGAGAAACGGCCGGAGGATCGAGCCCCACCTACACCAACGCGGTTTACTTCGCTCCCACTTCTTCGGGAGGGATCGGCACCTGGAAGCAAGCGACGGACTATCCCAACAGCCTCACTACGACGTGCGCCATCTCATCAGGCAGCATCTACTGCATCGGAGGATTCGACGCAAGTTCGGCAGGAGAGAATGGCGACGTCTACTACGCGTCGCTGTCATCCCTGTCAGGCACAGCCGCGTCCGGCTAGTGGCTTTCCTACTGATGCCCTTTCCCTTCGAAAAGGAGGCAGCGTCATTGGGGGTAGGAACTCTTCATCGACGCTTCTTCACGAGCCTCCAGAGGAGACCACCGGTCATTTGAATCAAGCCAGAGTTCCCCCCACTTGGGCTTGGGCTTCCCGCAGCGTCAACAGCCCCCGGTTCACCATGACGTAAAGGTCGTAGTTTGCTGGCTTCGGGGGCCATCCCTCGGTCATGTACCTTCGAAACTCGTCCAAGCCCGCGATCCTGAGAGCGGGGTTTGACCGCCTCTCCTCTCCAATCGTAGATGACAGTTTTTCGGAGAGATAATGCTGTGCGCCCACATGGGCGGGATGGACCTGCACCGTGTCCTCCAAGCGCATCAGTTTCTCATGTAGACTTTCGTAGAGGTCGAAGTTGTCCCCCCTCCCCAGGTCCGTGCGACCCACGTCCCCGATGAGCAGGGCATCGCCACTTAGCAGGATTCGTTCATCCACCAAGAGGGAGACATGTTCGGGGGCGTGGCCGGGGGTGTGGATGACCCTAACCCTCAGCCCGCACAGAGAAAGGTCCGAGCCTCCCTTGATTGGGACAAAGGGCACGGCGACCTGCGCAGATTCGTGCATCATCAGCTCGGCTCCTGTCAGCCGGCAGACCTCCCTCGCTCCTGACAAGTGATCGGCGTGAACGTGCGTGTCGAGTACGTATTTGATTCGGGGCCCGTCTGCCAGCGCCTCCCCAGAGGGCAGGAACCTCTCGAAGTCCATGAGGGGGTCGACGAGGAAGCAATCCTGTCGGTCCTCTGCTCCGATCAGGTAGGTGCAGCATCCCGTCTCCTTCCTTACGAAGCATCTGAAGGACACCTTCCTGCCAGGACCTTGCATTTCCGACTTGCGAACAGCGACCGTCGCGTCCGTACTTCAGCGTTTTGCTTCCTGACGGTCCGCCGTCCTCCCATTCTCGAATCGGAACCAAGCGGGAGCTGGTTGGGGACGAGTGCTAGTCGAACACCTCGGCCATCACCGTGGCTTCCATCCCATATGAGGCGTGTTGACCCCTCCCGCAGCGAGAAAACGGCTGTCAGGGCGCTCAGCCGCACGACAGGTTGGGCCCGACAGACATGTTCATCCCGCAAGCTAGGGAGGGCCACACGAGCAGTCAGCAGGCTCTCTTGGGGGCCTATTGGCAGGTCCTGGGGCCCAGGAGCCATCGCCAGAACGGCGATTCGCACATGGTCGTGGATGTGCTGGTGAGAGTGTAAGTGGTGTAGGTGGTGCTCGTGCTGACCGAAGTGACCGTGGTGGTAAACGTCCGAGTTTCAATCGACGTGCTACTCGTAACGTAGGCGGTGGTTTCGGTGCTATAGGTGGGCACTGGCACAGCATAGGTCGCGGTTGCCGAAGTGGAATAGACCGCCATGCTTCCACCCGTCTGGCAGATGCCGGACACGAGGCCGTGGGAGTCATGCATGACCAAGTAATAGGTGTCTGAACCGAACAGGATGATGTTCATCGTCCCACTCATCGAAGCGCCGTTCTCCCCGGCGACATTGGGGGTGGTGGCGCCGCTGAGAACGTAGCGCATGTACTCCGTGGAGTTGAACACGTAGACGTCAACCGTATCAGACGCACTCCACGAAAGTTGGACGCTCGACCCCGATGGTAGGTAGGCTGAGGCGAACTTGTACGTGTTGCAAGTCAAGGCTGTCTGCGAAATGCTCCAAATCCGAGAAGTGGTCGTCACTTGGCTCATGATGGTTGCCACGTATGTCGAACTGGTCTCGTACGGCGATGCGGTCGGCACCAGGACGAGATAGGGCCCTGCCGAGGTCGAGACAATGGTCGCGTACATGGCTGACAAGGATTGGTAGGGAATCGCCGTGGTGTTGGCCACAGGAACGGTGAGGACGAAGCCTCCGAGAACGACCAGCGCGAGCACGATTACGATCGCCAGCTTGGCGTACAGGCCTCGGCGGGACCTGCGGGCGAAGGCCGCCATGTTCAAGTTGTGCCGACCACGATTAGATAAGCGTGACATACTCGCTTGCGTTCCCTTTGTTAGCTCCCTTGCCGATTTGCTTGGCGCACGGCCACCAAGATACGCCCGCAGCGCCCGGACCCTTTGAGTTGCCAAGGGTTCCTGTCGTAGGTGTTGCCGTCGGGTGGCCCCGGGACACTTATCCGCAAATGCCCGCGATGCGGCCGAAGGCTAGGAACTGAGCTCCTAAACAAGAGTCTGGCCAATGTCGAAAGGCAGAGCTACTGCGCTACCAGAGTCGGGGGTGACGGGGCAAGTTACGCTGGCGGGGGGGTGGGCTACGTCCGCATGCAGGGTCCGGTGGCGCATGGCGGCCGCATAGTTCCCGAGGAGAGATTCCGGATGACGGTCACGAAGAGGGAATTCGAGTATGCCTGCAGATGCAAGCGCTTAGGTCATGAATGGACAGAGACACGCTCCGAGGAAACCGAACCTTCAATGAACCAAGTGAGCAGTGAAGGCCGAGACTAGGTTGGCCAATCGAACTGAAAGTACCGGCACACACGGGCCGTACGACGCTGGAGCCGCGCCCGGCATCCGGCAGTAACTGCCTCTAGGCTTTCGACAGAAGCGGGCGGGTCCATTCGGAGCAGTATGCCCCGGCGAGGCCATTGTTTCTCTCTCTGACTTTATGGTGCCAGCTCAATCGAAATGGCCCGACCGGCGCGGGGTAGCTCGGCAGGGAGCCTTGGCCTCCCTCGGATTCAAAGCGCGTTCGACGCGGTCAGGAGAGCACTTCACTCGTCAAGGAAGGAGGATTTCATAGATACGGCGGTTGCTCGCATGATTAGGAAACGGCACCGGGCGGAGTCGCAGGGCAAGGCATCACTGGGGTGCGCTGACGCCACCGGTTCGATCCTTCCTGTCGGTCGTCTCAAGCGCCATGGTATCACCCTTGAGAACCAGAAATGGAAATCGTATGGGTGGCTTATATAGCAAACTGCGCGGATTGCCCTCGAACATGCAATCAGTTCAAGGAAAGTGGGCTGGAAGATTCATCTGGGCAGCAGTCATTCAGGGACTCCTAGCAGTAGTCGCAACACTCCTAATCATCGACCCTCTGTCGATCTTCGGCGCAAGTAGCGGGTACTTCTCGCCAGCAAAGGTGATCGCCGGGAACGGGGCAGGCACCTGGCTCTTCACTGGGTACATCTCGTACTTGGTCGTCGGGGTCGTCGCCATGGCGGTGACCGCAATCTTCTACTTCTACATCGAAGGGATTCAGGGCAAAGTGTACAAGGGTGCCACCAACGTCTTGGCCTGGGCTCACCTCGTCTTCATGAACGTCGGTGTCGCGGGCTCGATGTTCTTGATGATGTGGGGCGGCTACGTCGGAGGGTGGGCCTCAGCGGCTTCTTCAGGAGGGGGTGGGGGGGAGACTGCCCTCCAAATCCACGAGACGATCCTGGGCCAGCTCACGTACCCGATCGGCGCGCTGATTGCGCTGGCGGCGCTCGGTGCAATCTTGGGCGGGCTGGGTTACATAGTCAGAAGCAGGCAAAACTAGGCTTGCTTCTGAACCCCTCATTTTGGAGGCGGCAGCGACGGGACAGGCTTACACGGAAGCGGGCCAACCCGGATTAGGGGCGAAGGCACTGTCTCCAGAAGGGCCAAGAACGTACTGGTACAGGCGGTTTAGAGCAATGGCCTACGTCTCCGTCGTCGGTTCGCTCGTTTGGACCGCGTTTGTGATACTCCCTTTCGCGCCATTCTCCTACTTGCCCGCGATCATGATTGGAGGCGGGCCCGGGAGCTGGTTCTTCTTGGCCTACGTTCTATACCTGTCAATCGGCGTCGGCGGAGTTGGAGGGCTTTCGAGCTTCGCCTACACGGTCGAGGCGCATGAAGGGCGACTGATCGACTCAAGAGTCATGTCCATCGCCTTCGTGCTGCTCGGTTTCGGCATTACCGCTAGCTGCATCTTGCTCGCCATCGCAGGGGCGCTCGGCGGGTACGTTAACAACATCGAAGGTGTTACGGAGACGACTGTTCAGAGTCTGCTCTCGCCATACGTGTACCCGATAACTGCCACGGTGCTGCTGGCCCTCGTGGGTGCCGCCCTAGCGATCTCCGCAATGGTCCGCGCTAGGTGGCCTCAGTCGTGAAAGCAGCCACTGTTGACCGGTTTCAGACCAGCGCCGTTTCGGCCTCTGCCTGCTTTCTCATCCTTCTGACGCTTGGCCCGCCTGCCGCCTACTCGTCGACGGCCTCTTCATCCGGACAGCCAACCGGCGGCTGGGGACAGTACGCCCCGAATTCATGGGCCCTTGGCGTGGTCGTCCCCGACGGAGCCCAGTTCACCGATGGTGGCAGAGCGAGCTGGCCTGATGTGAACAATGTGACAGCGCGGGTTCGCCTGCCCAGCATCAACGGAACAGACGGAGCCGTATACGCAGTGCTCTCGGTCATGACCAACGACGACTCGGTCTTGCAGGTCGCGGCAGGCATCTACCCAGACAGCGGCAGGTGGCTGGTCTACTCCGACTTGGTCACGAGCGTTCTTTCTATCCCTCCCGCGTACAGCTTTGTTCTCAATGCCAGCGGGCCCAGCATGTTGCCGGGAGCAAACGTGTCGTTGGCTGTCTTCCGCTCCGAGGCAACGTGGAACCTCAAGGTCACCGACATGGACACGGGGTCATCCGTAGAACAGGCGTTTCCGGCAAGCGTCACGGGTCCACTGAAGCCAGGGGACCAGGAGGTCTTCGCCCTGGAATCGTTCTCGTCGACAGAGACAGTCTTCGAGAACATGGGCAATTTGACCCTGGAGTCGGTGTTTCTTAACGGCAGGAGAATCGTGGCGGGCTGCTATTCTTACGATGGCTGGGACGCCGGCCGCAATCCCCTGTTCGCAGTCGGGGGCTACGGCCCGAGCCCGCCCAGTTTTGTCTCTATGACGGCGGGGAAAAACGGTGTCTACACCTGGCAGTACTCGAGGGGATGGGTCAGCGTAGGCGGACTGGTCCCTCCCTCTGTCGTCGGCATGGAACTCGTGGTCCTGCTCCTCGTTTCGCTCGGAGCTGTGTATCTCGTTTTTGTGGTTCTGACGAAAAGGCACTCCCTTGCGAAACCCCCGAAGGGTCAAAGGTCTTCGCGCTCAGGCTAGGAAGCAACTGCCACCCGCTGCGGGGGAGGGGAGCTTCAGAGTTCACATCTCGATTTCAGTTGAGTCCCTGTCAACGGGATCCGCCCGCGCATGCAATATCAGTCTGGCTTCAGCCTGGAGCCCTGCAGAGTACTCGCCGTGACAGTCATTCACTATCTTCTGGAGCTCCCTAGATGAGAGGGAGTCGAGAGCCCGAAACGATATGTCGTACAGCGTGTGCGTGTCGGTCCGAAGTTGACCCAAACGCTTCTGCCTCCCAACCTGCTCGTGCAATCCCCCTTCCCCATGTTCGACCAGCACCGACCCTCCCTGTGAAGACATGGAAGTCGCCAGGCTGCGCTTGCCCTTAAGTTGGCCTGGTCAACACTGCCGGCTTGGCAGCGCAAATCCAGTTCACAACTTGGTGCGGTACCACTTTCAGAGTGCAGGCTCGCCCCTCTGCAGCAGGACTTACGTGCCGACTCATCGGCAGTGATGAATCACGGGCGGACACGCTATCTCGCGTCGGCGACGTGCCTTACTCCACGGCGCACAACGCGTTGCGTTCGGGAATGTCAGACGGACGGACGCTTCCCGCCCTTCAGGCTCCGTCGCTGAGTCTCGGCGCTTCTACTCGGCCTGAATCGCATCGCCGACCAGACTTCATCAATGCTGACAAGTCTCACTCCCTCTATGCCGAACCCTCTCATCCGCTTTTGCAACAGGTCCCGATTGAGGTCTGAGTCCAACTGCCCCGCCTTGGGATAGGCAATCCACGAGATACCGTCAGCCTTGGCCGTCTCGATAGCCGCCCTTGCGTTTGCTCTGAGCTTCCTGGAGTTGGCGGCGAAGGCCAGGACTGCCGCTCCCTCTTGCTTCCTAGAGATTCGCAGGCTTGCGCCGAAGTCCCTTGGCGGGTCAACCAAGAACACTGCTTTCCCGTTGGGCACTTGCAGCTTCTTCGAGAGGTCCAAGACGTATTCTTCACGGCTCCGGGGTTAAGAGTATTTGGGCGAATTCTTGACGCAGGAGCTCTATCGCTTCCGCGGTAGCAGGTCGTGTACGTTCGTGGGACCTTCACCGACCAGTCAATTGCTCCGCCTGTTGCCGTTTGTCGAAGTTCGAATCCGGTGAAGGTTCCATCTCGAACCGGTCCCGACGGTCGCCCTCAAGTGTAGGTCCCTGAGAACTGGATGACGATACCGTCAGAGAGGGTCAGGGTGCCTTGAACCGGCGCGCCGGGGACGGTTGCTTCGGAGGCGCCCGTGCACGTAGCACCGACCGTTGTTCCCGCAGGGATTGCGAGCGGCGAGCCTGTTAGCGTCGACGAAGCCCCTCCGAGGGAGCATGCGACCGCCGAAGCGGGCGCGTTGCCACCGTTCTGGAGATGTAGCGTGCACGTCGATGAGACCGCAGTGCCATGCGTGCATGCGAGCACGGTCACGCTCACGCTGGAGGAAGCTGACATCGTGCCGTACAGCCCGAAAATAAAGCCAGCGACGGCTACTCCGACAACGAGAGCACCAACGAAGGTCCAGACTATTCCGAAAATCAAGATGCGGATGGCAGTACTTCGGTTCCTGTCCTTCAGCACCAGGTAACCGACGAGCCCGCCAATCCATGCCAGGAAGATAGGGAGTAGCCACCAAGCTGCGCTAACGTGCTCTCGTGGTTCGGACAGGGGTTGAGGCTGCTTAAGGGGGTGCCCACAGTTCGGGCAAGCGTAAGCTTCGGGCGAGACCTCTTTGCCGCAATTGGGGCAGAAGGCCATCAATCGTGAGTGTGCTAAATGTTATTTAACGCTGAACCTCTTAGGCACTGTCATCGGGTCCCATTTGGTCCGAACCTCCCTCACCGACCACCGAACTCGGTTGGATGCCCCGGGGGGAAAAGGTTGGCCCTAACTCCCTTCATGACCTGCTGAAAATGGCTAGACCTTCGCGCAGCTATGCGTGAAGTTGCAGTCTAGGAGAGCGTATGTGTCCGTAGAACGCGATGGGGGTCATGCCTTATATCGGAGAGGCAATCCCATTCGACCGACAGTAAACCCTGTCCCCCCGTGAGTTGATTAGCAGCGGCCTAGCTCGGCAGAGCAGCCATAGTTCCGGTGGCAATGGCCGCGAGGTTTAGGCTCACGTCTCCTTCGCCGGGAGCGTTAAGCGTGAAGGCAAAGGAGCCCGTGGATGCTTGACATACCTGTCGGCATAAAGCCAGGGTTGCGCAGAGCGGGCGTGGCTCCGGTTTATAGTGCCAACTATAAACCACAAGAATCGCGATTTTTGCCAAAGTCGCCAATCTCCCAGCTTTCTTGGCAAATCCACCTCTGGGAATCTCCCAGTTGTCGTCTGAGATTACCCACTCGTACATTCCCCCGACCGTTCGTCTTTCTAGACGTCCAACAAGACTTCAACGTCACAGATATGCTTATTTGCTCGTATCTGCTCAAGGAGAGCTCAGAGCAGGTGAGCAGCAATCAACTCAGATAGAGAGTCACAAACTGATTTCGACCAACTGCTGAGACTAAAGCCCAGATTCGACAAATTCGGTTTCGAACAGAATCCATTCACGATATACCCTTTGTTCTCCAGTCCTGAGAGTGACGAGTTGAGCAAGAAGGACAGAGGCCTATTTGTAACCAGACCAGAAGCAAAAGAAGCCATCAAGGCGTTCGGCACTGGAAGAAGGATTCTGATCTATGGTGACGTTGGATCAGGGAAATCATCGCTACTCAACTTGCTTCTCTACGTTTCTCGCACAGAACAGAGCTACATGCCAGTAAGAGTTCTACTTAGTGAACAGAACGTCAAGAGATCGGTGCAGGAGATCCTCTACACAGTCTGTATGGAAATAGTAACCCAAGTGAGAAACCGAAGAATCTCTCGACCTGTAGACGCAATCAAGAAGTGGCTACTCGAAAAGAGAAGCTCTGACGATTTCTACGACTACATGGCAAGATTGATTGGTGGCTTCGAAGAAGAAAAATCCGTTCAGAGCAAGAAGACGGCAAAACTCAGTGGAAGCATCGGAACCGGAATTGTTCCAGGAGGTTCAATCAGCGGTGGCATTGACAGCGAAGACACCATCGAGACGAGATTCAAAAGCAAGGTGGAGAACTTACCATCCAAGGTCATCGAGTCATACCTTCAGCAGATGATTGTGGCAGCGGAAAAGATTGGCTATGGTGGAATTGCAATTGGAATAGACGAGGCTGATCACATAGCCAATGTTGATGACGTTGTCTCAATGCTGACTGTTTCCCGGGGCATATTCTTCGCTTCAGACAAACAGATCTTCGTTGTGGCTGGGTCGATGGAACTCAGCAGGAGAACCGAGCTAACCAGAGGAGTGTTTGATGCCATGATATATGTAGAGAGTGTTCCAATAGAGGTCATCAAAGACATTCTTGACAAGAGAATAAGACATGCCAACAGCAAACGTTCGCTAAGTTCAACCTTCGACAACGAAGCTGTGAAAGCAATATACTCGTATTCCGACGGTCTGCCAAAAGACGCACTCAGATTAGCAGCCAATGCACTGGCGGAGGCCACCATTGCAAACGAAGATCCTGTCAAAGGCGCACAGGTCAAACAAGCTCAGTCCAGGAGCATGACTCATCTCAAGCAAACCCTATCTCCAAGCGAACGCAAAGTCTTTGACGCGCTCAACAAAATCGGTGAGAGTTCACCTTCTTCGGAGGAGCTGCAAACTATTACGAACCTCTCTCGCCAACAGCTTGACCGTATTCTAAGACTGCTTGCAAGCCAGAATAAGGTCAGAAGGAAGAAGGTTGGCAAGTCCTTCAACTACTACATTTGAAGCTTACCAAAGCCAATCATCTGCTCGAACCTGCTTATGAGCAAATGCAAGCAGATGAGCTCTAAGAATAGCAAAACAAGACTTAGCAGTGGACGCTATCGACCAATTGCAAATCCGATTGAGAAGCACTAGTGTACTCAGCGATGCTGATCCTAATTGAAGAGCGAACCTCGCTTGTTAGGTGGTCCAGGTATCTTGTACTTGCCTACTGCCCATAGCTTGTCGAGATGGGAGCGGATCCTCAATCCCCGTATTTGGGAGAATCTCAGCTAGAACCCGTGGGGGATTTGAATGTGAGGCCTTAAGTGCCCCGGGGGGGATTTGAACCCCCGTCGCTAGCTGTCTCCCAGATAGACGAGAGGCTAACATGCTTGACCGGGCTACACCACCGGGGCGGATGAGAGAAGGCCCTGAGAAGATTGGAATTAAGCTTTGGCAAGGTGACGCCACACTGGCGCACAGCGACCGGGTCGCTGCTTCCTGTCTGCTTGTTGACATGCAGCCCGAGAGCCCTACGTTTGAAGCTGAAGCATCCTCAGCGCCAACCACAGACTCACGACGGCTCGGGTTCAAGGCCCGAACTTGGGATTCCCTGCCCACTCAGGGTCTACCAGGTTCAAACTCCGAGGCTGGCAGCGGTTACATGTTCTGCTTGAGAATCGCCTTGGCTGCCAGTTTGATGTCTGAAGGCTTCACCGTCTTCCTGCCTGCGTGTGCGGCGAGCTCGACTGCCTGCTTCGAGATTTGAAGCCCTAGGGACTCCAACTCCGTCCTGAGCTCCATGGCAGCGTCATCTCCCACTCTTTCGGCTCCAGCCTTCTTAATCACCCTGTAGACGGCCGCAAGGCCGAACTCCGAACTGGACATTCGTTATTGGCATTGAACGGGTATGTTTAAAAACCTTTGGCTTTGAAAGTCATCGGGATAGACCCTTTTTGGCACGAGAGAGCCCCAAATCACTCCTATTTCAAAACGAGGTAGGAAAACCGCATGGCAGGTTCCCAAGGGCGCTCTTTGGGTCGAGAGTCACGGGAGACGGTCGAATTGCCGCATAGCGGTTTTGAGGGCTTGCGTTTCATCGATTCGCACCTCCACCTCGCAGACTATGACGATTCGGGGCAGCCGCTGGCCTTCGCGGCAGCAAGTAGGGGACTGCTTGTCACGGCGGGGACCGGGGCGAAGAATTCGGCAAGGGGGGCGGCCCTTTCGAAGCAACATCCGACCCTAGTAAGATCCTTCGTGGGAGTCCATCCGTCAGAGGCCGGGAAGGAGGGTAGCCCTTCGTGGCTTGAGGACATGCTCCCTGCTGCCGCGGGGCTGGGGGAGATAGGGCTCGACCCGAAGTATTCTGAAGTAGCCAGCGGCAGCGCGCAAATGAAGCTGCTCAGGTTCCAGCTTGGGTTCGCGGAAAAGGCAGGAAAGCCGGTCCAGGTGCATTCAAGGGGGGCTGAGCGGGAATGCCTGGATGTTCTGGGGACCTACAAGCTCAAGGCTGTCCTTCTTCACTGGTTCCAGGGGGAGGAGACCCTAGGAGAAGCGAACGGTTTGGGGTACTACGCCTCTTTCGGCCCCGCACTCCTAATCTCGAAGAAGCTGAAGCGGATGGCCAAGGTCTGGGGAAGAGACCGCGTCCTCGTCGAGAGCGACGGGCCCGTCGGCTTTGCGGCGCTCGGCGGGGCAGGGGGCCCGTGGTTGGTCCCTTCCGTCGTCTTCGAGCTTTCAAGGCTGCTCGGGTCCCCCTTCGAGGAGGCAGCCGACGCAATCGTGGAGAATAGCCTCAGCTTCCTGGGGTAAGCCCCCTCGGCGGCCATGTCTCGAAAGCTTATTCACCCCATCTGGTCGGGGTAGGCCGAAGCTTGGAAAAGACAAGAAGGCTTGCGGAGGTCATAATGCAGAGGCACCCCGAGGCTTTCAGCATCGACTACGAGAAGAACAAGAAGTCCCTTGACGACCTCGCGCTGATACCCTCGAAGCAGCTGAGGAACCAGATCGCCGGGTACATCGCGAAGTCGCTGAAGGCGGACGCCGTCGACGTAGAGGAGACAACAGAGGAAAAGAAGGCCGAGTAACACTTGACCTTCGAGAGCGACGGGGTTCGAATGGACCTTCGCCCGGTCGCCTCTCTGCTCCCCCACGAGGAGATCATTCCAGAGCAACTCGAGAAGATAGTCGGCCAGATTCGCCGAGACGGCGTTCAAAAGGACCCGGTCATCGTGGACAGGGACAGTGGCGCCGTCCTCGACGGGATGCACCGGCTGGCCGCTTTCGGGAAGCTCAATCTGGAGAATGTCGTCTGCTGCCTGGTGGACTACAGCTCTCCCGGCATCGAGCTGAGGCGATGGGCGCGGGTGTACAAGACCACGAGAAAGGACCTGTTCGACCGGGCCCTAGAGGAGCTAGGAGTCGCCGAGTCAGTCAGCCTGTCGGTGGCGTTCGACTCCCTGGACTCGAGAAAGGTCGGCCTCGCCGTGTTGAGTCGCGACGGCTGCCGCGTTTCGGGAAAGCAAGACGGGCTGGGCGACGCCTTTCGAACGGTGAAGAGGCTGGACGAGGTAGGCCGTACCCTCGGGTGGCAAAGAAGCTTCGTCAGAGAGGACGAGGTGGACTTCGCCCTGGAAGACGGCGGGAACGTCCTGTTGGTGAAGAGGCTCACGAAGCAGGATGTGCTGAACGCCGCAAGGACGAGGAGCCTGTTTCCTTGCAAGACATCCATGCATACAATAGACCCCCGGCCGGTTGCCCTCGACTTCCCGATCAAGGACATCAACACGGCAACCCCCAAGACCATAGCAGAACTGCTGAAGAAGAGGTCCCCGAGACTCTGGCCGGCCGGTTCGGAGTACGAGGGAAGAAGGTATAAGGAAAGGCTCCTGGTCCTCCACCAACATTGATCAGGGTCCGACTGATAGGTCACATCAGGACCAGCGTCGGCGTCGAGGAAGTCGAGTTCCAAGACGACCGCCTTGGCGCAGGGGCCATGGTCGAAAGGCTAAGGTCGATGTGCAGAGAAGAGGACCCCGGATTCAACAGTTACAACACCCTGGCCATGATAGAGGAAGGCGACGCGTTCGTTCCCGCCGCATCTGAGAGGGAAATCAGAAGCGGAGATAGGGTCGTCCTCATTCCATTCTCTCACGGCGGTTGAACTTTGGCAGCGGAAACTAGGTGCTATGTCGTCGGGAGCGAAACCGACCCCGCCGATGCGAAGCACGCCATCTCCCGCGGACACCCCGAGCTACTCGTCCAGACGGTCAGAGCCGAGACCGCGTCCAACGAGTCCTTCGTAGGGATGATCTGCGCCGAGACGATGTCGGCCGAAAGGTCCCAGGTCCTGCTTGCCAGGAAGCCCGAAATCGACCTTCTGCTCAGGCTCGCTTCCACCACTCAGATCTCGGTAGCGATAGGGAAGGTCGGAGTCGGGAAAGGTGAGCCATTCCTTCTGATTGTGGCCGGCGAAGGCAAGACTGTGAAGGCCATCCGCCCGCCAGCAGGCTGGAAGAGGCTCGACAGAAGGCCGCTCTCGAAGGGGGAGCTGGAGCTGATAGAAAGGGCCGCGCTGCTCAACGCAGCGAGGGGCTAGACTGCCCGTTTCAGCTTTGGAATGCTGAGGATGTCCTGAGGGGCAAGGACCGAGACCCCGGTGTACTCCCCGAAGACTTGGAGGAAGACGATCTTGTCAGGGGACCCGAGGCTGACCTTTCGGTCGACCACGTCCGCCACGGCGTCAATCAGCTCCTTGTCGGCGTAGGGCGAGTCCCTCGCCTCGATGGTGACGCGGAATGACTCCCCCTGGCCGATGCCCGCAGAGAGTTCCTTGACCGCCCTGGAGATCTCCTCCATTTTGGTGTCGACGACCATGTCGACAGGCATTACGCGCATGATGTACCTGACCTTGAACGGTTCGGATTTCACGAACTCGGCGAGAAAAGTCAGCAGCCCCTTTGGGTTCTCCGCCTCGATCTCGACCACGCCGTCGTAGGCGGACCGCTCCAGAGAGACCTTCCGAACCCCCGAGAGGAGTGCGATCTCCTTAAACTCGGCCGAAGCCCTGGCCTCGAGCCCCTTGGCCGAGGTAAGAATCAGGTTCATGACTCGACCGCGCATCCCTGAGCCGAGACTACCTTAAAACTTCGAAGCCGTCAGCCGACATGGACGATTCTACTCTCTGTGCCGCCGGGCCCCTCTGACCTTCACCGCACCCTGCCTCAGGACTTCCACGGACTCTCCCCTGACCCTGATGACGGTCGACTCATCGCCCTCGAGCTTCCCGCCGTCGAGAATGATTTCCACCATCCCCCCGAGCTCCTTGAGGGCCTCTTCGGCCGTCTTGCAGGGCGGTTCACCGGAGGCGTTGGCGCTAGTTCCTATCAAGAATCCGCCGCACTGCTCGATGAGCGCTACGCAATCACTTAGAGCAGGGACCCTCACCCCCACTTCCCCGCTCCCCTGGTCGATCAGGTACGGGAGCTTGAGCGCGGCAGGCATCACGATGGTAAGCCCCCCTGGCCAGTACTCCTCGGCCAGCACCTGGGCAGTCGGGTTCATGGAAACGAGTTTCCTGGCCGACCGCATGCTGTCGCAAAGGATGGGCACGGGCTTTGTCCCTCTGGCCTTGGCTTCAAAGAGCCTCGTGACCGCCTCTTCGTCGAAGGGGTCGCACCCTAACCCATAAACGGTGTCGGTGGGGTATACCACGAGGCCCCCACTCTTGACCACTATGGCCGCCTCCGCTATCGAGGACGGACCGATGGGGACGATGCGGGTTGTCATGCGCGGCGGGAGCCATTGACCGAACCGTTTAATAGGCTAATTGAAATCGCGCTGGCCGTTCAAATTGTCGGAAGAGGACCAAGAACTGGAAGAGGACTTCGACGAGGATTTGGACGAAGACGGCTGGGAAGAAGACACGGACGAAGACGGCTTCTAGCCGGCCTGGAAGCTCCTGAAAGGGCCGGCCGCGGGCTCCAGACCACACTTTAAGGCCCCATTCGGCTCGTTCACTGGGGGGCGGCAATGGGGACCCTGATAATCAACTTCAAGAACTACCGGGAAGTCCTAGGGGACGGGTCGGTCAGGCTCGCCGCAGCCGCCGCTGAAGTCGCCTCAAGGTCCGGCGCAGAAATCGCCGTCGCGCCTCCTACCGCGATGCTCGCCACGGTCGCGTCCAGGGTCTCCATCTCAGTGTTCAGTCAGTCGGTGGGGGCGGAGGAGGGGGAAATGACCACCGGGGCCGACCTTCCTGAAGCAGCGAAGGCCGCAGGGGCTTCTGGCACCCTGCTCAACCACAGTGAAGCCAGGAAGCCTCTCGGGGAACTCAAGGCGCTGGTCCCGAGGGCCAAGAAGGCGGGGCTCAAAATCTGCCTTTGCGCGAGCGGAAGCCGTGAGGCAGCCGTCCTGTCGGTACTCGGACCCGAGTATCTGGCAGTGGAACCCCCGGAACTCATCGGGTCTGGAGTTGCCGTGTCCCGTGCCAGGCCCGAAGTTGTGAGAGCCACAGTCGAGGTCGCCAGAAGGGCCGGGTACAAGGGAAAAATTCTGTGCGGCGCAGGGATAGTGGGCGGCGACGATGTGAAGAGAGCAGTCGAGCTCGGGGCCGAAGGGGTGCTCGTCTCAAGCAGCGTAGTGAAAGCGAGGCAGTGGGCGTCAAAAATCAGCGAACTGGCTCGTTCTCTCGATTGAGAATGCTCACAATCCGTAAATAGAGTCCGAATTGGGGCGACTTCATGAGTCAGTCAAAGCCTAACCCATTCGAGAACGCACTCGAGCAGCTGCGGATTGCTGCAGAGTACTTGAAGCTCGACGAAGGCATCCACCAAATACTGGCGCACCCCAAGAGAGAGACCACTGTGTCCCTCCCCGTCATGATGGACAACGGGAAGATTCGCGTCTTCACTGGATACAGGGTCCAGCATAACGACGCGAGGGGTCCGTTCAAGGGCGGCATCAGATACCACCCCAACGTGACCCTGGACGAGGTGAGAGCGCTAGCTTCATGGATGACCTGGAAGACAAGCGTGGTCAACATCCCCTACGGAGGAGGCAAGGGCGGCATCATATGTGACCCGAAGCACATGTCGATGGGTGAACTGGAACGGATGACGCGGCGCTACGCCTACGCCATCGCGCCCATCATCGGCGAATACAAGGACATTCCGGCTCCAGACGTGTACACGAACGGGCAGACCATGGCCTGGATCATGGACACCTACAGCATAATCAACGGCAAGGCGTCGCCAGGCGTCATCACCGGCAAGCCCATCCCTCTGGGTGGCTCGCTCGGAAGAGACAAGGCGACCGGAAGGGGCGCAGTCTTCACCACGGTTGAGGCGGCGAAGGTGAAGAAGCTCGACCTGAAGAAGGCGACCTTCGCGGTGGAAGGATACGGCAATGCCGGCTCCTTCTACGCGCAGATCCTCCAGACCTACGGCGCGAAGCTGATGGCTGCCAGCGACTCCAAGGGCTCAATCATGAGCAAGGCCGGCATGGACGCCGACAAGCTCCTCGCTCACAAGGAGAAGACCGGGTCCGTGATCGGCTTCCCCGGAAGCCAACCGATATCGGCCAAGGAGCTCCTCCAGATGGACGTCGACATCCTCAGCCCATCCGCGCTTGAGAACACCATCCTACCGGACATTGCCAAGGGCATCAAGGCGAAGATCATCGCGGAGTGCGCCAACGGCCCGACTACGCCGGAGGCGGACAAGATCCTCGCCAAGAACGGCGTCTTCATGTGCCCCGACATCCTGGCAAACGCTGGCGGCGTCGTGGTCAGCTACCTTGAGTGGGTGCAGAACCTCGAGAGAATCTCCTGGACCGAACAGGAGGTCAACTCCATGTTGGAGAGGAAGATGATCGGCGCATTCAAGGACGTGCACGAGGCCAGCATGAAGTACGGCACCGACATGAGGACCGGCGCGATGGTCGTAGCCGTCGGAAGGGTCGCCGAAGCCGTCAAGACCCTCGGCGTCTTCCCATAGGCGACACCGAACAGGGCGCCTCGGCGATGGCCGACGGCGCTCTTCTCTCTGTTTTTCAAGCGCGATGAGAGAAGACTTCCTGAAGCGACTGCGAATACGATTAAATACGGTTCAGACAGGTTCGCCCCGATGGCTCAGGACAGGATGGCGCCATTCCTCAAGGGAGGGAAGAGCATGCTCTTGGCCTACGACCAGGGGCTTGAGCACGGGCCGTCGAAGGACTTCGACGGCTGGAACGTCGACCCTTCGTTCATCATGGAAACCGCCGTCAAGGGAGGGTTCAACGGCGTCGTGTTCCAGAAGGGGGTGGCCGAGAGGTTCTACACGGGCAAGGTCCCCCTGATTGTCAAGTTGAACGGGAAGACCGCACTCCCCCAGGGAGAGCCGGTGTCGAGGCAGGTGTGCTCCGTTGAACACGCGATTTCGCTGGGCGCCAAAGCAGTGGGGTACACGATATACCTGGGAAGCGAGTACGAAGCACGGATGCTCTCCGAGTTCGGCAGGATCCAAGAAGAGGCGCATCGGAGGGGGGTTGCAGCCATAGCCTGGATTTATCCAAGGGGGAAAGGGGTCCAGAACGATACTTCGAAGGAGATAGTCGCCTACGCTGCCAGGGCTGGCCTGGAGTTGGGGGCAGACGCAGTCAAGATCAAGTATACGGGGGACAGTCCGTCCTTCTCATGGGCAGTGAAATCGGCCGCTGGCGTCAGGGTCTTCATGTCAGGCGGGCCTAAGACGTCCACGGATGAGGCCTTCCTCCAGCAGGTGAGGGGTGTGATGGACGCGGGAGCGACCGGTCTCGCAGTCGGCCGCAACGTGTGGCAGCACAGGGAGCCTCTGAAGATTGCCGAACGCATCAGGAGCGTCATATTCGACGGGAAGTCGCCTGGCGACGCCATGAAGATCTAGTCTTTGGATAAGGCCGGTCAAGGCAGGCAGAGGGCTACTTCGTGAGTAGCTTCCAGGACATCACTATTCCTACGGCGGAGAAGAGGACGGAGAACCCAATCAGGTAGAGGAAGTCGAACCCCAGCGGAGCGAACCCGGGCGCACCCAGTAGGAGCTGCCTTCCGATGTCGGTGGTGTAGCTGATTGGGTTGATCTTCACGAAGGCCTGCAGCCATGCCGGCATTGCCGTGATCGGGAAGAGGGCGTTGGAGCCGAACAGCAGGGGGAGGTTGAGGAGGTTCATGATCGCCTGCTGAGTCTGCCAGTCGTTCGACCTGAGAGCCAGCATCAGGAAGAAGGTCGAAAGGCCTATCGTCAGAAGGAACAGGGCGAAGAATGTCCCGAGGACTCCAATCGCCGTGACGCTCCCCGTATCCATGCCCAGAAGGACCGCCAGCACCAGGACGATCGCAGCCTGGATAAGGGACCGTACTACCGCCGAGAAGACCTTCCCCATCACTATTGCACCCCTGGACACCGGGGTGCTGAGCACCTTGTCGAGGAAGCCGAAGCGCCTGTCCCAGACTATCGACATGCCGCTGAACATGGCCGTGAACAGTATGACGAAGGTCAGCATCCCCACCGCCATGTATGAGAAGTAGTCGGAGACGCCGAAGACCCCCTTCAGCAGGCTGCCGAGGGCCTGGGACGGAAGCCCGGACCCTCCGAGAATCTTCGAGAAGTTCATGGCCTGACCGAAGAGGCCGAGCCAGATCACCGGCTGAATCAATGTCATGAAGAGCAGGACGGGGGTCTTGTACCATTTCATGAGCTCTCTGTTGGTCAGCGCCCAGAGCCCGTGCGTCTTGGCCCTGTCCGTCTTTTCCATGCCCCACTTCCCCTCTCCGGCTGCCACGGCTGATGTGGCGAATGAGGAGCCGGGTGCGCGCGTCTGGCTTTCACTCATCAATGGTCACCTTGACCTTGCCCTTCTGAGGGTGACGCGCTGCGAGAACATGTCGGCCCTGTCGGCCTCCGCGTCTCTCAGCGTTCTCCCCGTGTACTCGAGGTACACCTGGTCCATCGAAGGCTTTGTCACTGAAATGCGGGTTACGTGGTACCCCTTCAACCTTATGGCGTCGATAATGTCGGGGGCGGCCTCCTCTCCCAGCTCGGCCTTGATCCTGTACGTTGAGTCCGCCTTCTTCACTCCCTTGACGGACTTGGACTGCATGATGAGGGGGGTAAGGTCCTCGGAGTCCTCCCTGACGCCGAGCTCGATTATGTCTCCCCCCAGGCTCGACTTCAGCTCGGCAGGGGAACCGATCTTCACGAGCCTGCCGTGGTCGATTATCGCTATCCGGTCGCAGACGCCGTCCGCTTCCTCCAGGTAGTGCGTGGTCATGAAGAGGGTCATACCGTACTCCACCTTCAGCTTCTTGATGTAGTCCCAGACCGCTGTCCTGGTCTGAACGTCCAGGCCGAGCGTAGGTTCGTCGAGGAAGAGCAACCTCGGGTGGTTGATGAGGCCGCAGGCTATTTCCAGCCTTCTCCTCATGCCTCCCGAATAGGTCTGGACCTTCCTGTCGGCGGCGTCCTGGAGGCCCACGAGGTCGAGGAGCTCCTTCGTCCTGTCACTGGATACGCTCCTAGGTATCCCGTAGAGGTCCGCGCAGAATCGGATGTTCTGCTGGCCGGTCAGGTCCTCGTCTGCCGTGTACTCCTGAGGCACGATGCCGATGGCCGCGCGGACATCGTTCGGGTTCGAGCTTATGTCGTAGCCGCAGACCCAGGCCGACCCTGCCGTCGGCTTGAGGAGGGTAGTCAGCATCTTGATCGTGGTGGTCTTGCCGGCGCCATTTGGGCCGAGGAACCCGAAAATCTCCCGCTCTCCGACCTCGAAGCTCAGGTTGTCCACCGCCTTCAGTTTCCCGTTGAAGGACTTACTGAGCCCCTCCACCCGGATGACCTGACCGTTGCCCTGCATGCTCACGAGCCGCCGAGCTTGCCGAGCCTGTTGCCGAGCTCCTTTATCTTGTCAGAGCTTTCCTTGACCTTGGATGCGTCTGTCTTCGAAATGTCTTCAAGGTAGGAGACGAAGCCAGACATCTGCACGAGGATGTCCTGTACCGACCTGGGTCCCATGCCCGGGAACTGGCCAGGCCACTCTGCTTCCTTTCTGCCTGCCTCTGTCAGTTCGTACCTGTTGTCAGGGTTCTTCTTGATTGTCCCCTCGCGCGCCATCGCCTCGAGCAGCGGGTAGACCGAGCCGGGGGAAGGCCTCCACCAGCCTCTGCTCATCGACTCGAGCGCGTCCATGATCTCGACCCCGTTCTTCGGGGAATCCTGGAGCAGGTAGACCACCCAGTGTCTCAGGCCTCGGTGGGTTCTCTTGGCGTAATTGAAGGACCAGTTGAACATTCCGATATCGGTTCCTCGGTGGTGTTCCGATATCGAAATTATTAAGGGTTCCGCTCAACATCCGGTGACTGACGGTGACAGCCTGCACGCATACACCGAGGAACTACGCCTGCGTAGTGTAGGCTTCCTCGCCGTGCTGGCTTTCGTCGAGCCCCATTTCCTCCTCCTCCGGACTTACCCTGAGCGGCGTGATGAAGCCGATGATCTTGAGAAGGAAGTAGGAGCCGAAGAACGAGAAGGCGCTGACAACGAGCACAGCGAACGCCTCCAATCCGAGAAGTTCGGGGTTACCGTAGAGAGCCCCGTTTGGCCCCGCCGCGTTGATGGCTGTCGAAGCGAAAATGCCTGTCGCTATTACCCCCCACATGCTCCCTGCCCCGTGGCATGCAAACACGTCAAGCGAGTCATCGAATATGTTGCGGCTCGCCCTCCAGTTAGCCACGAAGTTGGACGAGATGCCCACGACGAACCCTATCAGGATGGCCGGGCCGGTCGCGACGTACCCTGCCGCCGGGGTGATCGCGACAAGACCGCAGACGGCGCCGACAGAGATGCCGACAGCCGAAGGCTTCCCCTTCCGCGACCAGTCCACAAGCATCCAGCTGACGGCCCCAGCGGCTGCCGCCATGTTGGTGTTCACCAGCGCCTGGACGGCTATCTCGTTCGCGGCGAGGGCGCTTCCGCCGTTGAAGCCGAACCAACCGAACCAAAGTATCGCAGCGCCGAGAATCACGAACGGGACGTTGTTGGGGCGCACCTCGTCGGCCTTCGCTACCCCTTTCCTTCGTCCCAGAACGATGGCCGCCGCAAGCGCAGAAACCCCCGCCGAGATGTGTACGACGAGGCCCCCCGCGAAGTCTATTACCCCCAACGACTCTAGCCACCCTCCGCCCCAGACCCAGTGGGCTATGGGCGCGTAGATGAAAGTCGCCCACGCGACGGTGAACAGGAGCAGAGCCTTGAATCGAATCCGCTCGGCGAACGCGCCTATTATCAGGGCCGGGGTGATGGCGGCAAACTTCAGCTGGAACGCGAAGTACAGGAGCTCAGGGATCACCTGGCCCGGAAGAGGGGCCGCTCCGACGCCGTTGAGGCCTGCCTTCGAGAGGTCTCCCACGACGCCGTTGACCGAGGGGCCGAACGCTTCGCTGTATCCCCACAGGGCCCAGACGAGGCTCACGACAGCGAAAATCGTCATCGTCTGCACGATAGTGGAGATGAGGTTCTTCCTGCGGACCAAACCCCCATAGAAGAAGCCGAGGGCCGGGGTCATTATCATGACGAGGGCCGTTGCGGCGAGGACCCAGGCGACGGCGCCGGAATCTATCACTCGGGACTCCCTGGCGTTCCTGCCGCGGGATTGCTATTTAGCCTCGTAACATGACTCTCGACGACGGAGCCAAATGCTAGAGCCGGCCTCAGCCCACCGAACCATGCCCTGTCCGCATGGGGTGCGCCTTCCGAACATCGTGTCGCATTCCTGGGCGGCCCATTCAGTCCCGCGCGTGGCGATGGCCGTGCCTCGCCCTCAACCACACGACGACGATGCCGCTCAGCCACATGACCGTACGGATTGACAGGCCGCTCACGAGAACTCCGCCCACGTCAATCCTCCCGAACAGAGGGAAGGCCGACACGAGGAAGAT
>DASPOB010000027.1:0-73370 GCA_035626235.1 Nitrososphaerales archaeon | reverse complement strand
CCTGATGTCCTTGGTATTCCATCGAGACAAAGGAATCTGTCGCCTATGCAATCTTCCAGTGGACCCATTGGATTTCGACATCGGTCACAATACGGCATTCGCCAAGGGAGGCAAACTGAACCTCCAGAACGCTATCCTATTGCACCCAAGGTGCAACAGGTCCATGCAAAAACTCAATTTGAAGGAAGCAAGAACAGTTCTTGGCTTGCCAGAAACGCAGGAGGAACAGGCCAAGAAGGTCTTGAACACTCTCGGTATGAACCAACTAAGATACCTAGCTAAACAGAACTTTGTGAAACTGAAGTCGAGAGTGGAAGAAGGTTTTTGGTCTGACAGAACCGTCCGACCATCAAAGAGGCAATTTGTCAATGCCCTAGCCAAGACTCTTTCAGCTGATAACGTCAAATCCCAAATTGCTTCGATGCCAAAGCCTGAGAGAAGGAAACGGAGAGCCAAGAAGAAGAGCTTCTGGTCCTTCTAGCTTATCTCGGACCAAGCGATTTCATTCGGTGTGGCGCGCGCGGCTTCGCCCCGCGCGCTCCGCGCAACGGGCGACAAACCTTTTGGTTTTTCTCCCGTGACCCTCTTCATTAACGGTGCGAACTCGGCGGCAAACCCGACGAAACGACCCGTGCGAGCCTAGCCCGGCGTGGAGTAGTCCCTGAGATACTCTCTGTCTAGCTTCGACAGGGCGTCCTCGTCATACCGCTTGTAGACGGCCTTGACCTTCTTCTCAAGAGCCTCACTCTTGGACAGGACGGGCACGTTCCAGTCAAGCTCCCTCTCGCAGCCGCAGTCGGGGCAGGCCTTGTGCCTGTATCGTTTCAGGCGCTCCTTCCGAGTCCCCACGTCCAAGCCGATGTGAACCATATGAGGAGACTTCGCACTTCGACCCTTCGGAGACAACAAGCCATAGCCGACGTGCCTCTTATGGCTCGTAATCAGCGCCCAACGGACGAACTCGTTGTCCCACTTCGTGAAGTCCTGAGGGGGACGACCCTTCAGGTAGTCGCCCACAAGCGCCTTCTCGATGTCGAAGACGATCCCCCGATACATGTACTTCAGACGGTGCCTCATAGACCGCCGATAGTTCCACCTCCGCCTGTGAACTGAATAGGTGCTGGCCCTCACGACGTGCGCCACCTTCACGTCGAACTTCTCATACTTGCCCTGAACCTTCGCACGAGACTTACCGTAGACAGACTCGACCTTCTGCCGCCACATGGCCTTCAGCTCCTCAAGCTCCTGGTATGACGCCAGCAGCTCCATGCGAATGGGAGAGACATCGCCAGTCTTCCTGTCGAAGAACACCCTCGGGATGATCGTATGCAGGTGAGGGACGAACCCCTTCCCCGGCTCGGTCGAACTCCAATACTGAGGAACCACCTCCATCCCGAAATCGCACTCGAAGCGGAACTTCTTGTTGAAGTGCTCCTGCATCACCTGATACGACAGACCAGCGAACTCCGCAAGGTTGTCCCTCGGAATCCTCTTCCGAATGTCACCCGCAACGGTCAAGTCCACGAACCAGACCAGTGGCTCGCGCTTCGCCCTCTCGAATAGAAACTGGAGATAGACGAGCATGTCGTTCATCTCCCATGCGTTCTCTACCAAATCCTCGTTTATGCAAGCCTTAGACTCGCCGCAATACTGCCACCCATAGGAGACATGTCGGCCACCACCGACGCAGCGAAACCCAACAAAGTTCTCCTTGCAACCTTTGACGGCTTCAGCCTTCTTGGGCAGGCCGATGTAGGTGAGATAACGAAGGTACTCTTCGGACACCTTGGAACCCTCCAAGGAAGCTACATCACGGTATCCGGTCTTCTTTTCCAGAATCTGCTTGAGTTTCTGGTCCAAGGCTCCTCTGATTTGCTCACGTCTTCCTTAAGAAGAACTATTAGTTACGACTCTGTTAACTTGGTTGCACGGAGGAGGAAATCACTGGCGGCCTCCTCGTTATCCTAAGTAGTATCCACGCAACCACGATCCCTATTACCAGTGAGACCAATAAGAAGTAAGAAATCGAAACAATCAAGGGAATGAGGCCTATCATCGTGAGAAGGATGGAGAGGAACGCTATGCCGAACCTCTTCATGCTCACATCGTCCCAATACTCGTGTTTCTGAGACCTGTAAGGCTCTGAATTTACTCTCAGGCGAACCCACCAAACGTCATAGACGAGAATGAACACCAAGAACGCTCCAATCAAGACGAAGAGGAGGCTGGAGAGTGCAAGGAAATACGCGCCAATCAGAAGAATCGGAAGAAGGCCGAAGTGTCTCAGAATATAGAATGCGAGGCTTCGCCTCCTGATTCGAGGCTTCCCTGCCTGACTCAAGGATTCAGCCTCAGCCTTTCTGACGTCTCTTCCACCCTTGTCCAGATGCTCTTTCTCCGCCAGCCAGCTTAAGACTATGGGTGGTTACAAACCCATAAATTCGACAAGACGAACGACGTGCCGAACATGACACCACCAGACGAGCAGACCAACAACGACCAAAGCCAAAACCTTGCAGAATCTATTGAACCCATACAGAGGGCCACTGCGTTAGCCCTACCGGCTAACATCAGTGTGTCCCATTATCAAGACAAGGTGCTCACCTCGGAAGGTCTAAAGATGCGACTGTCACCGCCAGCTCCGAAACGGCCCCTCAAGCTCATCGACTGGGCGACGCAGCCGACATCCGCTTCAAGGCTCTCGTGGTAGCGACGATACTTGACTCGAGGCCTGAAGAGGCGATTTCAATTCTGTCGAAACACTACCACGTGACGACGCCGAGAATCTCGGTGGGGGTCTTCGAAGGAAGGACGAAGGGAGTCGCGGCGGTGTACTCGGTAGCAAGGAGGGAAATCCTGGCTGCCAGACGCGAGTACCTATACGACCCCTTCGTCATCATCCACGAATTCTACCATCACCTCAGGTCAACCAGCGGACGTCACCGGGGAACGGAGCGTCAGGCGGACGAGTTCGCCGTCGACTACATCAGGGCCTATCAGAGCGGCACCGTGGTCTTTGGTTAGAGGCCGACCGCCGACCAGACGCTCTCGTCGTCGTCCAGGAGGATGAAGCTGCACCTGTCGCACTTTGTCCCGGTTATCACAGTCGGCTTCTCCCCTGGAATGGTCCGGCTGTACGTTACCATCTGCCCAGCATGGCACCGCTCGCAGATCATCCCTCACCCGCCGCGGGGAGAAGGTATTAAGGGTCGGCTTGACGGCGCCGCTGCTGAATTGCTGCGGAAGCGACTGGGATGAACGGGAGTCGGCCAGTCTTCCGTTCTTCGGGCGCGCCACCGACGAATTGCGTCTTCTGCGACATAGTGACGGGCAAGGCGCCGTCCTGGATAGTCTACCAGGACGACAGATACATCGCTTTCCTGGACGCCTTTCCCTTTTCCAGGGGCCACACTCTAGTGTGCCCAAAGAAGCACGGTGCGACCGTCTGGGACATGAAGGAGGAAGAGATTGCAGGGCTCTTCCGAGTGGCTTCGAGGGTGTCCAAGGCCGTGGTCGCCGCCGTGGAGGCAGACGGGTTCAGGTTCGTGCAGAATAACGGTGAAGCCGCCAACCAAGTCGTCGCCCACGTACACGTTCACGTGATCCCGGTCAACATGGAATCGAAGGGGAGGTTCACTGAAAGACGGCGAATCACGTCAGACGAGATGGATGCAACCGCCGAGGGGATCAGGAGGGAGCTGAAGTCAGACTCCTGGTCGTTGGGCCCATGAGTGACGGGCCGACGAGGACATGAGTAAGAGCGAGCCTCTCGGTCTGCCTTGGGAACCAGGTTAGAGGGGGCGTTCAAGCGATTTGTACGGCCGGGGCCTACGCGTTCAAGAACGCAGGTTCAAGGAGGGCGCGCGCAGGGTAGAAGCCGTGAACATGCGAAATAGTGCGATACTCTCTGGAATAGCGGCCCTTGTTGTTGCGGTCGCCATCTTGGGAGTGTCGATGCTTTCAGGAGTGCCAATAGTCAGTACCTTAGTCAACACCGGCCGATCCAGTGAATCCGCGTCCACAACCGGTGCAGTCGGCACGGCACAGCCAGCGTCGCCCGGGACCCTCTCGATCATGCTCACGGACCCCCCTCACGTGCCTCCGGGAGTGACAGCGGTATACGTGTCCTATTCTGAACTAGCCTTACACTTGTCGGTGGCGGGCGGCAACGGCGGATGGACGAAGCTCTCAAACGGAGGGACGATTGACCTCATGTCTACTGTCAACTTCAGCCAGACCATCGCCGCTGTCAAGGTCCAAAGCGGTAACTACAATGCGCTAAGCCTGAACGTAACATCGTCATCTGTCACCTCCAACGGCAAGAACTACACGGCCTTCGTGGTTGGCGGCTATCTGTTCATCCCGATCGCCGCCGGAGGTATCCAGGTGAACGACTCGAAGCCGAGTGCGGCCATAATCGAAATCTTTCCCCTCGTAATGAACATTGGGAGCCAATCGGACCTCGAGTTTGTAGTCAGGTCTACGGCCGTCGCTTGGCCCGTTCCGTCAGGCCAAATCACGGGAGAGATGCAGCAGCAGGGCTTCAAGTTCCCGCTCGCGGGCGTAGTCTGGTGGCACAGGTTCAGCCAGAACGAGACTGCCAACCTCCAGATAACATCAGCGACCCTGTCATCGGACTCCCTCAGCGTCTCGGTCAAGGGTGGCCCGCAGACAACCGAAATCAGGCTGGTAATCCTCTCGCCCCTGGTGCAACCATTGGGCCGGAGCCGTCCCGGGTGGATTCCAGGCGGGCTGTCCGGCACGGCAGTCTTTGCCGTTGAGGCCAACGGTTCGCTCGTGCCGCTCCGACAGTTCGTCAGGGTCAACCTTCCTGCGGGAGGAGATCAGGGTCTGCAGGACATACGGGTCGGGCTCACTGACGAGGGCTATAACCTGACCGCAGGCTCGTCGGCCACCTTCACCTACAGCGGGCCGATTGGCCTCGGTTACGAATCCCCGAGGATGATGCAGACCGCCATCGTTTCGGGGCAGCAGTACGTGGTGACTGTCATCGGCACTGGCTCACTGGCAAGCCAAGTGGTTGTGGCGACGTAGCTGCCACAACCACGTCCCGTTTTTCCTTACGTCGTCTGGGAAGGTCCACTATGCAGAAAGGTCCTCTTGTTGGCGCTCAGCAAGGATTCCCACCGGGATTTCGGGGAAGCTCTCTCGCATCTTCTGCTCCGCAACCGCGGCAGCCTCCTCCAGTACCTTTTGGGCGTCTTCGTTGGCCGCGTCGAAGTTGAGGGACAGCCCTCCCGTAGCACCGGCGTCGATGAGGACGCTGCTGAGAAGATTGGAAATCTCCCCAATCTCGCTGTCCGCCTGCGGCAGCGCGGTCCCCAACGTGTCCTTCATGCTTCTGATTACTGAGACGGCGGGCGCCAAAGTGTTCGCAATTTCGCCCAGGTCAGTTATCGTCCCTAGCCTCAGGGATATCTGTTCGAGCGCCAGCTGTGCCTGGGTGACCATCTTGCCCATTTTTCTTACTTCAGTGAGCTCGTTGGCGAAAACCGCGGCGTGCTGGGTATCGTGCTTCGCGAGTGCGGATACCACGGACTTGAATATGGCGGCGTCACGTTGCTTGATTCTGTTTACCGTAGTGTCGAGCTGAGAAATCAGAAGACGAATCTGCCTGTCCGCCTGCTCTATCTGGGATTTCAGCGGGCGTGGGGCGCTAACGCTCCCCCTGAGCCTGTCGATTATTCCGGGACCTTCGTCTTTCTTCTCCCACTTCTCTGAGAAACCCAACTCGGGCAGGTCCTGAGGGATGAACTTCTATATCCCGCCCGCTCAAAACTGGATGCCAGTCTGAGCAAAATTAGTTGACGCGGGCCGTTCGCGGTGTCATCCTTAAAACGCTCCCTCGAACAAAACAACTCGCATGAGTGCCCGCGGCGGAGAGGAGATGAAGTGTCCCAAGTGCGGGAGGTACGACCTCCGGGAAAACGGGGAAGGCGTCCGGTGCAGGATCTGCGGGTACGTCCTGTCGCCCGGTGAGGTCGACAAGTTCAGGCTCTTCCGTCTCTTGAAAGAGGAGTCACGACGGAAGGGGTAAGACATTTGAGGACAGTTGCTCTCTTGGCCCTACTGGTAGGATTCGTGGCGGCTGCGCTAGACTTTACCTCAGGTTACTCACTGGTTGCAGGGGGCGGATCCGTCATGACCGCTGGGGACCCGACCATCTTCACAGCCTGTCTCTTGGTCCTCGGAGCCGCCTCCCTCTCTGTTGGCGTGGCTGCGATTCTTCCACGAATGGTCGAAAGGATGAAGCAACTGGGGATTGCGATGGAGGTGTGTGGCGTGGCCATGGCCGCGGTCAGCGCGTGGGCGCCAATCATGGGCCCGCTCACCGATTTCGCGATGCTTGCAGTCGGGGGTCTCATGGTGCTCAGCGGCGCACTGATGCAGCGCAAGACGGCGATGGCGCCAAGGGTTTAACTCGGTGGTTCCGACAGTCCATTCGCGTTGTCGGTTCGTGTTAGCCCCATCTCGAGAGGGGCCGCTGTGCTGATCGTCATAGTAGGCCTTTTCACAATGGCTTTCGTCAACCCGATTGCCGGGGTGGCGTTTGTCGTTCTCGGAGTCGCGCTCTATTGGTTCCTGTATAGGTTTGCACGAAGGGTGAGACGCGAAGTAGAGAACGCTGGAACTAATTCGTCTCGGTGACTCCTGGTTGCTTCGGGCGAAAGCGGACTCTTAGGGTCCTGTCCCAGAGCTTCGCGGCAACGAAAGCCCCAATGGCCCCGCTGATTACGCCGAAAACTATGAGGAAGGCGTAGAACCCCACTGGGCTAGACGGCACTAGCCCTGCGGCCACGGTGGTGTAGTAAGCGATGGGCCCGGTGGTGGCGCTGCTGAGGGTCAGGGCCACGACGAGTCGCTTAGAAGAAACCTTTCCCTGATGCACGACGCGGAAGAGCAGAGAAAAGACGTCGGTCTGGACGCCATATAGCAGAGCCAGGAGGAGAGGGAAGAGCCAGAAGCCAGGCTCGACCAGGTTGATGAGAGCCCCGGCGATGCCAGCCGTGTATGTCGCTCCCCCGAACCCCAGGAGGATGTAACCCAGGCCCAGCAGCAAGGCTTCCACTGCAATGAGCAGGTCGCCCGTCGGCGGCGGAAGGATCGGACCTTGGACAACCGCGATTATCACGCCGAACAACGAGGCTGTCGCCAGCGTCCTAGTGTCAACCAAATGCTTTTGGGCTCCTGACCTTCATTATTTAACGATAGTTAAAGAGAATTCGCGGCCGGCACCCGTGTGGCCGCGCCCATGGCGGCTCAGACGGCGGACAGGAACCTAATCGTCTTGCTCCAAGCGTCGGCAGCGGCTTGGGGGTTGTGCCCTTCCCAACCTGGTCTGTGAAAGGCGTGTTTGGCGTTGGGGTACAGTTGTATCTCAGCCCTCTTCTTGTACTTCATTGCCGCGGGCAGGAAATGCTGGAAAGCCCAGGGGGTCACCCGCTCGTCGTCGCTCCCGAGAATCACGAGCACAGGGCCTTGCAGCTTTCCCACATCGTCCTCTCTCTCCATGGCTCCGTAGTAGTCGACGCAGAAGTCAAGTGAAAGGTCGCAGGCCGCCTGGAGCGCAAACCCCCCACCCATGCAGAACCCCATTGTTCCGACCTTCTTCACGTGGGCTTCGTCCTTCATCAGTTCTATCCCTTTCGAGACTCCATCCATGAGCGACTCCTTGCTGACCGAAGCCCTCAGTTTGAAGCCCTCCTCTATGTTGGTGGCCTTCTTTCCCTTGAACAAATCGATTCCCGCGGCCGTGAATCCGCTCGCGGAGAGATCCTTCGCCACCCCCTCGTGGTAAGAGGTGTACCCAAAAATCTCGTGGATGAGGACCACTCCCACGGGTCCCGGCGCCTTCGCCAGGAAGAATTGCCAATCTCCTCTTCTCTTGAGTGCCACGGCGAACCTCCAGCGAGGAATAATGACTCGCTATTTGAACGCGATGGAACTCTCGAGCCAGAGTCAAGCAGAGAATCGGTAGAGCCTTCTCGCATCGGCGGAGGTTACCAAGCCGTTAGTCACATCCTGCTGAATCGAAGAACGCTCCCTGCTTAGTGGGCTCCCATATCCTCCGCCTCCCGCGGTCCGAATCTCGACTTCGTCTCCTCGCCCAAGGAGGAGGGTCGTCTTGGATGGAACTCTTGCCTCCTTCCCGCCTCGGCTAAGGACCACCTCGGTCGACTTGCCAGGCCCGCCCTTCAGCAACCCCCATGGTGCCTTCATCTCTCTTTCAGCCAGAATCGTGAATGTCGTCCCGGCCGCCAGGACACGGTAGCGCCTCAAGAGGCCAGACCCACCCCTGAACTTGCCGGGGCCAGAACTGTCTGCCCGGAATTCGTACTTCGTAATCATCAACGGAAGGGAGCGCTCTATCTCCTCAACGGGGGTGTTCATCGTGTTCGTCATGTTGCATTGGATTCCGTCGATTCCGTCCTGTCCGTCTAGTCCTCCGAGGCCAACCCCTATTGTCTCGTAGAAGGCCCACTTCGAGCCCCGATAGCGTCCCCCGACCATTATGTTATTCATTGAGCCTCCCGCCGCGGCGGGCACAAGTTTCGGCGACGCCCTCGAAAGCGCGCGGTAAATCAGATCGGCGTTCCTCTGGCTGGTCTCGACGTTACCACCACCTACCGGGTGGGGCGAAGTGGGGTTGAGTATTGTCCCGGTGGGGGCGCTTACTCGAATGGGCGCGAAGGCGCCGTGGTTGGCGGGGATGTCGTCACCCGTAAGGGTGCGAATGACGTAATAGACGCCCGAGAGAGTTACGCCGAACACGGAATTGAGGGGGTAGTCGACTTGGGGGTCGGTTCCCGCGTAGTCCACACTTACCCCGCCGGCCCGTACTCTGACAGTAACCCGGAGATGAAGGTCCTCGCCCTCTATTCCCTCGAGGACTTCGGTGGCGGTGAAGGTACCCTGTCCTATCGCAGATAGCCTCCTCTTCATCATCGTTTCGGAGTGCGCAAATGAGAACTCGCCCGAATCGGCCAAGGCGTCCCGGCCGTACTTGGCCATCAGCCCATGGACTCGCCTTTCTCCCGTGAGGTTGGCGGCAACCTGGGCTCTCAAGTCACCGCGCCTTTCGGCAGGGGTCCGTGAAGCCGAGGAGAACTCGTCCAGCGTCCTTGGAATGAACTTGCGGTTGCGCGTGAGGCGGGTGGGTTCTGCCACGAAGCCCTCCTCGAAGAGGTTTGAAGACTCCATCGAAATGCTTCCCGGGACCTTCCCGCCCACGTCTGCGTGATGGGCCTTGTTGGCGGCGAAAGCCACGAGAAGTCCTGAGCTGTATATCGGGCAGACTACGGTGACGTCGTTCAAGTGGGTCCCGCAGACATAGGGATCGTTCGCCATTATCATCGACCCCTCCTCGAAGCTGGGACCCTCCCTCTCGCATATGTCGATCAGGTTCTTCAGCCCCCACGGGAGAGAGCCCAGATGGACAGGGATGTGTTCCGCCTGGGCCAAGAGCCTCCCGCGCGCATCGAAGATGGCAGCAGAGTGGTCCATCCTCTCCTTGATGTTAGGTGAGTAGGCAGCATTCCTGAGCGCGAGGCCCATTTCTTCGCTGGCGTAGGCGAGCGAGCTGCTGATGAGCAGAAGGGTCACATTGTCGCGCTTCATCTTCGCACCCTGGTCCCGAATGTCTCGACCCTCCACTTCCAGCCGGGATTCACTACCAGGGTAGAGTCGTACTCCTCGATAATACAGGGACCGCGACCGCCATCGCCTGCGCGAAGTCCGTCTCTCTGGATTACTGGTGCCTTCAAAGTCTCTCCAGCGAACCACGCCGTCCTGAAGACCGGCTCAGATTGCTGGCCTGCCGGTGACGACAGCAAGGGCGGGGTCGCTCCCCTATGGGCAATCATCCTGAGCTTGATATTCACGACCTGCAACCTGTCATCGGTCGAATAGCCGTAGGCCTCCCTGTGTCTCCTGTTGAAAGCTCTCCTCAAAGAGTCGTCCCCTCGGTACGGCAGAAGGAGTTCGTGAGACTGGCCCACGTATCTGGCTTCGACGTACCTTCTGACATCGAAGCCTGACAATCCTTCTTTCTTCATCTCTTTGGATGCAAGAACTTCAAGTTCTCTGAAAGGTTTCTTCAGCGAGTGCCAGACCTCCGGGACGGGACGGACAAAGGTCCTGGTCAGGCTGGCCACGAGCAACCCGTAAGCGGAGAACATCCCGGCGTGCACGGGGACAATTATCTCCTTGATTCTCAGATCGTCGGCAAGGTCGCAGGCGTGAATCGGGCCTGCCCCGCCGAACGAGACCATTGCGAAGTCTCTCGGGTCTCTGCCCCGCTCGACGCTCACGATGGATATGGCCTTCGCCATGCTATTGTTGACGAGCCTGATTACTCCCTCGGCGACCTCTTCCGGAGCAGTTCCCATCCTTGCACCCAGCGTGGCCAGCGAGTTGCGCGCGTATGCAGCCTTTACGGGCATTTCCCCTCCTAGGAGGTAGTCTGGGTTTACGCGGCCCAAGACGACGTTCGCGTCTGTCACGGTAGGCTCCGTCCCTCCAGTACCATAGCAAGCCGGACCCGGGGACGAACCAGCGCTCTTCGGCCCCGCGGCCAGGGCGCCTCCCTCGTCGATCCATGCGATTGTGCCTCCTCCGGCACTTACCTCCGCCAGGTCGATGAAAGAACCCCTTACGGCGTATCCGCTCCCCCTAATCGACCGTCCGCTGTGAGTCTTACCTGCCGCCTCGAACTCTTCGATGACCTCGGGCTCTCCCCCGATCACCGCCCCCGCCTTCGCGGTTGTGCCGCCCATGTCAAAGGTCAGGACCTTGTCGAGGGAGAGAAGCTTCGCCAGTTGTCTCGACGCGAGTACCCCTGCGGCGGGCCCCGACTCGATGGCGACCACGGGACGCGCAGACGCAAAGGATGACGTGCTCATGCCGCCGTCCGAGTTCATGACATAAAGGGGAGCGGATCCGCTCATCCTTCGAAGAGATCGCTCGAGGCGGGAAAGATAGCCCGACATCAGCGGAACCAGGACGGCGTTTACCGCAGTAGTGCTCGCGCGCTCATATTCACGGTACTCCCTGTCGACCTCGCACGACAGACTGATGCTACCCCTGAAGCCTCGGGCCCGCAGGATTTCGCGCATCTCGAGCTCGTGGACAGGATTGGCGTACGAGTTCAGGAAACAGACGGCAACCGACTCGAAGCTTCCCGCGGCGATCCGCTTGGCTACTGTCGAAGCGTCGCCGCTTTCCAGAGACTCGAGTACTTCGCCGCGGGAACCCAACCTGCACCTGACGGTAAACCTATCCTTCCTGCTGATGAGCGGAGTCGGTCTTCTCGTGTGAAGGTTGTAGAGGTCGGGTCGGCGTTGCCTGCCTATCTCCAGCACGTCTCTGAACCCGTGGTTAGTCACCAGAGCAGCTCGGGCAAGGCCGGTCCTCGTCAAGAGTGCATTGGTGGCGATGGTGGTGGCATGGCAGAAAAGTGAGGCCCTCGCGCTGGCCGCGCCGAGGCTTCCAACTCCCCTGAGGATTGCTTCGGACTGGTCGTCTGAAGTCGGGACCTTTCGCACATGCAGGCCAGCGGTGTCCGAGAAAATTATGTCGGTGAAAGTTCCACCAACGTCGATTCCGATCTCGTGCCGCGTTTCTCTCAACGCCAAGTAGAACGGACTGAACCACCAACCTTTCTCTTTATACAGTCTGCCTTAGTCGCCCGAATGGGGCGGGTTGTTCAGCGAATATGGAGGAATCCCACGGCAGGCAAAGCTGCTAATCTACCTCGCCTTCATTCCTAACATCGTCATCGGTTTCATTTACACAGACCTGTCATATTTCCTGCCTGCGGTCCAGAACCTGACACCATTCTGGTCAGGCGTTACCATATCTGTTATGGGCGTAACCTTGGTGGTGGAGAGCATCCCGATGGGGGTACTTTCCGACAGGTACGGAAGGCGGAATATGCTTGTCCTTGGCAACGTGTGCGCGAGCCTGAGCCTGATGGGCTTCGCACTAACGAATAGCCTTCCTTTGATTCTCGCCGTCGCGGTCCTGGAAGGGACAGGCGAGGCGTCCTTCGCGGTATCCATGGGAGCGCTGCTGGCGGAGAAGGCCGGAGACGATAAGCGGACGTCGGCGTTCTCGCTGCAGGCATTCCTCAGTTGGGTCGGAGGGTCGCTGGGCGGGTTCGTAATATCCTCACTTTTTGTCTTTCAGACGGTGGGGTTGAGTATAGGGCAGGCCCACACGGTCCTTTACGTCGTCCTGGGTCTTCTGGGCCTGTCGGTCACCCCCCTCTTGTTCAGAATCCGGGAGAGCGAGACCGTCCGGAAGCGGAAGGAAATCCTTCCCCGCAAGTCTGGGGGCGTGCTGAAGAAGTACATCGCTTACAGCGTGACGATCGCGGTCGGCGCGGGCCTCTTCGTTCCTCTGATGGCGTTCTGGTTTAAGGCGGCCTTTGACGTTCCGGACGCAGTCAGCGGGCCGGTCCTTGGGTTGACGAACCTCTTGACTGCGGGAGTCGTTTTCATGTCCCCGAGGCTCGCGCGGAGGCTCGGACTAGTCAAAGCGACAGTTCTCACCGAAGCGGCTTCAACTATCTTCATGGTAGCAATACCATCCTGCCCTACGTTCGCCGTCGCGGCCACAGTCTACTTGGTTAGGGTGTTCCTGATGAACCTCTCCAATCCGCTGACCCAGTCGCTCATCATGGGCCTCGTCTCGCCGGACGAAAGAGGGATGGCTTCGGGGGTCACGGCGGCTCTCTGGAGACTGCCGAACTCGCTCTCGACGTCCGTGGGCTTCGCTCTAATCGGCGCCGGTTTCCTTGGCTTGCCCTTCTACTTCGCGACTGTGCTTTACGTGGTCGGAATCAGCGCGTTCTGGTTCATGTTCAGGAACGAACGACTGCCCGAGGAAGCCAGCAGAGTTCAGTTCTCCAGGTAATCGTCGAGTCTCGAAGGCCCGGCCGAGGCCCGCTGAATGTCGGCGACCCTCACCCCCACCAGTCTAACTGGTCTTCCCTCCTCCTCGAATTCGTTCAAGAGTGTCTCCGTGGCTTCCAGGAGGGGTTCTTGGCTGTCGGTGTGGCTCGTCAGGCTCTTCTCCCTGGTGTGTGTCTCGAATCCCCTGAACCTGATCTTGATGCCACAGGTCCTGTAGAGGTAGGCCCCCGACTTCACCCTGCGCATTAGTTCTGCCGCCGCGTCGGCCGCCTCTCTCCTGACCGCTCTGAAATCGGTTACGTCTTCCTTGAAGGTCCTTTCGACACTGAGGGACTTAGGCATGTCCTGCTGCCGAACTTCGACGTTCTCCTGGCCGTGAATCACCCCCCACAGCCAGACGCCATTCTTGCCGAACCATGAAAGGAGTTGTTGACCCTGCAGCCGTTGAAGCTGACTGATGTTCTCTATCCCCTTCTCCCTGAGAAATTCCCGAGTCTTGTTGCCAATGCCCGGCACCACCGAGACTGGCAGGGGTGCCAGGAATTTCTCCACCCCGTCGAATGGGACGATGGTAAGACCGTCCGGTTTGTTCCTGTCGGAGGCTATTTTTGCTGCCGATTTGTTCGGGGCTACGCCAATCGAACATGTCAGCCCGTGATTCTCTCTGACCGCTTCCTTGATGGCATCCGCCAGCGTCTTCGCCGAACTCTCATCCGTGGCCATGCCAGTGACGTCGAGGAACGCTTCATCGATGCTCGCCTGCTCGAACCTGGGGGCAATCCTCTTCAGGGTTGCCATCACTTCTTCCGACGTCCTTTCGTAGAGCCCCCAGTTGGGCCTCCTGTATACCGCCCTCGGGCAAAGCCTGTACGCCTGTGAGATTGGCATTCCAGACCTGAGGCCGAATTTTCTGGCCTCGTAGGAGCACGCCACCACCACTCCCCTGCCCTTCCCCCCTTCTGGGTCGGCACCAACGACGACGGGGAGTCCCCGTAGACCGAGGTCGTTCTTCATCTCAGCAGACACATAGAAGGCGTCGAGGTCTACGTGGAAAACGATCCTCGGCCCGCTCGGCACGGGCTGGTCAGCCTCCGAAGAGGGTCTGCTGCCGGTCGCCGGCCTGCTTCCATTCCAGCCCCATTAGCCCCAGCAGACGCCTGAATTCGTTCGCCGATTCTGGACTGAAGCCAGCGAAGTGGTTATTGAAGAATACATATCCGTCTTCGAACTTACCGGCGTTTTCCTCAACGACGGTCGCCCAACGCTTCATGTCATCCGAACGATTCTTCTGGATTCCAGTGAAGCTGGTCAACTCCCTGTCCCCCACCATTCTCAGGTAGACGAAGTCGGCAGTCACCTCCGGCGGAGTCTCGACGTACTGGTTGAGGGACCAGACCATAGCCACGTTGCTCCTCCGGAGGACGTCATAGATCTCAGGGGTGAACCAAGACTTGTGCCTGAATTCGACGGCGTGCCTGAATTCAGGGCGGAGCCGTGAGAGGAACTCCTTCAGCACTTCCAAGTGGCTTGCCAGCTTGACAGAAGGTGGAAGCTGAATTGCGATGGGTCCAAGCTTGGGGCCGAGCTTAGATAAGACACTGTAGAAATAGACGAGCGACGACTCCGAGTTCTCGAGCTTGTTTTCGTGTGTTATTTTCTTGGGGAGTTTGGGAGAAAAGACGAACCCTTGGGGGGTGCTGGCCTTCCACTGGTTCACCATGAATGAGTTGGGAACCCGGTAGAAGCTCGAGTCAATCTCCACGCAGTTGAAGACCCCCGAATAGAACCTGAGGTAGTCCTTGGGGGCGAGCTCTTTGGGGTAGAAAATCCCCTGCCAATCCTTGTAAGACCATCCGCTGCAGCCTACTCTGAGATTCTCAAGTTCCAAGGCGTGTGAAGCCGCACTGGACCTCGCAATCGTTCGCCATATTTATATCGATGGACGGGACGCGGAGCTCCGTAAGGCTTTGTCTCAGGGTAACCCAGACATCAGGCAGCAGGTGGACGCCAACAGAGGCGCAATGAAGAAGCTCGAGCTCTTGATACCAGGGCTGAGAGGGTACAGGAGCAAGGAGGACATCAGGGTCTCCGACGAGTTACTTCGGAATCAAGTCGCAAACAGGCTCGACAAGGTCAAGGACAACCTGCAACAGTTGAGAAAACAAGTGGCGGCTGCGAATGACCTGACCAACCTGACGAGCATAGGATCCCTGATAGCACAGGTGCAGACTCTCAGCGGAGAAGTGAGGCATGCGGCGCAGGGATACTCGGGGTGGGTAGCTCCGATTCAGGTGACTGAAGACAAGCTGAACAAGTTGTACGACTACGATTATGCTTTCGTCAGCGCAGTTTTCCAGTTGGACCAGGCGACTTCCCCCACGACGCTCACCTATGACAGCGCGTCCCCTGGCAAGGTCCAGGCCGCGCTTGGCGACTTCGCGCGGTCGGTGGCGGACATCAAGGATAAGTGGTCGCAGAGAATCGAGGCAATGGAGGGCATCGCCCAGAGGTAGTGATGGCAATGGTGTTTGGGAAAAAGGCTGAACCTGTGCCCGCCACTGGAGGGAGCGCTTTCGGTTCCACCACATTCGCATGGGATGACAAGGACAAGCAACCCGCACCAGGGGTCTACAACGTACTATGGAGGGCCCCGCGGCAAATCAGGCTCAACGACAACATAGTAGTGAGGGAGGACGAGATTGCGGTCTTCTACAGAGATGGAAAGGCGCTGACTTATTTCGACCAGCCCAACAGGTATGCTCTCACTGACTTCAACGCCCCAGTAGTGGGAAAACTCCTGAAGTTCTTTACAGGAGTTACGCAGTGGGCAGAGGTGTACTACATCCCGAAGCGGTACCTCGACGGGAAGTTCGGGAGCACCCAACCGTACTCGTTCACAGACCCAGCCTTCGGAGTCGTCAACCTTCGCGTTTTTGGAGAATACAGGTGGAAGATTTCATCTCCTGAGCTCTTCATCAATCAGTTCGTGGGCACCTTCGGAGCTGATTCCTCCGATGATGTCGAGGGGAGGGTGAAGGAGCAGATGGTAATCATGGTTTACAACGCCCTCGGGAAGATGAAGCAGCAGGGACTCAAGGTGACCGACCTCGCGGCTAACTTGACAAACATAGAACAGGTGGTCCTGTCGATGAGCCCTGACAACTTGGGGCAGTACGGCGTTGAAATCAACAAGCTGTCTGGGCTTACCATCAGCCTTCCGGATGAGGTTCAGAAGGCCATTGATACCAGGTCAGAAATGTCCGTCCTCGGAGTGAACTACATGCAGTACCAGACAGGCAAGGCTATTGATGACGCCGCGAAGAACCCATCAGGGGGAGCCGGAGTGACTGCGGGCCTGGGAGCAGGGTTAGGGGTGGGCTACGCTATCGGAGGGCAGATGGCTCAAGGGATGGGCCAGGCCCAAACAAGGAGTTGCACCAACTGCGGGTCCCTCGTCCCGGTGAACACGAAGTTCTGCCCGAACTGCGGAGCCGCGCAGGCCCAGCCGCAGGGACCGCCAGCCGCTGGGGGGGGATCCAAGTTCTGCCCGAACTGTGGTACTCAAGTAGCGGCAGGCGCGAAGTTCTGTGCCAGCTGCGGAAATCAGCTCTAGGCAGCCTCGCTTTTCCGCTGATGCCGTGAAACTCAGGTCACATGTGACGCGACTTTCTACCAGTTGTGCGGAGCCAAAATCATGGCGCGGCGGTAGAATTGAGAAGCGCCCCTGCCCAGACAGCCGTAGCTGAAGACGAAAGCATCAAGCCAAAAATAGACCCTGTAGCTCCTCTAGGCCATGGCAACGAGCAAGCAGGGGGTCCCGCTCAACATCCCCCCGGACGTCTGGCAACCATTGATGGAAGTGAGGGCGCAGCTCGACTCCCTCTGCCCAGGCCCGCCGACCCCGGTGGAGGAGGCCCTGAGGGAAGTCATCAACCACTACAAGCACTGCTCGAAGGCGCTCGATGAGGCGGACGACTTCTGCGAGCGTGCCCAGGCGTGGAAGGGGAAGAGATAGGCGGGACGCCGGTGACCACAGGGAAGGAGTGACGCCACGGACGCGGATGGCGGCGTCGACAGCCGCCAAGACGCGGCGGCCTCCCTCGGCAGGTTCCAGCTGACGACACTCCAGAGGGGGGCAGCAGATTCCGTGTGATCAGAGTTGTTGCGGACGAAGGACTTAATCGGAAGCCGCAGATCCTCGTCTCGGGATGGAGATTCCGGACGAAATTCGAGACCATTGAGCAAACCGCCATCGTGGAAGCGACCCCCGAAGAAGTCTACGACGCGTACGTAGACCCGAAGAAACACTCGGAGTTCACCGGGTCCCCTGCGACTGGCTCGCCACGGGTGGGAGGACGTTTCACGGCTTGGGACGGCTACATAAAGGGAAAGTTCGTTAAACTCGAGAAAGGGAAGAGGGCGGTTCATGAATGGACAACCACGGAGTGGCCGGCCGGGTACCCCCCGTCGGTGGTCGAACTGACGTTCACTCCAAAGGGGAGGAAGACGGAGCTGAAGATGGTACACACCAAGGTCCCTGCCGAGCAGGCACCTGAGTACGCCGAGGGATGGAACGACTACTACTGGGAACCCCTCAAGAAGTACTTCGAGGCCCGCAAGTGACGTAGGACAACGAGGCTGCTGCCCTCAGCGGTCCCGACTGCCCTCTTGTACGAAGGTCATCTAAGCAGAGGCAGGTACAGACGACTTTGGTCTGAACTCGAAACCGCACTTGATGCAGCGCCTCATCCCAGGCGCATCGGTAATGACTTGTCTGGTGGCGCACCTCGGGCACTCCACCGTCGAATGCGCTGGGGCAACCTTGTCCTGGTGCTGTTGCCTTACCTTCTCGATTGCGTCACCGTACTTGCTTCGCCCGAATCCAGGACTCATGGCTCAAAGAGGAACTCGATGGTTTACTAAGGGTTTGCTTTATTGAGTTTCCTCGAGCGTGAAAGTGAACCTAGCTCCTGGAAACTCCCCAGTCCCCACCCTTTCCCAGCTCACTTTGTACTTCTTGGTGACGTTGGCCCCTATGATGCTGATTTCGGTAGGTACCTCTGAGAAGAGCTTCTCGACCTTGGCAGGGTCCTTCGTGAAAATCAGGCTCCTCCTTCTTTTCATGAGGTACTTCACTGCAACGTTTTGATGCGCATGCCCCTCGACCTCAATTTTCTCCTTCCCAGTGTCTATGGTAAAACCCCGTTTGGCCATCGAATCTCGATTCGTTCACGGTCCTAATTAAGCACTAATGACGAACGCAGGACACCCGAAGCAACCTGGCGGACGAGGCCCAGCCATTCTTGCCCAGAATCCTTCTTGCTATTTCTTCTTGACATTCGTAACCAATAGCTTGAACTGAAGGGTCTTGCCAGCCATGGGGTGCCTCCCGCTTTTTCCATAAGCCTTCTCGGGGGGGAGCGTGACTTCCTTTGACTCGTTTACCCTCATCCCCAAGAGGGCTTCCTCGAAACCCGAGATGACTTGGTGCGCGCCGAGGGTCACCTGGAGCGGCTTGTAGTCCCTAGCTGGGTTGAAGAGCCCCGCCTTCTCCGCTTCGGACCTCATGCTTGTATCGAAGACTCTTCCACCAGGGAACCTGCCGACGTAATGGACGGACACCGTGTCACCGTTCTGGGCGGATATCTCGCTCAACGGGATGTAGGGGCTGTAGATGGTCTTAATGATTACTCCTGCGGTACATCGGGAAACTCAAGGCGCGCGGGCCTCCTGATGAAGGAGAGGGCGGCGGCGGCAAAGCCCACGAAAATGGCCGACACGGCCGAGCTGACGCTCTGGACGGCAATCTCCGCAGCGATTGCAAGGCCGTTGGCGTTGAAAGGATAAGCGAAGTAAATCGACCCGCTGCCTACGAGCTCGCCGACGAGGGCGCCAATGAACAAGCGGGAGACTACGACCTTGTACTTGGACTTGAGGTCGAGACTGCGTCCGATTACATACATGATGACAAACAGCATTACGGGGTTCAAGGCGATCCCAAGCAGTCCCACGGCGAGAGTGAATGACGAGTACGCCTGAGGGTTCACGACCCGCGAAAGCGCCGCCGGGAGGGAGTATTCGTAACCCTGCAGCATGCTCTGAGGGAGGACCGCGAGTAACGCCGTGAAGAAGATCAACAACCCTATGCGCAAGTTGGCATGGGCTCGTTCTCCGACTCTAATAAGCAGCAAAAGCCGCCCCTCGCTGTCTTTGTCAGACCGATCGAGCCGTGCGTGTTTCTACTTCCGTTCCCATTCAGGTCTGCAGCCCTTCATCGAACGAAGGGGGCCTCAGGGTCCTCGGCGCTCGGAGAGGTGCTAAGCAAGTCGCTCTGCACCTGCCCCGTTCGGCGATGGGCCATCGGTTCCAATTCGTCCGAGGAAGGACCTTTACCTTCCCGAGAGATGGTCGTCGGACCACGCTCGGCCCTCTCAGCCTCGAGGCATGGCTACCAGCCTGGGGGCGACCCGGAATATTCCCGGCCTCGCGCGTTGCCGGCGGCGTCGCGGGTTGCCTCCCTGGCCGTCGGCCTTGCCAACAGCGAGAGAGCTGTACGAGTCGTGGCTCGCAGGGATGTTATCTTCCCTTGACTCTCCTTCCTGACAATCAACGAATATTCTGTTGACAACAATATCACGATGGCTAGGAACACTCGCGAAATCTACTACGTGATGCGCAGGAGGCGAGAGCATTACCTGTCGTTGACCCCCGCTCTAGACTTGTAGAGCCTTCTCCAGAAATGCACCACCAAACGATGGTGTGCCGTGGCGGAATCGGCGGCCCATCAGAGAATGAAGCTCGTCGTCAGGAGAGAGCTTGAGAAGGAGGGCTATTGCGTGCAGGCCGAGCCCCTGTTCCCCCCTAGCAGACGTGTGTCATGGACGGCTTACCGTCCAGACCTCCTCGGGCACCGCAACGAAGGAGGAAAGGAGGAGTTCGTGATAGCTGAGTGCGAGACCCACCCTAGTATGAAGAGGTTTCTTGCGAAGAACTTCTCGAGTGTGTGGTTTCAGCCGTTTCTCTTCCAGACAGGCTCGATCAGGCGAGTCCTTGCGATTCCCCAGGGGAGACTCGGAAGGGTTGACCTCGCGCTAAGAAGGAGCTGGGAGATTTGGGTGCTGGGCGGGGAACGACCGATTGTAAGGATTGGATTGCTCTGGCGGGCTGAAACTCAAGGGCGGGAGACGAACGCCGAGAGTAACCGGACCGTTGGTGGCGTTCACAATCCGTGGACGAAGGTCCCGATTCACGGCTGATTCGCCGGTCCTACGTTCCAGTTCTGACATTTCTGCCACTTCTGCCCGACGCGAAGATCCCCCAAGAACGCTTGGTACCACTCTGAGAGTCGAGAGTTGACGTAGTAAAGCGAAGTGCCCTGGAATTGACGGGATTGCGGCAGCGAGGAGAGTGGTTCCCGAAGTCGCCTTCCGTGAGGAGGCCCAGCCTCTTCTGGGAACGGGGCAGGCAAACAGACAATAGCGGCGCCAACCATACCAGAACGCGGGAAAGTTTGAACCGTACCCTCTTCCGCGACAGGGTCGAGGCTGGGAAGAAGCTCGGGGAAGTCCTGAAGAAGACGGTGAAGGGGGACGCGGTTGTCCTTGCAATCCCTCGAGGAGGCGTCGTAGTAGCAAGCGAGGTTGCAGACGCCTTAGGGGTTCCCTTGGACGTGATTGTCACCAGGAAGATTTCTCCTCCCGGAGAACCCGAATACGCCTTGGGAGCTGTAACCCAGGAGGGGGAGGTCATATTGGACAGGCAGGCTGCGGAGTCACTTGGAGCGGGGCGCGACTATCTAGAGGCCGAAGTCGCCAGGAAGAGGGAAGAGGTCAGGGAGAGGACGAAGAAGTTCAGGGGAGACAGGCCGTTCCCCTCCCTTGAGGGAAAAGTGGTAGTGGTCGTTGACGACGGCATAGCAACGGGAAGCTCTGTCGGAGCAGCCGTGATGTCTCTCAAGAAGATGAAGCCGAAGGAAATCGTCGTAGCCATCCCGGTTTCTCCACGGGACGCCGTAGAAACTCTTTCCGACGATGGATACCGCGTGGTATGCCTGCAGACCCCGGGGCCGTTCTTTTCGATTGGAGAGTTCTATGGTGACTTCGAGCAAGTTGAAGACGATGAAGTGAGAAGAATCTTGGAGAAGCACAGAGCAAGACGCGCCTGAGTTCATCATGCCTTTGACCGGACTTGATTTTGGGAAACGCGTAGGAATTCGGACCTCAGGACCATCTTGGAAGACCGTCGGACGCGGTAAAGGGCAAAGCATCTCTCAAGGCTTATATGTGAAGGGCTGACCTTACCGTTGAGTCCGGTGCGGAGCGAGGTCACTCTTGTCTGAGCCACGGATGCAAAAGGCGGCCCTCGCCAGTTCTCTTTTCAAGATAGGCGCCCTCCGATTCGGGAGGTTCACGCTAGCAAGCGGCAAAACGAGTTCTTACTATCTCAACCTGAGGGTAGTCCCTAGCGACCCCAAAGTCTACTCCTTCGTCATCCAAGCTTACAGGAGACTCGCAGAGAGCGTTGGGAAATCCGAATTCGATGTCGTGGCTGGCGTGGCAACTGCCGGCATCGCCTTCTCGGCCCCGCTTGCCTTTCTGCTCGAAAAGCCCATGGTCTACGTCAGGAGCGAAGAGAAGGGGCACGGCCTTGGGGGACTTGTCGAAGGGGCTGTCAGCCCTGGCTTCAGGGCGTTGATGGTTGACGACCTTGTCACGACGGGGGGCAGCATGCTCTTGGCCGTGGAAGCGCTACGGCGGGTCGGGTGCAGGGTCGATGATGCTCTGGTGCTCGTCGACAGGCAGGAAGGAGGTGCCCCAAACCTGCTGAGAAAAGGGGTAAGATTGCATGCATTCGCGAACGTGAGAGAGTTGGCTGACGTCATCTACAGGTCAAAGAAGGTGACCAAGAAAGAGTACGGGGCAGTCCTCCGTCAGGTGGAGGGCGCAGCCTGATGGACCCGGAAGCGATCCGGGTGGACGCGGGGAAGTTGCACCTGTCCAACCCTACCGTCCTCGCTTCAGGAGTTCAGGGCCCATCGCTCTCAAGGGTGCTAGAGGCGCTAAAGTATGGAGCGGGGGCGGCCGTCACCAAGTCGGTAGGGCCGAAGCCGAGGGACGGGTATCCCGAGCCGACCATGGTAGAAGTTGACTCTGGAATGGTCAACGCAGCCGGCCTACCAAATCCAGGGGGAGCGAGATTCTCGGAGGAGTTGTCTGTCATACAGGGGAAGTCCCTCCCCGTGATCGTTTCAATTTTCGGAGGAGGCGATACCGAATTCGAGAGCGTGGTTGACGCCCTCGACAATCACGACTTCGAGGCATATGAGCTGAACCTCAGCTGCCCTCACGTCGAGGGAGTCGGAACCGAAGTTGGACACCATCCTGAAGTGGTTTACCGAGTGGTGAAGGCGGTCAAGTCGGCGACGAGTAAGCCGGTCTTTGCGAAGCTCTCGCCGAACACTGAAAGGCTCCTGGAAGTGGCCGGGGCGGCCCTGGAGGCCGGGGCAGACGGGCTGACAGCCACGAACACCGTGAGGGCGATTTCCATCGACGTAGAGACGGGGAGGCCCGCGCTTTCCAATGTGTACGGAGGCCTCTCGGGGGGTGCCATCCGACCCATCGCGCTTAGGTGCGTCTATGAGCTCAGAGAGAAGTTCGACGTGCCAATAATGGGATGCGGCGGCGTGTCGAAGTGGGAAGATGCGGTGCAGTTTTTCCTCGCGGGCGCCGATGCAGTTCAAGTGGGGACGTCGACGCTGCAGAGACTCGATAGGTTCAACGACATTAACGTGGGGGTCCTAGGGTACATGGAGAGAAAGGGAATCAGGGCCCTGAAAGATTTAGTGGGGAGAGCTCACCAGAGCGGGAAAGGCTCTGCCCGTTCTGGTGGGGGGCTGGGAGTCTGAGCGGTTTCAGAGAGCGGATCCTGTCTTCGGCAAGAGACAGGCACAGCAGAGTTGTGCTGGCCCTCGACTTCGCCGGACCATTCAACGAGCGACTTGCCAGCGCGAGGCGGATCCTAGAGAAGACAAGAGGTGGCGTGGCCGCGGTCAAGCTGAATCATCATCTAATTCTTCCGTTCGGGCTGGAAGGGCTTCAGGAGGTCATTGCAGATTGCAAGGCAAAGAGCCTGCCTGTCATAGCGGATCTGAAGATGAACGACATCGAATCGACCAATCTCAACATCGTGGACTCGCTGCTCACCTATGGGATTGACGCGGTAATAGCCAACCCATTCGTCGGAAAGGAGGAGGGGCTCGGAGAGGCAATCGAGGTGCTGCACCGCCGAGGTGGAGGAATCCTCCTTCTTGTGTACATGAGCCACCGAGGGGCCCGCGAGGGATTCGGACTGAAGACTGAGGGGGGCGTGCCGTTGTACAGGGTCTTTGCTGAACGCGCGAAGCAGTGGCGAGCGGACGGAGTCGTTGTTTCGGCGAAATCCGCCGACATAATGAGGGAGACCAGGACAATAGTAGGTAAAAGGTGCCTAATCTTCGCGCCCGGGATCGGCGCTCAGGGTGGCGCGAAGACGTCGGCAACGGACGCCGACTTCATGATCGTTGGAAGGTCAATCACCGAGGCTGCCGACCCGACTAGGGTACTTCGGAAGCTAAACTCGGGCTGAACCCGTCGTCCTTATCAGCGTCGGGCCGCCACGAGAGAACCATGGACCGTGCGGAACACTGGGTCGAAGTGAACCTGTGCGCGGAGCTGGGAGACCAAGATGCGATACTGCTAGACACGTTGGTGCCGCATTTGAAGAAATTGAGGGAGAAGAAGACGCTGGTGACCTTCCACTTCTTCAGAGAGCCGGAAATACGCTTCAGGGTCAGGTTGAACAGCCGAAAGGCCAAGACAGCCGAAAAGAAAGCCATTGCTGCATTGGCCCGCTCTCTTCAGGTACGGGGTCTGGTCACCAAGTGGTACTTCGGCAACCACGGCGAAGCTGGGAGGATGTATTCTGGGGAAGAGGACAGGTACGGGAAGAACGGCTGGCAGGTTGCGCAGGACTACTTTTGCAGCGGCTCTGAGACGGCATTGAGGCTACTCTCTCTCAGGAGGGAAGGCCGACTCGAAAGCCCCCTTTGGGCGAAAGGGCTCGGGAATCCATGGGAAGGAGGTGACAGGAACCCCTGGAAAGAAAGAGAGGACGACCCTTTGGTCTACAATTGGAGTAGATACGTGCACCTCTTTACCAATCAGCTCGGGTTCGGCATAGACGACGAGGCAAGGCTGTGCGCCAGGCAATCGGAACGATATGCCAAGATTTCCCGCGAACTCGGAATCAAGTGGTGATTCGGGCCGCCTTTCCCCTTCCATAGTAGTCCCATATCCTCCGCTGCTGCACTCGGACATGGTCCTTCTCCTCCGTCGACAGCCTCGGATCTGTACTCCTGCTCGCGGGCCTCCTAAGCGAGACCGGAAGGTCAAGGTCGCAGAAGTAGCCGCCGCCAGGGTAACCGGTGTCCTTGCGGACGACGATGGCTGCAAAGCCCGGCGCCCCCCTGAGATGCTCCGCGCGGTCGGCTTCGCCCAGCGCGGCCGAAATCCGCCTCCCCCTGGATAGGTGGAACTTCCTCATCAGTTCTCCGTAGGTGACGGTGCGGCCCCCACGTGCCGCTCCAAGTAGCACCTCCCCGAATTCCTGAATCGTGCGTGCAACAACCCGCCCCTGCCGGGCTCTCCGCGCTTGGTGCATCGACTCAACGCGCCGCCTTGGGCGTGTCAGGATTCCAGGTTCTTGGCGACTCGAAACTGGTCGCCCACAATCGACCTCATGTTGAGGAGCCCGAACGGCTTTCCGTTGTCGGTGACGAAGAGGGTCCGAATCCTGTGTTTCGCCATGAGCTTCACGGCTTCCTGGAGTGGAGTGTCGGCTGTTATGCTCACCATCGGAGACGACATGATCTTCCTGACTAGCACGCTCGAAGGAAGAAGGTTGTCTGCTGCGATTCGGTTTAGTATGTCCCTTTCTGTGAGAATTCCTACGGGCTCGCCTTTGACCAGGACGAGAATGTTTCCTGCCTTCCTCTCTCTCATCGCCTGCGCGGCCGCGAGGACGGACTCGTTGGCGTCAATGGAAAGGGGGTCAATCTTCACGAAGTTGCGGACCGTGTTCGCTTGAGGTTCAGCATGCTCCAGCCAGAAAGTGAGAGAGTAGTGGCAATTTGGGCACTCGTCGGGAGTGTTTTCTCCCTCGAAGATGTGGCCGCAGCGGTAACATTCCCACTTCGTCATGGAGACCAATCAAGGTCCGTGGTATATTAATCAAGTGTGGCCAGGTGTCGGACTTTCGAAGCCCCCGGGTTTTCGGCCCTGAGTGTCGAGACCCCTTTATCTCACCAAATGGGAAGGACAAGTCGTTGCCCACGCTGTTTTGGGGGGTTTGGGTGGCGATCCTGGTCGCCGTGATTCTAGTTGGAGTCGTCTTCGTCTGGTATTTCATGAAACCGATGTTCCGGGTCTTTGCGAAGATGGAAGATTCAGGGCCTGACATCGTGGAAGAGTGAGGCATCACTTGGTCGATGGCTTGCGTTCGCTTCAGGCGTTGTGAACCACTCCTCCATCCCCGGACCCTCCCGAATGCGTATGCCCCCGAGTTTAGCCCTTTGGAACCTGGGCAATCAGTAGCCGCGCCTTCTGCTGGCAGAAGGCCGCCTTGTCGGCGTAGTACTTCCAGGCCGTGTAGTTCTCCTCCGCCTTCGCAAGAAGCAGAAGGAGGTCTGCAGCTTGGAGGTACTTGGCGATAGCACTCTCCTTTTCCCCCTTCTGGCCGCATGAAGCCGCGTCCGAGACGAGCTGATCCGCGTACCACCTAAGCTTCTGGGCTCGACTCATCTGGGGGCGGGGAAGCGACTGCACGACCCAGGGGAGTCAGGCCGCTGGAAAAAGATGGATGGGTCGCAATTCCTAGACGAATGTGACAATCTGCGGAAAGTCGAACGATGGGGACTTCATCCGAAGTGGATGGTCGTCCCGACGGCAATTCCGTTGGCTTCTGCGAATCCGCCCTTTGCCTCTAATACCCAGTTCGCAGCAGAGGAAGGCTGATAGACCGGACACAAAATTGCGGCGCTGCACGGCGGAGCGCTACGTACAACATAGACCACGTTGCCGCCCCCCGCTGTCACGTTCAGCCAGATAATGTCCAGACTTGAGTTGACGTTGCTCATCCAAAAGGAGTAGGTCCCTGCGGAGGGGAAGACGAACAGCATGGTCGTCGCATTGGTGACCTTACGGTTCATCAGTCCGGCTTGTCTAGAGCTCTGGTCGGTGGCCGTGTAACTGATTGCGAACGTTCGACCGTTCACGGTGAAGCTCGACGGCGGGTTGGCAAGCGTTGCCGCACCGGGCATCGTCGCCGCCACGTACAGTATGTAGGACAGGACCGCCAGAATGACGGCCGCGCCCAGAATGGCGCGGGGGCCGGGGGTCTTCATGAATGGGGGCCAGGAGCCGCAGGTGATTTATGGTCGTCGCACGGTCAGGCAACATTATAACGTAGGTTATGAACGAAGGAGAGCGTTGAAACGAGACGTGAGGGCCACTGCCTGATGAACAGTTGCTGCTCAGGTTCCAGTCGGAAATAGCTGACTTCACCCCGCACAGAGACCCCGCATCGGGGAACATCATCAACCCGACCCCTCTCGTTGACTTGACTGCGGACCTGACGGATTTTGCGAAAAGCGAGCTTGGGGTGGACCTCCCGGCCGGGGCAACGGTCTTCGGGAAGCTCGACTCCAAGATTTTCGGCGGGTCCGTGAAAGTCAGGGCCGCCGTGCAGATAATCACACATGCCATCGCCACAGGAAGTCTTACCAATGGCATGACCGTCTTTGAAGCGACATCGGGGAACTTCGGGCTCGCGCTCGCCTTGCTGGGAAGGCTGGATTTCCGCGTGATAGCCCTGGTGTCCAGGAAGCTGCAGAAGGGCGTCTTGGACCGATTGGAGTCGGCGGGAGTGAAACTGGTGAATTTGGACGTGGACATTTGCCCCTCCCCCGGAACACAGGGTACCGCCGAGGCGGCTGTCGCCAAGGGGATTGCCGCGAGCGTTAGGCTGCAGCTGGAGGCCGCCGGGCTCAATCCCATGATTTTCGACCGGGTCAGGGCCATGGCAGAGACTCTCCTGGCCGCAGAGGACGTGATCGGCCTGGCTAAGTTGCTCGCGAGGGCCTATGGAGGGTTCTGCCCCGAGCAGTATGACAGCGAGCTCAATGTGAAAGCCCATGAGGATGTTACCGGCCCCGAGATTGACCAACAGCTAATCGCTCTTGGGTTTTCGCCATTGGAATTCGATGTGGCGTGCGCCTTCGGGACGGGCGGGACCGCAGCGGGTCTGAGCAAGTATGCGAGGAAGACACGACAGAGGAGGTCAGTTCATGTCGTGTTCCCGATGGGCAATCAAGAAGTGGCTGGAATAAGGACGAAAGAGAAGGCCAGTGGGATGAGGTTCTACCAGCCGAGTGAATACGCGTCCGAGCAAGAGGTTGACTTCGGCCTTGCCAAACGCCTCCTTGGCTTCCTCAACGAAAGGGGCCACGACGTAGGCGAAAGCGGCGTCCTTGCCATCTTCGCAGCACTTCGGCTTATCGTCTCAGGATCCGGCCGACGCATTGTCGTGCTCGTCGCCGACGGTGCCTCGAAGTACGGCATCGGCGAAGAAGCCGCTCACGACGGCACCGTCGAAGTCGCCTTGGCGCAGGCGGCCGCAGACAGCGCTCTCTATGGCGGGGTAGTCTGGACTCACTGGGCTCTCGTGCCGAAACAGGCCGGCCTGACGGCGATAGCGTCAGCCATCGGAATCAACGAAAAGTCAGTAAGAGTGGCCAAGCCTCGAGAACTCGAGGCTTTGCTTTCGGGAAGTGGCATCCCCGAAGTCTTCGCGTATCCTGAAAGGGGAAAGAGGCTACTGTTGGTATGCATGGCCGGAGAGACGTCCATCATGATGGCAAAGGCCCTGGCCCAGAGGGGAGTGCGGGCGGATAGCTTGAGCGGGGGGATCTCAGGTATCCTCCGCGAACTTGGAGCGCAGCCTCTTGACTACGTTGAAGACGTCAGCGTGCTGGCCGAATAGCCAATTCTCGCTGGTGCCAAGGTGATCCGTCTGGAAGGGGGAAAAGGAGCTATGGGAGCACTCTGGACTTGAAATCCGTGGCGGCCTTTATGACTTCGTCTGCTGAGTACCTGTGCGGGTTCAATTCAAGGCACACAAGCATGTCCGTCTGCTCAACCCGCTGAAGCAGGTCCTGCAGGTTTGCCGTCCCGCGGCCCGGAATCAGATGATCGTCGTTCCTCCCGTCGTTGTCGCTGAGGTGCACTTCTGTCGTCCTTTCCCTTAGCCTCTGGTAGAGCTTGAGGGGCTCGATACCGTTCGCGTGCGCATGGCCGGTGTCCAGGGTGTAGCTCGTGTCTTCGGTGTTGGAAAGGATGGTGACAATGGACTCTGCGTCGCTCCCGACGGGGAACTCGTAGTGGGAATGACCTCTTGCCTGGTTCTCGATGTTGATTACCAGCCTCCCGTCGCTCTCCTTGACAAGCTGACGAAGGAGAATCACCACGTCTTTCACGGATTGGGGGACTAGAACGCCACTGTGAACGCTCCCCGGGTGGAAGGTAACCCTTGTCGCTCCCAGGTCGCTTGCGAAGTTGACGAAATCCCTGAGCGTCTTCGTCACTGCCCCCTTAACAGGCTCAAAGGGTGTCGCCGGATTAAGGTCGGTGAAGGGAGCATGCATTGTCATGGTGAAATTGTAGGTGGATAGGGTGTCCTTGAGACGTTTCTTGTCGACCCACCCGTGGTACGCGTGGGGGACCTCTCCCCACAACTCGATGTAGTCGAACCCTGCGTCCCCGATTTCCCCTACCGCCGTATAGATGTCAGAGTGAAGGAGAGACCATGTGCTTAGGCCGACCTTCAAGTTCTTGGCCTCCGCATGGTACTGACGCGCCCACCGTATCCCGGTTCGGCCTACGAGGTGGGGGAGCTCTGCGCGACTCTGAGACGTTTCGCGAGCTCCTTGAGCATTGGGATTACGAGTTCTGGGTGCTGCTTTATGAGAGCCGAGAAGACCCAAGTCGAAAGGGTAAAGCACCGCGTGGGCTGAACCGCGACGACGTCGGCAGACCGGGGTTCCTCGTCTATGAGGGACATTTCACCGAAGAATTGCCCCCTGGAGAGCTTGGCCAGTATCTTGGTACCCTTGCGGACCTCGACCCTGCCATCGATGACCATGTAGAATCCCACACCCATCGTCCCCTCCTCGACGATTGTGTCCCCGGAGTTGTACGAGATCTCTTTGCCGCTGTCAGCAACGGTCTTTAGTTGCTTGGAGTCGAGACTCGCGAATATCGGTACTACCTTGAGGGCGGTCGGAATATCTGCGCTGCCAGCCATTGTGGAGTTGGCCCAGCGTACGTGATTTAAACTCACCGCCAGGGTCAGGCGAAATGCAGGAACGGGGGTCGTGCCAAGCGTGAGTTTCCCCTCAGAAACGTCACACCTTCGACTCGTCTCAAATGGCAGTGGGGGGTGAAGGAGCCGACCTTGGGAGGCCAGCACTTGCGCTATTCAGATTCTAGCTGCGGCTTTCCCTTCAGGATGTCATCTATCCTCTGCGTGATGTCCGCGTCGAGTTTCGGCACAATTTCGATGGCTTGCATGTTCTCCTTCACCTGCTCAGGGGTGGTCGCCCCGGTGATTACGGTACTTACGTTTGGGTTTCTGCAGCACCACGCGATTGCGAGCTGGGCCAAGGAGCATCCGAGGTCTCTCGCTATCGGCTGGAATTGCTCGACCAGAGAAACATTCTTGGGGGTGAGCATGCTCTCCTTCAGCCATTTCATGTTCTCGAGCGACGCGCGAGATCCTGGCGGGACGCCCTTCCTATACTTGCCCGTCAGGAGTCCTGAGGCAAGGGGACTCCAGGTGGTGAGTCCCAAACCTATCTTGGAGTAAAGCGGAAGGTACTCAAGCTCCACCCTGTCCCTCTGGAGTAGGTTGTACACGGGCTGCTCCATCTGTGGGGGAACCAGTCCGTATTCGCGGGCGATGTTATAGGCCTCCAGTATGTCGTCCTTCTTCCACATTGAGGTCCCCCAGTACAGTATCTTGCCTTGATGAACCAGGTCGTCCATGGCCCTGACCGTCTCCTCGATGGGAGTGTTGGGGTCAGGACGGTGACAGAAGAACAGGTCGAGGTAGTCAAGCTGCAACCGCTTCCGTGAACTGGCGCAGGCTTCCATGATGTGTTTCCTCGAGAGGCCTTCTTCGTTCGGGCCGTGGCCCCCCCAGAAGACTTTGCTCGAAACGATTATGCTTTCCCTGGGCCAGCGGAGTTTCTTGATGACATTCCCCATGACGACCTCCGCATTTCCGCGAGCGTACGCCTCCGCATTGTCGTAGAAATTTACTCCGGCTTCATACGCAGCAGCCATGCACTTGGTCGCGACGTCCTCCCCGACCTGGCCCCCGTATGTCACCCAGGCGCCGAGGGAGAGTTCGCTCACTCTCAGCCCAGAACTTCCCAGCCTGCGATAGTTCATGGCACGAGGCCTCTCTTTAGGTGGTATTTACGGTCTGGCGATTCAAGGATCGTGGGTCTCCTGAGGTGGGCCACGAAGGGCCTCAGTTTCCAATCAGTGGCTTGATTCCGGCACGGGAGAACGGGCTCAAAGAGACGATTGTCCTCTCGTATGCCGGCCAGCTGACTCCCATCTTCTGGGCCACCATCCGCTCAATCATCGTAGCAAACCCGTGTTCGTCTCTGTAAGGTGCCCGAGGGTCGTTTCCTGGTTCAGCTTCCAGGGAGTGCAGGCGCGCCCGCCTCTCGTTCTCGAAGATGGTATCGAACTCCGCGACTTCTCTGTCTGTTATCCCGTTCATCCTGCACAGTTCGTATTCGATTAGCTCGTGTAGCGCTACCAGGAACACGTACCTCTCGTCTTTCATCTTGCTCACGTGAATTCTGACCGGCTCTCCCGGAATCCAATCTCCCACGGTATCGTACCTTTGTCGTCGGTGCGGGACCTGAGAGACTACGTACGACACCTTGCCGCTCCTTGCAGGATGCTTCCTCGTGCGAATCGACCTATGCGAACGGAGGGTCGCTGTCTTCGCGCGACGGATGGTCTTCTTCGGCGTTCCAACTGGCAAGGTGGTTGAAGCCGGGACGCCCTGGGGCGTCTAAGGGATAGGCTGTCTAAAAACCGCTCCTCTTTGGTGAAGCAAACTTGAGCGTCGGTGAGAGGGACCGGGAATCCCGCCAGGCTGCCTTCCCCTGCCTGTGCCTTAATACCACAGATTCTTGGGTCCACCTCCTCTCATGAGAGGGCAAGCCAGTATCTCAAGAGGGTCGGGTTTTAATGAAGGCCGCCGGGCCGTGAGTCGGCCGAGGTTGCCTCGAACAATAGACGCGCACCTTCACCTCTCTCATCGTAAGGACGACGCCCTGATTCCGTTCGCACGGAGGAACGGACTCTCGTATACCATGGAGGAGCTCTCCCACCTCATGAAGGACAATGGCATAGCCCAGGGCCTGCTCTTGAGCCCGCCCCTCACCTCGGGGGGCATGCTGCAAAACGAAGAAGTCTTCAGGTTGTGCGAGCTTAGCCGGCACCTGCTCCTGCCGATACTGACCGTCACCCCTACGCGTGCCGGAGTGAGAGCCGCGGTGTCCCTCGCGCGGAAGAACAGGGACAAGGCCAAGGGATTCAAGGTACTCCTCGGCTATTTCAGGGTCTTCGCCACCGACAAGGTCTTCGACAGACTGTACAGGTACGCTGAGGAAGAAGGGCTTCCCGTGATGTTCCACACGGGGGACACGGCCGACAGCCGCGGCAGCCTGGCTCACTCTCACCCGCTCACCCTCGACGCGTTGGCTAACTCCCGGCCAGGGCTAAAGATAGTGGCGTGCCATTTCGGGAACCCTTGGATAGAAGAAGTCGCGGAACTGATCTACAAGCATGAAAACTTCTACGCGGACGTCTCCGGACTCGCCGTCGGAGGTACTTCCTACTCGGACAAGTACATCGGTTGGCTGGTCAACAAGCTTGACGGGGCGATTTACTTCGCCGGAGGGGCCGACAAGGTGATTTTCGGCACCGACTATCCGGTCACGTCACATTCATCGGCGCTTGAGCTTGTGTCGAGGTTGGACGTTAGCTCGAGAGACAAGAAAAAGATTCTCTCTGGGAACGCCGAGCGAGTGTTCGGTCTGTGAAGGTCGAGACTGGTCAGGGGATTTCTGAAGCGGGCCCCGGCGACAGGGCTCGGCTCGAACCCATCCTGGAAGAGAGCTTCGAGGGTTGGTACCTGAGGCATTCCAAGAGAACCCTCTACGAGATAGGCAAGGTGAGGGTCGCAGAGGTCAACGGGAACGCGGTGGGCCTGACCATGTTGAAGACCGTTGATGATCGCATCGGCTACGTCTACTATATCGCTGTCGCAAGGGTCAGTAGGAGAATGGGATTCGGGGGAAGGTTGCTAGATGACGCGTTAGACTATTTTGGTGCACTCGGGACGGAGATCGTCTATGCAGCCGCGGAGAACGAAGATGCGCTCGCGCTCTTCAGTTCCAGGGGATTCATGAAGACTAACTTCAGAGAAGTCGCCAGCAGGTACGGCCTCTTCCGGGCGATCACGATGTACAGGAGCATGCTCGTGGTTCCTGGGGAGGTGCTGCTGCAGCTGCAGCTGGAGAAGAGCGAGGGCGGAACTAGGCTCTCTTCTCGTGCTTAAGGGCGGCCGAGTTGATGCAGTATCTCAATCCTGTGGGCTTCGGCCCGTCGTCGAACTTGTGACCCAGGTGGGCGCCGCAGCTTGCGCAGACCACTTCAATCCGGGTCATCCCCCAGCTTCGGTCAACCTTCTCCTTGACTGTCCCCTCCTTTGCCATGTCCCAGAAGCTGGGCCAACCGGTCCCTGATTCGAATTTCGTGTTAGAGTCGAAGAGAACGCTGTCGCAGACAACGCACTTGTAGACTCCGTCTCCGTGGAAGTCCCAGTAGGCACCCGTGAAGGCCCTTTCCGTCGCCCCATTGAAGCAGACATCATACTGCTCTTTCGTAAGCTGCGACTTCAGTTTCTCCTTAAGGGACGCCTTTTCTCTCTCGTCCATTGGAAGGATGTGATACCTGCGGGGCTTTAAGGTTTCGAGGCACTACGCGATGTTTCATGAAGGCCACCGTCGGACCGCTGTGTGTCGAGCGCACGGCAACGCGCCCTCGACTGTCGGAATCGCAGGCCTAGAGAGTCAGATGGATGTGAGTGATGATGATCTGAAGAGCCAGCGACGCCATGTACAGAAGGGAAAACTTCAAGGCTAGTGCGGCCGTTCTCGGATCGGCGGTGTCGGGAACTTCTCCGTTGAACATCTTCGAGAGCCCGATTGCTTCGGGCACCGTAACCATGACCACCAGCGACCAGACGGGCAAGAGGCCCGCGATTATGGATACTGGGACGAACAGGTAGGTGACGAGCAGCAGGGCCTCGTACAACGCGCTGCCCTTGGCTTTTCCGAGCATCACGGGGAGGGTCTTCATCCCCATGCTTCCATCATACTCGATGTCCCTGATGTTGTTGGCAAGCAGGACGAGGGCGACCAGTATGCCAATTGGAATCGCCAGAACTACGGGGGCCACGGAGAGTCCCCCGGTCTGGACCAGGTAGGCGCCGAGAGGAATTAGAGGACCCCACATCAGGAATGCCGTCATCTCCCCGAGACCCCTAGCCTTGAGAACAACGGGGTCGGCCGTGTACAATAGGCTCCCCGCGACTCCCACGCAGACTAGCACCAGCACCCACGGGCCACTGAGCAGCGAAAGGTAGACGCCCGCAACGATGCTGAATGCATAGAATACCGCCGCCCAGAATCGGATTGTGCTGGGAGGTTCCACTCCTGCCGCGACGGGATGCGGCCGGTACTTGGTGGTAGGCGCACCCATTCTGTCAACACCGTGTTTGACGTCGTAGAAGTCGTTGATCAGGTTCGTAGCCGCATGGAACGCAATCATGCCGGCGAACACCAGCAGATACAACAGCGGGTTGAAACTTCCGGTGAGCAGATAGGCGAGCAGCGTGCCAACGGTGACGGATGAGAAAGTCATCGTGAAGGACCAAGGCCTGGTTGCAAGGAAGAGGGTCTTCGCGTCCATCCCCTTTCAAGCGAGCAGCTGATTGTATAAGCGTTGGCGGCGGCGCAGGGATAAGGCTCGGCGGAGAAGGGGGGCAGTCATGGCTGTAGTCACCAAGGAGCTTGATGTCGCGAGCAAGGGCGAGAACGATGTGGTAGACCTCACCGAGGACGTGAGAAAAGCCGTAAGGGAGTCGAGCACGAAGGCAGGGATCGTCACGGTGTTCGTTTCAGGCTCCACGGCCGCCGTAACCACGATGGAATTCGAGCCAGGACTTGCGAAAGACTTCCCGGAAATGCTTGAGCGCGTGTCTCCCAGACGCAGGGAGTACGAGCACCAGAAGACGTGGAATGACGGCAATGGACACTCTCATGTGAAAGCTGCGCTGGTCGGCCCGAGCCTCACGGTGCCGTTCATGAAGGGAGAACTTGCGGTTGGAAAGTGGCAACAGGTGGTCATGGTGGAACTCGACATCAGGCCAAGGCGGCGGAAAGTCATAGTCCAAATCGTAGGAGAATAGCTGGGCGCTATACCTACGTTCTGCACGGTGCCGATTCTACTTATATCCAAGGAGTACCTCCGCAGTCGCGATGAGGGAGTCGAGCAAATCCGAAAGGACTCACTTGCCGGTTGACTCTTTCGAGGAGTGGATCAAGTCCCAGCCGGTCAAGCCGGCCGGGGAAAAGCGCTCGCGAGAGCCCACGGAGAACCAGTACGAAGCATGGGTGAAGAAACAGGTCGAGAAGCGCTCAGGAAGAAGACGGCGGGCTCCCACGTCGTGAACCGCCCATTTTCATAGCCGGCCGGACCGCGGCGACGGCGCTACTGTAGGTTTTTTTAGGAGCGCTGCGAGGTGCTCAGAGGATTGAGCAGGCCGGGCCTTGCGTCGGAGCGGGACAGCATAGTCACGCAGGTTGAGATCTCCAAACTTTTCGTTGGCAAAGCGAATGTCAGGAAGAATCCCGGCGACGTGAGGGAGCTGAAGGAATCGATCAGCGAGATGGGGGTCCTGGAGCCTGTGCTGGCGAGGCCCGTCGGGACAAAGTACGAATTGATAATCGGTTCGAGGAGACTCGCGGCCGCCAGAGAAGCCGGGCTGAGGAAGATTCCCGCAATCGTCAGGGAGATGACAGACGAGGAAGCGATTGTTGTCTCGCTGGTCGAAAACATCCAACGGCGCGACATAGAGCCCGAGGAAGAATACGATGCCCTGATGGAGCTGAGGAGATTGAACCCGAAGGCATACGGCTCCGCGGAACAGTTAGCCAGGGCCCTCGGCAAGTCACGGAGGTACGTCGAAGACAGGATAAGCGCGGTGGAAGTGGTCCGCAGCCTCAGGAAAGAGGCCAAGGCAGACATAGAAGTGAAGCAGGCACCCCGACCCGAGGAAAGGAGGGACGGTGTGCTCCCCGTAAGACACGCGACGTTCCTGCATAAGGCACAGGAAGCTCCTTCAGTTCAGGAGCTGCCGCGCAGGGAGCAGGTCAAGAAGCTGACGGAACTTGCCCACACCATCGCCGAGATGCCGCGGCCAGAGGCTGAGAACGTCGTGAGCCACTTCGTCATGGCTCCTGAAAGGCCAGTGGAGAAGATAGTCAAAGAGGCCGTCTCGCTGCATACGGTCAAGTTAGAAATCGTGCTTGACCCGAGGGTCGCCGATGCCCTCAGGAAGGCCGCGGAGGATAGGGGGACGACCATGGAGGCAATCGCCGCGCTAGCGCTGCACTCCTGGCTAAGGCAGCAGGGATACGCCTAGAGCGTCGGCCACGCGGTCTAGACCGAAGTCGAAGGGGCGAGTGGGAGAATCTTTTCATCGAGTTCTGACCTCGCCTCTTCCAAGTGTAGAAGCTCCCCACGGAACAAGCCGCCGAGAGCCCCGGTATTCACGGTTCGAAAAGCGAGGCCGCGGCAAGACAAACAGCGCTCTCTGCTGCCGCTGCGAACAACGGCTAAGGGTTCGAGGCTTCCTGTGAACATGCGAAACACCCATGAATGCTTGCGTGGCAGGGTGGGGGGCTGGGGACATCGTTGTCGAACAGTATAAGGTATTTGAACCAGAAGGAGGAACGCATCTCCCGACGCGAGTTAGCGCGACTGCAGGAGAGAAGACTGAGGTCCATCCTGAAATATGTCCAAGAGACGAGCCCCTTCTACAGAAAGGCGTTCAAGCAGAAGAAGGTCGCTCCTTCTGATTTCCGCGATTTGCGCGACATCAGAAGATTCCCGTTCACCACCAAGGACGACCTGAGACGATTCTCATATCCATACGGTGGCGATTTTCTCTGCGTCCCTAGGCAACGGCTAATCGGATGGCACATGAGCAGCGGAACTACGGGTCGGCCCACGGTCGGTCCCTACACCATGAAGGATCACGAAACATGGATGAACCTGATGGCCAGGACGCTGGTCACCGCTGGGGTGAGACGAGGCGACATTCTCCTGAACATCTACGGGTATGGTCTCTTCACTGGTGGCCTGGGATTCCATCAGAGCTGCCGACTTGCGGGAGCGGCGGTGATACCCTGGAGTGTAGGAAGGACTGAAGCGATGCTACCTATAATCCGCGACTTCAAGCCGACAGTCATTACGGGAACCCCGTCCTACCAGCTCTATGTGCTTGAGTCTATGCGGAAGGGCGGAATCGACCCGACCGAATCCTCCATCCGGATTACGATCCCAGGAGCAGAAGTGTGGACAGAACAGATGAGGCGAAGAATAGAGAAGGGATTCGGCTTGAAGAAGAAGGGCGGGGGCGCAAGGAACGTCTACGGCGCAACGGAGCTGCTGGGACCGGGGAGTGGGCAGGAGTGTGAATTCGAGAACGGGTTTCACTTCTGGACCGACCACCTCTATCTCGAAGTCATAGACCCTGAAACCAACGAGCCAGTCGGACAGGGAGAGCAGGGTGAAATGGTGGTCACGACCATGACGAAGGAAGCCATGCCCCTGATACGTTACCGCCTGAGAGACCTTACTGTTCTCGCCGAAGGCGACTGCCCTTGCGGAAGGGGCGCCTTCCCACGTTGCATGTGGGTCACGGGAAGGCTAGACGACGTGATTCATTTTAGGGGAGTGAAGATATGGCCCAATGCCATACAGGAAGCCATGTTCAGGTTCCCCGAAGTGAATGACTACCTCGTAGAAGTCGATAAGTCAGGTGACAAGGGCTTCCGAATAAGCGTGGAGCTGGTAACAGCTTCTGACAACCCGAAGCTCAGGGAAAAGATAACGGGCGAAGTGCGCAGAACCCTAATGTTCATGTCGCCGAAAATCACTTTCGTCGAGGAGGGCGCGTTGCCAAGGTATGAGGGCAAGTCGAAAAGAGTGATTGTGGAATAATCGTGATCCTAAACTCCGCTACGTGGCGATTTTCGTAAGGTTTTCTCTTCGCTTCACGATTGGCTCCCACATACTGTTAGTACCGACGAGTCTGGTCTTGGTTGTGCTGATTCTCTTGTCATACTTGGTCTGTGGTCAGGGAGTGGACATAACCTCAGGCTCATTCTCGATCCTGTCCTGGGCCACGGCGAGGAATCTGGCTTTCGTTCTGGGGACATTGCTACTGGGAACGGTCGCGTTGGCCATGATGCTGTCTCTGTACGCGAGAGTAGCCGCCAGGGGACCGAGCGGCCCCGACTACGCTTAGCGCCCGAAAGAGCGACAAACCGCGCAAAGACGGGCAAGGCGAGGCACCAAGGCTAACCTATACCTCAATCGCGACGTCAGTAAATCATCTTGTCGCTGATGGCCAGCCTATCACTGGCTGCGGCGAAGTAGGGCCTAGAGAGCCCCATCGACTTCGCCCTCTCCAAGACAGCCAGCTGGGACAGGAAGACGAGGTGAAAGACTCTTTCATGAGGGTCAGACCCAAATGGGGGGATTACGGACGAAGAGAATCCTGCTTTCAACAGCGGGGGTGCCAGCCTCTGCCCGAGGTCGAGAGAGTCAAATGCACCAAAAATGTTGACCGTATCCTCCTTCCTTAGGGCGAAAATGGGTGCATGGCCGAATTCTTCGAGCATGATTCCCTGCGCCCGTCCGCCCAGCATCTCGTGGACCTTCAGCGCCGCGTAGATGCACACTGGGTACGCCGGGCCGTTGCCCAAGAAATAGCTGACTCCATTCTCGGCGAGGCCGACCTTGACCGCATCGCGTCTCGCCTTCGAATATGCCCCCTTGAAATCGCATTTGAAACCCCCTTGAACTATCTTCATGAGTGCGAGGAGCGATAAAGAGAACGAGAGAGTTCCCGGGACCCGCGGGGCGTTTCTGTAGGGGATGAAAATCACCGAGTCTGTCATTCTGGCGAGTCCTCCCGCCGGATCGGCGGTCACGGCGACCCTCTCCCTTGCGACAGCCTCGACTGCCGCGGCCGCAGCGATGTTGGAAGCCGTCCTGCCGGATGTCGAGACGAAATACACGCTCCTTCCCCTCGCAATTGCAGGACTTGTGATGAGTTCGTAGGGATCCACCGCCAAGTGCCCTCGCTGGGAAAGGCAGCCCGTGATCAACGACGCCGAGAAGCAGTCCCCCGCCCCGACGAAAACAGAGCCCGGAGGGGCTGGTTCGAGGTCCTCATGAAGGAACCGCTCTAGAGCGGCTGGCTGGCTCATCGTCTCCGCTTTGACCGTGGAGAGCATGCATCGGGCGTCGGTGCCGTCTTGATTTAAGCCGGCCGCGGCGGGGCCTCCTCACATCACGGTCATGCGGTCGTAGGGGACTACCTCGTCGAGCTCCCGTTCGCGCTGCCGGAAATCCGGACAGACAGAGGAGAGTCTCCTCTTGAATGCCGGAGAGTGACTGAACTCCAGCAGATGGGTCAGCTCGTGAAAGACGACGTACTCACGGAGCCTCTCGGGTAGGGCGACGAGCTGCCAGCTGAAAGACAACCTGCCGTTCCTCGTGCAGTAGCCCCACTTGTTGATCTCTCTGACGTCGACCCTGCTCGGCTTCGCCCCGACAAGCGGAGCCGACTCGGCGACCCTGCTGACAACGTAGGCCGAGGTCTCCTTCAGGAACCACCTTCGAATCAGCTCCTTGATTCTGCTTCTCTCACTGGCCCTTACAAGAACTTCGCCGGCCTGGAGATCGGGGACGAGTGCGTCTGTGTTGTCCGGAGTATACACAATCCTAAGATATGTCCCACCGTACATGACCTGCTCGGAGCTCAGAATCCTGCGAGAGGCCGCGATTCTTTCGTACTCTCGGGTTATCCAAGGCAGATTCTCCCTGACGGCCGCTTCAGGGTCTACCTCCCTCCCCCTGGGGAGGACCACTTCCAAGGTTAGGTCGGACTTGAACCTGAAGTAGGTGTAGCGCCGGCTGGCTCCTCTGATGACGGAGTAGGCCACCGTCCTGCCTCCTATGCTTAGGTGGTGCGACTGGAATCTCCCCGTTCTCTTGGCTAGCCGCTGAAGGTTTCCGAGGGCTCGGGATATATCACGTTGGTGACGAGGGTCCGGGAGCAGCTTACGCAGTTGACAACTGTCTCGAGGCATCTCTTGTGATAGCGGGCGCCGCATTGGCATTCAATGTATGGCTCAGGCTCCTGACTATCAATTATTGACCTGATCTCCTTTCCGCAGTGGGCACAGACCCTGCTGTGCTTTAGGATGTCCCTCAGGGTGAAGATGCCAACTATGCTGCCGTTCTCAGTAACGAGCATTCTCCGCACCCCCTTCCTGTTCATTAGGTCAATGGCCTCGCGAAGGGGTCGGGAGTGTTCGATTGAAACCGGGGGTGAGGACATGACGTCCTTCACCTTCGTCGAACGCGGGTCCAGCCCACGGGCCACGACCTTCCTCAGAAGGTCCCTTTCAGTCAGAATTCCCACCCTCTTGCCAGCCCTCGTCACTATCACGCTTCCGCGGCTCTCCTTTACCATCTGGCTGGCCGCCTCGAGCACGTTGCTTTCCTCGTCCACATCGACGAGGTTTCGCCTTGCTATCTTTCCCGCGGGGAGGTCTAAGGCCATGGCGCCACGAGTCCGCAGTTTTATTTAAACACGGGAGACGAACTTCGAAGCCGCGGCGCACTTTCGAGGAGAAAGAGGCTGTGAACGGGGCTCTCAGACCATGTGGCTCTTGGCCTGACTTAACTTCTGGTCTGGTCCAACTCGCTGCTGGCCACGAGGAGGTTGACCTTCAGTTCGTGCATCAACGTCCGGGCCAGGGCCAAGTCCGGCTTCATCTTTCCGGTCTCAACATGGCTGATGACAGATGGTTTCACGTTGATCTTCCGGCCGAGTTGCTCCTGGGTAAGACCTAGTTTCTCCCTCGCAGCCTTGACTATCAAGGGATAGTCGGGGTCGACCTCGAGGTCTGGGCTCAGACCTGCCTCAGCAGGCATCCGTGGCGTCAAGACCCCCTTAGCCTGCGCGGGCGCGCCAATCGGTGTCCCTCGTCTCGCGCAGTTGGTGCAGACGAGCAGCACTGCGCCGTCGATTTCCACTCTACTAGGCGGCCCCCTTATCGGGCTGCCGCAGACCTCACAGGTGAGCGCCAATACCCTTGGAGCCTGAGAGCGTAGCATAAATGATTTTACATCCGAGCAACGCTCTTGTAGGGTTCCTTCTCAGCATTGATGTAGCCTTTCAGCCCGGACGCCTTCTGATACCCATCAACCGCCAGCAGGGCGGCCAGGACTAGGCCAGCCAGCCCGTCTGTAATGACGCCAGCGAGGAAGTAGAGCGCAACCATGAGCACTACGAACACAGCGACCTGAACCTTCATCACTCTTCCATAGCCGAGATAGACGTACCCAAGGCCGAAGAAGAGGTTCAGAACCCCCGCCATGAGAGGGTCGCTATTCCGCCCCTGCCCCTGTCGCGAGCCTTGGACCATCGCGGCACCAGGCGGAGCCGACGTACCAATAGTGGTCGCGATGAGTGTACCACAGTATCCGCAATAGATCGAGCCACCGGGGTTTTCCTTCCCGCATTGCGGACAGTACACGGCGGTGGATGTGCTGTCCGAGTATATGAGCGGCGGTCGAACGTCCACTCCGGGGCTTGCCTTCTGAAACTTTAACCGAGGGGGGAAAATCACGTTTTCGGCATGCAGTATGCCCAACTGGGAAACACCGGTAAGAAGGTCTCACGCCTCTGCATTGGATGCATGAGCTTCGGTGGTCCCGACGCGGCTGGGTTTGAGTGGACCCTTGGGTACGAAGATTCGAAGAGGGTCATCGACAGGGCAATCGACCTAGGAATTGACTTCTTCGACACCGCGGACGTGTATTCGCATGGCAAGTCAGAAGAAATCGTCGGTAAGGCACTAGAGGGGAGGAGGAATGATGTGGTACTTGCGACAAAGGTGGGTCTCCCCATGGGAGAGGGACCGGGCGAACGAGGTCTGGGCGACCATCATGTACGCCAGAGCCTCGAGAAATCGCTGGTCCGCCTGAAGACTGATCGAATCGACCTATATCAGATTCACAGATGGGATTATGCGACTCCAATCGAGCAGGTCCTGAGGACCCTCACCGACGCCGTAAGGAAGGACGGGTCCGTCGGCCACATAGGCGCCTCAAGCATGTGGGCATGGCAGTTCGCCCAAGCCTTGAAGACAAGCGACAGGATGGGGCTGGAGAGGTTCGCAACAATGCAGAATCACTACAACCTGGCGTACAGAGAGGAGGAACGGGAGATGATTCCCATGTGCATTGCTGAAGGAGTGGCCATCAACCCCTGGAGCCCCCTGGCCAGGGGCTTTCTGAGCGGGAAGTACAAAAGAGGCGCCCAGCCCAGGACCGTGAGGTACCAGAGAGACCCCTGGATGTCATCCCGCTATTTCAGGCCCGAGGACTTCGACGTGGCAGAGAGACTGGAGGAAGTGGCAAAGGAGAAAGGGTTGAAGCCATCACAGTTGGCGCTAGCGTGGATACTAAGCAAGCCGGGAGTCGTGTCACCGGTAGTGGGGCCTACCTCGGTCGCACAGCTCGAAGAATTGACTTCTGCCCTTGACGTCTTGCTCACGACCGACGACACGAAGAGGCTTGAGGACCCCTACAGGCCTCATCCGGTGATGGGACACGAGTAGGACCCTTGAACCTGAGGACCCTACCTGCGCTTCATCAGCTCGCCAATCTGCCTGTCGAGCCTGACCACTTCCTCCTGATACCTCTCCATCTCGCTCTGGTCCCGCTCGATGTTCTGTCTCTTGAGCGTCGTCTGAGAGTGGAGGGAAGCGAGGGCCTGATTTGTCGCATCGAGTCTCCCTGAGAGCTCTCTGAGCCTAGCCTCCATGTCGGCCTTCTGCCGTTGCAGTTCCGCTGCCTGCTTTTCCGTCTGAGTCGATTGCTTCTGAAGGTCGCGCAGCTCTTGCTCCTGCCTCACAACCTTCTGATAGAACTCCTTAGCCTTCGCCTCGCTAGTCCTCTTCCTTTCTTGAGTGCCGGCTAGGTCGTAACTCACGACCTCGTACTCGAAGTTGTGAATATATAGGATTAATCCGATCGAAGATGCGCCGAGGCGATCTCGCTGGGCGTGCCGATGTCATCCGGCAACGTGCCGAGACGAACAACCAGGCGGACATCGGATTTGATTCGGAATCTTCGATTCCGGGCGGCCTGACGGCGCAACATTAGATGCTGTCGCCTCGGCGCTTGATGCCGAGGAGGTAACCCGCAACGAGCCCGAACACTGCCCCACCAAGATGCGCCATCCAGTTGACGTATTCAGAGGAGAAGCTGCTGAAGATGAACACCAGAAGGAACCACGCAAGGAGCCCGCCGTTGATCCTCCGCTCTGCCGCATAGTCCTCGGAGACGGCCCCTGCCAGTAGTCCAAAGATGCCTCCTGAGGCCCCGAAACTGACTAGGCTCGGGCCCGCAAGCAGGCTGAGCAGGTTGCCCGAGACCGCGGAGAGAATGAAAGTGGCGTAGTACTCTCCAGGGGTGAAGGCGCTGGAGAGCAGATTGTCCAACCAGAGAACTGCCAAGGCGTTGAACAGGACATCGGCCACGCCGAGCAGGATCGGCGGTGCGACGACGATTGAAGTGAGCAGTTGCCAGTACGCGCCGTGATAGACAGCCAGGTTGTACTGAAGGAAGATATCCGTCAGTGATGCGCTTCCAATTGCCACCGTGGACGTAGCCATCCCGAAGACCAGCCCCGCGAGGATCGCGACGGCAAGGTTCCTGCCCTGCTTCGATACCACATCTTCCCCGCCGCGCGATGGCTGTTTAGGTGTTCAACTGTGGGTCCAGCGACAGACAGAATACGCGGACTCGCCTCTATGGGGACGAACCTGGAATGCCTTCTTATCGACCTCGTACCGTCCATGAGGCATCGAGATAGTGAGCCTGCTCAGAGTAGTCAAGGCGTTCCTGAAGGCCCACCCGGCAATCTGTCTGCTTCTTCTCACTCCTGGGATACCCGAGTACCTCTCGGGTTCGAGCCCAATCAACGCGATAATCCTGAACCCTGCCCAATTCGTCTTCCAGCTCACCGCGAACCTGGGGCTATATGGTCCCGGCGTCCTGTTGATCAGGGAAGCGAGAATCAGGTGGAACAGGGGCCTGGCAACGGTGTTTCTTCTGGGAGCGGCCTATGGGATTCTCGAGGAAGGAATCGCGCTCAGCACGCTGTTCGACCCCGAGGCGGGCCCAGTGGGAGTCCTGGGAACCTATGGACATTGGGTGGGCGTAAACTGGATTTGGGTCGCATCAATTCTGCCCGTGCACATGATCTTCAGCATCGCTCTCCCGATTCTTCTCCTCGGCCTGGCCCTGCCTGAGACCCGTGGAAGGAGCTTCCTGCCCGGTAGGAAGCTATGGATCGCACTGTTGGTGCTGGGGATTGACGTCGCATCACTCCTCGTGATAGTGGTCAAGGTTACGCACTTCTGGATGGGATGGCCCATATTCCTCGCGAGTTGGGCGACAATAGGCATGCTCATTCTCGCCGCTCGGCGGGCGCCCTCTAACGCGCTGGCGGCAAGAAGCGAACTGCCTCGTCTTGGAAAAATGAAGGTTGGGTTCATTGGAGCCGTATTCTATCCGTCCGTTTTGTTGACGGAGTTCATTCCTGCGGCCATCGGAATCCCCGCGGTCGCCGACTTCGCAGTTGTGATTCTCCTTCAAGGAGCATTCCTCGTCGGCATCCTGAAAGTGGTGGGGAGGGTGAGCAATGAAAGGGTTGTCCTGTCTCTTGCATTAGGACTGATTGTTCCCATAGCTGCGTTTGGGGTCATCTCAGAAAGGGCCCTCCCGATGACCCTCATCGCCGACGGCGTGATGATGCTGTTCTTCCGCAAGCTGTGGCAAGACCATCCGGTGAAGGGAGGAGTCGAATCCGAAGTAGACCGCAGGAAGACGCAGATTTCGACGCTGTGACAATGCGAAAAAAATGGGGAGGCGGGACCCTGAGGGTCCGCGCCAGGCTACGACGAGAAGGTGACCAGCAGTCGGACTGCGAATTCGGAACCGCCATTCGTCAGGTCGATACGGAGTATCCCGTATGAGGCGTTGCCAAAGCTGCCGAGATTCCTGGCGTCGAACAGGAACTTACCTCCGTTACCGGTCTGCCCCTGTCCGACCATGTGAATCCCTCTTGGGCCTAGTTCGCCCGAACCTCCAGAGACTGTGTAAGTGGTGCCGTTGAGGGTGATGCTGCCTCCAGTGACGGAGAGTGCGTACCCTCCTTTGAAGACTCCTGTGACCAGCAAGACCAGGGAGCCGCTTGCTGTTCCGTTGACTGATCTGTCGCCAACCACTCTGTATCCGCCCGCGACGCCAGTAAGGGTCATTGTCTGCCCTGCCGCCAGTTGAGCCTGCTGGGTCTGCTGGGCCGTTGTGCTCTGTTGCTTTGCGAGTTGCTGAATGCTTGGAGTGTCCGTTGTCGCGATTGAAGACGCCACCGCCGGGTAGGCGAAGAGCATGGCCACAATCGCGACCACTCCGACGATGGTCGCCGTTGCGAAGATTTTCGCGTTCATTTTCGTTCAGGATGTTCTGGGCGTCATTCGTATTTAGCGGGGCGGAAAGACGCGTCTAGACGCCGCGTTCATACGCAAAGTGCGAAAGGTTAATACAATCTGAGAGGCTCCGAACTCGTTTCATGGCTCTGGCTCTGGGCCCATTGATTCTATTCTCTCTGAACGTCCTCAGCGCCGTTGTGGCCTTCCTGACAAGCTACTTCGCCTACAGGTTCGAAAGGGTGGCCGACAGCCCGCTCCTGAAAGCAATCACGGTGGGTTTCATGCTACTCGGAGTGGGGCTTCTTGCAGAGGCAGGGACGTCGGTTGCGCTCGGACAGACGCTAGTAGACGTGCTGAAGTCACGCGTCCTGGCCGTCTTGGCGACCTTCACGTATCTCTCGATACAGGTGCTGGCCTATGTCATCTTCGCGGCCGGCTATTGCTACGTCGCCTTCGGCAGGGGCTGGAAGGTCGCCAGTGCGGCCATCCTGGCGGTCGTCAGTGGGCGCATCGTCGACTTCGTTGGATTCTACCGTTTTGCGGTGGCCAGCTATTTCGTGGCTTTGGTGCTGTTGGCGTTCGTGGTCTTCCAAGGAGTTCTGATTCACTCGAGGAGCAGGAGCAGCTTCTCGCTGCTCGTTATGCTCGCGTTCGTGCTCATACTATTGGCGCATGTCGTCCTTCTTGTGTCTGTCATCGACCTGGCTGGGGTTCTCTTCTTGGCGGGAACTGTAATCCAGTTCTTGGGCTTCGTTTCGCTTCTCGTCTTTCTGGTAAGGAGTGCAAGAGTTGGGCCAGCCTGAAAAGCCGAGGAGCACGCTTAGAATCAACCTCGACATCCTCAACGCCATAAGGGACGAGGGGGACGCGAAGCCGACTCACATTCTATACAGGGCGAACCTCTCTCACGACAGGCTCGTCAAGTATCTGGACGAGCTAGTGGGCAAGGGTCTTATCGAGATGCAGCAAGAGGGCGAGAACCGCTTCTACAGAATCACCTCGAAGGGAGTAAGCTTCCTGATTGAGATCAGGAGGGCAGAGGCGTTCATCCAAGGATTCGGACTCGCGATATGATTGGTCCAAACCCAGGAGAAGTGGGCTGGAGCAGTCAGCAAGGTTCAAATAACGACCGATAACATATGTTATAACATGCCTGCGGACCAGCCGAAGCAGCAGACCCCTTCCGAGGTTCTTGTTACAACAGAGTGGGTCAATGAACACCTACAAGACCCGCACGTCAGAGTCGTGGAAGTCGACTACGACCCCGTGCTGAACTACGCCCAAGGGCACGTCCCAGGTGCGGTCCTCTTCGACTGGAAGAAGGACCTGAATGACGAGCCCAGGCGAGACATACTTTCGCATGCGAAGCTTCAGGAGCTCCTCGGCCGAAACGGAATCTCCAACGACACGTGGATTGTGCTATATGGGGACTACAACAACTGGTTCGCGGCCTACGCCTTCTGGGACCTGCAGTACTACGGGGTAAACAAGGTCAAACTGATGAACGGGGGGAGGAAGAAATGGCTCCTTGAGGACAAGCCGCTTAGCAAGGAGGTTCCCAGCTATCCCCAGGCAAGGTTCACAGCCTCCCTTCCGAACGAAGGCATAAGGGCATACAGACTCGATGTCCTAGCGTCTTTGGGGGTCAAAGGCAAGGTGCTGGTGGACGTCAGGGGACCCAAGGAGTACACTGGCGAAATCCTGGCGCCGCCGGAGTACCCCACTGAGCATGCCCAGAGAGGAGGCCACATCCCAGGTGCAATCAACATCCCTTGGGCGCAGGCTGTCAACGACGCAGATGGGACTTTCAAGCAGAGGGAGGAGTTGGAGGCCCTGTACGACTCGAAGGGAGTGAGCCGAGATAAGGAGGTAATCACGTACTGCAGGATTGGGGAGAGGTCGTCCCACACATGGTTCGTACTGAAGTACCTCCTGGAGTATCCCTCGGTCAGGAATTACGATGGCTCATGGACAGAGTGGGGAAACACGATCAGGCTGCCAATCGAGCGGTAGCTGATCCCCTGAACCTACGATTTCTTCCTTACGATGAAGTGGTAGAAGAGCGACTCCTTGCGCGATTCGAGCAGGTCATTCCCGGTCTGGTCAGCCCAACGCTGCATCTCTATTTCGGCACTGCTGTCATCCGAGACGATATGCACGACGGTCCCAGCCTGGCTGTTGCCAAGTAGTTCGTTGAGTTTTGCCAGGACTGCCGCGCACTCCACCCCGATGTCGAAGAGTTCGTAGTCAGGGAAGGCTGCAAAGCACCGAACGTTCCGCTCCCGAATCTGTTGGGAGATAAGAGGCGCAGCATTGGGGAGCCTTCCTAGGAGGCCGAGTTCCGCTTCGTCCCGAACCTTAATCTCCGCGAGCCACCCCTCTCCGTAGGGGTCCCTGTTCACGAGTTCTGGCTCGGTGCGTAGGCGGTCGTTCGTCAGAGTAATCGTCCCTGATACGGGGGTGCGGACGACGTCAAAGTGCCTCGAGCCTTCAAGCGAGCCCATGGGGTGGCCTCGGTCGACTGCTGTCCCAGCATCCTTTGCGGAGACCGCCGAGAAGGTTCCCATGGACCATGACAGCAGTGTTGTTATCCCAACGCGCAGGGTGCCGCCACGGAGCCTCCCCCAGGTCCAGTGCTCGAGGTCGTATAGCAGGTCATCCGGGAATTCACAGTGCTCTATCTTCAATGGCCTACGCGTGGGTCATCAAGGGCGCACATAAGGTTCGCTAGTCTCATGGGAGTCCGAGAAACCTCTGCAACAGTAACACGCATAGAACCCATCCGATGGCCGCAGCGTAGGCCACGCCAGTGAAAGTGTCCTTCAGTGTCTTGTGATGGAACACGCTGCCCCCAGCGATAATCCCGAAGGCTCCCCCAGCCGCCGCGAGTTTGTGGAACGTGCTTTCGCGTATCCTGCGCCCGTGGTGACGGGCTCTGGACTTGTCGACCCCCATTAGGGCGAATCCGGCGGCGCTGGCCAAGGAAATCCAACAGTCAAGCAGGAGCCAGAACATGTTCGTTTCGTCCAACGGTATAGGCCGAAATCAGCGGCTAGCAGAAAACGACCACTCTAGGAGAGCGTTGGTGGCAGGCCTTGTCGACCTCTTTCCTGCTCACGTAGGTTGCTTTCCGCAGAGGACGCTATAGGATGAACACGGCACCAGCGATGACCGTAGTCCACTGGCCCTTGATTGCGACCGCGCTCTGGGTAATGTTGGCCGTCTTGATGATCTTGCCCGATGACTTGAAGACCTGTTCGCGCTCGTCCCACGAGGTATTGATGTCGAAGTCGAGCCCTAGAGTCGACGCGAGCATCTGGGCAGCGAGGTCCTCGCTGTATTCCCCTGCCTCCTCGTCCGTGACGCCATACCCGTGCCATTCTGAGAGGTAGCCGTGGACCGCCTCATCTTTGGGGATGGCGAGCCCGATCGACGAAGCCAACAACCTGTGTGGTTCGTTGGTTGAGTTCCGGGCGAGAACGAGGAACACAATCTCCCCTGGCCGTAGCATCTCTGCTCCTTGCTCCCTTGCAATCTGCTTGCAGCCTGGAGGCACGATGCTAGAGACCGTGACCAGGTTGAAGGAGCTGATGCCTGCGTCTTTCAGGGCGACCTCGAATGAGGATAGCTGCTCCTTGTGCCTGCCCACACCCTTCGTGAGGAAGAAGAACCTCGGGACTTGTCCTATTGTAGCCATCCGACCGCCCGAAAATACGGGGGCGATTTAGCCTTTGGCCATCTGGAGACCACCGGAATCCTGACCGCTGCTGGCCAGGGCGCCCTAGCCTGCCTGACGAGAGACATCTTCGACCCGACCCTGGAATGAACACTTCAGGCAAAGCGGCCCCATCTGCCGGCTAAACAGCTCTACCGCTGGGACCGACCTGCTACCTCGAAGCTAGAGGCTAGCCGTACACTGTGGACTACGAAGGTGGTGCTGGAGGGGGAGGCATCGAGACCGTCGGCTTCCACGTGAGGCCGAGAATCGAGCCAATCAGAGCGAGGATGAAGCCGATGACGAACCCGCCGATGGTAAAGAAGGCGCCTACGATTGTCAGGATGAGGACAAGAATCGCCCCCGTTCGAACCCTAGACCTTTCTGAAGAATTCATCATCACTGCCCCAATGATCATGATTATGCCGCAAACCAGCCCTACGGCGCCCACGGCTGCCACACCTAGACCGACCGCGCCCATGTCTGCGAAACTTGCCAGGGCACCGAGAAAGGCCGCTATCACGGCGATGACGATCCCAACTAGGAGATAGATGATTCCGCCGATTAGTGATAGAACGAATGCTGCGGTTGGCTTTTCTGCCACGCGATGAGAGAGCCCCGAATGATATTTAATCGTAAGCCTGCGACAGCGTTGGGAACCCAGAGACGGGTCAGATGACTTGCTGGGCCCGAGACAGGCGACTCTTGGCTCCGTGGGCTCCGACGATTACGAGAATCGGCGCAACGATGTTAAGCAATGGGATTATCAAGAAAATCGCCGCAATCTTCAGCAGCGTCTCGTCGTAACGGGTCCCAACTCTCCAAAGACCGAGCATCTGACCTCCTATGAAACCGATTAGGGTCAAGACACCCCCGATGCCCACGATGACGAGATCCAAGAAGATGGACCCGACCTGCGCAAGTAGGTTGGGCGACTGTGGCGAGCCCGTCATCACTGGAACTGCCGTAAAGAAGTTGGAGAAGCCGTTGAATAGGAAGATGGCGCCCGCCGCGGAGATGAAGGTGCCGGCAATCATAACCAACATCAAGGTCGAGGGTGTAGAGAACCTCGCCCTGTCGACCTTCCCGAGGTCGCGGAAGCCCAAGGTCAGAACCGCGATCGAAGCGAGCTGGATGACGATTACTATGGGATAGAGAACCGAGAAGTCTCGGAATATGGGACCCATGGTGGCAAGCATCTGCGAGGTCTCGTTGACGGGCGGGGTGACCGTCGCTGGTGAAGTCTGGTTGATTGGCGGGACCAGAGTCGCGAAAGAGCTGAAAACCGCCCCGAGAACGTAGAGCCCCACAATCCACCCTGCGGCAATCCCAATCAGCACGAGGACGCCGAACCAAGTGACCTTCGAGAGTCCTGAGGCCTCCTTGCGAAGGGTTTCTGGCTGACCGGGGCCCGGCCCCGACCCAGCAGGGAGCGCTCCCATCGGTAGGGACAGTTCCTATTCGTTATTTAAGCGGAAGCAAGGGGTCCCGTTGTCGACGAACCCGTAGCGGTTAGCAACCGCCGCCGAAACTTATCTTATGGGCGAACTCTCCAGTTTGACGTGAGGCTGCCCGGTCTCCTGCCCAAGCCCAAGAGAGTGTATGTGGACGCGAAGATTCTGAACGTACACGACCCCACGCTCGCAAGGAAGGCATACGTCGGCTACTTGGTTGACAGAGATGGAAGGCTCGGCGTGCGCCAAGTGGAGGAGACCGAAAGCGACGATGCGGAAGTTCGAGCGATCCTGTTTGCAATCTTGGAACTCAAAGATACCATAGGTCACATGACGATCATCTGCGACCACGAGTCTGTTGTGGCTGAGGCGAACAAAGAAGAGGTGAGGAACCCCAGCCCCCTGATGCGCGAACTCCGGGAGACACTCAAGAAGAACAGGAAGACAATCTGCCTCCAAGGGCTCCAAGCCAACCCAGCACACGGGATTGTCACCGCCTTCGTCAACGCCTTGAAAGAAGGTCAGGCCGAGACGCCCCAGAGCAGGAAGTAACCTCTTTCTCAACTCCGATTCCAATCGAAGGTGGTTGGTGATTCTGCGCCCACGGTATCAAGCTTAAGATTGGTGTCCGGGTTGCGGACGGGGGAGACCATGATAGGTCGTTCGCTTGAGTATGTGGTGTCTATGACCAGGGCCAACACTCACTACCTGGACGTCACTCTCAGAGTAAATTTCCAAGGCCCCACAAGCGGCCCGATGAAGCTCATGATGCCTGTGTGGACTCCGGGCCACTATGCCATAGAGGACATGCCAAGAAACGTGTTGGAAGTCAGGGCGAAGAAGGAAACTGGAGGCGGCTGGGAGGATGCCAAGGTCGAGAAGGAGTCGAAGAACGTTTGGAGAGTGGAGTGGACTGGAAGCGCGGGAGCGGTCCTGGTCGAGTATTCGGTATACGCCTTCGAGTACCACGACACGAAGAGCTATGTTGACCCTATCCACGCGATAATAAACGGAGCCGGTGTCTTCATCTATCCCTCGGGCGGCGAGGGCATCCCAATCCAACTGAGGCTGGTTCCGTACCCCGGCTGGCAAGAGGTGGCGACTGGACTGGACCAGGTCTCCAAGTGGGAGTTCACCGCTCCCAACTTAGACGTCCTAATCGACTCGCCCATCGAAGTCGGCAACCAGCAGATGTATTCATTCCGGGTTGGGGACGTCGAGCACCAGGTCTCGTTGTTCGGGGCGTCTCCCTTCGACACGGAGAAGATGGTGGAAGACATCAAGAGGATAGTGGAGACTGAGATCCGGATATTCGGTCATATCCCGTACAAGAGGTACGTCTTCATCGTCAACCTCACCGACGAGGTCGGGGGCGGTCTCGAGCACCTGAACAGCACGGTCTGCTTCGCCCCCAGGCTCAGGTTCCTCCCCAAGGAAGAGTATAACCTCATGATGGGACTCTTCTCCCACGAATTCTTTCACACTTGGAACGTGAAGAGGATGAGGCCTAAGGGACTCGGGCCCTTCAACTACTCAGCGGAGACATACACCAGATCTCTCTGGATTGCCGAGGGGATAACGAGTTACTATGACGACTACGTGCTCAGGAGGGCAGGAATATACACCGTCCCTGAATTCCTAGAAGCATTCGTAATCAACATTAACACTATGAAGTCGCTGCCTGGGGGGAGGTGGCAGAGCGCCCAGGAGTCGAGCTTCGACACTTGGATCAAATACTACAGGACCGACGCGAACTCTCCCAATGTGACGCTTTCGTACTATACCCAGGGAGCCGTGATCGGTTGGATGCTCGACCTGCAGATAAGGAGGAACACGAAGGGCGAGAAGAGTCTTGACGATGTCATGAAGCGGGCCTACGAGCAAACGTACGTGAAGGAAGGAAGGGGGTACACTGACGAGGAGTTCGAATCAACGGCGTTGGACGTCGGAGGAGTAGAAGGAATCAAGGAAATCTTCGAATCTAGGGTGAGGGGCAGGAAGGAGGTTGACTTCGACCATTACCTCGCGTACGCTGGCCTGAAGCTCGAACCGAAAGATTCCCCTGAGAAGGTAAGGGGCTTCTTGGGGGTGAGGCTGAATCCCGAGGGGGGGAGGACAGTGGTGAGGTCGAGACTGGCCGGATCGCCGGCTGAATCGATGGGCCTGTCGGTCAACGACGAAATATTAGGAGTCGATGGGCTACGGGTCGGTTCCGAGAAGCTCTCCTTCTATGTCTCCAACGCAAAGCCCGGCGCCCGCGTCAGGCTCACAATCTCAAGAAATGGCATGCTTTCAGAGTTGGCGGGGGAACTAGGGAAGAGGCCCCCCTTCGAGTTCAGGATAACCCCCCTAAAGGAGCCCTCCGAAGAGCAGAAGTCCCTTTTTAGGGACTGGCTCATGGAGGACTGGAAGGCAGAACTCAAGTACCCCGAGTTCTCAAAGTCGCCCGACAGGAAGCAGGTTCTAGACTTCGTCTGAGCTGACCTGTGGACGCAAGCCGATGATTCAGGGCTTCAAGCGTTAGGTCTGCTCCTGAAGTAGCGAATCAGCGAGACCCCTTTCGTGTCGACCCTAAAGTTGACCTGCCACCTCTCGACTCCTGCCTTCTCCGCTTTTCTGGAGGCGGCGAGTATCCTCGAGTTGGTATTGTCCCTCAAGGGCGGCTTGAACGGCTCGGCGTCGTAAAGGTAGCAGAGCACAATGGCGGCTCTCCTGCCGCTGGTCAAGGACATTCGCAGCTCGTCCATGTGCCTGATTAGCCTGCCGAACGAATCGAACCTGCTTCTCTTTACGCTCCTGACCTCATTCGATGACGGGAGCGTGATCAGGGGCGTCTTTACCTCGATGTAGGTGTCGCCGACGAGAAAGTCAATCCTTGACTTTCCTAATTTCACCTCGCGCCTGACGGGACCCGCGGCCATTTTCGAGAGTGCTCCGCCCTTCAGAAAGTATTCGAGATACCTATTGGCCGCAGTCTGGTTGATGCCCACCCAGGACTCGTTTCTCGCAGAAGTGGATATGGCTTCCACTGTGTGTCGCGTCTTCCTCTTGCTGTTGTGAGATGTCGAATACAGGCAGGGGAGACCGGCTACATCCAAGTCGCCCAGGCGGCCAGTCGTAGGGCAGTGGCAGCGCAGCTCCCTGTCACCGGCGCTCACCAGCATGATGAAGCGATTTGGCCTGGATAATATCCTGCCCTTCCTGAGAGGCACAGGGAACCCATAGAAGGTCTTCCCGCCCTCTCTCGAATGAACGCCCATGGGTGTCGCAGCTCTTTAGCCTATGACGAGGAGCTCCTCTTGGGGCTTCGAGAGCTCGACATATCCACTCGAAGTGACCAGCACGTCCTGCTCTAGATTGCATGTTCCTTTCTTTCCCTCGACGGTGGGCTCTATGGCGAAGGCCATGTTCTTCTGTACTCGCATACTTGGGGCGTCACCGTATCGCCAAGGCCAGCGTGGACCCAACAGGGGCCCAAGCTCGTGGGTGCTCCTTCCGAGGGGATGGCCGGTGGCATGCATGAATTCCGGGTACCCACCCGAGACGACCTTTCGCCTGGCTGCGTAGTCTACGGCGTAGCCGCGTACTCCTGGTTTCAGTTTCGAGAGCGCCGCGTCGCTCGCCGCTCTGGCGGCACCGAACAGCGCCTTGATTTCTGATGGAACAGATTTGCTCCCGACAAAGTAGCAGCGTTGGATGTCACTGCAGTATCCTTCGTGTTTCACGCCGAAGTCGATCTTCAGGAACTGCCCGTTCTTCAGGGTCGATCCGTAGTATCCCTTATGCCCAGCCGGGTCCGAGCCGATGAGTACCGACGGGCAGTGGTCCTCCGCCCAAGCGGGCAGCAAGCCCATCTCACGGGCCCTGTCTCTCATGAATCTGTGAATCTGGGCGTCGGTCTTTCCCGGCCTTATCGCTTCACGCTCGGTCGCTGCATAGACTTTCTCGCAGAGTTCAACAGACTTGCGGAGGAGGGTCACCTCTCCGGGGACCAAGACCGTCTTCAGAGCCACTACCAGGTCTTCGGAGGAGACGAACTTCGTCACGTGTTCCTTCAATGCTTTGCGTATGTATGAGCTCATACCCATTGATAGGCCATCGGCGGCGCCGAAGTCGTAGCTGTTGTTGAGGGCTATCTTCTTGGGCCTCCGTTTCGAGACAAGCTCCCTTAGTTTGGGCGCGACCCCTTCGTTGCCGTAGCCGTAGACCGAGTCATAGAACCCCCGTTCCTTGACCGCTTCTACTTCTAGGCTCCCCACGACGGCCTCCCTGGCGCCATCGGCGGAGACAAGGGCTGCGGACCTCCAAGTCAGGTTGCCAAATCTCAGGTCATCGGAGACTGGGTCTTGATTTCCCTCCCGTGTGAAGGTAATCCAGACGTCAATTCCCTGCCTCTGCATCTCGTCGGTTACCAGCTTCATCTTCGCTGAGAGGAACTCCGTCTTCAACGGAAGGCTTTCGACGACCATGGACGGGGGTGCCCCTAGCCATGAGTTATCCCTTTATGGGAAAGCCGCCCTCTTGCCAGAGCATGAAAGCGGAGATCGACCCGGCAGAGGTCGCCTTCTTCACCGAACTCCAGAGAATCCTTTCCAGAGGAAGGATCCTTCTTCCAGGGAACCTCTCCAGGATATGTGCGGTGGATGCCGCCTACAGCGGAGATCTCGTCGTCGCGGTAGCGTCTCTCTTTGAGGATGGGACGCCTGCGGAGACGAGCACCTACATCGGAAGGTGCACCTTTCCCTACGTCAGTGGTCTGTTCTTCCTTCGGGAAGGACCTTTCGCGGTAGAAGCGATAAGCGGGCTCAAGTCCAAGCCCCAATTGGTTTGCTTCGACGCCCATGGGGAAGCCCACCCGCGCCTCGCCGGAATGGCCACCATTTGCGGGATGGTTCTCGGAATGCCTAGCGTCGGCATAGCCAAGTCCCTGCTGGTGGGGAAGGTAGTTCAGGCCAGGGAAGGTCTCGACGAGATCACACACGGCGGAAGGAGAGCCGGCTTCCGCGTCCGCACAGACGGGATGACGAGGTACTGGAGCCCCGGCTACTCTGTTGACCTCTCGCAGTTGGAGTCCGTGATATGCACGCATGGTTCTCTGTGCCTCCGGGCCATGGCTGACTCGGACAGAGTGGCGAGGGAGGAATTGAGGGCCGCGACGTCGCCTCAGCCGTAGGCTGGGTACCTGAGCCTCAGGAATCTTCGCATCTCCGACGTGAGCCTGTCGTCCAGCTCTCTCTGGTTCTCAGACAGGTCGACTTTCCCCGGCCTTGTCAGGACGAAGGGCCCCTGAGCGTAGCTCGCCCCCTCCTCCGGGACCACGGTCTCTGAACTGAGCACCGAAACCAGGCTCGCCATTCTCTCGTCTCCGGACACCTGAGCCCCACCCAGCAACCGGAGAATTACATGGGGGGGAAGCTTCCTGAACCCGAAAGGGAAGGCCGTGCGCGGCGCCTTCGGGGCCTCTTCAGTCGGCGCTCCAATAACCGTGGGAAAGGGCTTGAACAGCGAGTCTATCTTGAGCATCCAGGTCCCCTCCGGTCCGGCGACCACGCCGTCATAGAACCCAGACTTCTGAGAGGGAGACATGATGAAATCCCATCCCCTTGGGTTCCTAGAATAGCATTCAAGCAGACGCCTCCTGAGCTTTTCGCCTTCAAGGAACTCCATCGTCTCCGCGAGAACACCCCGCGGTAGAAAGGCGTTGCGTCAGGGCGGCACCCGGGCCCTAGCCGGAGGTCGTTGGGCCTCGGCGACTCATGGATTGGTTTTTCGCTGCGAGCACATCGCGCGCCCAGTTGAGCATGATTTCCTGGTGGGAGATGGAGAGTTCCATGTTCACGCGGGAACCTGCGTGGCCTGTCTCGTACCAGACCACTTTGACCCGTTTCCCGAGAGCCCTGGCCTTCGCCTCGTAGAGTTCGACCTGACGAGGAGGGCATCTGACGTCACTCTTCCCCTGGATGATGAGAAGGGGGGCGGCAAGCTTCTCCACGTAGTTGATGGGGGAAGCGCGCACGTAGCTGTCCATCTTTTCCTTGGGCGTGCCGCCATGGAACGCGACATCGTACCCCCTCATCGCCTCTGGCTCGTCCTCGTACTCGGCGACCCAGTCGGCCACGACGACCCCTCCCATCCCTCCGGCCCAGAGGTCGGGATAGACCCCCATCGCATGGAGTGTGAGGTAGCCCCCGTAGGACCAACCGGTGAGAAGCACCTCGTCCGGCTTTGCGATACCGCTCCGCACCAGCCACTCTCGGGCCGACACCATGTCCTCCACTTCCCAATGCCCGACATCTCCGATTATCTTCTTCTCGAACTCCTTTCCAAAAGTGGTCGATCCCCTGTAGTTGACACTGGCGTAGGCGAAACCGTGGTCGAGCCAGGCCTGACTTCGCGGCGCGAAGGCGTTGAACTGGGCAGCGGTGGGGCCCCCGTGAGTCTCCAGGATAGTGGCGAACGGACCCTTCCCGTCGGGCGTCGCATACCAGCATTGAATCTCCTGGCCATCAGACGACCTGAAGTGGGCGGTCCGCCACGGATGAGACTTCGGGAGGTCGCCTGGAGCGAGCCGTCGACTCGGGGGGGCGGACGAATCCTTCAGGTCAAGGATGAGCAGCTGGGAGGGGTTCACGGAGTCCTGCCAAGACATCAGAATCGAATCGTCGGTAAGAAAGCAGGCGGCGCCGACGGCCCCTTCGGGGTGGCTCACCTTCGAGAGCGAAGCAGTGTTGAGGTCGTAGACCCAGAGCCTAGTGGTCGCCCTGTCGGTCTGGCATAGGAGGACCCTCCCTGCGTCGGGGGACCATCCCATCCCTTCGATGTCGCCCTCGACGCCGCGGACTTCCAAATCCGTTCTCACTCCCCTTCTGGCGTCCCATAGAAGGGGGCGCATCACCCCGCTTCCGTTGCTCGAGGCCAGCATGCGCTGGTCTCCTGCGACTGGGGAGAAATCCGACGGCTCAACCCGACTCGACTCATCAGCGAGCTCGCAGAGCTTCCTGCCGGAGCCAGTGTCAATCGAGATCAGGCTGAAGTCCTGCCCGCCAAATCGCTCGGTCGAAGCAACGACTGATGTCTCGCCGCTGGTGGAGAAGACCGGCCCGAAGGCCGCCTTCTTGCTCCTGTTGATCATTCGTGGTCTCTCTGCGGAACCGCCGGCCGTGTCAATGACGTAGGCGTCGAAGCCGTCGGGGCCAGGAATCGTCACCCCCAGATGAGAGCCCGTGCCGTCCACGAAAGGATCCACCAAGGAGTACTCGGGCAGATCTGGGGTCATGTCCTTCGGGCTCCCGCCTCCCTCGAAGGGGACGCGAACGAGGTGACCGGTCTCGTTCCCCTTCTTGTCGTCCAAATAGTAAATGTGGCGCCCATCGGGGGAAATCATGCCGTAGATTGTCCCTGACGGCCTGTTCGTGGCCTGCCTCAAAGAGTCGGTCCGCAGGTCGTAGGCGTAGAGCTCAGAGATGCCTGACCTGTTGCTGGCCACCAGAACGTGCTCGGGGTTCAATTGAGCGAAGTCGACATCGATGCGAGGTAGACGGAACCTCCTCTTCCAAGGAGAGTCTTCTCCGGGAAGCGTCTTGGTCAACTCGGGGTCCCCTGACCCTGCTCGCTCATCGCTCTTGTGGCCTGCGCCGTCACTCTCTCGGGAAGTTCGGAATAGACCCCCGCCTTGGTCCGGTAGAGCCCCAGCCGAGCGAGCGTCTTCCAGCCACCGTCGAACTTTCTGAGTTGCACGCTCACGACCTCGTCTTCGGGGTTAGACTTGCCGGACCAGACGGCGAAGTTGAGGAATTCGCCTTCCCCCAGCTTCCTGGAGAAGCTGTATCTCGGGCGACTCTTCTCGCTCATGGACCCTTCGGCGTCGACGTCCGTATTTAGGGGTGAATGCAGACTGGAAGAACCGCCTCTGCGGGCCGGTCAAGCAGGATTTGAACCGAAACACAGACTTATATCGCAACATGAGAGAGTCGTCCTTGGTTCGACGCCGACTTGGCTAAGACCACGGGCACGAGTCTGCGGCCGGAAGAGGAGAGGGGCTGCCTCTTGCGGCAGACGCAGTCGATATGCCCCTCTTGCAACCGCCTTCTGCCCGCAGCGATCTTCGAGCGCGGAGGAAAGGTGTACATCAGCAAGGACTGCCCTGAGCACGGGAGGGCCGAGGAACTCTACTTCGGCTCGTACGTAACCTACGCCAGATTCTCCAGATACTGGAAGGACGGAAAAGGCGTACTGCCAGCGAATGTCCCCATGGACGCTCCCGCCTGCCCAGCCAATTGCGGGCTCTGCGTGGACCATCTCTCCCACACAGGCCTCTCGAACATCGATGTGACGAACAGGTGCGACCTCACCTGCTGGTACTGCTTCTTCTACGTGAGAAAGGGGCTCGAGGGTGCATACGTGTACGAACCCACTTTGGACCAGATAAGAGAGATGGCCCGCTCACTCAAGGCGGAAAGACCCGTCGCGGGAAACTCGGTCCAAATCACAGGAGGAGAACCGACCTTGCGCACGGACCTGCCCCAGATTGTCAAGATACTGAAGGAGGAGGGGGTCGACCATGTGCAACTGAACACGAACGGAATCAACCTAGCTTTGGATCCCGGGCTGGCCAACAAGCTGAGAGAGGCGGGGGTCTCGAACCTCTACATGAGCTTCGATGGGGTCACTCCGAGGACCAATCCGAAAAACCACTGGGAGGTGCCCTATGCTATCGAGTCATGCAGGAGGGCGGGCCTGGGGGTCGTTCTCGTTCCCACCGTGATCAAGTCCGTTAACGACCACGAACTCGGAGACATCATACGATTTGGGCAGAGGAACATCGATGTGGTCAGAGCGGTCAACTTCCAGCCTGTGTCACTGACGGGGAGGCTGACGAACACCGAACGAAGGAACCTCAGAATCACAATACCGGACTGCCTAGAAAGAATCGAGGAGCAGACGAACGGGATAATCAAGACGGAACACTGGTTCCCCGTGCCGAGCTGTTCGCCACTGACCAACTTCGTGGAGGCTCTCACTAACAGGGCCCAGTACGAGCTCTCCGTGCACTTCGTCTGCGGTGCGGCCACCTATGTCTTCAGCGACTCCGACCGGCAGAGGTTGGTTCCCCTCCCCGAGTTCGTGGACATAGACGGGCTCATGGAGTACCTCGAGGAGAAGCAGGAAGAAATCCAGTCCGGGTCGAATCGCTATGTCGTCGCCTCGAAGGTTCTGGCGAGGATTCGGAGCTTCGTCACGAAGGAGAAGCAGCCCAGAGGCCTGAGCTTCGCGAGGCTCGTCACAGACGCCCTGATAAGGCACGACTACCGAGCCATTGGAGAGTTCCACCGGAAATCCATGCTAATCGGGCTGATGCACTTCCAGGACAAGTTCAACTACGACATCGAGCGCGTGCAGCGCTGCGACATCCACTACCTCACCCCGGACCAGAGGATCATACCCTTCTGCGCATTCAATGTGTTACCCGAGTTCTATCGGGACAGAATCCAGCAAAAGTACGGGGTCCCCATCGAGCAGTGGGAAGCGAGAGCGGGGAAGAAGTTGGAGACGGAATTGTATTCGGGTACGCTGAGAAGGGGTGGTCATGCACCGGGGTGCGGATGCCCCGCAGGGGGAGCCCTCTCAGGGCGCGAAGCTGCAGCCTGAAGGGTTCCAGGCAGCCGGCTCCAATCCGCGGAGGGAGACTTAACCAGTGGCATAATACGTCCACAGGCCATGGCCTTACTCACAGAGTTGGCGAAGAAACTGATAGACGGAAAGAACTTCGCAAGCGTGGCGACCATCATGCCGGATGGCTCGCCCCAGGTCGCAGTGGTATGGATCGAAAGGGAGGGCGACACCATCGTGATAAACGCCACAACCACCAGGCAGCGATATAGGAACCTGAAAAGGGACCCAAGAGTTGCGCTTTGCATATTCGACATGGCAAATCCCTACTCGACAGTGATGATACGTGGGAAGGCAATCGAAATCACCGAGAAAGACGCCGAGGAGGGAATCGACAGGCTCTCAATGAAGTACCATGGCAGAAAGTACACCAACCACAGCGCCGACCAGCCAAGGGTGATCATCCGAATCAAGCCCGAACGCATCGCGCAGATGGGCTGACCCGCAGCCTGTCGGCCTCTTCGAGAGGCAAGACGAGACTCAAATAAGGAACGAATCCGAAATAGCCGAGAGCTACATGGGACCCTCATCCGAATCGAATTCGTTGGCTGCGCTCGCGAAGGAGTATTGGGAGATGCGCATGGTAGCCGATCCGCTGTACGCCACGGTGCTGGGAGACAGGCGCTACGATGACCGTCTGCAAGACATCACCCCGCAGGGAAGGCTGCGTAGAGAGCGGCAGGTCGCAGCCATCATCAGGCGCTGCACGGAGATTGACGAAAGCTCGCTCTCGGAGGCCGACAAGCTGACCCGGACCGTGCTGTTGGTAGAGGCAAGAGCGATGCTCGACTTTTCCAGCTGCGGCTTGGACGATTGGACTGTTGACCCGCTGGGGGGGCCTCAAGTCGAATTCCAGAACACGGAGTCTTACCAGCTGGTCAGAACCCTGGCGGAAGGCAAGGCCATGGCAAAGCGCTGGAATGCCATGGGGGGGTTCCTTGACGACCACATGGCGAACCTCGGGCGCGGAGCCGCGAAAGGCAAATTCGCCGCGAGAATCTGCGTGGAGAAGACAATCGAAGAGCTTCGGGACTTGCTCGCAAGACAGACGAAAGAGTGGCCCTTCTTGCGCCCCCTGGCGCAGCCGCATGAAGACTGGCCCGAAAGAGATGTCCGGGCGTTCAATAAGGGGCTGACCGAAGCCACGAAGGCATCAATCGGGCCCGCTTTCGCCCGATACCTCAAGTTCCTGAAGTCGGAAGTGCTCCCAGGGGCGCGCCCTCAGGAGCGTCCGGGAATAATGCATGTCCCGGGGGGCCCGGACGCGTACGCCAGACTGACCAAGGTGCACACCTCGCTTGACCTGCCGGTGGATGGGTTCCATCGGACAGGATTGCGGGAAGTGGAAAGGATCAACGGAGAGATGGAGAAGCTAGGGGAGAAGGTCCTCGGGACGCGCGACAGGCCCCGGATTCTCGAGCGGCTGCGTACTGATAGGTCACTGTACTTCAGCAGTCGAGACGAAGTGGCCGCCAAGGCTGAAGACGCCCTCTCCAGGGCCAAGGCTGCGATCCCCAAGTGGTTTGGCAGGCTCCCGGAGGCCGACTGCGTGGTCGTGCGAATGGAAGAGCACGAGGAGAAGCACTCAACACTCGCCTACTACCGCCAGTCCGCGGCCGATGGGTCGCGCCCAGGTAGCTACTACATCAACACGTCCTCCCCCGAGACCCGGCCCAGATACGAGGCGGAAGCGTTGGCTTACCACGAGTCTGTGCCGGGACACCACCTTCAGATAGCGATAGCGCAAGAACTCGAAGGCCTTCCCGACTTCCGAAGGTACAGCGGAGTGACAGCCTTCGTGGAAGGGTGGGGCCTCTACACCGAAGGTCTTGCGGACGAGATGGGACTGTATTCATCTGACTTGGACAGGATTGGCCGCCTGTCGTATGACTCCTGGAGAGCGTGCCGACTCGTGGTCGACACCGGGATGCATGCGAAGGGCTGGTCACGTGAGCAGGCCATAGACTTCATGATGAAAAACTCGGCGCTGGCGAAGAACAACATAGTGAATGAAGTGGACAGGTACATCACGTGGCCTGGGCAGGCGCTCGCCTACAAGACGGGACAACTGGAGATAATGCGCCTCAGGCGGAGGGCAGAGAAGAGGCTCGGCAAGAAGTTCGACATACGCGCGTTTCACGATGCCGTGCTCGGGAGCGGCGCGGTGCCTCTGGAAGCACTGAGGAAGATAGTGGGCGCGTGGACAGAGAGCCGTCTATAAGGCTGCGAGGCGGGATATTCCTTTATCCGTAGGGTGAGGGGAGAATGGGTGCACTACCATGAGCAAGAGGACCATCACGCAGACGTACTTCTACGATGCCGCCCCAGGGACGGTGTTCCGGGCCCTTACCGAGCCAAAACAGCTCACGGGGTGGTTCTTGGATTCTGCGAGGATCAAACCGGTCGAAGGCAGCGGCTATACATTTGCCTGGAAGGGCTACCCGAACCAGAAGGGCGAAGTAAAGAAGGTCGTCACCGATCGCCTCCTAGTCCTGTCGTGGCCCAACAAAGTCAAGGGAAAAGTTCTCTTGACTGAAGCACGCTTCACCCTGAAAAAGAATGGACGCGGTACCTTGCTCACAGTAAGGCATACGGGCTTCGGAGAGGGGGACGACTGGATCTGGCTGTATGGGGCAGTCCAGTCGGGATGGGCATACTTCCTGACCAACCTGAAGTCTGTTCTGTCTCAGGGACTGGACCTGCGCTCCGAACACGACCAGCCTTGAACCGTGGCCGAAGGGACGGAGCCGGCTAGGTCTTCAGCTCTCCGTATCGGAAACAAGTCGTGACATGATCGTTTACCATTCCGGTTGCCTGCATGTGCGCGTAGCAGATGGTGGGGCCGACGAACTTGAATCCCCGGGATAACAGGTCCCTGCTCATCTCCTCTGCCTCCCTTGTCTTTGCGGGAATCTGATTCAGGCTGTGCCACCTGTTGACCCTGGGTCGGCCTCCTGCGAACCTCCAGATGTAGGAGTCGAAGCTCCCGAACTCCCGCTGAACTGACAGGAACGCCCTCGCGTTGGTGACCGCGGCCCAGACCTTCAGTCTGTTCCGGACTATGCCCGGGTCAGACAAGAGCCTTCTCACCTTCCTCCCGTCGTACCTGGCAATCTGCTCTGGGTCGAAACCTTCGAAGGCTCTTCTGAAGTTCTCCCTCTTCTTCAGAATGGTTCCCCAGCTCAACCCCGCCTGCATTCCCTCTAGGACTAGGAACTCGAAGAGCCTCTTGTCGTCGTGGAGAGGTACTCCCCACTCTGTGTCATGGTAGGCGAGGTACAAGGGGTCGTCCGGCGGCACCCAGCCACATCTGGATTTCTCCTGCACTTTCGCATCCCTGGCGACTCTTAGGCCCTGTTGGGCTTGAGCTGCATCCACTTGATGCTACATCCGAATGGTCTGGTGTCGGGGGTCCTCACTTCGTGAGACGAGGTCAGGTCGGACAGGGCGTTCCTGAGGTCGTGAGCAGTCACCTTGTTGGGGTCCCTCGAATCGTCTATCCTCCCCCTGTACCGAAGAACCCTCTTGGCGTCGAATGCGAATACGTGCGGTGTGCAAACGGCGCCGTAGGCTTCGACGACCTTCTGCGACTGGTCCCTGAGGTAGGGGAAGTTGAAGGCCTTTTCCTTTGCCCGCTTCACCATCTCGGGGAAACTGTCCTCAGGATAGGCCTGTTCGTCGTTAGAGTTGATCGCGATGAATTGGACGCCTTTCCCCGCGTACTCGCCCTGGATGGCAACCATCCTCTCCTCGTAGTCCTTTACGTATGGACAGTGGTTGCAGGAGAAGATGACGACGAGGACGGGCTTGCCAGAGAAGGCTGCCAGAGTGTAGCTGCGGCCGTCTACCCCCGGCAGGTCGAAGTCCGGGGCGTGTTGTCCGAGTTCGAGCATAGGAGAGAGTGCTCAAGGGGTTGGATTAAAGCTTAGAGAGGGTCCTGGCGGCCAGTTCGAGATTCGCTCGAAGGAAGACTGTGAGAGGATTTTGAGTCCGAGGTAATGCGGGCGCGACAAGATGTCTTATGATGGCGGACCCCCACGGTGATTGCCTATGAGCCTCCAGGAAATAGTAGTCATGATTCACAATGGTGAGTACGGCAGGGCCATGGCGTCGTTGGAAACCGAGGCCGCGGACGAGCGCAAGACCCCTGCAGAGAGGGCCGAGTGCTGCAGATGGCTGGCCGAGTGTAGCCAGCGGCTTGAGGATTTCGAGGCGAGCGGCGACTGGTACCTCGAAGCCGTGAAGGTGGTACTTTCGCAACACGTCGACCAGAGGACGAAGGCCAATCAGGCTCTCCCGCTTTGCGAGAGGGCACTGGAGTGCTACAAGCAGGGTGGGGATTCCGCCGACGTCCTGGTAGCAGCCCGAGTCAGGCAGCACTTGTTAGGGCTCGTGAAGTAAGGGCCGACTTCACGACGGAGCGGCTGCTGCAGACCCGCCAAGTTGAATAAGGAACTGGAAACCAGCGAAGCTGTGAACTTGCCTGGATGGGGCCTGGAGCAGACCGCCAGTGCTTGACATCGCGCTCCAAGTCAGCTTCGAATCCGTGTCGGCAGATGCAACGCTGCTTGCGTCGGTGGCAATCATACTGGGCACTGTCTTCGTGATCATTGAGATGAGAGACAACAAGAGGATGGTTGAAGCATCTTTGAGACAGGCGAACACCGCGGCGCTGCAGCTCAAGCAAAATTACGAAATATCCACGGTGGATCTCATAACCAAGATCTACGATTTCGCGAACAGCTTGGAGGTCCAGAGGTCTTGGTTCATAGTGCTCAACGCGAAGATAGCGTCCTACGAAGACTTCGAGAGACTTCCCGAAGAGAAGCAGTTGGCATTCCACCAGATTGCTTCACTCTTCGAGTCGGTAGGACTCCTAGTGGACAAAGGCTACGTAAAGGAAGATCTGGTTGATGACATGTTTGCCACTGGGCTGGCCTGGCAGGCGTTGGAGCCCTTCGTGAAGGGGATGAGAGAGAAGTTCGCGTCGGAGGAATACTACGCATGGATGGAAAAGCTTCATGACAGATTGATGAAACTCACGGGGAAGAGTCCCCCGTTGACGCAATAGTCGAGCGGCCAATGAATCGAGGATTGTCTAAGACGTGGGTCGGACTTCAGTCGCAGACGGCCGCCCGGATTCGCTAGACGCGCTGGGCCTCGGTTCCATCCTGGCCGGCCCTTCCAGTGTCCTGTTCACCTAGCGTAGACGAGTCTTTCCCGCACGGGCGTGACGCGGGCGGGGGGCCATGCAACACCTAGACGGAACTATGCCCTGCCAGAGGCACACGGGTCGGTCCTCGCCGCACGCAAGTCGTTCGGTGTTAGAGCTAAATCGGGACGCGCCTGCCTACATATGCGCGGTGCGAATCCTCCGGGTGCTTCAGGGTGTATCGTACTGGGTGATTGAAGACCCGGTCGAGATTGCCGAACTAATCAACAATAACGTCACCAGGGAGTGGGAAACAGACATCGCTGGGACCGAGGACCATGATGGAAGGGCGTGGCTGGATAGCCTCCCAGAGAGGTCCTGGCGCCTGGAGAGGGTAAGGCTGACCAGGGTCAGACTTGACCAAGGAACAATGAATTACTCCGACGGCAGGACCGGGTATAGCTTTGTGGAACGCTTGGTGGAACGCCGACGGCTCCTCCAGCGCAGTCTGAGGGAGTTCGGAATCGTAATTTGGCCTTTGGTGCTGAGAGCCGAGGACCGCATGCTGATGGACGGCTATTGCAGGTACCACACCCTGACGGATATGAAGGTCAAAGAGACCTTTGCGTATGTCGGGTATCCGATGGGCGAGCGATTCAACAGGCTGTCTAGCCGCAAGCCGGCATCCCGCAGGAACATCGAAGAGTACTACCGGAAACATGACGATTTCAGGAGATATGCGATGAGCAACGAGCGCCGGGTGAAACAACTCTCAAGACTCTACGATTCAAACAGGAGGTACTTTGGGAAGAGGGTGTTAGACATAGCGTGCGGCGGAGGGGTTTTGGGGTTCTTGGTTGAGAAGCACGACCGCAGCTACGTCGGCGTGGATGTGAACAGGGACATGATCGGCATGGCAAGGGCCCATGCAGAGATGGCAGGTTCGTCGAACCGGTTCCTGCTGGCTGATGCAACTCGCGAAGTGGTAGGGGGGAGTTTCGATACTGTCACCCTGCTCGGCAACGCCCTCTGTCACTTTGATACGAAGGACTTCGCCAGGCTGGTCGGGAACGTGGATCCTTCGGTGGGCCGAGGAGCCCATTTCATCATCGACTATCGCGATGTCGTGGACCTTCTGTACCGGCGGAAGTGGAAGTCCAAGCTAGTGGAGAGAAACAAGGGAATGGTGACCGTCAGCAATACCACCAACTGTGACACAAAGAAGGGAAACCTAGCTGGGGTGAGCAAATGGGGAGACGGCACAAACAGAGTGGAGTTCACGCAGGCGATCTGGGCCCCATTCATAGTCGAGCTGGTGATGGAATCGCGTGGCTGGAAGCTAATCAAGAGGGAGGAGCACTCAGACTGGCCGGGATGGCTGGACATCTACAGGAAGAGCTAGAACCCAACGCGCCTGGCCAAATCCGAGTTGTGTGAGACATCTTATGTAGGAGCCCGACCTGATCGCAGGAGGAGCAAGAACCCGAGATTGCGCATGTCGATTTCCGAAGTAATGGCCGCGGTGAAGAAGTTCCTTAGAGAGGACGCCGGCTACGAAAAAGTAACCATATCGTCTGTAGTCGCCATCGAGCCAGACTCCAAATGGAAAGTCATAGCGGAGATCTCAGGCGTCGGCCCTGATCGGAAAGAAGTCCTGGTGGACGACAAGGATGGGAAGGTAGTTTCATACAAGCAGGCCTGACCGGGCGGTCATCGTTTAAGGGGCGCGAAATCAGAAGCATGGGGTGAGGGGCGCCGGAGGTGTACTCGAAATGGTCAAGGTGAGGTATGAGCCCTACACAGACCTCATCGTCCACGAAATAGTCGAACAAGACAGCGAAGTCTTCTTTGAGGACATGGTCAGGCAGGCGCTCTCAAACCCTGCCCATGTGGAGCCTACAATCAACTGGGCCGAAGGAGTAGCATTTGTCGTAGCACCGATGCCTCCCACGGAGGATGTAGTAAGAGAGAACCTAGGCGGGAAGATTCACTACGCCTCGGTCATGTTTACCAGAACCCCCTATCAAGGTCAGGTTCCTGTCAGAATTGGGAGTCAGAATTATAGCGCGAGGCTGCGGAAGGCTGAAAACAACCACACGCTGGCTGGTCTGGCGCGCTACCTCAAGGATTTCCAGCCTAGCCAGGCCGACTAAGCCGATTCTCTTCACGGCTACCCGGACAGTTCGTTACGGGTGACCGTACGGCCGGACCGTGCCGTTTGAGGGCGCTGGAGGGGTTGAAAATCCAGACAAGACTGAGCCGTTGAAGGCAGTACGAAAGACTCGCCTTGAAAGGAGAAATAGAAGCAAGGCGTAGTGACTACCGTGACCCGCACCTCCGATACCGCCTTGCTCGTCTCAGTGCTGGCACTCGCGGTAATCGTGCTGGGCGCGGCCGAGTCGGGAGTAGGCCCGAGCGCACTAGCTCCGGGTGGTTCTCCTCCAGGAATCCACAGGACCAGTCAGGGAGGCCACGGCACGTCGGTTACCCAGACAATTGCGAGGTCAACGACGGTACGCAGAACTACAAGGACAACGCTGTCGCTTGCTGGTACCAGCGGTGTGACTTCTGGCACGGGGGTACCGGCGGCCGCCTTGCTACAGTCGTTAGAGGCGGACTCGTGGTACTTCTTGGTGCCTGCCGTCGCCTGTTTGGCAGGCGGGATGGCAGCCCTGCTTCTTCGCAAGGAGAAGCCAAGAATATTCGACCTCAAGTCGGTCACACAGCAGATGGAGAGCCAACAGAACTATTTCGTCGGGTCGCTGTCGAAGAGGCTCCGTAACGCCGCGCTTCTTCGGTACTATGTCCTTATGGCGGAAGCCTGCGCCAAACTGGGAATAACGGACAGCCCTGCCGACACTCCGCATGAGTTCATTGGCAGAGCATCCTTGGAACTGAATGTGGAGTCGAGAGACGCCGAGAGATTTGCGGATGCCGTCGATAGGGCTCATTATGGGGCCGAGCTTTCAGGCGAAGAGGTCGCCTCTGCCTCCAGATTCATGGACTCTTTCACAAGAACTGTAATCGGAAGGACAGACATTGCTTAGGCAGAGGTACCTCTATGGTGCTATCATTGCGGTCGCGTCAGCAATCGTGGTAGGAAGTCTCTCCGGTGGCCTCGTTGTATTGCAGCTCATTTCCCTGACTGTCCTAGTGGCGTTCGTAGGAGTCGACAGTCTGCTCAGGGCTGATGAGCCGGTGGATTTCGAGGGCTTCCAGCCGGTGCTGAGGAGCAGGGTAACGCATTACGCACAGATCGCTGGCGTGGGAGACAGCGGCCGGCTAATCAAGACTGCGAGCAATCCCTTCGAGCGCGCGCTTCTGCACCGCCCTGGATGGTCCCGCATTTCCACCGGAGAACTTCGGAGCCTGGCCGTGCGCGTGCCGGAAGATTGGGAGAAATCGCGCTCAGGTTCCGAAACGGCAACATGGTAGAACATGCCACTTTCAGTCCAAACAGTTTATCTGAGCAACTGGACCGGTTAGGCGCAGATGGACGTAACAGGTTTTGTCGGCTTTCGTGAGAACCTCGTGAAGTCAGTCTCGAAGACGATAATAGGGAAGGAAGATGTGATCGAGTCGGTTGCCTTCGGCCTATTGAGCAGAGGGCACGTCCTCTTTGAAGACAACCCCGGACTCGGGAAGACCACCCTCGCAAAGGCCGTGGCGAAAGCGATAGGCTGTGAATTCAAGCGCATACAGTTCACGGCGGACCTCCTACCTGCTGATGTAACTGGAACCATGGTGCTGGACCCATCGGGGAAGTTCCGCTTTCTGAAGGGACCTGTCTTCGGGCAGGTGCTGCTTGCAGACGAAATCAACCGTGCCCCACCGAAGACGCAGTCAGCGCTGCTTGAGGCTATGCAGGAACATCAGGTCACATCGGAGAACCAGACCCTTCCTTTGCCCAAGCCCTTCGTCGTCCTAGGGACGCAGAACCCGATAGAATACGAGGGGACCTACCCGCTCCCAGAGGCCCAGATGGACAGGTTCTCACTCAGGATAAGGATGGGCTATCCCGGATACGAGGACGAAGTGTCGATTCTGAAGCTCCGGAAGTCGTCTGAAGATGAACTGCGTGAGGTCGTCAAGGTCACGGAACCTTCGGAAGTCCTAGCCCTCCAGGCGAAGTTGGAGGAACTCTACGTCGATGACGACATGAACCGCTACATGGTCAAGGTCGCGTCTCTAACCCGCGCCTTCGACGGGGTGGACGCTGGGGTCAGCCCTCGTGGGGTCATACACCTAAACAGGCTGTGCAAGGCGAGAGCGGCATGCTCGGGGAGGGACTTCGTCGCCCCGGACGACGTCAAGGCCCTTGCCGTCCCAGCGCTTGCGCACCGGCTCGTTCTGAGCACCGACTATGAACTCAGGGGGCTCAGTCAGGAGGCGATAGTGAAGGAAATCCTGGACAAGACTCCAGTTCCAAAGGTAACGGGGTCTGAAGGCTAAGCTATCCTTCGTAATCGCTGTCGCCGCGGCTGGAATCTGGCTTTCCGTAGTCACGCACTCTGCGGTGGGTTTCGGGGCAGCTCCACTCATCATCTACATCGCGCTCGACCTGCGCCGGCCAGTTCCTTCCGAATCAGAAGGACGCTTCACAATCGCAAGACGCGCCCCCGAGAAGGTATTCGCCGGCGAGACTGTTCTCGTGGAGCTCACGGCTCTGAACAAGGGGGACGAAATTGAGCGGCTTCATCTCAGCGACCAGCCTCCCTATCTAGCCAAGGTCGTGAGGGGGGCTCCCTTCCTAGATGCTTCCCTGAAGCGAGATTCGGAGGTCACTCTGAGGTACGAAGTCGTGTTCAGGGAGCCAGGGCAGTACGAGTTTGGGATAACAAGTTTTGGAATCGGCTCTTTGTTCGGCCTCTCGGAGAAGACTTTCGCTTTCTACTCGCCGTTTAACATTCGCGTCTACCCGAAGCTCCTGACCCCGAAGCTGAACCCAATCCGGGCAAGGGCCTTCGGATGGGCAGGGACAACGCCGTCGAAGTACAGGGGAGGGAGGCTGGAGTTCATGAACATTCGCGAGTACTCGGTGGGAGACAGGGTCAGCGATGTCAACTGGAAGGCCTCGGCAAGGTTGAGAAGTAGACTCGTTAACGAATGGAGGGTCGAAAGAGGACTGGACTGCGTCATAATAGTCGACCTGTTCGCCGATGACGTGCCCAGGGTCGGAGACTCGAGCGCGAGAGGCGACGTGATTGAGGCGGCCTACGAACTGGCCAGCTCGTTCATGACCTCCGGCAACAGAGTTGGCATGCTTGTCTTGGGACAGCTGCTCTACAAGATCAGGCCTGGCTTCGGCATTAAGCGTCTCCGCACCATGGTCGAGAGCATGATAGACTCCCAGGAGGGAGATGTCTGGAACGTCGAACACGTGGAGGAGTACTTGGCTGAGTTCTTCAGAAAACAGTACATCAGGCGGAAAGGGACATTGTTCTTCGTCTCGGCTGGCGCCAATATGCGGCTTCTAGACGCCGTGGCCGACCTCGCCAAGAGGGGGTTCGTATGCAACACAGTCATCGTCAATTTTCTTGAAAGCGAGGGGTCGGCGCTGCTTGAGAACCAGTACCTCGACTCAAGGAAGGAGAAGATAGGCATCAGGTTCGCCCAGGCAGAACTCGAGTGGATTGAAAGCAGGCTCGCCTCCCACTCAAACGTGTACGAATGGAGCAGAGAGCGGGGGCTCGAAGAGCTGAGGGGACCGACAGGATGACGGATGAAAGGCAGATGGCGGTGATCTACTTGGCCGTCGCAATCGTCGCGGCCGTTGCTTCTGGCGACCCTCTCGGCCTTGCCCTTGTTGCACTTTCGCTTGTCGCCCTGCTTGTCGGGTATAGGGGCAAGATTTCCCTTTCGGCGGCGGCAACAGGCCTGCTTCTGTACTACCCCCTGGGCCTCGCGTTCGGGCGAGCTCTCCCCGGCGGATGGGCGTTCGTGGCTTCGTCGGTGGTCTTGATTCCTCTCTCAGAAAGGCTCGGCTTCGAATATCGCAGGTCTTTGGCGCAGAAAGCGCCTCTCGGGATGGACGAGGAGTCGAGGTCTCTGGCGGCCGGGCTCGCAAAGTCCCACGGCGTGAAGCTCGTGTGGTATGTGGGCGCCGCGACGGCCATGTCGGCCCTTTCGGTCGCGGCTTCGGCCTTGACCCCCTACTGGGTCGTACTGGTCGTCGGTTCGGTACTCCTACTCTTCGCCCTTTGGGCGTACGGCCGGCGGTAGTGGGCGGTGGGCCCTCCGGGCCTGCAGGAACGCCCCTCGAGCCAGTCCTGATGGTCCGCACTGTGCTCTCTGGCCTGCATACTCATTGGCCAGTCATCCGATGAGTCTCGCCTGGTCCACGTTGGCTGTGATTCTTTCTCGACATCCTCAGAGCTTAGCCAGGAACCTTTCCCATTCTTCTTCGTCGTCTACCTCGTCCTTGAGCAGGTCCTCGAAGAGCTCGTGAGTAACAAGGTCAGTGGACCTGTACTTCGCCGCCATCTTGTCGTAGAAGCCTATGGCGCAGGCTTCTGCTTCGAGGACATCTTCGATGACGCGCCGAAGGTTAGTGGGGTCCTTCGGGGGTTCCTTGTAGCCGCAGCCGCATTTGTCCAGTAGCTCGTCTGGGTTCATTACGGGCTTTCCGCCAAGCTGCAGAATCCTGTCGGCAATCTTCCCTGCGTGGCCGAGCTCGTCTGCCGACTGCTCAGTGAGGACTGTCTTCAGGGTGTCAGCGTCGATTCCCTTAATCCACTTGGCGGTGAGCCAGTACTGGTAGTGAGCCAGCCACTCGTCGGAATAGGCCGTGTTGAGGTCTTTCACGACCTCGGCGATGTTCGCCTTGACGATTTCCCTTCCCTTCTTTCCCATGGCGCTTTCTCGGGTTCATACCGCTTTAAGCGCGACGATTCCTGTACGCGAGCGCCTCCGCGACCATCTCCCTCCCGATTCCCAAACTACTGCCTGTCTCGACGGAGGTCTCGCCTGACAAGCTGGGTCGGCTCGGGGCGGACTGGTGTCACAAGGTCCCGGGCTCGTAAGGGTGCCGCAGTCTGATGCTGACCCAGCCGAAATCTTAAGCCACACGATGGGGCGGTCGAGATGCCCCATGGGAAGGAATCGCCTCAAGCTCCATGCGTTCTGGAATTCGTTGGCCAGCAACACTGCGAGTCCCTTCGTCGGGTTCAACGTGACTGCCTCGGGAGCGAGTGACATCCTTGTCGGATACGTACAGGCGATTAGCTCCCTCGCGTCAGCCGTCTCCCAACTCGTCGGAGGGAGAATTGCCGACAAGTCTGGGCGGCGCGCGGGTATAGCAGTCTTGTCGAGTGTGGTCGTCGGCATCTTCTGGATGGGAAGCGCCCTGGTGCAAAGCCCCGCCTTCCTTGCAGTCTCCTTCACGGCGATTACCTTGGTGGTGGGCTTCTATCTCGCCGGCTGGACCTCCCTCATCGGCGAGGCTTCGGAGAAAACGGAGAAAGGCTCCTTCCTGTCGACCTTTGCCCAGATTCAATCCGTCGGCGCACTTGGCGCGCTTATTCTCACGACCGTCATCGCGGCGTACTACCCCTCCTACGCTGCGCTGTACCTGCTGTCAGGAGCCTTCTTCGTCTTGTCAGCGTTCGTGCTGCGGGGCCAGAAGGAGCAGCGTGTCGAGAAGGCAGCAATTTCGGAACCCGGACTTGCGAGCCTCAAGATGTACTATTTGGTCAGCGGCGTGTACGGTCTCTTCTGGGGGTTCGCATGGCCGCTGTTCACAATCACATTGGTGAAGGTGGTGAACATGAACCTGTTCCAGTACAGCCTCTCTCAAGCCATAGGGGTGGCATCGACCATAGCCTTCCAGCCCGTAATCGGTAGGTTCGTCGACAGGAAGAGGAAGACTGCGGTCTTCTGGGGGAGGATGGGGCTGGTCATCTACCCATTCACCTACATGTTCTTCTCGGCCGCATGGCAGGTGTACATCGTCAATGTCTTTTCGGGGTTGACCAACAGCCTACTCAACGTGGCTTTCGTTGCCTACCTCTACGATATCTCCCCGGCAGGTCAGAGGGGGAGATACAACGCGGAATTCTATCTCATCGCCGGGGTGACCACAATGGTGGGCTCCTTGTCGGCGGGCTACGCGTTGAGTGTCCTCAACACCACCAACACGCTCTGGCTCTCGCTCGCATATCTCTACCTCATCGCGGCGGCAGGGAGGGCGTTCGCCGCGATGCTCCACCTAAGGCTCCCCCATGCAAGGAGATACCCGGAGACGTTGAAAGGGGTGGGCAGTCAAGCGGGAGTGGATCAGAGTGCTTAGCGACGCCCTCAGCGAGAAGACTTGGCCTTCGCCTTCTCGTACTCGTCTCTGAGAATCCCCATCATCACCCCTTCGTGGAACTTGCCGTCGAAGTATACGGTGTCTCTC
>DASPOB010000026.1:0-23566 GCA_035626235.1 Nitrososphaerales archaeon | reverse complement strand
TGGGAGACTGGTCTGCAAGAGCAGTGGTGCCTTACAAGTTGCGGGCGATGCGGAGTTCCCTGGACTGAAAGAACTCGCGACAAAACTCAGGGATGCTAAGGACGAGAATTCGCAGATAATGGTGGAAGTAATAGCACTTTCTCACGGGAACGTAAATGACGTGCACCTAAGGGATGGGTCGGCAGTAAGGAAGGGAGAACTCGTCGTGGGAGACGACACGGCCGAGGTGAAGGTTGTGGGGTGGAGGGAGCATTCAGACAGGATTCTGGGCATACAGCCAGGCGAAAGACTTCGCATTTCCTGTGTCTCCCCCAAGTCCATGAAGATGGGAGGGTGGGTGCTTGAGTTGGACGCTTTGAGCGCGATCGAGAAGATCAGGGGCCGCGACTAGGTCTTGGAACGCCTAAGTGCCTCATACTCGTAGACGAAAATAATCACCAGCCCGACTATGAAGAGGACAATCATCGTCGTACTCAGGAAATTGTAGTAACTGTTGATGTCAAGAAGCGGGATGTGCAAACCTGCTATGGCGGCCTCCTTTGAGATAATAAGGATTGCTGGAGTGCCGGGGGCGGGATTCGAGCCCGCGATCTCCGGATTTCACATCGTGGCCGATTATGAGTCTCGCCGCCATCGGCTGCCCCGGCGCAATAGGCCAAGCTGTGCTACCCCGGCATCCGCCCACGCCGTGAAACAGGCGAGATTAAAGCTCGTGCGTCACCAGACCAGTCAAATCCCCAGGCTTCAAAGATTAAAAATCGTGAAAGGTCGGCGTCGGCTCGGGCCACGGTAGCTCAGCCTGGTAGAGCACCACCTTGGTAAGCGACAGCGCGCCCATTGAGGTGGGGGTCCCGGGATCGAATGCCACCGAGGCGGTGACCGAAAGTCCCGGCCGTGGCTCTCCTCGCGCAATGCTTTTCCCCGCCGAAGGGGACCGTTGCTTGTGGCTCAGTTGAAGAAGCGTGAATTGGATTTCCTGAGACGGCACGAACTCTGCAGACTTGCGACGGCTTCGGGCGACGGCCGGCCTCATGTCGTTCCCGTGATTTACGCCCTCGATGGGGGCGACATTGTAGTCGCCGTGGACTATGGGACGAAGAAACTACGGAACCTCAGGGAAAACAGGCGTGTCGCACTGGTGGTCGACACGTATCGGCCCAATCGGGGCCTGATGGTCGAAGGGGACTGCAAAATCTTCGAGCGAGGTAAGGAGTACCTGCGACTTCTACAGATCCTGTTCGACAGATTCGAGTTCTACAAGCGGGACCCATGGGGGGAGGGCGAGTCCCCCATACTCAAGATTCATCCGACCAAGTGTGTCATGTGGTGAGGGTCAGAGGTCAAGTGTCCCTCCCCGCATCCCCCTTCCCCTTCAGCCTGTCGACCTCGCTGGCCAGCCAGACGATAGTCTTGTGTTGAGTCAAGAGGATGCTCATGAGGAGTCCCTCGCTCGGGAAGGGAGATTCGCGCGCCTGTATGGCGGGAAAATATTCGTAACAGAGCCTGAGCATTTCGTTGAACAGGACCCTATCTTCTGCACTTAGGGTGGCGGCGAAGTGCCCCCAGCTCTCCAGCTCGTCAATGACGTCTGAGTCGGAGAGGGTCACCTTCCGCCTTCCTCCGGCCTGATCTCGGAAATCACCTCCACCGCCCGAGTCAGCAGCCTCTGGTGATAGAGAATCACGGCCATCGCCATACCTTCGAAGCGCGATGCCCTGACTGCAGCTGAGGAAGCGGATGTGTGCAACCTTGCTGCGCGCAACATCATGTCAAACGTGGGCCGGTCCCGCTTGGGAAGCGCCCTCCTGAAGACCCTCCAATCCCCGATTTCCTGGGCTTCGGCGATTCTGAACGAAGGTATGGTTCTTCCCAATCAATTCCCCCCCTTCTGGGTCAGGAGCTGGCTCATCTTGAAGCTGGATATGGTCTGAGGTTTGCTCGGATGTTTGAGAAGCTCGGCCCGCACTCTGTCATCGGCGGAGGTTAGGCTGACCGCCGTGTCTGCCCACGAAGTGATGATGTCGTCGTAGCTACTGGGCGAGGTGAGGGTGACCAGTACCAAAGCGCTCTTCTTCACCAGCCCGATTGCCTGTTCAATCGAGCTCAGCAGCCTCCTCGCCTCCCTTTCGTCGAGTTCGGGCTCGTTGAAGGTGCCCAGGAGGTCGGAGATGACCACGAGCTGCGCCGCATAATCGGTGACCGCGGGGACCAGATGCTTCGAAACTAGGTCGGCGAGCTGGTACATGGTGAAGGCTCTGCATGTGGCTATCCTCCTCATCGCCGAGCTTGGTCTGAAATCATGTTGCCGTGCGAATGAGGAAAAGAGGTATGGGTCGGAGCGGTTGCCGCCATCGATGAATACTACGGCGGAGTCGAGGCCCCCCATTTCGAGAGGAAGCTGGGCTCTGAAGGTGGCGAGTTCGGCGACTATTTGGGCTTCGGTGCCCATGACGACCGCCATGAAGCCGGGGACGAACGGCCGTAGCATAGAATCCAAGTGAGGAAAACCGAGGGAGAAGTGAGGGTAGGACGAAGCGGCCCTGAAGAATGAAGCCTCTCTTTCCACGGTTCTGGGAGCTCTGAGATAGGTGCCAGACCGCTCGTTTGGGACTTCGGTCAGCCTGCACTCGATGCTCCCTTCGACAGCGCGATCGCAGCCGAAGCACTGTACGTTAACAGAATCGAGAGTTTCGCCAGTTGGACCTAAATCACGCCTAACGCGCGGAACGCAGTTACAGTTGGAGCAGAAGTAGATGAAACGTTCCTTGCCGCCTGCACACTGACCACCGAGATAATGAAGTCTGGCGGCCATTTCGGGAGCTGAAAGCCAGGCTGAGATTTAACGAGACATATGGGCCGAAGGAAACTGGCTGGAGGGAGATTGGCGAAAGTGCGCGCCGAGCACCGCTCAATGTTATTAACCCAAAGCTTGGGCTCGTCAAGACTGCGCGGGGGTCGCCCAGCCTGGTCAACGGCGCGAGGCTCAGGACCTCGTCCCTTAGGGGTTCGTGGGTTCGAATCCCACCCCCCGCACTTCTAGTTAGGCGGGTAACACATTCCCAACCCAACATATGGGGCAGGAACGACTCTGCTGTGAAATGGTTGTCCACTGAACAGAGTGAATAAGCTGTCGAGTGGCACTCACAACTTATCTAAGGCCCACGCAGCCGTTGGTCAGTGCCCCTCACATCGAAGCCCCTTACGGTCAAGACCTGGCCTGCCTTCGCCCGCCTGGTAGAGAAGCACAATGGGATTTTCGGAGGGTGTTGGTGCATCTCGTTCCATCTTGACCCAGAAGGTGGAAAGGTTCCCTCCAAGTACTACCGTAAGATGAAGGAAGACTTGGTGCGGGAAGGGCGGGCGCACGCCGCCCTCGTCTTCGACGGGCCAGATGCGGTCGGGTGGTGCCAGTTCGGCCCCACCGCTGAGCTCCCCAACATACGGAGCCGGAAGGCCTACCAGGAGGGACTGAAGAAGCTCCCCGACTGGCGCATCACCTGCTTCTTCATCGACCGAGAGCGGCGGGGGAATGGGATTGCGTCCTCTGCTCTCCATGAGGCGCTCCGGTACATCGCCCAATCGGGTGGGGGGACTGTCGAGGCGTACCCGGAGGACTACACCGGAGAGAGGACCTCCAACTCATTTCTATGCAGCGGGACCTTGGGAATGTTCGAGAAGGCGGGGTTCCGGAAGGTGCGCAAGATCGCGATGCGTCGGTGGGTTGTGGCCAAGAAGGTTCCTTCGGCCCTTGACGTCAATGCTCGTCATTGAACTCCTAAAGCACACTGTCAAGTCTCCGCCCAACATGTAGGGCAGGACTCCCACCCCCCGCACCTCACGCCGCATGAAACAGATGAGATTCCGGAAGGTCTGTGCCGATTCTAACCTTAGGCTTGGTGCGGAAACTCCGCACCACACAGTGACGAATCCTCCACCCAAGCCTGCCTTCGTGGACCATAAACCGTTTTATCATCCGTTCGATTAAGTCGCGCAAGGGACACCGGTTGTCGAACGGCGAGCGAAGACTCGCTGCAATCATGTTCACGGATATGGTGGGATACACCGCTATTGGCCAGAGGAACGAATCACTTTCGCTCATCCTTGTCGAGGAACAGAGGAAACTGATTCGACCCATCCTCAGACGTCACAGTGGCAGGGAGATCAAGACGATGGGGGACGCCTTCTTGGTCGAGTTCCCGAATGCCTTGGATGCCGTTAGGTGCGCCTACGACATCCAGAGGGCGACGAGAGAATTTAACGTCTCACTTCCGGCTGAAAAGAGAATCCACCTAAGGGTGGGGCTCCACCTCGGGGACGTTGTTGAGTCAAAGGGCGACATTTCTGGAGACGCTGTCAACGTCGCGTCGAGAATAGAGCCGTTGGCGGAGGATGGCGGTGTGTGCCTCACCCGCCAGGTCTACGACCACGTGAAGAACAAGTTCGAGCTTCCACTGGTGAGCCTCGGGCCCAGACCGCTCAAGAACGTGGGGGAGCCGGTCGAAGTATACAGGGTTGTGATGCCATGGGAGCAGCAAGGCGCCCCCGAGGCTGCCACGCTTCCGACCAACCGGATCGCCATCCTGCCCTTCGTCAGCTACAGCCTGGACCCCGGTGACGGCTTCTTCGCTGACGGGATGACTGACGAGATAATATCGGCCGTCTCGGGAATCAGTGGCCTCGCCGTCATCTCCAGGACTTCCGTGTCAGGCTACAAGGGGACAACCAAGAGGGTCGAGGAAATCGGAAGGGAACTGAAGGTGGGGTCCATTCTGGAGGGGAGCTTCAAGAAGGCGGGCAACAGGATTCGTGTCACGACCCAGCTCATCGACGTGGCCAGCGACCGGCACCTCTGGGCGCAGAACTACGACAGGGAGCTTGACGACGTGTTCGAAGTCCAGAGCGATGTCGCGAAGCGCGTGGCTGACGCACTCCGGGTCAGAATCCTCACCCCCGAGATGGAGCGCATCGAAAGGAAACCCACTGAGAGTACCGCCGCGTACACGCTCTACCTGAAAGGGAGGTACCTCTGGAACAAGAGAGGGCTCGACGACCTGAAGAAGGCAGCCGAATGCTTTGATCAAGCGGTGAAGGTGGACCCAGGCTTCGCCCTAGGATACGTCGGCCAGGCAGACTGCTTCCTGTTGATTTGCAGCAACTGGGGAATCGAGCGTGAGGCGAACTTGGAGAAGGCGAGGATTTCGGTGGCCAAGGCACTTGAACTCGATCCCGAGCTGGCCGAAGCGCACGCGTCGAGGGGACTAATGCTGGAACTGGAGCTCAGGGAGCGCGACGCCAGAGAGGAATTCGAGAAGGCGATTCAGTTGAAGCCTAACTACGCCGTAGTCCACGTGTGGTACTCCCAGGTGCTGAAAGCTGAGCTCCGCTGGGACGAAGCCCTCAGAGAGCTAGAGAAGGCCTTGGAGCTGGACCCGCTGTCACAGATTGCCTACAGCAACCTCGGGGATTTCTATCAAGACAGGCAGGATTACCAGAAGGCCCTCGAGTTTCACACGCGCGCAGCCGACCTAGGGCTTCCGGGAGCGCACAATTCAGTCGCCATCGCGTATGGGAGCATGAAGATGTACGCGGAGATGAAGCGCGAGCTGGCCGTTCACGCCGAGCACGCCCGCGACACGTACCCCCTGATAGATGTGACGTGCGAAGGAATAGCCGCGTACCTCGAGAATGACAATCAGAAGCTTCGGAGCTTGCTCCCCCGGCTGGAAGCCGAACTCGACGGAGCGGGTCTCAACGCTTTCTCAATCGCATTCTGTTACTTCCACCTCGGCGAGAAGGACAAGGGTTTCGAATGGCTTGAGAAGTCCTACGCTGCGAAGGACGGGTCTCTGCTGGGGATTGGGTATCAGCAGGACCTGAATTGGATTCACAGCGAGCCGCGGTACCTCGAGCTCCTGAAGAGGCTCGGGCTGGAGTAGGTGCGCGATTCTAACCTAAAGTTGGGTTCCCACCCCACGCGTTATCATCGGGATTGGAGGCCTTGTGCCTTACCCAGAAGCGTGTTGAATTGATATAACGAATGATCGTCAATCCTGACGCATTGGCGATGGGGGTCATTAACGAGAATGCCGTCGCGAAGTACTTTGTGGGCTTGCCTACAGGTATACTCGGACCTATGCCCATCTCGGTCAGCAGAGTTTCCAGACTGAACCTGGGGGAATCCAATCTCAATTTCCTTGTGGTCACGAATCAAGGGAAGTTCGTCTTCAGAATCAATATGGATTCGGCTTCCGCCACGAAATCGGCCTCGGAGTTCAACTCGCTTCGCGCTCTTGCTGGTCTGAGAATTGCACCCGAGGCGTTCCACCTCGACGAATCCAGAGTGCCTTTCGGGGAGACCTCACTCGTTGTCAAGTACCTTGAAGGGAAACCTCTTTCAGAACTGGAAGAGAGGAGAATCTCAGTCGAATCCGCGGTCAAACTCGCACATTTAGCTGCAGTGGTTCACTCCATAGACGAAAAGAAGCTCGCCATCCAGTTGCCCGTCAGGGGGCTTAGCTATGAGAGCTGGTTCGCCCGCATGAGGAGAGATATCGACTACGTCGAGCAGAATAGGAAGAGCAGGTCGCTCAAGAGTGGTTTCGACAGAATGCTTAGGGATTCTTTCAGTCGGCTCCAAAAAGCATCGGTGAAATCGGCTCCTCCGAACGTCTCTGCCCCCGGCCACGGAGACATTTGCGCGCAGAATGTGATTGTCAATGACGACGGAGCCATGCGTCTCATCGACTGGGAGAACTTCGGCCTGTGGGACCCTGCCGCTGAGATTGCAATGGTCTTCGAGGCCTTCGGGCTGGCTTTCCCGGCCGACAGGGAGTTGGAGTTCCTCAGCGCGTACACTTCGCTCAGACAGGATCAAACACTACGGGAGAGGCTGAATGTCTTTAGGGCGATTGTCCGTTTCGAACAGCTGACATGGGGAATCCGGCACGTGTTTGAGATTGTCAACGGAAAGATGAACAAAGCGTTCACCGAAGCCACCAAGATGTCAGAGCACGTCGCCTTCGTGGATTCCTGTCTGATTGAGCTCGTCAAGGCGGGTCTAATCGACTTGGACCTCGACGAGATTTCCGAGTTGGGAATCTTTCCGCAGACCATCCAGCCAAGTGGCCATCGGCACATCATCGCGACCGGGACGAAATGAAGCCGAGAGCTACCTCCTTGCATAGACCACGATGACGAATATCAGGAGGACTGCCGCTGCGATTAGTTCAGAGGCGTATGACGTCAGCCCGGTGGCCAACGAGGCGATTGCCATCACGGCCAAGGCCAAGGTGGCATACATCGACATCGCCATCCAATGAGACCGTGAGACCTTGGAGGCGTTCGACTTCACTTCAGCGTCGACCCCGGTAGGTGCCCCCAACACAGCCGAGACATCGTACTCGAAGACCAGCCTCTCCGGTACAATGACCGCGAAGAGGCCGGCGGCCAGGTAGCTCCAAGAAAACGGAAGGATTCTGGTCAACGCGACCGCCACTGGCAGGTAGAGTAGCCAGCCGGCCGCAACTGTAGTGGCTGTTCTCTTCCACTGGAGTCCCACCAGGAGGGCGGCCACGCTTCCCCCGATGATGATGGTCGCGAAAGCGTTCCATACGGTAACGGCCGACACGGCCGCAGCCACGAGAAGGATAGCGGCGTAGGGTCTGAAACTCATCTTCTAGGCCTCCGTCCCGCTTCGACGAAGCCTTCTCCCGCCCGCCAGACGAACACGTCTGAACTGGACGCGAGCACGCCCTTGTAGAAGTCTTCTTCGGCTCTTGCGTACCTGAGGCCGAATTTCGTCTCCTCAGGGCTTAAGAGTTTCAGCTGCTCTAGTGCCCTACCCTCTCCGCCGAGCGCGTCAACGAGTATGGAATTGCAGGTGAAGCCCTTCTCGGATAGAGATGTGACGGTCTCAAAGAGCTCAGCGCTTGGCCACGCGAAAACGAAGAACAGCGTGCCGCCGCGAGTAGTATACTGTTTCCTGAAGAACATGTCCAAGAACTCCTCTGTGTATCCCATGCTCCAGACTGTTCCCTCATGCGAATCTACGAGGTTCTCGACCATCACCTGGAGATGTCTTGAGCCAAACCCGGGGCTTATCTTCTTCAGGATGCTACCCATCACTAGCATTCCCACCCTGTTGCCTGCTGCGACAAGCGAGTTTGTCAGTTCGTAGGCGGCTGTTATCACATCCGGCCTGGCACTCCACCCGTCGACCCTTGGCAGACTGTCGGAGCTGAGGTCCACGACGACAACGCAATCGAGACCCCGTTCGACCCGCCATTCATTGACGAGCGTCTTTCCCAGCCTTGCACTCGCCCTCCAGTTCACGTTCTTGAGCGGGTCGCCGACCACGTACTCTCGTATGTCGGTGAAGTCTAGGCGACCGCCCTTGTACCTTGACGGTGTGATGCCAGACCAACCGTAGGCCTTCGCAGGCCCTGTCGCCAAGTTCTTGACAAGGCGGCGCGGATAGACCCTGACCGTCAATGGCGCTGGCAAGTCGAGTTTCAATTCCGCCAAGCCGAACAACGACGTCAACCGGGCATGACAGGGCCCGAAGCTGTGTTCCCCTGGATCATGGAATCTCACCTCGTACTTTAGCCTCGTGCGCTCGTCGGTCTCCAGCCTGCACAGCATGGAGGTCGACCCCCTGACGATTTCGCCGGTGGCGGGAGGCGTGTCTTGGACAAAGACCCGCTTCAGCCCAGGCCCGCGATTCTCCAGTGCAAGCTCGACGACAACGGTGTCATCCATCAGCACTTTGGTTTCGGAGACACTTCGCTTGATGTCCAGGGTCGTTTCCTTCGCGTGGGGGGGCTTGGTTCTGAGGTCCAGCGCTACGAAGAGGAGGATCGGTACGACAGCGAGGCCAAAGAAAGCGCCAGTAATCACAGAAATCCAGAGACCGACCAAGGCCACTGTTACAAGCAACAGCAGCTTATCTTTCAGGCTCGCTTACCTTTGGGACCGGCGTCTGCGCGAGGGCCTTTTCGATGATTGTTTCCTGATGCACCCCTTTCAGGCCGATGTCGGCGTTCAATACCAGCCTATGGGACAAGGCAGGGACAGCGAGCGTCTTCACGTCGTCGGGAGTCACGAAATCCCTTCCCGAACACGCGGCTCTTGCCCTCGCTATCCTGAACAGGTGTATGGAGCCGCGGGGACTCACCCCCACCTCGACGCTGGGGTCAGACCGAGTTCTTGAAGCGAGTTCGACCATGTAGTGTTTCAGATCTTCGTCGACGAAGACTTCATCGAGTTTGGATTGCAGTGACACCAGAGCTTTCGGGTCAGAAACCTGTTCAACCGCTTGGAGCTCGTCGCCCAGGGACTTGCGGAGTCCCAGGATGGCAACTTCGTCCGCATGTCCTGGGTAGCCCATCCTCAGCCTGACAGTGAACCTGTCCATTTGTGCTTCGGGGAGTGGATATGTCCCCTCGTACTCAATCGGGTTCTGCGTCCCGAAGACGACGAAGGGCTCAGGAAGTGGGAAGGTCTGATTCTCCGATGTGACCTGGTGTTCCTGCATCGCCTCCAGGAGCGCTGACTGTGTCTTCGGCGGAGACCTGTTTATCTCGTCGGCAAGAAGAATCTGGGTGAAGACCGGACCCTTGAGAAAGCGGAAACCCTTCGAGCCGTTAAGGATGAAGGTTCCTGTGACATCGGCTGGCAAAAGGTCGGCGGTGAACTGGACTCGCTTGAACTCGCAGCCTATGGCCTTGGCGACGGCTTTCGCCAAGGTGGTCTTTCCTAGGCCAGGAAAGTCCTCAAACAGGATGTGGCCTCCGACCAGCAGGTCATAGGTGACGAGTTCCACCACCTCGGGTTTCCCGATGATTGCTTTGGAGACCGATTTGACGAGCTTGTCTTTGAAACTGACGAAACCTGAGACGTCCATACAGATGCGGTTGTTGAAGAGTGTGCAGATAAACAGTTTGGGCGGGAAGAACTGGGGTCTGCGCATGGCGTGAAGCGAAGGAGGAACTCCATTTACTGTGCTTGGCGAGTCTCGGCTAGTGCTCTCAATTCGTCAGCCGGGATTTCCTGCCATCCCTTCTTGCCAAGGAGCGCGCGCTCGAAGGTGTTGTATGAATCCAACGCCGTCGCAGACTTGAACTCTATCCTGGAGAGAGTTACGAAATGGGCGATTTTGCTCCTGGGAACGTGCCTGTAACCCGTCTCCAGGATGGGAGCCCGACTGACGGGTCCTGACCTGATTATCCTTGGTGCCGGGACCCACCAAGATGTCAGAATCTTCATCGCTTGACCCGAGCTTATGCACACCATGATCGCCAGGAAGACCATAATTGCGAGTGTTATGGCGTCATCCACCCAATACGGGCCAACGCTCAGACCGAAGGCCACTGCGAAAGCGATCGCAATGGCCGCGTAAAAGTACGTGGTTCTACGGGGCATTCGTCCTCCTCCTGATGACGTCGGTGAAGTCGCTCATGAATTTCGATGCTTCGCTGGCGTCCTCCCCGGTGAGCTCCTCACCGTACCTGCACCTGTTGACGGCGTCGGCGAATCTTATGGCATGCGCGCTATCGACCTGTAGGAAGGAAGAAGCCCGGTCGATGTATTCTTTAGGGGTCTCCGTAAGTTTCTCCTGAAGGCCGACGCTAGAGCAGGCGCGCCTCATCAGCACATAGTAGCGCAATAGGGCCATGTTTCGCAGCTTATACGACCAGCTCTCTGCGAGCCGTTTTTGCTGCATCTCCATCTGCTTTATCGTCTCTTCCAAGTCAACGACGCTCTCGCTTGTCTTCAGACGGAGAATCAGGAAGCACGCACCGACGAAGCAGGCAACAGCCAGGACGGGTAGCAGCCAGTCAGGCAGGGTCGGCAAGAAAGGAAGAGGCGCGAGTGAAATGAACGGGTTTTGGCTCGTCAGGTTTGGTTGGGGATTTTGGGTCGCTTTCGAATTTGACTGGTTGACGTTTCCCATGGGGTTCAATTGATAGTTGGTTCGGGGTAAGCTGAAGTTGAAACCGAGGATTGGGAGGCCCGCCCTATAGTTCGCTCCAACCACCCTCCCCGATTCGACAGCGCTCAACACAATGACTAGCAAGAAGCAGACACAGGCAAGCAGGATGATGCCCTCGGGCCTCTCCACAGTTGTGGTAAGGTAGTGTCTGAGCTATATTGCTTAGGGCGAGGCTTGTGCCCGTAAGGTCAGATTCTACCGGAGTCCCTCAATCGTGTGAAAACATGTCTATAGGAGACTACGCCCACGGCGAGCAAGGCGAAGGATCCGAGGAACAGCGCCGGGTAATTGAACACAGGGCTGGAAGGAGCGCCGTACACTATCGTCCTGAGCGCTTCTGCTCCCTGACTCAGGGGATTGTATTCGATGAACGTTAGTATTGGCGGAGTGAAGAAAGTGCTTACGACCGAGAGAGGGTACGCCACAGTGCTCAGGCCCACCAGAGCCGTCTGGATACCATCTGCGAAGACCCAGTATCTGTCTCCTGCCTTCGAGAACAGATTCAGCACCGCAGCTATGCCAGCGAGCCCCATTGAGAGCACGAATAAGAATGGGAGGAGCACGATGGTGTTCATCGTGAATAGTGAGGGCAGGTGCAATGCCGCCAGGGCGGCCCCTGCGATGACGGTCAGGATTCCCGCGTAGATTAGCCCGCCGAGGCCCGCGGAGAGGAGGTGGGCCACGACCAGCGCGTTCAGACTGACTGGCAATGTGAGGTAGTACTGTGACACCCCCTCAGTCAGACCAAGGTGGACTCTTCTCCCTACATCGAATGAGGCGAAGAAGAGGCCGACAATTATTACCCCCGGCACGTAGAACTCGAAGTAGTTGAACTGCATCAGGCCGTTGTAGACCAGCCCGACCACCAGCATGTCGGTGATGTTCAGCCCTATGAGTGTGGCGAGGAGCCACTTCGTTCTGAAAAAGTACGAGAGATCCACCCTCGTGATTTGTAGCATCTTGCCGGTCTCACTCATGACGACTTTACACCCTCCAAGGCTCGGGGCACGAGGGCCATTCCCAGCGTCATCGTAGAAATCCCGACCGCTGCAACGACGAAAGCGGATAGGCCGGGGTCCAACAGAGACGATATGTTGAAGTTCAGAGTGTCCCTGAGTAGGTCAGAGCCGTACGTGAGCGGGTTGAGGCGCGCCACCGTGCCGTAGGCTGTCGGAAGAAACGCGAGAGGATAGAGGATTGTGCTGAAGCGTATCAGAATCGCGCTGGTGCTGGCGACGATCGCACTGAAAATGTCGAACGACTTGAACGCTATGAATGAGAGAGATATCATCATCCCCATGATCCCGAAGCTCATCGCCAACAGAACCAGCACGGAAGTCACTAACATGACTGGTGGCATCTGGGCCAGCCATAGAATTAGGACGAGGGGTGGCCCAATCCGGATTAGGTTCACCGTCAGGCCCAGCAGCACCTGCTCCAGGAAGAGCTCCCCCCTTGTGAACGGAAGCGATAGCAAGTACTTGAGCCTCCCCTCGTGAGCGCCTTCCACGAATCTCCTGCCTGCCCAAGTGCTGACGTTGAAGGTCATTATGATCAGTATGCCCGTGCCATAGTAGAAGTAGTAGTCGTTTAGAGAGACCACCAACCTAGATACGAGTTGCCCATAGATGAAGTACTGAAATGCGAAGAAGAGCCAGAAGTAAACTGTCCACGGAACCGAGTCGAACGTCTCTCTGAGGTCGAACACGAACAGCGACAGCATTTCACGCATTGATTTGCTTCACCAGCTCGTCACCGGTGTAGTGCAGGAACACGTCGTCGAGCGAGGGTTCGGCGACCCTGATTGAAGTGACCTTGGTCTGGAACGGTTGCACCGCGGTCATCATCCGCGGAAGCCAGTCCTCCGACCTGTTCACGAAGACTTTGAGAGCCTTGTTAGTCTCTTCGGTGACGCGGACGGTGCCGGGCACTGTCTGCAGCGTCTGGAGGAGTTGAGGTGAAGCGGGAGTGGAGAACTCGACTTCGACTACGTCTCCGCCGCTGATGCTGTCCTTGAGCGTCCGAAGGTCGTCAGTGACCACGTCCTTCCCGGCCTTCATTATGCTGATTCTGTCTGCCAGATACTCAGCCTCTCTCACTTCATTGGTCGCAACAATGACGGTGGAACCAGCCTTTCTGAGGTCCCTGATTCTGTCCCAAATCATCCTCTTACCTTCGAGGTCGACCATGGCAGTGGGCTCGTCGAAAACGGCTACCGCTGGTCTGTAGACGAATAGCTTTGCGACCTCAAGCCTCTTGCCCTGCCCTCCGGAGAGTTCCATGAACTTCTTGTTCCTCGACGGCCAGAGGTCAAAGTCCTTCAGGGTCTGGTCGACGATTCTCTCCTTGGCATCCCCTTTCAGCCCATAGATCCCAGCGTGGAAGGACAGGATGTGGTACGGCTTATGCCGCCAAAAGCCTCTGGGCTCCTGAAAGGAGATGCCGATCGCCTCCCTCACCTTCAGCGGCTGTTTGACGATGTCGTACCCCATAACCGTCGCCGTCCCTCGCGTTGGCCTGAGGACCGTAGCCAGGAGATGCAGCAGCGTCGTCTTTCCGGAGCCGTTCGGCCCGAGGAGGACGAGAATTTCCCCCTGTCTGACCTTGGTATTCAGATTGTCGAGCGCGTTCGTGGTTCCGTACGATTTCGTAAGGTCGAACGTCTCTACAGCTGTCTCCAACGTCGTTCCTGCCAAGATGTTCGCCGTTCTGGTGAGGCGTGTAAACTCTTCGGTTTGCGAAGGCCTGTTGATGAGACGGCTCAGATGGTATCAGGGTTTGCTTGGCTGGAGCGGTCTTGGCGCGGCTCCGGGAGTTCCAGGTTGCTGCGGCTGAGCCCCTGCGACCGGCGGCCTGGCTGGAGGCTGTGCGGCTGGGGATGGTTGGGTCTGAGGTGCCGGACTGCCGGTGATGGCCGAGACGGCGCTTCTGCCCAAGTCGGTGGCCGTGTACCTGGCGGGGCCGCCGAAGAAGTCCACTTTGTATTCAATGAACCCTAAGGCAAGCAGTTGCCTGACCAGCCAAAGCGTCATCCAGTTGGAGTTGTCGGCCATCAGCTCGTCGAGTTCTGAGTTGCTCAGACCGTCCTTGCTCTTGGCTATCCCCTGAAGAGCCGTCACAAGATGAGGCGCACTGGTAACCATTCTCAGCACGCGCTTCTGACCTCTGGGGTCCGAAGGCCAAGCCCACAAGCCTTTGTTCATTCGAGCGGCCAAAACCCCGACTCCTCATAAACGCTGCGAGTGGGATTGAATTGCTTTAACCGCCTTATCAATTGTTTTTAGGTCGTCTGGAGAATAAACCCGGAAGCCGTTCCCGATGACGGTACTAATTGGAAGCAGTAACCCAATTCGCTGACCAAAGGACAGAGCTCGAGGAGAAGATCAGGTCTCTGGAAGCGGAGAAGGCGTCCCTGCTTTCTGGCATTGCCTCCCTGAAGGAGAAGATAGCCACGTATGAGCTGGAGAAGTCCGCGAGCGCTCTCGAGAGCGAGGTGGAGTCACTCCGCACCGAGAAGGCAGTGCTGGAAGAGAAGGCCGCATCCTACGAAGCAGAGACAGGGTATGAACTCCCGCAGAGCACGACCGAAGGATTCTGAGCCTACCGGACCTTAGAAGCCTTCTGCTCGAGTTCGCCCTTTTCTTTTCTAAGATACTCTACGAAGGACTCTAGCTCGGTCAATTTCGTCTGGAGCCGCCTGACTTCGTTCTCCTTCGCCGTCTTCTCCACGGTGTCCTCGAGACCCTTCTGCTGCTCTGACATGGCCTGAATCTTCATGCGGAGTTCTTCGTTCCCCTTCTTCAGGGTCCCGAGTTCAGCCTGAATTGACTTGAGCTGTTCTTCGGCTACAATCAGATATTGTTGCTTGCTGATTACCGTTGGGAACTTGGTCCCGCAACTAGAGCAGGTGTACATGCCGACCCTCCTCTCGGTCATGCCGCGCTCCCCCTTGGCAGGCTCTACGATCACGGAGAACGACCTCGTTGGAAGGCTTTCTTTGTTCCCGCACTTAGGGCAATTTGGCATTCGCGTCTCTGTTCGGCCTGAATGTGTTAAAGCTTTACTGCTCTCGTATCGACTCCAATTCTGAGACCGCGGACCAGAGGGTGACCCTCGCGAATGAGGGCATGTTTGGGTCCTGGGCAACCTCATCCAAGAGGCTGATCGCGTTGGCCGCCCTCACAGCGACGCTCTGCTTCTGGTCTTGCAGCATCAATATCGAATCTTTCATGGTCTTGCGTATGTTCCTCGGAGTGATGTTCGAGTCGGCAATCTGCTGGAGGCTTGCAGTGGCCTTTGCGAGCTTCGCGTCGTTCTCCTGCTGTTTCTTGGCCTTGGAACTCATAACGCTCACGTGCTATGCGAAGATGGTCCGCGAGCAGTGGGGATAAGTGCTTTTCGCCGGGCGGCCTCTTTTATACGGCCCAGCACGGAGTTGAGGTAATGAATGGGGCGGGCAAGAACAAGATGAAGCTAGCTGCTGACCTGGTGAGAAAGGGAGGCACCATCATGGGAGAGCCGTGCCAGCAGTGCGGAGGAATTCAGGTCAGGTACAGGGGGAAGGTCTACTGCACCGGCCATGAGAATCTCTCCGGGGTACTGAAAGCGGAAGGGGTCTCCTATGACACCGTGATGGCCCAGACTCGTGAAGTGCTGGTGACGAAGCTGAATGAGGCGGCCGCTCTGCTAGAAGGCGAGAAGGACCCTGCCGCCCAAGATAGACTGGTCTCCCTAATGGGTAAGTACTTCGATCTCTTGCAAAAGCTGCCGCAAAAGTAGCGCAGACCTTAAATCAGAAACAGGGTGCTTTTCGCGCCCTTGGTCCTCAGGATAGGCCAGAAGGTGCCGGAGTTCGCCCTTCCCGATTCTGGCAATAAGGTCCACTCTCTCGCCGATTTCCTGAAGGACGGCCCGGTCATATTGGCGTTCTTTCCATTCGCCTTTTCCGGCGTATGCGACAAGGAAATGTGCACCTTCAGGGACTCCTTGTCGTATCCCCAGGGATTTCATGCGCGAGTCGTTGGCATAAGCGTGGACAGCGTATTTTCTCTGAAGGCCTTCGCCCAGACCTACAGTCTCCCCTTTCCCCTCCTGAGCGACTTCAATAGGAAGGTCACCAAGCTTTACGGGGTTCTCCACGACCCGTGGGTGGCGCTGGGCTACAGAGGGGTTGCGAAGCGTTCAGTCTTCGTTGTAGATTCTAGAGGACTGCTGCGATACAGGTGGGTGACTGACGTGCCCACTGAGGAGCCGCCCTACTCCGAAGTGGCCAAGGCAGCACAGAAGCTGTCGGCGTAGCCTCTGCACGTTTCCCTTAGGTTACGAGGGGGTTTTGGCCGGACATACAAGGTCGAACAGGAATCGGAAAGGAGAGGAGACTACGTCCGCGGCCCACTGATTTTTTATACGGGGCGGCCGATGCTACTTCGAGAATGGTCCAGGAGACAGAAATCAAGCCTGTAGTCCAGCTTACCGAGAGAGCGGCCGCCGAGCTGAAGCTCTACTTGCAGAAGCAGGGGAAGCCGAGCGCGGCACTGAGGATCTTCGTGACAGCGGGGGGCTGCTCGGGGCTTTCGTACGGCATGGTGGTGGACGACAAGATCACCGATGACGACTTCGTGATTCAGGTGGACGGCGCCAAGGTCGTGGTGGACAGGTCGAGCGCCCCTTTCATCGCCGGCTCGGTGGTTGACTACAAGGTAGAAAAGTTGATGGGCGGGGGGTTCGTCGTGAATAATCCCAACGCTGTGTCGACATGCGGTTGTGGCGAGTCTTTCAAGACCGCGTAACCACGCCAGGGGCGCCTGATCTCCGCACCCTTGTGGGTGCTAAATGGGCAAAGCAGTTACGTATTCGTGCAGTTCGAAAGCTCGCCTTCCGATAAGGCGACTGTACCTCTGGAAATACGAGTCGAGATACTCGACCGGGTTCAGAGGCTTCGCCGTAGCGGACTAAGCTACTCCGAGATTCGATCGATTCTCATGTGAGAGTATGGTTTTTCCCCTTCAAAGTCTTCGATTTCTGAGTGGCTATCGGGAATGCATCATCCCCTTGGAAGCGCCAATCGATTTGTGACAGAGCCAACTCAGGAGCTGGCCTACGTCATAGGAGTCAAGTTTGGTGATGGTTCGATAAACCGGAAGGGATACAATCGTCGGATTAGGCTTCAGTCGATTGACCGCGAGTTTGTACTAGAATTTGACAAGTGCGTTTCCGCGGTCTTGCGTAGCAGGAGGCATACTCTTTGGCATGACAGCAAGAGAAAGGAGATTCATGTTGAAGCGCGAAGTGTCCTGCTCTACAATTTCCTCAGGCAATCTTTGGACAGCCTCAGACCCTGGATTCAACACTTTAACAATTGTGTAGCCGCATTCCTCCGTGGCTTTTTCGATTCAGAAGGGAGTGTGGGGCAAGATGGCGAACTAACCTGCGGCGAACAATGATCTTGTCCTTCTCGATTATGTTAGGAAGTTGCTCATGGATTACTTTGGGATAGAATCTACAGGGCCGCATCTTGGTAAGAAGGCAGGCACCAAAATCGAAAGGCGTGGGAGAAGCTACTATCGCAATTCCGACTCCTTCCGCATTTACATTAGGAGGGGATCGCTCAAGAAGTTCGCCACTTCTATTGGTCTGACAATCATGAGGAAGCGGGAGCGTCTGCAGGGGACGGTGAATCGAGCCAAAGAAACGCGCCGGGGGTAGGATTCGAACCCACGCGACCCGAAGGTCACGGGCTGACTGGTCTTTCGATCTCGAGTTGCGGACCCGCCTCGATGCCTAGGCAGGTTGCCCGCGCATTAACCACTCTGCCACCCCGGCCCGTTTCGATGCCTCGGGGACGCCCCTATAATCTCTTCCAAGGTGCCTTGCCAACTGTTGAAGGAAGACTGGCCCGTGGGCTTGACTGATGGGTGCCGACATTGCAAACTCGGGTTTGCCATTTCGTTTACACCTAATGGGGAGCGAGGTTGCGGATTCGGCATCGAGCACAGAAGCTCCTTCTGACTCCCCAGATGTTTATATCAAATCCACACTTGGCTTGGCAAAGCGCGTTGAAAGTCTCCGTTGCGTGGTCGAGTCCCAGCCCAGAGAGGACCATTGCTGTGGCGATGCGGAGGTGCTATAGTACAAAACCGATCGAGGAAATCGAGTCGGAGCTTGAGAAGAAGGGGGTCGACTACTGGAAGTATCTGTTGACGAAGTGCTTGCAGGATAGGTCACTCGATGTCCTCGAACACTTCACCCTTTCGCTGCTGGTCGAGGGAGTCAGCGAAGCCGAGGCGGGAAGGCTTGTCAGCCGTTTTCCGTACGTGCGGGCCTCTGACCTTGGTGCCGAATCCTGGTTGGTCTCGCTGAATGCGAGAACCCTAGTGGAAATGTGGAGAGACCCGAGGGCCAAGGCCTTTGCCGAGTCTGTCGTTTCTGAACTCGATGCGAAGAAGATCTGCCCGATCTTCAATCAAGTTGTTTTCGGAGGGAGGACCGATGCGCGTTAAACTGCTCTACAACACGGACCTTGAGGCATTGAAGACGGTGATGACGGCAAGAGGCGCTCCCCTGGACGCCGGGGCTCTCCTGGACCATGTCGTCTACATGTTCGAAATCGAGGATTGCAGCAGGGTCACCACGCACCAACTCGTAAGGCATAGGGCCGCCTCCTACGACCAAGAGTCCCAGCGGTTCTCGGCCGCCACCCGGGAAGGCGTCGTTACTCCGCCCAGCGTCCAGAAGAACGAGACCGCGCTCGGGGCCTATGACGAGGCGCTGAAGGCTGTGTACTCTGCATATGACAAGATGGTGGCTGCCGGGGTCCCGAAGGAGGACGCCAGGTACATACTACCCAGCGCGATAAAGACGAAGCTGGTGATGACGATAAACGCCAGGAGCCTGATGCACATAGTGTGGCAGAGGACCGCCTTGCAAGCCCAGTGGGAGATCAGGGAACTGGCCAACGAGATGCTGGACCTCGCCCGGGAAGCAACGCCAGAGCTCTGGACCAAGATACTGGAGCGATGAGTTTGGGGCGGGTCTTTGGGACAGCCGGAGCCAGAGGAGTGTTCAACCGCACACAGACTCCCGAACAGGTCTACAAGTTGGTCGAAACGGTCGTTTTCGCTTCGGGCAGGGGCGACTACGGCATCGGCTGGGATGGAAGGAAGACGTCCGCCCTCCTAGCCAGAGCAGCTATGTCGGCGGTGAACACCATGGGCAGTGACGTCAGTGCGTTCGGAGTGGTCCCGACGCCCGTCGTCGCGTTCGGCTCCAGGACGAGGTCGTGCGTCGCGGGCTTCTCCGTCACCGCCTCCCACAACCCCGCGGAGTTCTCTGGGGTGAAGGTCTTCAACAAGAAAGGGATGGAGCTGCCGAAATCTGACGAGGACAGGATAGAAAGGGCGATGGTCGTGGACGTGATGAAGCCCTCTGGGACATTCGGCCTGCTGAACCAGGACGACGGCGTGGTCGGCGAGTACATCGAGGCTCTCACTTCACGCTTCAGCAAGGCCGCGATGTCGTTGAACATCGCCATCGACTGCGCCAACGGGCCGGGAGGCTCCGTAACGCCTGAGGTTCTGAAATCGTTGGGACATAGGGTCTTCCCCGTGAACGCTCAGGTCTCCTGGCGGTTCCCGGCCAGGCCTCCTGAACCTACGCCGGGGAATCTCTCAGACTTCGCAAGGATCGTACCGTCTTTGGGAGTCGATTTTGCTTTCGCCCACGACGGAGACGCGGACAGACTGGTAATGATCGATGGGGGCGGCAACCTGATTCCCGACTCTGTGATAGCCATCCTGGCGCTGCGAAGCCTGCGGCCTTCGGGAGGGACCGTAATCGTCTCGGAGAATACGTCTTCGGCTGTTGCTGACGAAGCGATGAGGCTTGGGCTCAAAGTGCAAAGAAGCCGGGTAGGCAAGACCTTCGCCGTCCTCGAGGCCGAAAGCGGCGTCTTCGCCTGCGAGCCCAGCAAGATAGTAGACCCGCAGTGGGGCCTGTGGGAGGACGGGATCAACGCCGCCGCACTTCTCTCGGACCTCCTCTCGCGGGAGCCGGGCCTCCTGGGGACTGTAGTAGAGGGACTGCAATGGCGCTACCGACAAGTGAACTTCGACGCCGCCGCGAGGATGCCAGCCCTGGTGGAGAGGGCCCGAGAAGTGTTTCGCAAGCTGAGGATCTCGGACGAGCGTTCCCTCGATGGCTTCAAGCTGGTGTTCCACGACGGCTCTTGGGTGATGTTCAGGGTGTCGGGGACCGAGCCGAAGACGCGCCTGTATTGCGAGTCGAAGGACCCCCAGCTGCTGGAGTTGCTGGTCCAACAAGGAACCCAGTGCATCGAATCCTCTTTATAGCGAGACCGGGGTTTCGACTTCAATGCCCGACTCCAACGCGATTGCGAAGGTTCTGGCCTCGGGCTACATTTTTGACGCGAAGGCGTTCGACATGATCAACAGCCTGCCGGCCGAACTGGACATGGACTCTTTCGCGGACCGGCTGCTGGAGCTGAAAGCGGCGGCGCCGTCAGAAACCAAGATGGTTACGGAAGACGACGTGGCCAAGGCCCTTCCGCCCGGGCTCGCCATGGGCGGCCGCGAGGAAGTCGTCCCTGTGGAGGAAGAGGTGGAGCTTGAGGTCGTGTCCGATCCCACGCCGGCCATCTCGCCCGTAGAGGCCAACAAGGGCTTCAACCGGCTCTTCAGGGACAGATACGACCGATTGCTCGAAGTGGTCAAGAGGAGACCTGATGCGAGAGGGATAAGCCAGGTGTCAGAGACCAAGGGACTCGGGCAGGGGGGAAAGGCAAAGGTCGCGGGCCTCCTGGCGAGCAGGACGAACAGGCGGAGCAACGTCGAGATCTCGCTCGACGACCCTTCGGGGACGGCTCGCATCGTCTGCCAAGACGAGGCGGTGGCGAAAAGCGCCATGGAAGTGCCGCTCGACAGCATGGTGGTCGCCGAGGTAAGCAAGGGAAGAACGGGGCAACTCTACGCGAACACCCTCCTGCTCCCCGACGTGCCAGGGAAGAGGCCAGCGGTGTCGTCTCACCGCGTTTACGCCGTCCTGCTCTCGGACCTGCACGTCGGCAGTCGCATGTTCCTCCTGGAGGACTTCAACCGATTCGTCCAGTGGATCAACGGCGGGCTCGGAGACGCTGACGTCGTCTCCAGGATCAGGTATCTGATTGTAGCAGGTGACCTGGTCGACGGGGTGGGCGTCTATCCAGGCCAGGAATTCCAATTGGCTGAGAAGAATCCCACCAGGCAGTACGAAATGGCGGCGGAGCTGCTGAAGCAGATCCCTTCCAAGATACAGATGGTGATATCCCCGGGAAACCACGACGCCGTGAGACAGGCGCTGCCGCAGCCCGCCGTGGGAGCGGACGTGGCAGAGTCGTTGTACGCGATGGACAACGTACGGTGGGTCGGCGACCCGTGCTATGTCAAGCTCCACGGCGTCACCTTCCTGATTTACCACGGAAAGAGCCTCGACGACGTGATCGCCACCACCCCCGACCTGACGTACGACAACCCCACCAACGCGATGAAGCTGCTCTTGCGCTCCAGGCATCTGGCTCCCACCTACGGCAAGAGGACCGCGTTGTCCCCAGAGCTCCGCGATTTCATGGTCGTCGACCCCGTCCCCGACGTCATGCACTCGGGGCATGTCCACACGTTCGGAGAGCTCACCTACCGGGGCACCCTACTGGTAAACTCGGGGACCTTCCAAGGACAGACGAACTTCCAGCTGAACATGGGGCTGGACCCCACGCCGAGCATCGTCCCCGTGATCGACCTTTCGACGCTTCGGGTGCTGAGAAGGAATTTCGGGGCTGCAGGCTTCGCCGGAGCCTAGATCAACCCTGCGAAGGTCGTGTCTTCCGTAAGCGTCTTTGCCAGCGTCTCTCCGCCGATCAGGAGCCGAATCCTCTTGGTCCGGCCCCGTCGCCCTTTGCTCACCACCGACGCTTCGACGAGCCCCATGAGGTCGAGCTCGGCCAGAATCCCGCTCACCCGCCTCTGAGTCAGCGTCTCCAGGCCGCTCTTCCTGCAGAGACTGCTATAGACCAGGTAAAGCTCTCCGGTGTTGGTCCCTGATTCGAACTTCGAGGTCGCGAGGAGGATGGCCTTGTTCTGGACCGGAAGTGAGCGGATCGCTTCCTCCACCCTGTCGTGTTCCATCTTGTCCGACGCCCGTTTCACGCAGAAGTCGTCCACCTGCTTCAGCCCCTCCCGTTCCGCCACCTCCCCGGCTATCCTCAGCAGGTCCACGGCTCTTCTGGCGTCCCCGTGCTCCGAGCCTGCCATCGCGGCGCAGAGGTTGATCGCCGACTCCGACACGGCCGAGGGCCTGAACGCGGTGCCAGCCCTCTCCTTCAGGATCTGCCTCAGCTCGTCGACGGTGTACGGCGGAAAGACCAGCTCTTCTTCACTCAGGCTGCTGAGGACTCTGGGGTCGAGCCCCTCCTTGAAGCGGAGGTCGTTGGAGATCCCCACCAGCGACAGCAAGCCGGGGGCGAGCCTGTCGCTCGACCTGGTGAATTCGTAGAGTATCCCGTCGCCGAAGGTCTTCACGATGTAGTCGATTTCGTCCATGACCAGGATGACGTCGGCCTTCTTCGACCTGACCTCTGAGAAGATCCTGCTGACGACTTCCCCTATCGACAGGCCGGTGAATGGAATCTGCTTCTCCGGCGGGAGGTCGAGGAATCTCGCGAATTCGGCCAGGGTGCGATATTCCGTGTTCGCCATCCTGGTGTTGACGTACGCCACCACCAGGTTCTTGGAGCTGGTCTCCTTCTTGAGCCGGCCCAGGACGTAGCGGGCCACGGCCGTCTTGCCGGTCCCTGTCTTCCCATAGAGAAGGAGGTTGGACGGTTTGGAGCCATGCAGAATCGGGGCCAGGACCTGGGCGACGGACTTGATCTGGTCGTCTCGGAAAGGGAGGTTGTCCGGCACGTACTCCGGGCTCAGCGCGCCCCTGTCGATGAAGAGGGCCCTCCCTTCTTTGGCTTTCCGGAAAATCTCGTCTATCGCCCCAGACATCTGGAAAACAGTGGAAACACTGGTTAGATAAGGCCTCCGCCCCAGGGTTTCCGCTGTTTCCTCTGCAGGGTCGCCCGTAGGTTGGTTTTCATTTACTTTAGTAAACGGGTCGCTCTTGATACGCGAAGTCGATTGGATAAGGTTTGAGGTCAACAACTGAAGCAGTTGAAGGTGACTGCGCGCGAACTTGGCGTCGGATCGAGATGGGATAGGTCTCCAGTGGAAAGAGAGGGGTCGGGGTCGATTGTGAACTGCCTGTGAAGACCTCCCTGCCGGACGCCAAAGGGGGACCCCTATGTTTCCACTGGAGCCACTGGCACTCTAACCGGCAAAACGAGCCAGATTACGGCCCTTTTGTTTCCACGGGAATCGCCTAGCGCCTTGATCGTAGACACCCTTTGTGAACAACAGTGAACGGCACCAGAACCTTCACTCGATGGTCAAACAAGATTCGCAGGGAGTTCACAAGTTCACACCACAACCGAATTTAACAGACTTGGGGTCGCAAGCGGGGGCCGATGAGGAAGCGCGTCAGGAT
>DASPOB010000025.1:0-4660 GCA_035626235.1 Nitrososphaerales archaeon | reverse complement strand
TGGACGTTGCGGAGCAGGTGGGGGAGGACCGCGAGGTTCTTGAAGCTCGGAGTCCCTATCTTCAGGCGATAGGGCCGCGGGGACCCGTCGCTCACGAGGTGGTAGCTCATCTCTCCCCTTGCTGCCTCGGTGCGGGCGTAGGTCTCGCCGGCGGGAACCCTGGGCTGGGGGCCCAGTTTCAGCCTTACCGGACCGGCAGGCATTTGCTTGAATGCCTGGCGGATTATCTTGACCGACTCGCGCATCTCGAGCAAAGCCACGTAGGCCCTGGCCCAACTGTCCCCTGAATTGAGAGAAGGTATCTCGAAGTCGAAGTCGTCGTAGCAGCAGTAGGGCTCGTCGCGCCTTAGGTCGTGCTTCACCCCCGACGCCCTTAGCACCGTCCCGGTCGCGCCGAGGGCTATTGCGTCCTCCCTGCTGAGGACCCCCACGCCTTCGGTTCTCCCCAGGACGAGGGGGTTCCTGAAGAAGATCTTTTCGTATTCGTCCATGCGCTTGTCGAACCAGTCGCAGGTCTTGAGCCCCTTCTCCGCCAGGCCGCCAGGCATGTCGTTCCTGACCCCGCCCGGGATGATATAGGCGAAGGTGACTCTGGCCCCCCCGATCCTCTCCGCCAGGTCGATCCAAAAGTCCCTGTCTCCCATTCCCCATGTAATCATGGTGGTGTGACCTGCGAAGTAGCCGAAGATTCCTAGGAAGTACATGTGCGAAATGATGCGGTTCGCCTCGGCCATGATGACCCGGAGGTACTGTGCGCGGTCTGGGACCTTGTTCCCCATGAGCTCGTCCACGGCGAGGGCGTAGGGTAGCAGGATGTTGGAGCTGTCGAGGATAACGGGGCGCTCGAGGTGAGGGACGTTCTGGGTGTAGTTGCGGTACTCGCCCATCTTCTCCTCGCCGCGGTGGACGTAGCCAGGGTCGGGCTCGGAGCGGACCAGGTAGTCCCCGTCAAGCCAGAGGCGGATGCGGAAGTGGCCCGCGCCCGGATGCTGGGGGCCGAGCGAGACAGACATAATCCGGTCGCTGTCGGGGGAGAATTCGGATTCCGTGGCCAGGATCATCGCCCCGGAGAGACGTAGTCCTTTCGGAGAGGAGGCATGTCGTTCCAGTCTTCGGGTAGGATGAGGTGCGAGTTGCTCGGGTGCCCCTTGAAGTTGATGCCGAACATTTCGTGGGTCTCACGCTCATGGTACTCGGCCCCGGGCCACACGGCAATCAGGGTCTGCACCACTGGGTCGTCGCGGGCAACGCGCTCCGCGACCGCGATGACGAAGTCCTCGTAGCCGGGCTTTGAGACCGAGCCGACGAAGTAGACGACCTCGAACTCGTTGCTTGCAATCCAGTCGACCCCGCTGACGGCGCTGATGTGGTCGAAGCCGAGCTGGTCTCGGGTAAAGAGGGCAACGTCCCTGATTTCGGACGGCGAGGCGGTGACCTTGAGCCTACGCTCCCTCGCGTAGTCGACCTTGACGTTTGGGAAGTTTCGGGTTATCGCGGCTGCCATCTCCTTCGCCCTGACAGGTTCCGGCTTTGGTGGGGGAGCGGGTGCCGGTTGAGGCTGCGGGGGTTGCGCCTGACTCGTGGAGACCTCACCTGCCGCTGAGGCTTGGGAGCCGGCGAATCTTCTCCTGGAGCAGGACCAGCCCTTGGATTACTGCCTCCGCACGGGGTGGGCAGCCTGGGATGTAGACATCTACCGGGATGATGTCGTCAACTCCGCGGAGGACGTTGTAGGAGTCGAAGTAGAGGCCGCCCGTGATCGCGCATGCGCCCATGGCCATCACCCACTTGGGCTCTGCCATCTGGTCGTAAATCAGCTTCAGCCTGGGGGCGAGCTTTCGGGTCACGGTCCCCATGACAATCAGGAGGTCGCACTGGCGGAGCGAGCCGAAGGCCTCCAAGGTGCCGAAGCGTTCGATGTCGAAGCGGCTCCCTGCTGCGGCACCGACCTCGACGGAGCAGCAGGCGGTCTCCAGGTGAACGGGCCAGAGGGAGTAGAGCCTACCCCAGTTGGCCAGGTATCTAAGAGGGTCGCCGATGGCGTACTGAAGGACGTCGTTGACCTTGCCGACCAAGACCTGGACCGCCCCGTCCTTCTGGACCGTCACCAAAGCTCTCTCCTCCCGGCGAGGACGAGCGCGTAGGCCATAGGGACGAAGAGGAGCCCCATGAAGAGGGTAAGCATCAGGTCTGAGGAGACGCCCAGGGCCAGGGGTTGGTATGCGGCTGCCCAGGCGTACAGGAACATGGCGAGGACATCGAAGACAAGGAACATGAGGAGGTAGGCGTAGTACTGCATCATGAAGTGGAACTTGCCGGCGCCAACCGGGGCCTGGCCGCATTCGAAGGGCGCGTTCTTGATGGGGTTCGGGCGGCGCGGGGCCAGGAGGCGTGGGAGCACTACTACCGGGACCGTGAAGACTACCCCGACGAGCCCCATCACGAAGACCATGCCGATGTCCCCAAAGAGCGGCATCGAATAGCGCGCGAACGTCTCACGCTATTTAAAACAATCTATGAGACAGGGAAGACAGACGTGGATCCTGCCCGCCGCGAACAGCCCTTGGCCTTCCCCTCTTTCAGTCGATCCCGTGGACAGTGTCGGCCTCTTCCTTCAGGAAGCCCTGCAGCAGCTTGTTCTCCCTGAAGAAGTCTCTTATGGAAAGGACGCCAAAGAGGCTCCCATCGTCGTTCTCCACAACCAGGTGCCTTATGCTGTTCTCCATCATCAGCCTCACCGCCTTCGACGGCAGGTCCGAGCGTTTGACACGGACCAGCTTCTTTGTTGCGACAACGTCTAGCTTCCCGCCGAGAGCAGTCCCCGAGGCCACTGCCCTCACTATGTCCCGCTCGGAGACCACGGCCAGCGCCTTCGCCGGACTCGTCGATGACGCGACGACCAGGAGCCCTATCTTTTCCCTTGCAAAGACCTCGGCGGCCTGCTTGATGGTCGCGTTCCCGCTTATGGTGACAGGCGGGCGCCTGATGAGTGCCTCTACTCTCATGCCTTTGCCACCGGCACCTGAGTGCGCTGCTCCAATGGGACGTATGTGGCTCTTTGGGGTCCGACGTACTCGGCCCTTGGCCGAATCAAGCGGTTGTCGGAGTATTGCTCGAGGACGTGTGCGAGCCAGCCGGGGGCTCTTCCGACCGCGAACACGGGGGTGAACAAGTAGCTCGGGATACCCACGTGGTTCAAGGCGAGGCCCGAATACAGGTCCACGTTGGGGTACATGTTCTTCCAGGTCTTCATCATCTCCTCCGTCTTGGTGAGAATCTGGAAGACCCGCTTCTCCTTTTCTGACTTCACAAACCTGCGCGCCATGTCCTTCAGTATCGCTGCCCTCGGGTCCATCGTCTTGTACACCCTGTGACCGAAGCCCGTGATCTTCTGCCTTTTCGCGAGCATGGCGTCGACGTAGGACTCTGCATTTTCTGGGTTCCCAATCTCGATCGTCATCTCGATCACCTTCTCGTTTGCACCGCCATGGAGAGGGCCCTTGAGGCACCCGACCGCGCCGGTTATCGCTGAATAGACATCAGAGAGTGTCGAAGCGATGACTCGGGCCGCGAATGTGGAAGCGTTGAGCTCGTGATCGGCGTGAAGGATGAGGAGGACGTCCATGAGCTTGGTGTCCTGTTCAGTCGGCTTCTCGCCCGTGACCATGTAGAGGAGGTTCGCCGAGTAGCCGAGGTCTCTCCTGGGGAGAAGCACCTCCTGGTCGTGCTTGTGTCTGTGGATTGCGGCGACCATGGTTCCCATCTTGGCAGCGATGGAGACGGCCTTCTCCTGCTGCGTGTACATTGGGTCGTCGTACAGACCAAGCGCCGCCACACCGACCCGCAGGGCGTCCATTGCGTCGCAGTTGCGGGGGAGCCCGGTCAGAATCGAAAGTACGTTCCCCGGGACCTCTCTCTTTGAGTTGACTTCCGCCGTGAATGATTGGAGTTCGGCGGCCGTGGGCAGATGGCCGTTCCAAAGCAGGTAGGCAGTCTCCTCGTAGTTCGAGTGAATGGCGAGGTCCACGATGTCGTATCCCCTGTACAGGAGCCTGCCCTCCTCGCCGTCGATGAAGCAGATGGAGCTCTTGCCGATGACGACGTCTTCCATGCCCTTCGTCTGTGACATCAGTCGATGGATTACATGGTCGAGGGGCTCGTTCCACTTTGCCATCGAGACGAGTTCGGCGTGAGTTTCGTCGGAGACCTTTACCACCTTCTGTTGAGGGTTCTTCGACAGAGTCGCTTCTGCTTCGTGCTTGCGCTGGGCCAAGGTAACTCAGGTAAACCAAGTCAACTGGGCGTTTATTAGTTTTCTGAGGCGCGCACGGTCCATCCGAAGACGCCGTGCTCCCGGGGAAACCACGCAGCAGCAGAAGCATCGCGGCGGTGGGTGCCGGGGAGCGTTCCGCCGTCGGTCCGTCCCGGAGGGGCGACAAGTAGAAAAGTGCCACGAGGCTCGGGCCTGTCAAAAGGTCTCCATGTCTTGAGAATCGCTGTCGTCGGGGCGGGTGTCGCAGGAGCCTATTTGATGAACGTCGTCCCTCCCGAGCATCAAGTGGAGGCATTCGAGATGCGGACCGAGAAGAACTGGTACACGGTGTGCGCCTGGGGAACCAGCGAGCCGTTCATCAAGGACCTTGTCAAGAAGGCCGGGTTC
>DASPOB010000024.1:0-3164 GCA_035626235.1 Nitrososphaerales archaeon | reverse complement strand
GGAACTGCTTAAGAATTCCATAACCAAATCACTTTTCATGCCCTTGCGCGGGACGCTCCGTACCTGCCCCTCATGCGGGCACAAGTCCCGTATCAAACCCGTGAACGAGAGGCTTCTGAGCGACAAGAAGAAAGCAGAGCTCGTCAGCAAAGACGGTATGATGATCGCGGCGACAGGGCCCACGGGGGGGTATAGATGGTGGGGCAAGGTTTGGTCGTTGACGCCGACGGGCCCTCAAGAAAGGGAGACGTTCTCCACCATAACGAAGGAGTTCGAGGACACATTCATGTGCGGGCGTTGCGGTCACCGATGGTCTGAAAGACATACTGAAGAAACGGAAAGAGTCTGAACTCGGGACAACAGGTCATCAGACACTCTCAGGAATCACTCGTTGGTCTGACAGTGCCCCTTGTAGACTTAGAACGTATAATTAGTTGCGAAGTAGCGGCACTGCTCGCGGTGGGTTGGCGGAGCGGTTACGCGTGCGCCTGCAGTGAATTCCGTCAGTGAGCGCATTCACGTGGGTTCGAATGCGGCGTGAGCCGCCGAATGTCCCACACCCACCTCCATGGCACACGGGTCTGAGGCACGCGGGTCAGAAACTCGTCCCGCGCTGGTTTCCGCTTTACGTCGGCATCCTTCGTAAGGAGCCACCCGGCGGCCAGGGTCACGATTCTGCCTGCGCCGGCACTCCCACTCTGACGGCCGCCGACTCCGCCGAGTCGGCTAGACGAAGATGGCGAACAGGACGATCGCGGAAACGAACACTATCGAGATGGTGTTGAGGACCTTGATCAGCGAGTTAATCGCGGGACCGGCAGTGTCCTTGAACGGGTCGCCCACTGTGTCACCCATGACCGCAGCCTGGTGCGCGGGAGACTTCTTCCCGCCGAGCTGTCCGGTTTCGATCCACTTCTTTGCGTTGTCCCAGGCGGCCCCGCCGTTGGTCATCAGGAAGGCCAGGAACACTCCCGACACCACGCTGCCTATCAGCAGGCCTCCCAATGCCAGTGGGCCCAGCAGGAACCCAACGACGAGGGGCGTGATTACGGCGAGAGCCGCGGGCTTCACAAGCTCGCGTAACGCGGCTGACGTGCTGATGTCGACGCACTTCGCGTAGTCCGGCTTCCCCGTCCCTTCCATGATGCCCGGGATCTCCTTGAACTGGCGCCTGACCTCGTTCACCATCTTGAACGCGGCCCTCTGCACAGCCGCTATCAGGAAGCTGGAGAAGTAGAACGGCAGGAGGCTGCCGACGAAGAGCCCGATGACCACGACGGGGTCCGAGAGCGAGAAGTTGAGGACCTGGTTCGGAGGGGTTCCAGTCAGCTTCGAGGCGTACGTCGCGAGGAGGTTCGGGTGTTCGTTGATTATCCTGCTGGCTTCGCTCTGGAATGCCATGAATATCGAAACGGCGGCGAGAGCCGCAGACATCACGGCGAACGCCTTGGTCGTCGCCTTAGTCGTGTTTCCGATGGCGTCGAGCTCATCGGTGACGACCCTGACCGAGGGGTCAAGGCCCGCCATCTCGACTATGCCGTTGGCGTTGTCGGTTATGGGGCCGAAGGAGTCGATCGACATTACGACCCCGGTCAGCGAGAGCATCGACATGGTCGCGATGGCAGTGCTGTAGACTCCGACGAAGGAAATGCCCCCGGAGCCCGCGTAGCCGAGGTAGTACGAGACGATGATCGCCACCACGAGCACCAGGGCGGACGGCGCCGTGCTCTTCAGCCCGGTCGCGTAGCCGGCGAGGAAGTTCGTGGCGGCCCCGGTCTGGCTCGACTGCGCTATCTCCTTGACCGGCCCGTAGTTGTAGGACGTGAAGTAGTTTGCCACGTTCTCTATGACAACCACCACTATGATTCCGACGATCGCGCTGGCGAAGAGGTAGTATCCCAGCGGCGCAGACCCGAACAGTGCCTGGCCGAAAACGAAGTCGAGAATTATCGTGATTACGGCGGCGATGATGAGGGCTATGTTAAGCGCCCCGAGCGGGTTTGACTTGATAGACTTCCGGATGTAGAGGCCGCCGAAGATGGCCCCGACAATACCTGCCGCGCCGAGCCCAAGAGGATAGAGCAGAAGCTGGTTCGAACCGATCACCGACAGCAGCGAAGCAGAAAGGCCGAGAAACGACCTATTGAGGAACACGAGGGCGCCAAGGATCATCGAAGCTATCGCGGTCACGACGTAGGACTCGTAGACGTCCGCCCCCATCCCTGCGCAGTCGCCGACGTTGTCTCCCACGTTGTCCGCTATCACGGCGGGGTTGCGCGGGTCGTCTTCAGGGATGCCCGCCTCGACCTTCCCCACGAGGTCAGCCCCCACGTCCGCCGCCTTGGTGTAGATTCCCCCGGAGACCCTCATGAACATCGCAATCAGCGACGCCCCGAAGCCGAGGCCTGCGATGGTGGCGGGGTTGGCGGCGACCTCGGCTCCAAAGATCAGGTAGAAGAGCGAGAGACCCAGGAGGTCAAAGCCTGCCACGGCCATCCCCATCACGCTTCCTCCCCTGAAGGATAGGGTGAGAGCGCTTCCCAGCCCGCTCTTGGCCGCCTCGGCGGTCCTGGAGCTCGTCCTGACTGTGACCGCCATCCCGATGTAGCCGGCGAGCGCCGAGAAGGCAGCCCCTAGGGCGAAACCGGCCGCCGTGGCGCCGCCAGTGCCGTTCGGGTAATCGATGAACCCGAATATCAGAATCGCGATGACCACCGCTATTGGCGCAATCACCGTGTACTCTCTTCTGAGGAAGGCGCTGGCTCCCTGCCTGACGGCGTCGGAGATCTCCGTCATCTTCTGCGTCCCCCTGTTCTGACGCTTCAGGTACAGCTCCAGAATCAGCGCATAGAGGAGAGCTACGAGCGAAACCCCGAGGGCTAGTATCCCAAAATCCAGGGCCACGTTTCACGGCGCCCTCTCAAACGTCTTATAAGCTATTCGAGGCGAATCCCTCCGGCGCTAACTCTGGTCGCGGCCCGGGTCCGCGGGTGAAATCTTCTCCCGCGACTACCTTGACCCGTGGCCCTTCCCTTCGCTCAGGGCCGTCAGGGCGTATGATGCGATCAGGGGCAACGCCATGGTCGCTTCGGCGTAAAGGGTCACCTGGGCTGCCTTCGGCTTGACCTTCCCCCAGGATATGGCCTCCCTCACCTGCGCGCCGC
>DASPOB010000023.1:0-46199 GCA_035626235.1 Nitrososphaerales archaeon | reverse complement strand
GTCCACCCCGGTGACCCTGGCACCCGCCTCCGCGAACACGGCAGCCGTGGGGAGGCCGATTCTGCCCAGCCCAAATACCGTGACCCTGACCTTTCCTTGCCTTAGCAGGGTGCCCACCTTCTTTACGTCGGCCGGCGTTCCAGGCAACGCTGATTGCAACCCGGTCACCGGGAGGGTCCTCCCCTGTTGCCCCTGCGCAAGAAGTACCCGGAGAGAAGGGCGGCGGCCAATGAGCATGCGATCAAGGGGAGCCTGTACTGGTCTAGGAGCACGTACCCGTACGAGAGGGGCGAGAACGGCGCGAAGAGCCCTTCGTCTACCGCAAGGTGGCCAGTGAATGCTGACAAGAGTGCCAGTTCCAAATCGAGCCGCCTTAAGACTATCGCCGTGCAAACAACGGCAACCGCGATGAAAACGAAGGAGTGGGCGGGCCTGATCGGTTGTGCCAGCCCGATGTACGCAGGGAGATGGTCCAGGTCCAGGAGGACGACGAGCATGGGCGCCAGGATGACCAACGGGAGACCCCTTATGCCGCCGATGACTGCACTCATGGCCCCCAGGAGCAGACCGAAAGCCAAGAGTTCGGACAGGTGTACCGGGATGTCGTTCGCCGGACGGGCGGCCCCGACCTGGGCGTCCGGCGGCGCGACCGCCATTCCAATGACGGTGAAAGCTAGGATCAGCGCCGCGTAGACGACGACCAGTGTGATGCCGGCCCTGCCCAGGCCCCCCGCTGACTTCAAGGCCTGGGGGATCTTCCCTTTACCCCGGCTCTGCCTACCCCTCTGTAGGCGTAGTGGAGTCGGGCCATCTCCGGTGGGTCGAAGACGTGCCGGGCATCGACGACCACCTTGAGCTTCGGGGCCAGGTCCGAGAGCCCCCTTCCCGTCAGTGCCCTGTACTCGAGATGGTCTGTGAGGAGCACCAGGGCGTCTGCCCTTCGGAGGGCGTCCTCGAGTTCCTTGGCGAAGGCGACGCCGCGGATGCCGTCCAACGCTGGTCTGGGGCTCGCAAGGGGATCGTGGGCCAATACCTTCATTCCCGCGGCGGCCAGCTTTCGAATCACCGGTACGCTCGGCGAGTCCCTGGTGTCGGCCGTGTTGCCCTTGAACGAGAGCCCGAGCGTCGCAACCGTCGTGCCCCTGACGGGGATCCCGACTTCAGCGCACGCATCCTTGACCAGCCGGACGACGTGCGCGGGCATCCCCTCGTTGACTTTTCGCGCCACGGAGAGAACCCTAGGCTTGAAGCCCCTCGGGATCGCAGGGTGGGTCAGGTAGTACGTGTCCTTGGGCAGGCAGTATCCTCCTGCGCCAGGACCGGGGGTAAGAAGATGAGTCTTGGGCTCGCTCCTGGCCGCTTCCAGAACCTCGGTCACGTCCAGTCCCAGGGCTTCCGAGGCGAGGGCCAGCTCGTTGGCCAGGGCTACGTTGACATCGCGATAGATGTTCTGGAAGAGCTTCGCCGCCTCCGTGACCCTCGGGCTCCCGAATGTGTAGACGGGCACGTCGAAGACCCTGAAGACGGCGGCGGCCAGCTCAGAGCTCCTCCTGTCAATGCCCCCCACCGTCTTGGGCAGCGTCCTGTTGCCGAGCAGGGACAGCCCCTCTAGGGTGGTCTCCGGGACGTGTGCCAGCCCGAAGTCTTTCCCCCTCTTCAGGCCTGATTCGCGCTCGAGAATCGGCGCGAAGACGTCCTCGGTCGTTCCAGGTGACACGGTGCTCTTGAGAATCACCATGGTGCCCTTCCTGAGTCCTCGGCCGATGTCCTTCGCCGCTGAGAGAAGAGGCTTGAGGTTCGGACTCTTCTTGGCGTCGATGGGGGTGCCGACGCAGACTATTACGATGTCCGAGCGTCTCACCCCGTCCGTGACGTTGCTCGTCAGCGACAGCCTGCCGGTCCTGAGCGACTCCGTGAGCAGCGAGCCCATCTCGTCCCCAACGTCGGCGCTGGAGACGTTGTGGCTTCTTCCGGTCAGGCGAACCTCCCCTCTCACGACCTCGGCGACCTTCATACAGTTGGGGCAGAAGTCGTCCCCCGACCCGTGAAGAATCCTGACGCCGCAGGTGGGACAGGTTGCATCTAGAACGCGCTCTCCGAGCCTCAGCGAAGAGTGCTCCACGATGGGAGACACTCCCTTGCGCAGTTTGTCGAGGTACTCCCCCTCAAGCTCGCACCCCAGCACGGAGGCTCCGTGTGACGCGAAGAGCAACGAGAGGGGAAGGCCCACGTGCCCGAGGCCGACGACGGCTATGGTGACGCTTCCGTCCTTGATCCGCCTGGGAATTTCTTCAATATCTAGGCTGAATAGCTGCAATTTGCCTCCACCTATCAGTCGGGTCCTGTGAAGTGGGATAAGAGAATTCCTCCAGGACCTCGCGCGTTTCAGGCTACCGAGCGGCCGGACTACGATGTCATTGTCTTGAGATCATGGCCTCGGCTCCTCACAGGGCTGGTTCGGCCCTCTCACGAGGAGAGGGCATCGGGGCCACGGTTCACCCACATTTTTATACGAAGGCCACGGGCGTGGGAGAACTCCTGAAATGCAACTTAGCAGATCGAATGCGTTCGCCATCGCAACAGTCGTGGCTTTCCTTCTCCCCGTCGTAATCCCCGGCGTCGGGCTCGACTACCAGTACTTCTTCATCATCTCAATTGTCCTGTTCGCTTGGTTCATAATCAAGTGGGACGCCGTGAAGAAGATATCTCGGAAGAGCTCGAAACTGGATACGGCGCTGGGGGTCGCGCTGATCGGAGCGGACTACGCCTTCAACGCGGTCAGGGGGTCGACCATCGGGCTGCTCGACCTGATAGTCGTGTTCATCGGAACCATAATCATGTTCTACGGGCTCAGGTCCCTGAAGCTCTTCTGGGTTCCGATGGCATACGGTGTCATTCTCCTCATTGGCTATCAAATCGAGATTTACACGCCGAACTACGTCGCGCTGCAGGATTGGCTCGCGGGCGTCATGGCCTCGGCGGTGAGCGCCCTGGGGATTGGGGCTAGCGCATCAGGTGAAATAGTGTCGATGACCATGCCGAACGGCACCCCATTGCTGCTCGACGTGGCGGGTTCGTGTACGGGGGTCCAGGGGATTCTTGCTTTCGGTCTGCTCTCCACTATGACGCTGTTGGATTTCAAACCTAAGATGTCCCGGCTGGTTCCCCTGTTCGCCATAGGCTTTGTAGGAGCCTTCCTGATCAACATCCTGAGGCTGCTCGTGGTTTTCCTCACATTCGAGTTTCTGGGGGCCGATGCCGGCACGACGATGCACGTCTATTTCGGATACCTGATCTTTGTGGCCTGGGTCCTGGCCTTCTGGTCATTGGCCTTCAACTACCTGGCCCCTCCGAGGCCCGGCCCGGTCCAGCCGGTCCCACTTGCGCCCAGCGGGCCAACGACGCAGGGCGCGTAGTGCCGACCCTAGGGCGCGCTTGCTTCGCGAGGCAGCGGATCCAACCGAGTCTAGCCTGCCGGAGGCGAAAGGACGGGGAGGTCCTCGAGCACCCCGTTGGAGGGGGAATAGGACTTGCTCCCGGCATAGGCGGGGTAGAAGTAGGCCTGGTTCCTCGCAGTCTTCGGGAGCGGCGGGCTCGCGAGCTTTAACAAAGTACAGGTCGGACAGTTGCTGGACCAGCCATAGTATCCCTGCGGGTTTGTGGTCGTTGACGTGAGGACGGACCACTGGCCCGTGGCGAAATTGAACTCCATTATGTTGATCGTTGCGCCACCTATCCCCTGCCCGGTCGCGATGTTGGTAAGTTGACCGTCGATTGTGAAGCTGTCCTGCCCGCAACAGTAGACAGGGTTGGTCTGGGAATATCCCGGCCTGAGCTTCGAGAGGCTTGGATCTCCCAGGATATGGATGTAGAGACCGGTCGGGGTCGGAATGCTGAAGCCGCTGGTCGGGCTGACCTTTATGGGGTTGGAGGGGGCCGAGCCGCTCAGGTCGGTGAAGAAGCCGTACTCCTTGACCCATTGCGCGAACCATTGCATGTAGGGACAGGGCCCGTGCGCGGAGACCCAAGTGGGGTCGTCGTTCGTGAGGTAGGGCATCCCGTATAGGAACATGACCTGACCCGCCCGCGGGTTCACCTTGGCGCCCGCGGCGAACCCTGCGAACATCGCCTGCAGCTTCGCCTGGGTCGCGTAGTAGGGGGGCTGATTCAGCACGAACCAGTTCTGGTCCCATTCGCCCGCAACTGCGCCGACTTGGACCGAGGCGTCGCGCGGCGGAGTCGCCACGACGCTGTACCAAGTGCCGTATGCGGTAGCCACGTCGCTCTGGGTGGTCCCAGAGGGGAATCCGTAGCCACCGGCGTCCCCCATGAACCACTGCGCTGGCCCGTCGGCGACGGAGTTGCCCAAGAATTCGTTTATGGGGTCGAGACTAGTTGAAATCCCCAGCGCATAGCCGTAGGAGTTCACCAGCTGCTGAATCTTGTCCCAGGTGGAGTTGAACTGGCTGGCGCTCTGGGGAAACGAATTCATCCCGCTGGGGCCATAGGCCACGGTCGCAGGGACGAAGTTGTTCCCTTCCCAGCCGCCCGAGCTAGCTCCTCCCCCCGTGAAGATCCCTTCCTGCGAGCCTCGGAAGCCTATCCCCCATACCGATGGGTTCTGGGAAGCGGGGCCCAGCGACTTCAAGAAGTCGGAAATTGTGCCCACCACCGTAGAGTCGAAATTGTTTTCAAGGACGAACCTGATGAATATCTTGGCCTGGTTCCCGCCATCGTCCTTGTTCGCGGCGTGAATAAACGAGAGCAGCCATGCCTTGTCGCTCGTGTATTGAGGAGGGTAGAGTGGGGGGTCGTGCAATTCGTAGGCATACGCGGTGAAGAAGCCTCCCTCTTTCCCGCCCGACAGTTTCCAGCCGTGCGTCAGGTACTCGTACACAGCCGACCCGTTCTGGGGACTCACTCCGTGAAGAGACCCAAATCCACCTCTGACGTACCAGGAGAGGTCAAGCCCGAACCTTGGGGGCGTATAGGATGCCGAGGACGCAGTCGTGCTCGAATTCTGCCCCATGGGCGCAACCCAAGCGTAGTTGGAAACCAGGAAGAGGCATGCGATGAGACTCGCCGCCGCCTGAGGCTTAATGTGACTAAACCAGAAAGTCAAGGCAAGTCATCAATATTTTTCGCTTGAGGTAATAAGCCACGTGGACGCGGAAGTAGGTGTTTGGAATACACATTGGGAGTCCATGTCTGTATCGAGAAATATCGCTCTCTTTCAGCATCGAATCCTCCATTGAGTCAGGTCTCGTTATGTGTAGTTGAGTCAGATATTGTTAGGCAGTTGAGTCAATGGGTCTTGAGGCGATACAGGATCCAGCGATCCATCGCGACTACCGGATACGGACCTGGAGGTCTAGAACTTGCGCGGTACCAGCCGTTTCCTCATCAGGAGGAGCGCAAAGGAGCCTGCTCCCATCGCGACAGCCAGCGATCCGAACTGGGGGGTCGAGAAGAAGAACCCGATGTCGAAGAAGAACCCCTGGTTCACCGCAGTTGCGGACTTCCCGCAGTGCATCGTCCCCTCGAAGTCTACCAGGTACTTCCCAGAGACGCCAGTGGGACTTGGGGTTGGGCTGGTGATGATGTTCTGATTGGGATAGACCGGGTGGCCATTCAAGCTTATCCTCCACCAGACGTAGGTGTGGCCTCCAATGACAACCGGGCTCGTGCCAGGGCCGAAGTTGAGGTTCAGCGTCTGGCTTGGACTGAGAGTTATCGGGATGGACGTGATGCCCGGTCCCGTGCTGCTTCCCAGCATGTAAATGTCAGAAGACGTGGGGTCGGCAGGCGTGTACACCTTGACTTGGGTGATCTGGTAGTTCACAAACCCTACCGTGCTAGAGCAGGCCGGACCCGGTGGCGTGTAAGGCGGCGTAGCACATGACCCATCGCTTATGCCTGAACCGTCAGGCTCGGAGTTCCAGACTCCATCGACACAGGTCCAGTGGTTCCCACCGAGAGGAACGGTCGTGCTCTGGACTGTCGTGTAGCTGATCGTAAGCACGCCGTTAATGGGCGTACTGCACTGCCCTGACGTGTCCGTCGGCGAGCAGTTGAATTGAATGTAAGTGTAGGTCGTAGCAGCCGCCACGGCACCCGGGAGCACTAGCAGCAGAAGAGCTGCGACGCCCAACAGACCTGACCTCGAATTCATGTTGCAGCGGAGGAGAACGTTTGGCCGAATATAAGCATAGGGAAGGCGAAACTAAGCCATATGGAGTTGAAATTCATGTCTTCAACTCCCCGCTCAGACTTCCTTTGAGAGGCCCACAGGGTGCTTTAAACTTCACGCTCTCCGAATCCTGTATCATCGAAAGGCTTCAAGGGGGCGGGTTCGAGTTTGCTGCGGGCCAGCGCTACTGAGGCTCTTGCCAGCCAGTAGGGCACCTTTTGGCTGAAAGTCGCCTCCTCTTCGTCAGAGAAGTACTGGCGGCCTACCCGAATCGCGTCACGTCCCTTCTGGTATCTGAATTTGAACTTGGTCCATGTTGATGTCTCGCGCTCCGACCTGACTCTCACCGACTTGTGGGGAGGGTTCTCCGCAGGATAGGGCAAAAACGAGTACTTGCCGACGTTCGCCGCCCGGTTCCACAGGTCCCAATCCTCCCCCCAGTTGAGGTCCCGCCATCCTCCTACCCCTTCGATTATCTCCCTCGGGGCGATGGTTATGGATTGTCTCTCGTTCTGTCCGACCCGCCGCGTCATCATCATCCTCCCCTCGTATTCCGAGTGGTATTTCGAGAGCAGACCGAGGATCCCCTCCATCGAGAAGATGTCGTCACAGTCTACATGGGCGATGATGTGACTCCCCGCAGCATTCGCGAAGGCCAGCTGTCTCCCCGCCCCCCTAGAGCACCTTCTCGAAATCGTACGAACCCCCTCTCCTGCGAGCCCCTGCAAGGTCTTCCATGAGCCGTCCCTGCTCTTGTTGTCGACAACCACGATCTCCAAGTCAATGCTCTTCTTCAGTCCAAGGAGGCTCCTCACAGACGCCTCGACGGTCGTCCCGTCATTGTAGCACAACATGCAGAAGCTGTAGCGGGTTGGCAACTTCTAGGGCTCCCGGACGCGAAAGCCAGGGATTAGAGGTGACAGGGCGACTGAAGATCGCCGGGGAACGGCAAGGAATGGCTCCGCCACGAGTCCGCAGTCGCTGTCCTCGCACAGATCGAGAAGGAATTCGAATCTCATTAGGTGCAAAGGGGGGCTTGCGTATTGGGCTTCCTTTCCAATCACCGAAGTTCCGAGTCCTGAGAAAGCAGGTTCCTCACTCCCAGGGACCATCTGTTTGTAAGGGCAATATGCATCCCATTTATGCTCTCCAGTGAATCTTGGGAGTGCGAGATCGACGCCCGCTAAGACCGTTTCCACTCAAGCGGCTCGGTGTTGGCCGCGAGGTTTCGAGTGAGGTCGTAAGTGCTAAGCCAGTCGAAGAAGGTATTCGTCTCCCAAATGTCCGATGCCACCGCCTCGCTGGGCCGGTTCTGAATGTGCAGCTTCAGGTCGTTCCAGTGAGAAAGCGTCGTTTTCGTCATGAGGAGCGTGCGGTCCATGAGCCGCCTGCGTACTCCGTCGGCGCTGAAGTTTTCCCTATCGAAGCCGCAGGCTTGGGGGTCGACGCCTTCCATGGCTAGTCCCAGTATGGTCCTGACGCACTTATGACAGTTGCAGCAGTTTAGCGCACCCGCTTCACGAATCCTCCGGTAGTTCTCCAGATTGATAGGATGGCAGACCCGCAGGGGCACGCCTCCGTGGCCACTCTTCACGTACGGTGCGATGAACCTCCTTATCTTCTCCTGACGGGTGAAGTCCCGCGAGTCCTGGATGACCGTAAGGTCGCCCCACGCGAGGGTCTCCTCGACGATTGGATGAAGGCCAAGGGTCTCCATCACTTCTGCAGAGACTGTGGGTGCCATCAAGAGGGCCTCCAGATGCGCGCCTGCAGAGACCGGAGCGGCCATCCCAAGAAGGACCGCCCGGAAGATACCTTCCCAGTTCATTACGTCTGCAGGGTGGTTCGTGCCGGCAAGGAGGGCCGAGAAGTCTTTGGCCAAAAGCGACACACGAACCTGCTCGAGCATGTTGGTCTCGACAACGTGGAGACTCACGCTGTTTGTCTTCGCAAAGGACGACGCCAGTTCGCAGACCCTATGCCAGTACTTCTTGTCCCTGAGCGGCATGTCCTCGGTCCCACCGAACATTATCAGAGTCGAGATTCGTCCCTTGTTCCTGAGGTATGACGCTGTCGAGTCCAGACCGCAGCTATACAGGAGCCCGCACTTGCCCTTCCCAGCGAACGCGCTGTTTCTCGATTCTTCCACCGCCATGGAAGTGGAGAAGGGCAGTTCAGGACGCCATTCCTTCATCTTTCGCTGCACGAGCATCAACGACCTGACGTATCGAGAGTCGAGCTCCCTTACTGAGACGTCCGCACCTGTTAGCCAGGCAACGGGGAGCACCGCAGCCACGATGGGGATGTAGAGGACAGCCTTGTCGAGGCGCTCGACGGGCAGATCGTATGCAAACTCGAGCGGTCCTTTCTGGAGGTACCGGCTGGGGGTTCCTCTTGCGACGACTTTGCATCGGACTCGGCCCCCGCGGGTTCCGAGTTCCATGATGTCGATCTTATTGGTTGGCATCAGAATCTAGCCTACGCCCTTGGAGGCGGTCTGAGCGGAAGTCTGTCATTTGCCGACAGGAGACTCGCGCGTAAACCGCCGGTGTCGAGTCGAAGTCGTCTTTGCAGCCCAACCTCCCTGAGGGAGAATTCATGAGCTTTAAGAGCCGCAGGCCCTTCGCGCCCGTTGGACGAGCACTGTTCCGCCTTCGAAGACGTGTCGTATCAGTGACGCTCCGGAAACTGGCCCGCCACCGAGTGGCAGAACCTCTCGATTCCCAGCCCCGAGTTGACCTGACCCAGCCGACGCGGATTCCACTCGAGAACGGGAGGTGAGGAAGCCACGAATTGATTGCCTTTCGCATGGCCCCAGCTGTTCGAGAGATCTCCCGTCTTGAACAGGCACCTCGATGCGGGCGCTATGCCCCATGCGAGGAGGCCAGCTACGGTGTCGATGGGTACTACGTTTGGCATCTCGAGAGGGGAGCCCACAGGATGCTCCCGCAAATGTCATAAAGGTGATTCGTGGCGTCGAGAAAAAGTGAGTGTTCTGATGGTACCTGATTTCAGCGCGCACACCCTGACTCGTACTTTGAGCAAGGAGGGGGCCAACAGTCGCGCAGCCATGGAGGTTCCCGACCAATGAAGACGAGAACCGTCGCCGTGGTGGCCCTGGCCATTGTCCTGGTGGCTGGGGTGACCCTGTTTGCGGCAATTCGGCTCTATCCCACGCCACAGAGCCCGGGCATAAGCGAGACGGTTTCGTCAAACGGGACGCAGACCTCACAGGAGCTTGAGAACCTAGGAAACAGGATTTGGATTGCAGACCTGGTTTTCCCTCCGAACCTTGGGTGGTCATCAGATTGGCAGGACTTTGGTGCAGGGCCACACCTTGACTCGATCACTCGAGTAAACACTACCACGGTGGCCATCGTTGCCCAGTCAGGAGGGATACTCGCTTATTCGAGCCCCACTCTCGGCCGGTTTGAAATCATCTTGTCCAAGAACTACTCGCAGAACAACTTCTCTCCAGGGCTCATAGCGGGCGACGTGGTCACCTTCCGCGGTGTGGCTCCCGCCAAGAGTATGGTCTTGAATACTCCGACCTACGGCGAAGTTGAGGTTGACACGATCTTCTGCAACGCCACTCTTAACAGGGATGGCAAAGTCTTCCACGGGTTCGGGACGTGGGGTTACTCTACGGGGCAAAAGTTCTCGGACCCTTCGCCGGGCACGACCGATTCAGTAAGCGGGTGGGTTGAGACCCCAAGATTCGTCCTTACGTTCGCGAATCAATACGAGTGGGACAGTTACAGCGGGCAGCTCTCTTGGACGGGCAACCAGACGTCGGAGGCAGTTCTTGTCAACGCAGTGGATACTTCCCAAACCTGCACGGGATATTCCCTAACGCTGAGCAGTAGCAGGGGGACGGTGTCCATCGCGATTCCCTCGGTGAAGCTTCTTTTGGGGACTCCGTGCTCCGGTTCCTCAGGGACAGTCAACGAGTCCTTCGGCCCGGTGAGCTCGAACCAAGGGAACGGCTGGGCCTTCCTCGGGGTTACCAAGTAAGCCCAATCCCCGTGCCGAATCGTGCTCGGGGGCAGGCGGAGCTCTGAACGGTCGGACGGCCCCTGGCGCAAGACACCTCTTGGTCGTATCACGGAATCCCCCCGTCAACGGGCTCGTTACTGGTCGCCAGGTTCCTGGTGAGATCGTAGGTGGCCAACCAATCGAAGAAACTGTTGCTGTTCCAAAGGTTCAGCTCGGTCGCCAGTGAAGGGCGGTCATTTATGTGAAGCTTCATGTCGGTCCAGAATTCCAACAGCGACCCTGTGAAGATTGTCGACCTGTTGGCGAGCTGCTGGCGTATCTTCTCTGAGCTGAACGATCCCTGTTCGAAACCGCAACTGCGGGGGTCAATGCCATCCAGCAGCAATCCCAGCATCGTTCGACGGCACTTCGGACACTCGCTGCAGTTGAGAAGCCCTCTCTGCCTCAGCTTGCGGTTCCTCTCGAGGTTAATCGGGTGGCAAACCCGCAGGGGGAGTCCGCCTTCATTCTCTCTCAGGTAGGGCGCGATGACATTTCTTATCTTCTGTTGTCTAGTCAGGTCCTCAGAGTCCCTGCCGATGGCGAGGTCACCCCACCTGAGAGTCTTCTCGACAAAACCAGAAATCCCGAGGGCCTCCAATACTTCCGCCGAATAGGTAGATGCCATCAGCAGGGTTCTGAGGCGTTCGCGGGCAGCTACCGGGGCGCACATCCCGAGCAGGGCCATTCGGAAGACCTCCTCCCAGTTCGTGACGTCGTCTCGACGACGAGGACCAGCAAGGGGAACCGCGAAGTCCTGGGTGAGATGGGAAGCATTGAGAACATCAAGCCAGTTCGACTCGGCAAAGTGGATGACGACGCCGTTCCTCTTCGCGAATGAAGCGGCCAAATCCCGTATTCTCTCCCAATAGTGCCTGTCTCTCAACGGCAGGTCCTCGGTCCCTCCCACCATCACCAGGGCCGACACGTGTTCTTTGTTCGCCAGAAAGGTAGATGTAGAGTCGAGGCCGCCGCTGTAGAGTACCCCGCACCTGCCATCTTCGGCGAAGACGTTCGTTACTCTCTTATCCGCCATAATCTTGGTGCAGAAAGGGAGCCCGGGACGCCACTCCTTCAATTTGTCCTGTACGAGCATCACCGACCTGAGATACTCCGCGTCGAGCACTCGCACGGCTATGTCTCCGCCTGCCAGAAAAGCCACTGGGAGCACTGTGGCCACGAACGGGATGTAGAGTATGCTGGGGTCGATTGGGTCGGCTGGAAAGTCGTAACTCATTTCCAACTCGTGTCCTCTGAAGTATCGCTCGAGGCCTCCTCCGAGCTTTAGACGGCAACGGACTTTCACACCTCTAGTTTCCAAGTCGCCGAGCGCGATTCTTCTTGAAGCCGGGGACATGGGTTCCAGGCCGCCTGGGTCGGAGTCCGCCCGAGGACTCATGTCTCTGTTCCGCCATGGACAGTCGCGGCCGCGACAGTCTGTGAGACGAACGGACTGATGCCGCAGCTCATTCCTGTTCAGCCGGCGCCTGGGCCGACATCCGCCTGAATTCCCTGATGAGTTCGAGAGAGCGCTGCCTCTCGCTGAAACGGGGGACCGAGTCCTTCAGCACTCTCGTCGCCAACGAAGGCTTGTACAGATTTCTGCTGAGATCGTAGCCGCGCATCCACTCGAAGAACGGCCTTGCATCGTACATTGAGGGGAACTCTTCTGGTCGCTGCTTTCTGACGCTGGCCTGGATGTCGACCCAGAGGTCCCATACGCTCTTTGGGAGCCGAAGACCCCCTTCCTCCAGCCCGCGTCGAAGCGATTCGGCGGAGAAGTATCCCATGCCGAAGCCGCACGCCTTTGGATCCACCCCCCCGGCGAGCAACCCGACTATGGTGCGAACACACTTCTCACACCTCTCGCAGTTCAGCATTTTCCGCACCACGCGTTCCTTGCTCTTCGTACTCCCACAGGCGCGAAGTGGAATCGTTTCCTTCGTCCCTCGGAGGAAGGGCGCGATGAGCGAATCTATCTTCTGTTGTCGGGAGAGGTCATATGAGTCGTGAACGACTCTGGTTCCTCCCCACGCAAGTTTTTCGTCTACTTGCGGGTTGCTCCCCCATGGCTCCTCAAACGCCTCGGTTCGCGAAGCAGCTATCCGCAGAATTCCTACCCCTTCGGCTGCCGCCACCGGCGCGCAGGAGCCCAGAAGCATGAGGCCATGACTGATCGACTCCCACCAGTACCCCCCCACGGCCTTGCCGAAGTCCTCGTTCAGTGTCTCTAGGTCTACCATCTCGAGCATCCCGCTGCGTATGACGTGCAGCTTCAGACCCAGTTGCCCGACGAACGGTGCGACCCTTTCTAGGAACATCGCTAGGAATTCAGGGTGGTTCGTAGGAAGGTCTGGCGTGCCCAAAACAAGCATCGGAACTGGTCTCGAATCGAGATGGCGGAGCATCGAGGCCGTAGAGTCGAGCCCCCCGCTGTACAAAATCCCTTCTCTTCCTGCGGTTCCAGCGGCCGACCTGGTGGTGTGAGCCCGGATTTCTCCCCTGAACGATAGGCGCGGGTACCACGACTTCATTACTTTCCGGATTGATTCTGCGGACTCGATGAACGTCTTATCGAGAACGGGGACCTCGACATCGGCCCCCAAGGCCCACGCCACGGTTAAGATTGTGCTCACGAAAGGGATTACGACAAAACACGGATCGACTGATTCGAGTGCCACATCATAGGAAAAGCGCAGGGTGGTCGCCCTGAGGTATCTGGCAACCGACTCGTCAAATGACGCCTCGAAGACTATCTCACCTCCTTTGACATGGAAATTCTCCAATCGGACGCGCGGCCTCGTTCTCTTGCTCAAGGTCTCCACATCCCGCCTGTGGGCGGGCGAAGGGACTGACATGGCGGTCCCAGACAGCCGTCGCCGGCGTGGCGACGACGGGGCCCCTCGGCCCGCCCGAGGTCGTCTGAGTTGAACCGTAACGTGAGAACCAAATGCTGGCCGGCCGCTAGGGGCCTCCTCCGTCACTCTCTCCGCGCAACGCCGGTCCCTCCTCCTCCGTGTCAAGAAATCTCACGAATTCTTCGCGCACCTCATCTGGCGGGCCGAACGACTCGCTCATGTGGATGGTGGCAAGCCTGTACTTGTATTCCCTGTTGTCCTTGTACGTCTTGTGAGAGAAGTGCGCCAAGTAGGCGGCGGCAATCATCACTCTGCGCGCTGCCTTCCTGTGGAAGGTCGGAGGGTCGGACTCGATTTTGAGCGGGTTCAGACCGATTATGAACGCACTCCTAGTTCGGTCGAACCTTCGCGCTGTTCGATGGACCAGGCCCGCGTGAGGGTTCACTTCGCTCTGTATTCGTCTGTACGGTACGTGAATTAGCTCGCCCTCCTTTGCGATGCGCGCCCAGAGGTCTATGTCCTCTCCCGCCGGGACGTCGCGCCACCCCCCCACCCGCTCGACCAGCGTGCGAGGAACGACGGTGATTGCCTCGTGCTTGCCGCTCATGAAAAGGCACTTGCCCTCGAAAAACGTGTGATAGGCTTCTGCGAGGCGAAGGAATATGGGCCTGAAGATGTCGTCCAGGTCAACCCCGCTGATGATGTAATCACCTGACGATTCCTCGAAGGCAATCTGTCTCCCCCTGCCTCTCGAGCAGTGCCGCTCGATGAGTTTGATCCGTTGACTGGAGGCGTAGCCCTGAAGGACCTCTCTCGAACCATCGTTGCTGTAGTTGTCTACGACAATCACCTCAAACCTGTCATCGATTTGGGCCAAGATGCTCTCTAGTGATTCTCTGACTGTTGCAGCGTTATTGTAGTGAGTGATGCAGATGCTGTGTGACGGTTGGCTTGTCAAGGCTGTTGTGTTCTCCCTTGACCGAGTTCGTGACGCAGAAGCCGGAATGAACGCACGACGACCTTTCTTAGGCCGCTCTCCGGTGGCCTGATGCGAAGGACGGCGCTGGCAGCTTCGGCGTTCCTGCGCTCCAGGAATCGGAGTTCGTCGGAGACGGACCCCAGGGATTTCGAGATGCCTTTCTCGTCCGCCGAGACGACCTTCTCCAGTTCCGAGAGCTTTTGAGCCGAAACTTCGTTGACTTCAAGTGAGAAGCGGTCCTGTTTAGCGTACTGGGCAAATGCTCTGACCTTCGGATCGTAACTTATCGCGACCCACGGCGTTCCAACTGCTGTGGCAAGGATTATCGAATGAAGCCGCATACCTAGCACCAGCCTGGCTGTGGCGAAGATGGGCAGCGCCGTGTTAAGGTCGGGAACGCGGTCGAGGAGCCGTATTCCTTCGCGATGGCGAACCTGGTCAACGAGTTCCTTGTGGATGACGGTGTCACAGTCATTATCCGCGTCCGTGGCTTTGAAGGGAACGAGCCAGATGGGTTCACCGTGCCGCTCGAAGAAGATGTCGCAAAACTCCGCGGTCTCGTGAATCATCCTGCCGAATGTCTCCTCATCTTCCACGTAGTTGCCTTTCTCGTACCAGTGCCTCAGCGAAATGACCAAGCCTCTTCTGGTAGCTGGAAGCTGGGGCGCAGGTATGACCGAAAAGGCCGCGTCGGCGGCCACGACGACCTCTCGCTTGACTCCGAGCTCAGATATCCTCGTAGCCGAGGCGGAGTCGCGCACGGAAATGGCATCGACCTTCCCTAGGCAGTCTCTCAAAACTTCACCTCCTTCGGGGGTGAGGATGTGGCCGATGCTTATTGCGTAACACATTGTCGGAACGCCTATCTCGTGAGCAAGGAGTACCTGCCCTAGCCAGACGGACAGGGCGTTGGGCTGGGATGGCTGGAGGGTTCCCGGCAGTTGGTCTCTGACGTTGCCCCCACCGACTAGGAAGAGGTCTGACCGAACCAGCTCCCAAAACCTCCGCAATCGGACCGATGACCCGCCCCCCCTGCCAATAGAATGCACCCTGTGCGATTTGCTGGTGTCCTTGGGATCGCCAGATATGACCGTTATCTTGGCCTCCGGCACGGTTCTTCGGATGCCCGCAAGGACACCATCGAGCATGAGCTCATCACCCAGGTTGCCATACCCGTAGGATCCTATGATTGTGACCCTCATCGGACCACGTGCTAAGGCGTCCAAGTGTTGGTGGGGCAGCGATTCGCTTTCAGGGAGGAGGGCCAAGATGTCTCAATCGATCCGCTCGCAGGCAGACGGGGACCCCTGACTGTCGAAGAGGGTTGGTTTTGCCTTGGCTGAGGGCTAGAAGCTCGGCAGGAACAAAGCAACGAGGTAGAGCGCGAACCCCCAGACAAGCGCGGTCATCCTGAGGTATCTACTGCTTTGAACCTGCCTGACGAGGAGAGGCAGAACAATGAAAAGCCCAGCAAGAAGTGCATTGGCGACGGTGAGCAGCCCCCAGAATCCCATGGCCGCAACTTCGATGACCGCTAGGACCAGGAGAAACCGCGAGACGAGCCTTATCCGGTTCGCCCCATGCACGACCGCGAACGTCCTCTTGTCTGTTTGGCTGTCGAAGTCGGCGTATCGTACCTCGTGCCTCAGTCTGGAACTGGCGGCGACGAGCGCGACCACAGTCGATACCACGAGCGCTGACGATGACGGCAAACTGACGACGCTGACACCAACAAGAAACAGCATGCACGCGCCGAGTATTTCGCCAATCGTGGAGAATGGGTAGAACCTCTTGTACCTGACCGGCGGAACCGAATAAAGCGAGATCAGGACAAAGACCGCCAGAGTAAACAGGAAGAACTGAATGGAGACGGACAGGGCCAGAGCCAAGCCGAGAACGCCAACCAATCCGACGGCAATCCTCGCTGTCTCCATTGAAATCTCCCCATTGGCCAAGACGGCCCTCTCGTTCTTCTTAGAGTCGATACCGATGTCGAAGTAGTCGTTCACCCCCATCAGGAAGAAGAGGACCACCGAAACTGACACGAGGGCGACGATGCCGGGCACCAGGGACGCTCGCGTTCCATCCCCCGACCCGTACCTCAGCCCAATCGCGACCGCGCCTAGCCAGAACTGGGTTGCCGGCACGTCATAGAGCTTGATAAAAGCCCCAATCTTCGACCTGATCAATGCACTGAGCCTCCGGAACGAAGGACGGCCGTGAAAAGCGAGACCGCGCGGGAGGGCCGCGAGTGGCTCCCTTCAACGAGAATCAAAGGATGTAACCGTCCTGGACCAGCTTTTCTAACAGAAAGGCCGGAATCAAGGACGTCATCCTAGACAAGTAGTAATCTGTCCTTCGGACCAACTGCTCCCTACGGGGGTTGCGCATCCCAGCGATCCGTCGCTCAAAGTGGCCGACGTAGTTCTTGGATATGATCTTGAGGCGTCTCCTCTGCCAGCTGAGTTCCTTCCCCTCTTCACCGTTCCACGCCTTCTCGTAACTTCGGAGCATGTCCTGCGAATAGTCTCCCTTGGAAACGGCCTCCGCGGCGGTGATTGCGGCGCGCTTGCCAGCAGACATCGCGTAGTAGATTCCGTCCCCCGTCACAGGGTCACATTGGCCAGCCGCGTCTCCGACCAGCATTACTCCGTCGCCGACGAACGTGCCGAGCGGAGCGGCGGGAATAGGAGCTCCTTCGAGCGGCATGATGGTGCTCCCAGGAGGAATGAACTCCTTGACCAAGCCATTTGATTGAAACGCCTTCGCCAGCATGAACTTCATGGGGTCCACGATGTGTGATGCCAGGCAACCTACACCTATGGTGTATCCCCTGCTCTTCGGGTACACCCAGAGATAACCAACGGGCGCCAGGGTGGGGTCGAACAGGTGGAGGCAGTTGTGGGAAGTCTCCTTTCCGGTTATCACCTCCCTCTGGACTGCTACGGTCATGCCCTCGCTCGGGACCGGTGGGGTCAGGCCTGTAAGACGACCGACCGTCGAGTGGAAGCCGTCTGCCCCGATTACGAGCCTTGTAGTGACGACCTTCTCTCCAGTGGGCGTCCGCAGCTGCACCTTGGTCAACCCCGCCTCGCGTCTGAGATTCGCCGCCTCCGACGACGTCAACAGGGTCGCCCCGCTGTCCCTTGCCCTTGCGGCAAGGTAGGAGTCAAAGCGTTTGAAGGCGTCGTTCTCCATGGTCGTTCTGTACGACGTGGCGGCTCCCTTTGAAGGGACGTCGACCCACCCCTCTCTTTCGGCATAGAACCTGTAGGAATCGATGTGGCACTCGAGGGCCTCGTCGTCAATGTCGAACTTTCTAATCACTTTTCCGATGATGCCCCCTGCACAAAGCTTACGCCCTGGCGCCGCTTTCTTCTCCAGAAGCAGAGTCTTTAGGCCCTGTTCGGATGCACACTTGGCTGCAGTGCATCCGCCCGGACCTGACCCTACGACGACCAGGTCGAACTGTGGCGAAGCGGAACTCACGGCCATCTAGCGCACCTCAGCAAGGAGACCCGCTGAGAGGCGGGAGGCGCCTGCCCTCGTCCACCGCGGCCGAGGCAACTGCGGAAGGGTTCTGAACACGCTCGAGGAGGGACGAGCGACTTCTGCACTGAGACTCAATGGCCTGATTCGGCGTTCGCGAGTCCCTTTTCCTCTTAAGTTTGTATGATGCTGGACTTCATCAAGGTACAGTTGAAACTTAGCCGTCGAGGTCAGGCCTCATCTCGGACTTGGTGGCCTGCACGGGTACTTCCCTTCTTTCTGAGAAAGAGCGCCCACACCGTGACATCGGCGACGACAGCTGACGCCAAGACTATGAAAGGCGCGGCGATGGTTAGACCTACAACCAACTGATTCGGTTGTGGAGGCGGGGCGATGACGACTCTCACCGTGTCCTGTCCTGACGACGGGAATCTCACCAGAAGTATCCCGGAGGGCTGTTGGGACCACCCTCGCGAAGCATAAGAATCAGCGACAAGCGAAGAATAGGTCGTCGCCTCGGGAAGGGGAACGTCGTTCACCGCAACAACCTGGACTGGCCTGGTCGAGTTAATCAGTGCCCAGATTTCCTCACCCCGTGGAGCGGCGAACTTTAGAAGTGCCTGGTTGGGGTAAACCGTTTGAGATGAGGCAGGAACGTTCGAGTAGTCCGAATCGAGGTCAAGCCAGGTGTTGAGAAGGTAGGCGACCTGCGAAGTCCCGCTGCTGGGGTGGTAGTGAGCCCCAGTGCCCTTCCAGGTCAGGTTCATCGAACCGATGTCTACAGAGGCAAGAGACCGGTTTTGGAGCGACGCCAAGACGCTCGAATTTTCCACCGCGCCAGGGGGATTCTGTATCATCCATGGTCCGACTGCCAATCCGGATGAGGATGAAGAGCCGAAATCGGGCCACGAAAGTCCTTGGCTACGCATCCTAGAAAGCAGATTGAATGCGTCCGAAAGCGAGTTCAGCCTTCCGAAGAATCCCACAGGGTCCGCATTAACGAACACGATGGACCTGTTGAGGTAGGAGACAGCCGTGAGGAAGTCTAACGCGGTGGCGTTCTCCAACCCGCCTTGGGACGCTAGGACAATGACCGGTATCGAGTTGGGCGGGCCCCCTGACGGGACGACTGACTGGGTCCCCGGGTTGATGCTGATTGCGGGGTAGAGGTCGAATTCAGACGGTCCCGGTGCCGAGTCCTCAAACATGGACGGGGAGTTCGTGTCGAAGGCTATCCACGTCCTGGGCGGAATGGTAGACGTAGTGTTCCCAGAAGCGAGCCGAGTGAACCCCTGCTGGCTGAGCCAAGAGACCAGACCTGCTTCAATCTCGCTGGTCGACACTGCCAAGAACGATTGCCAAGCAGACGAAAAGCGGCCGCCGTTGATGTTCAACAGTTGCCTTGACTGGATCTCAGCCACCAGTTGTTTCATTGACGGTTTAGAGCTTGAAAGAGGGGAGTACGCTAGGCCAAATATCAGGTCGGTGTGCCTACCTCCTATCAGGCTCCACGTCTGGCCTGAGTCGCTCGTCTCGTAGGCCCCGAGGGCGGACCCCCCGTAGCTTGCCGAGTCGTTGTAGAAGGCGAAGGCCTGCACTCCCATTTCCGGGTGGTAGCGATGACCCACCTTTGTGTCCACACTTCTGAATACGAGCCAGTACTTCACACCAGCTTGAAGCGTTATCGGATAGTCCAGATTCACCGCCCAGATGCCCTTCCAAGTTACAACGTCCTCATTCGGTGTGAGACTCCCTGTCGCCAGCACCATCGGCGATGGGTGCCCGTACCCGTCGTCGGCCCTCACGTCGACTGTGATCGTCCCTTCGTTGTCTTGATCTTCCCTCGAGACGAATATCAGTATCGTGGACACGTTCGTGGGTCGGCCGACCTCAATTGACTGAGACACCCAGCTCGTGCTGCCTACATTCACGGTTATTTCGTACTCCGGTTCGACGGTAAAGGATTGGGCTCCGGTGCGGAGGTCGATCAGCATGTCTGCCGGCTCCCTGGGCCTTCCCCAGGTCGCCCCTCCATCGCTTGACCTCAATATCAGATGCTGGTAGGCAGACTCCTCCTTCCATGGATAGTATCCCCCTGTCGTTCCGTTGACCGTGGAGAGAACGACCCAATAGGTCATCCCTGCAGTCAGGTTCAGGTTCCAACCGGTGGCGTTAACCCACACCCTCCCCCAAGGTATTCCCGCTTCCGGTATTGTCTTGTTTGCGAGGACTGTTGACCCCGGCGAGTCTTCGGCCGCGTTGTTGTTCCTCAGCTGAATTACAAGGTTGCCCGGGTGCTGGCCCGCGGGGCACGGGGCGAGGGTCCCCGTGACCGAACCTGGGTGGCAGTACTTCTCGACGTTTGCCTGGACGAGGAGCAGCGGCGCGGTCACCGAAATCGTGAAGCTTTGAGCGTACCACGTCGTGTTTGTGGCCCCAGGAAACCCGTTCTCGGGTCCCGTCCTTCCCGGGGGTCCGATGTGCATCAGGTTCAGAGAGAGTATGCTGTACGACTCAAGCCGGAAGAGCTGAACCCTAGCCCTGCCCTGGAAGCCAGCCCGGGAAGGGTCGGTAATCAGGTAGTGCCACTGCCAGCCGTTCCCCGGAGCGACGGGGAGAAGCTTGAGGCTGTACGGGTGGTCGGCCTGCAGGTAGACGGCGGTCGGCAGAGAGATGGGGACCCACCAGTACGTGCCTTTGAAGGCGGCTTGGGAGAAAGTGACCGAGGCGAGCACGCTCGAGTCCTGGTCGTCGATGATCTGGAGCGTCGAGTTGACGGTGGAATAGAGCTTGTCTGCAACGAAGATGTAGACGGTCCTTACGTCGATTGCTTGCTCCGTCTCGAACTGCTGGACCACCGTGGAACCGTCGTTTCGAGCGATTCCCACGTTCTGGTACGGATAGATCTTGAGGTCCTCGCCGGCGGAGTTCGTAATCCACGCTATCGCGCTCCCCATTGGATACCAGATCCCTTTGGACCCCTCAGTTGCGACCGCCGAGTCATCGGTGTGGAAGTCGCGGTACCAGACCTGATAAGAATTGGTCTCGTTTCCGGCGGGAGAGTTGGCCACTATCCAGTACGGGGTGTCTGCAGTGAGTGAAGCGTTGAACTGGATGGGCTCGGTCCAATTCGCCCTCTGGGAGACCTGGGAGGGGTCCAGGGTGACGTTCACGAGCGGCTTGGCCAATGGGTAGCCGGTGACGTTGGAAGAGGGGACGAGGGCCAGCTGGATGGGCGAGGTAGGCGAGCCGGTCTTTCCGAGGTACAGCCTTACCTTGGGATTGAACGTGGTGGAAGGGACGGAGATTCTGATGGCAAGCTCGTTCTGGCTACCGTTGTAAAGCGGCAGGGAGTCAGGAGACTGCCAGTACCCGGTCACGAGTTCGGGAGAGCTGACCGGCTGATGAAACGCGCTCCACAGGGATGAGTTTGTGCCATCGGGGTAGCTCCCCGACCCGTTGACGGTGCGCAGGTAGAAGGTCGAGTTCGCGAATTGGGAGATCGAGTACCTGTCGAATCCAGTGTTCGACAGTAGCTCGTCGGCATTGGGTGCGCCTGCCAAGCTGTCGCTTATGAGACCGACCCAGGAGTCATGCTTCCCGTAGTATCGAAGGAGCTGCGACAGGTCTCGTTCTAGCTGTTGTACGACGATGGGAGAGTTCAGAACCAGAGAAGTTGCAGTGCTCTGGTTTACAGGAAGGCCATCGGCGGTCGATGTCTGAAGGAACGGGTATTTCGCCTCGACTTCGCTCCACCAACTCTGACCGGTCACGTTCGCTCCCCAGTCGGGAAGGTAGAAGGCGACGGAGATGTTGTCTTCGTCCGCGGCCGTGAGGAAGTCGTCAACCCACTTCTCGTGGGGCATGGGCGTTGTAGTGTTGGCGTAATAGGTCCACCCGATGTCGAGGCCGACGACCCGCGTCTGGGTGGGCCAGAAGTCATTCATGATAACGCGCGAGAACCCCGAGACATTCATGTTGTTCTCTCCTCCCACTAACGTCACAAGTTCCGCCCTGGTCAGATTAAGAAGCCCCTGTTCGAACACGGAGTGGGGAAGCACGCCTGAGGACTCGGCGGTAGAAAGGGGTGCGCTAGGATTCTGGGAGAGGGCCTGGGCAGGTACAGGAACGAGCAGTGTCAACAGAACGACGACGGAAAGGACCTTGTGCAGATACCCCTTCGCCCCACTCCGTGTAAAGATTGCAGTCAATGTTTGACTCTCATGAATAATCTGGGGGCGGCGAGGATTATTCGTCGCACGGGCCATGGATAGCGCATGATTGAATCGATTGTCTTCCAGTAGTTCGACCTCTCTGCTAGCCCGCAGACAATGGGAACGTCATCATGCTTTGAAATCAGCAATCTCACTGCCCCCGAAGGCAACGCTGTTACGCGCAACTCTTTCTCTCCGTCAGTGATGGCATATGGACCCTCGCCTTCCTCTCTGTCTGAGGACATCGTGCACGGCAGGCTCAGGGACGGCGGGGGAATCGTGATGCCCTTCTCGAGCATGGAGGTCAGGAACCAGAAGTTCCAGGCGTTCATTCCAGGCGTGGGGAGGACGTCTCTCCATCTTCTGATTTCAGGCCGCGCCCCCATCACTTCCTTGTACCAGAGGTCTTCGAACCCTAAAGAAAGGGGGAAGGCCCCCGACGGATACTGGTACGCGAGCACTCGAGGAAGCGCGCTTCCGGATCCATCGGCTGCGAACGTGCCTCCCTGGTCGCTCACCAGTTTGCCGACCAGGTTGTACATGATTGTGTCGGTGATCCATTGGGGATATCCCGTGTGGTGGTAGTGACAGATCAGGCCGGTCTTGGTGTCTACGAATTTTGAGAGATTGCCCAGAAGTCTCTCGACGCTTTGAAGGTACTTCGACTCCCCTGTGGCCCGGTGCATGCCCAGCAGGCCCAGCGCAGTGACCAGAGAGTAGATGGTCCTGTAGTTCACGTCCCGGTCAGCATATGGAAACGCTCCTGCCATCCCGCCTTCGTCTACCTGGCAGGCCATCATGAAATCCGCAGCGGGAACCGCGTACTTCTCAGTCAGCTCTCCCCGCGCCCCCCCCTCGCAGGAGAGTATGGCAAGTATCGCCATGGCGCCCTTGTTGTGGATGTGGGCCCTGCCAGAGTGGTACTTCACCATGAACGATTTCGCCTCCGAGTCCCATTCTTTCGTCACGAATCCGTCGATGTTGTCTCTTGCTACGCGTTCGAAGCCGGGGCCTTCCGAACCTAGAGCTTTCGCAAGTTCAAGCAAGGAAAGGCTCGCGATGGCATTGCCCTCGAGGGCTGGTTGTCCGAGGGGTTTCTGGTCGAAATTTGAGTCCCGGTAAACATGGAGTTCCGGAATGTAGTTTCCAACCAGGAAAGAGCCGAGCATCCTGGCGGCGTGGAGGTACTGCGAATCTCCCGAAGCCCTGTGTGCGTTGAGCAGGCCTAGCAGCGCGGCGCCCTGGGTCCAGGTGTCTGGCCTGAGGACCTTCAGGTTGTCGCGATGGTGGTAGACTACGGGCCCGTGGATGCCCCCTGCGGCGTCCTCCCATGTATGGAGCCAGGCCCAGAGGTTGCTCACGCTTTGCTCCAGAAGGGCAGGGTGGTAGCGGCCGGCGGTCGTCAGCTTTCTCGCGCCCTCCAGAAGAATTTCAGAAGCAGGGACTTGAACGGAATCGAAGAAGCCTCAACGAGACGTCTGTCGGTCTCACTGAAGACCCTAGTGAGCCGCAGACAAAGGAGATACACGGAAAGTCCCAAGACCACCGCGAGGGTCAATGTCGCAGCACTGTCGATGGGAAGCACCAGACCCCACGCGTAGACGAACGACCCCATTATTGCAGACGCCAGAACTGTCCTGAGAATGGCCTCGAGAGGTATGATGGCACCGACCTTGAGTCGGACGGAAACGTCATACGTGACCCCAGCCGCCGTGACCAGGGTGGATGCCGATAGCGCGATTACGGCACCCATAGCTCCCATCATCGGTACGAGCATGACGAGCATAACAAGCTGGAGCACGGCGTTGAGTGCGGACCACAGTAAGGCCCTGAAAGCTTTGTCAAGCACGAAGAGGAGAGTGACGCTGAACTGGAGTACGGTAGCCATCCCCAAGACCACAAGGAGAAACTGGAACGGGAGCACCGCAGGAAGGGCCTGGGAGCCGTAGAGAACCGTCAGTATCGGGGAGGCGAGGACCAGCCCTCCCGCCATCACTGGCAGGGTGTAGATGGTGACGAACTTGGTGAATTGTCTCGAAGCGAGTGCCAAGTTTCCAGGACTCTTGACATTGACCTCCACCAAGGTCACGAGACTGAGTCCTCCTATGATCAGCTGCACCTGGCTGAATACCCTCTGGACGAATGTGTTGGGGATGTCAAAGTAGGCAACATTCGCCGTGCTCGAAAGGAGGCCGAGAAAGAGGACCCCGCCGTAGGCGCTCGCGAATTGCGAGACGAGGTTCCCGACCGCATTCGGTATGACGTACTTCCGGATTCGAGTCCCGAGCGGCTTCCCAATGGGTTCCGTCTCCCCTTTGACGTTGGAGGAGTAGTTCGAGTTCATGCGATAGAAGTAAAGGATGCCCGAGGCGCCGTAGGTGATGACACTGACGAGTATCGCGCCGGTGACCCCCCATTGCAGGTAGACGACGAACAGGATGAGGAGGACGAGACTCAGGAACGAGAAGAAGGACTCCCAGATGCTCAGGAATTTCTGGTCGTAGAAGGCGTTGAGAATCGCCTTGAGTATTCCGAGCCCAGCCGAGATTACCATGCTGAAGGCCATGAGTTGGATGTACGGCACCCAGGTGGGGTTCCCCAGGGCCACTGCCACAGGAAATGCGAAAATGATGAAAGGAAGCGCGAAGGCCAAGGCGAGCAGGATGTTGATCCTCTGGCCGACGCCAATCAGGCGGCGCACCAAAGGGTATCTCTCCTGCGCCATGAATTCGGGGATGTACCTGGCCTGGGCCTGGTGTGTCAGAGGCATGAACAGGCCCCCCAGAAGAGAAAAGATGCTGTCGAGGAAGACAAACACGCCGAAGCTTTGGATGTGAAGGTACCTCACGACGAGGATGCTGTAGACCAGGGAAAGGACCGCCGAAAGGATGGTTCTCACGGTGTTGAAGGCGAGGCCCTTGGTCGCCTTCTGAGCCACGGTCTCCCCCTTCTTGCTCAGCCTGCTTCGCCAACTGACCTGAATCTAGTCTATTGGAACGGAGCGGGCTGGTCGACGGGGCGCGACTCGCCCGCCCTGACCATGCCGTCCACCATGATGGAGATTCTTGTCGCCCTGTAGGCGTCCTCGAATGAAATCATGGCGGATTGCTTTCCCGACAGCGCATTTGCGAGCTGGTCGAACTCCTCGGCGTGCCCCTTGTCCTGCCTGTCGAGCTTGACTGGCCTGTAAGGGTATCCAAAGAATTCGGCGGACTTGAAGTCGTCGATCACGATGCTCCTTGAGCCAGCGAAGATCTCTATCCTCTCCTTGGGCATGAGATTGCTTCCGAGCGAAGTGTAGGCGAGCGAGGTCACCGACCCGTCTTCCCAATCCAGGCTTGCGATGAAGTTGTCATGGGCGACGGTGCTTCCTTTTCCCGACGGGACGCTGGACACCCTAGCGGATTTCACCGTAGAACCGATGAGGAAGCCGAACGTGTCGAAGAAATGGCCACACTCTCCGATGATTCTGCCACCCCCCACCGCCGGGTCCTGGAGCCAGTGGGACAGAGGTATTTGCCCGGCATTCACCCGGTAGCTGATCATGTAGGGTCCACTTGTCCCTCTGAGCAGCTCTCGTGCCTTCGTGATAAGGGGGGAGTACCTTCGGTTGAACCCCACGTACACCGGCTGTCGCGTCTCGGAGACGGTCTTTGCTATTTCATCGAGTTCGCCTTCTGTCAGGCATAGTGGTTTCTCCGTGAAGACCGCTTTTCCTGCCTTGAGAGACTCCACGACCATCCTTGAATGGAGATTGTGTGGAGTAGCCACGACGACAAGGTCGACGTCTTTGTCGCGGAGGACGTCAGCGAAGTCGGTCCCGCACCTCTCGAACCCGTACTTCTCCCCCGTCTCCTTTGCGTTAGTCGGTGAGGAGGAAATCAGCGTCGTAAGGCGGAACGCCTGGTTCCTCTTCAGATTGGGGAGGATGAATTCCTTGGCGAACTTCCCTGCTCCCACGAGTCCGACCTTCACCGGGCCCCCCGTGGACCTCGGTGAAATTGCCAGTAGCCTGGGAGCTGCGGTGCTAGGGCTGCCTGCCACGTACTTCTCCGGGCTATACTTGAAGAGGATGCTTATGGGCCTGGACTCGGCAGAGAGGAGGTTTCGGTACGCCTGCCCCGCCTCGGCCAGCGGGTGGACCTCTCCGATCAGCTTCGATACATTGACTTGGCCGGTCTCCAAGAGCCTGAGGAAGGCCTGCATGTTGCGGTTCTCCGTCCAACGCACGTACGAGTAGGGATAGTCTATGCCTCTCTCTTCGTAGACCGGGTCGTACCTGCCTGGGCCGTAGGAGCGGGACATCGAAACATCGAGTTCCTTCTCGTACAGGACCCCTCGCTCCAAATCGAGGCCTACCATCCCCACGACGACGACCTTGCCCCTGTCTCTCGCCAGCCTGCTCGCAAGCCTCACAGCTTCGCTCCCAGATCCAGAGGCAAACACGATCACGCCGTCTGCTCCTTTTCCGTCAGTTGCCGTGTAGAATTCCCGAAGCTGCTCGGCGCTCTCAATGGTCATAGCAAGATCCGCGCCAAGTGACTTCGCGAGCTCCGCCCTCCCGCGGTCCTTGTCGATCGCTATCACTCTCATCCCCGAGGCATGGGCAATTTGGACCCCGAGGAGCCCGATTAGGCCGGTCCCGACTATGGCCAGCGTTTCACCGAGTTGACCCCCGACGCGCCGGATGCCGTGAGTGGCAATCGAGCCGAGGGTCGCAAATGCGGCGGCGTCGAGCCCGACCGAAGATGGTACTTTTGCGACCAAGTTGCGCGGAACGGAGATGAGTTCGGCGTGATTTGCCACCCCAGCCCCTGCGCATGCGACCCTGTCTCCGGGATTGATGTCAGTTATGTTTCTGCCGACTGCTATCGCTATTCCCGCGCTGCTGTATCCCAGGACATTCTTCGGAGCCCTTGAGTCCCTGACGGCCTCCAGGGTGTTCTTAACGCCGGATCCCCGCAGATAGCGGATCGCCTTGGCTGCCATCTTGGGATCCTTGACCACGTCGAGGTAGGACCGAGGCTCAGTTCGCTCGATGGTTACTGACTCCGTCCCCGTGCTGACCACTGAGAACGCGTTCGCCACGAGAATTTCGTCTTCGCCGTTTGTCGGCGCAGGTACATCTACCACTACTACGCCGCCTGCCTTGGCCACTACCTGTTGCATTGTCCCGCTACACCTCACGCCGAGTGTGGCTGGGTGAGAGCGTTGCTCCCGACGGGGGAGTCCGGCCTCTTTGCGCCAGTCGCAGATACGATGCTCCCATTTCCCGACCCGTCCTTGATGGCTTCCTTGTAAATGCTCTCCAACTGAGCCCCCACCGCTTCATACGAGAAGCGGCCCTCTGCGTACCCTCTTGCAGACCTGGATACCTGGCCGTAGCGGGTATCGTCCCATGAGAGTACGGACGAAATCGCGTCCCCCAGAGACCCGTTTCCGCCCCTGGCCTGCAGGACTCCGAAGTTCGAGAGTTCTTCATCGAGGGTCATGGTGGTCACCACCGGTCGTCCCGAGGACAGCGCCTCTTCTCCGACGAGTGAGAGAATGTACCCCGTGTACCTCAGAGGTACAACGACCACGCGTGAGGAGCGGTAGATCTCGGAGAGCTTGACAGCGTCTCTCACCTCGTCATGCAGCTCGACGGACCCGACAAGACCGAGCTCCCTGATCCTCTCTAGAAGCCGACCCTTCAGCGGGCCCTTTCCTACGATCACAACTCTGGCCTGCGGGCAGCTCTTGCGGACCGACGGGATGCTTTCCAACAGGATGTCGGGGCCATGAACCCTCATCAGGGAGCCGACGAACAGGACGATGGGGTTCTCCCGGGGTCTAGGCAATCCGTACTCGAACCTATGAACGTCTACGGGGTTGGGGACTACGGCCACTTTCCCCGGCGGCACGCCGTAGACCCTCGAGATGACCGCTTTCAGAAGGTCGGACTGCGCCAGTACCTTCTTCGTCGACCTTAGCAGAGCTCTCTCGAACGGGAGCATCAACTGCAGTGTCGTCTCGCTCCGCCAGCGAGCCCGAGCCGACCAAAGGCGCTGGATTCCATGGAAGCTCACAACTACCGGTCTGCCAATCGAAATGCCCAGCGCCGCGCCCGCCAGGAGCGATGTGAACCCGTGAGCGTGGATAACGTCGGGAGGGTCGGCCCTGGCGATTCGGAGAGCGGCGCGAAACTGCTCGAAGGCCAGAGAAATCCTGGCGGTAACGGCGTATCCTGGCCTGCCAACCCGCACAACTTCGGAGCCGTTCCAGCTTTCCCGCGGGGCCGAACCTCTATCTCTTCTCGTGACAAGAGTAACTTGGTGTCCCCTCGCCGTCAGACTCCGCATCATGTTGGAAACCGCAACTGCCGCGCCGTTGATCTTCGGATAGAAGACGCCTGATATCATCAGTACCTTCATGTGGACCCACTCTGGCGGCGTCGAAGCGTGTTCGCGGAAGATTCTTCAGGAATGCCGCCGTCCTGCCTTCTCAAGAAGGAATAGAAGGCGTAGGCGGATAGCGCGACGAAGACGCCTGCCCCGAGAATGGCCAACGCTTCCAAGACCGGAAATGGCTGGCCTCCCGCGTAAGAGGCTGTCGAGTTCTGGACGATGGGCACCGGGGAGAATTGAGCCGTCTCAGCGATCGGTTCAGAGACAAGCACGCTCAGGTCCGGCGTCTGCTGCCCTGGGGAGAGCACGACGTTCCCCTGCCATCCCTGGAAGCTGTATCCAGGGTTCGACGTCGCCTGAAGCAGCACCCTAGTTCCACTGTCATACCAGCCAGTGTCACCTGGCAGGGTGGGGGGCGTAGTGATGGTGACGGCTCCAGATGCCGACGAGCCGGGGGCAGCAACCACCAGGTAGTCGGTCGCCAGACTGGCGGCGACGCTCAAGGGCGCATGAATAGGGTACCCTGTCAAGGTTGTCACGTTCCCAATCCTCGCGACGGAGGTGGTGTTCCACCCATCTAGAGTGTAAGCAGCTAGTCTCAATCCCACTCCGTCGCCCCGACCGTAGATCCCGCGGAGGACCAGCGTAATTGCGGTCCCGTTGTCGTACCAGTACCTATCTCCGGGGAGCGTGGGACTGGTCATCGATACGAGCCCTAGCGTAGCCTCCTGGTTGAGCGTGAGCGAGAATTGCTCCACAGAGTCGAAGGTGACGTTGAGCGGCTGGTTCATAGTGAGGCTGATGCTGGCATTACCACCCGTTGCGACCGAGGCGTTGCGCGCCCCGCCGATTAGAATTGACGAGACCCGGATTCCTTCTCCTCCGGAGCGATGGCATATGCCCATCGTGCTGGCCACCGCGACCGTTCCTGAGTCGAACCACCCTCCTCCTCCGTAAAGCGGACAGGGGCTAGTCACGGAGAGAAGATACTGCGTAGTGAAATAGGCCGTGAAGTTCTCCGGGAGGAAACGAGCCGTGACCAGGAAGCTCCTGGGCTCCCCCGACGGCCAGCCCGACCAGGCGTACCGGACTCCATCTTCATTGGGAGTCATTAGGGCGGCAGTGACGTTGTGAGTGGAGCCAACTGGCCATTGGTAGGTGCAAGGAGAGACACTGCATGCTTCCCCGTCGACGGAGATGGCCCCCGAGAGTCCGCCAGGATTGCTCATTATCTGAACCTCCGTGGGGCCAGCCCCATAGCTTGCGACGATTTTGGTCCTGCCGGTTGCATGGGCGGCCTCGAGGTACACGTATTCGGAGGTCTGATTCGCGACGCTCCATCCGGTCACGTTTGCAACCACCGACTTCAGGGTGAGCCCGTCTCCAAATGGACTGCGGCCAGGAAGTCTCCACACGAGGTCCTTGACAGGACCGGGGACGTTGTTGCGGGCATTGAATTCCAAGGTGAGGTTGCCGCCCTGGTAATAGGCGGCGGGCATGTTTTGCAACATTGACATCGTGCTGTTCCAGAAGCTGAACAGGTTCTTTGTCGTTCCCATGAAGACCGTCGAATTGAGGTCGTAGGGCTGCTTGTACTCAGACGGGAACTGGTTGTAGTAGGATAGGATTTCGCTAGCCGACAGGTCGCTCTTGGTCTGGGCGCCGGCGAAGTCCTGCCTCAGCAGTTGCATGTCTTGGTAGTTTGTGCCCACGAAGGCGTACGTGTGGCTCCAGTCCAGTTGACTTACCCCGTCGTAGGTGGAGGCAGGTTCGAACTGCCTGAACCCGCCGATCACAACATTCCGCCAGAAGTTCGATGCGGCCGACTGGTCGTTCCCGAGCCAGGCTATCCTCAGGCCTGCCTGCCAAAAGGCGCCCTTCCCGTAGGTGGAGTCGTAAATCGCATTGGGAGGGTAGGTATCCCCCGAGTAGGGGGCAGTCTGGACGAGCGTGTTGAAACTCGGGCCGAAAATGGCCTTGGCCTCTTTCACGAGCGAGGCGACCTCGGCCACTATGGAGCCGTAGGAGTAGTAGCTCGAATTTGAGTTCCAGCTGAAGTCAGATCCCCTGTAGCTCGAGCCCTGGAAAGGATGGTGGAACCTGCCCTTGAAGACAAGGTTGAAGCCGTAGTTGTTCGTGTAGTTCAGGTAGAAGCTGCGCGTTGCCTGGCCTGCCAGCGTGTCGAGCCAGTCGCCTTCAGTCGAGTACCACACCAGCGTGAGCTGCTTGGGGGGGCCGTTGGAGGTTGTCCTGCCGTTCACCCAGTCGACCGTGAAGCGCTTGAAGCTCTCCTGAGGCGGGAAGCCCTTGAACTGGAAGGTCCTGTTTTCCGAGGGGTACGGGGCTCCGCTTGCCATTAGCAGCCCAGCCTGGGTAGTCTGGCCGGCGTCGGTCCAGTTGAGGCTGTGGTCGAGGTCCAAGGAGACGATGTCCCAGTACGTGCCTCCCACGACGACGAAGTCGGCGTCGGAGGAGGGGTTAGACGACAGTCCACCGCCGGTGTATGTACCTGGCGAAGCCGTGTCCCAGTTTACCGAGCCTGAGAAGACCCGAATCGCTATCCTGAGACCCGTCCCTTGAACGAAGGTGGCGTTCGGCTTGAAAGTTACCCAAGTGGGGGACGAGTAAGTGGCGTTGAGTTCGCCCGTGGACCAGGCCAGTCCGCCGGAAGGGTTCAGAATCTGGACCTCGTACGCCGGATTTGCGGAGGTGCTAATCTTCACCTTCAGTTGCCTGATGAGGGTGCTATTGCCGTCGGTAATGGCGAAGGTCTGGCTCTCGTTGCTGGTTACAGTCACGCTCCCGTCGTCGACGGCCTGGGTTATGTTATCAAGGCGCGAGAAGACCATTGCGTGGTTCGTAAGTCCCCCCTCCCTCCAACTGCAGAAGAACCGATACCCGCTGGCCGTGTATGATGGAAACATGGAACCGATGTCCTTACCAGACAGAGGGCAGTCTTCTACCGCAGTCACCCACCCCCCCTGAATGGGAATGGTCAGGTCTGCAGAAAGTCCCGCGGAGGCGAGCTCGTTGAGGTTCCAAGCCGAGTTCCAAGGATAGGTGGTGTTGTAGATCTGGCCGATGTAACCGTCGTCCATCCTGAAGATTATCGCGCTCCCTCCTGTTTCCCACGGAAGAATCTGCACTCTGTACTTCCAGGCGTCGTAGACATACCTGAAGAGGGACTCCCTGAGCTGCTGAGCAACGACGTAGTTGCTGTTGTCTCCGGAGGACATGTCGCCCGTCGCCATGCTGAAAACGCTCTGGTACCCTTCCCTATATGCCGAGACGCGGCCTTCGGTTCCTGACCAGAAGTACGCCGTCCCCGCGCCGTAGGGAACGCTCCCCGCCGCTGCGGAGGAGCCTCCCGGCCACGAAGCTTCTATCAGCATCGATGCGTTCCCCGACCAGCCCGTGGTGACGAGTTGGCCGACAGGGTTGGCGGAAGTGGTGTTGAACCCTGCCCGGAAAACAGTGCCATTCACACCAGAGAAGGTGGCAGTCACCCTCCAAGTGACCCTCTGGTTCGAGCTCAGCTCGCCTACCGTGGAGATGCCCCAGAGATGCTGCAGGCCCTGGATGGCAGAGGCGATGAAGATCCCGTTTATGCCACCGTACACCGCCGATTGCATCGCGCTAAGGGCTGTCGACGGAGGCTCGTGGTGAAGGTCCGGGCAGACGCCCCTCGAAGCAGGAACGTTCAGACAGTCTACGCCGGCGTAGATGAACGCCTGGTAGTTCGGCTCGCCGGCGCTGTTCCAGAAAGTGTCGTAGGTGACGGCGGTGTCGTCGACTACGTCGAACGGGGTTCCGAGGTCGCGCATGAAGTTGAGCCAGAACTGGTGGTAACCTAACTTGTCACCGTAGTCCCCGACGGATCCGTCCTGGATGAGGAGCCACTTGACCGGGGCGTAGTTCGTCGGCGAGGCAGCCGCGGTGGGCGCCAGGGTGCCTGCGACGAAGGAGAGCGCCATCAGCGAGGCGACCGCAATCGCCGCGGCGCGCCTGCCCAGAAGTCTCCTTTGATTCTCAGGGGTCACTCGAATCGGCCTGACATGGGTTGCTGCACTTCACGTGGGGCGCATTCGATGCCATACATGCCCAGGAACCTTCGAGTCGCGCTCTCCCAAGTGTAGTCCGAAAGCACCCTCTCGCGTGCTCGCTGACCGAGTCTCTCTGAAAGGGCCCTATCGGACAGAAGGGCGGCTATCTTGGAAGCTAGGTCCTCAATGTCCTCTTGGTCGACGAGCAGCCCGGTTTCCCCGTCGACGACGGCCTCCGGTATCCCCCCTGACCTAGTCCCGACGGCGGGGCGTGCGAAGTAGGCTGCCTCAAGGAAGACCATGCCGAATCCTTCGGTGTCGACGTTCGTCGTCCTAGATGGCATGACGAAGACGTCGCAGGATGCATATTCCTCGTAGAGGGGCTTCCCGGTGAGCGTCCCTTTCAACTCGACTCTATCGCGAAAAGGCGACCTCGCGACGAGTCCTTCGAGCTCGGGACGGAAGGGACCGTCTCCGACGACCACTAACCTGGTGTCAGGGTGGGAACGGGCGACGATTTCGAAGGCGCTAAGCAGGTCCGTCAGTCCTTTGCGCTTTACGAGCCTTCCCACGAAGAGGATGGTTCTCTGGCCTCCGATCGCGCACTGGCGATTGACTGTTCCCAGCTCTTCGGGGTCTACGCCGGGGTACAGGACCGTCGCCTTACTTCGGAATGCGGGCGGTAGGTTTCTGAGGGTAGACAGGGAATTGACCATCACGTGGTTGGCCACCGTTAGAGAGAGCAACAGTGGGATGAAGAAGTGACCGCTGGGCCGCGAAGCAAGGAAGTCCTTCCCGAAGACGGAGACCCCCGCCTTCTTCCCCGTGAGTCTGGCGAGGAGAAGGTACAGGAAGCCTATGATCGTATTGGCACCAGTGAAGACGTGCACGATTTCGCGGTCCCGAAAGTGCGAATCCCGGAGGGAAGCGACGAACGTCATCGGGGTCTTCTGGAAGGAATACGCGTAACGCAGGAGTTTGGCGCCGACGAAGGACCCTTGGGATCTCGACCTCTTGCCGAGCAGCCTCAGGCGGTCCATCGGGTTGAGGAGATGGACTATGACGAGGTCGTTCCCCTCTCTTGCGATTACCTTGGCGTAGTTCATCGTCCTCGTTTCAATCCCGCCGACGCTCGGGGGGAAGTCGAAAGTGAAGAAGAGGAACCTTGCGGTCATCTGTGGAGGCCCTTCACCTGTCGCAATTGCCCCAACTGCTCGACCCTTCCATCCGGCCAGTACACATTGGGGGGTACGGAGGGATCATTGCTGTCGATGTTCAGAGACCCCTCCTCGATGCTGGCCTTCAACGGGGAGCCTTCGCGCTTTGCCCACCATTCCGCGCACTCCCGCGCGGTGGCGATCCAAAACCCCTTCTCCTTGCATTCCGCTATCAGGAGCCTGTAGGCTCTCTCGATTTCAGGGAACAGGTCTTTGTCTAGGTAGGTGTTGTGGAAATTCACGCAGAGGCAGCCATTAAGGCTGGCCATGGAATCTTTCAGTCGTCGGATGAGAGTCTCTATCCTGCCGTAGCTCATGCCATCACGGAGGAGCGTCCAGTCCATCAAGGATGTCGGGATTTCCAAGAATGAGTAGGGAGTCCCGTCCAGTGCGACTGGATGATATGGGTGGCACAACCCTCCGACGAATCCGGTCTTCTCGTTGAGGCCGAACGTCATGTCGTAGGCGAACCCGGCCCCCTCGATGCACTTCCATGTCTTGTCATACTCGAACTTCAGAGCGTGTTCCCGGAGCCCCGAAAGTGGCCCTCCAATGGCCTTCTCCATTTCAGATTTCTCTCTGATCATCGCCAACGGGTCCTTGTGAGATTTCTTCGCGGCATGGAGGGCCACCTCGCACCCCGAATCAAGGCAAATCCGAATCGCTTCTGATAGCTTCTCCTGGGCGCCAGGGTACTCGTTCCTGAACAGAAAGGTTGACCTAGCCCCTAGACTGGCTTCTAGCTCAATCGTTGATGCGACGTTGAACCCGAAGCGCCTTCCAGCCGCGTGGCTGAGAAGCAGCTTGAGATACTCGGGGATGGGCTTTCCCTTCGAGACGGCCCTGTGTGCCGGTGAATAGCTCAGCCAATCCACGTCATGGGTGAGGACCAGGCACGCGACCGCGTCATGGGGCCAGAAGCTCTTAGCCACAAGAGGAAACCCCCGAGTCCAGAACTGACTGCATATGGATTGGAAGAGCCTCCTTGCACTTGCACTGATTTCGGGGTCGGCGTGCAACCGGTGACTCGGCTCGGGTCTCCCCTGCGTCGCGAGCAATAGCCTGGCGGGTTGGAGGAAGTCGTCAAAGTAGACCGTCGAGGGGCGCCTGCTCGAGTTCGAAGGACCATCCCTCACCTCCCTCGCTCTGGTATCGATCACGCAGACAGCCTCTGATGCTGGCGGAGAATGGTCGATGCCAAGGGTGTCGAGGATTCCTCCTATCAGCCCGTCAACTGGGGCACCCTGGGGAACCACCGCCACCTTCAGGTCGACGGCTGCATTTGGCATTGCCCAGGCCTCCTACTGCGCCCGTCGCGTCGGTCTCGGGGGGGACGCCATGTACCGCACCAGGCCAATCAGGCAGCCTACGGCAGCGACCGTGTGAGAAGCCAGGGCGAAGAACGGATAAAGCAGAAGGTCTGATTTGTGGGCGACGTCCCTCCAGACCATGGACGCCATGGCCACCCCTCTGTAGAGCAGGGCTGCGAGCAGCGCGGCCACGACGACGAGCAAGGCGGGAGGGTAGAGTATCTCAACCGCTACGGCGATGCAAAGGTACCACAGAATCCCCGTGGCCCTGACGAATCCAAGCGAGTCTTTGTGCTTCGCAAGATAGGCGACGCGACTTGCGCCGCCGTTCAGGGTCTTCCTGAAGTACTTCGCGTTGGTGTCGGGCCTCCTGTGAAGCCAGTGAATGCCGTCGACCAACGCGACTTCGAAATCGAGCTTCCTTACCCTTTCGAATAGGTCCTTGTCTTCGGCCTGGTCCAGTCGTTCGTCAAAGCCCCCAGTAGCCTCCAGGGCTCTTCTGCTGTAGACCCAGGCCCACGACGGCTTGAACCTCGACTCGGCTCTGCTCTTCACTTGGACGAGGCTATAGAGTTTCAGCATACGCGGCGCCATGCCGTTCCCTTCAATGAGAGACGCCCCTGTCACGCAGACGCACCCCACATTCTCTCCCGCGAAAGCTTCGACGGCCTTTGCGAGGTAGTCAGGATGGTACACGTCGTCCGCGTCGGCGAAGAATACGATGTTTCCCTTTCCGCGTCCCCAGCCAACGTTCCTTGCGGCTGACCTTCCAGTATGAGGGACGGTGACGAGCTCGAAGCCCTCGGGACTTGCCGCCTGAATCTTCGCGAGGCTTTCCCGGGTGCCGTCGGTGGACCCGGCGTCGCTTACGACTATCGTCTCGCGATTGGCGTAGTCCTGACGAAGTACCGAGTCCACGCATGCGCCCACCGTGTCGGCGTTGTTGTAAGCGACAATCACAGACGTGACCAGCGGAGAGTCCCCAGTCAGGACGCAGTCCCCATAATCGCGTCCTCCAAGATTCCGTGGAGGAACGAGGCGAACTCTCGCCAGGAGTACCCTCCCTCGACCAACGCTCTTCCGGCGAGCCCCATTGCATCCGCCCGACCTCGGTCCAGCAAGAGCGTCCGCAACGACCTTGCGAGGGCCGTCGAGTCACCTGGCGGAATCAGAATGGCTGCCTTCGAGATATCCCGTATTCCGTTGGTCGGCTCCAAGTCTGTTGTGACCACGGGCTTCGCGCAGGCCATGTACTCCAGCACCTTGAGAGGAGACCCAATCCCCCTTGACGCCCTGATCGGGGTGCGGCTCGGGTCGTAGGGGGCGACCATCACGTCGCACGCGTTCACGTACCCAGGGACTTCGTCGTACGGCACAGGTCCCGTGAATAGACACTTGCCGTCAATCCCCATTGACTTGGCGTCCTCTTGGACGAGGCCTGAATAAGGACCAACAAGAACCAAGCGGAGATTCGGCAGCTCTCGCGCCAGTACCTCGACCGCCGCCATGAGTGAATCCAGCCCGTGCCATGGCTGGAACGTTCCGACGTACCCCACGAGGAGTTCCCCGCTGTCGAAGCCGAGACGGGATCTGATGGTCTTACCCCGAAGCCCGTCAGGATGGAACTTCTCCGTATCGACACCGCCCTCGACTATCGTGACTTTGGCCTCGTCGGCGCCCTTGACCATCGACTTCGTGTAGGCGAGAATTCTCTTCGCGACCGACAGCGATTGATCGCTGTATCTAGGGCCTACGACTTCCAATACGAGTGGAACGCCGCTTCCGACACTCGCGAATGCCCCGGCGCCGAAGGCAGTCTCACGTTCGAGAACCACGTGGATCCTGTGCTTCCGGATTAGGTCAAGCGAGACCAACCCAGCGTAAATCGGGAAGAGGGTAGACAGGTAGGAACGGTAGAAGGACCGCCCGGCGCCGCCCACTTCGCTCTCTCCTTTGTCTAACTTGGCGTACCTCGAACCCGGGAGGGGGTTGAAGATACCCCTAAAGATTCTGTGAATGACTACCCCGCCGGCCAATTCGTGCTTCGGCTGCGACCTGTCCAGCCTCCTGCTGAGAACATGTACCGTGTCGCCCATCCCTGCCAGGCCCTTCGCGACCTCGAGAACATGGGTGGAGGCGCCTCTGTAATACGGGACAACCACGTCTGGGGCGACGTAGAGCACGTTCAACTTCACTTTCGTCTCGCCAGGCCCCTGAGGGAAAGGGCGGAAGCGACCAGCGTCACCAGAGGGACGACCAGCGTTTGGTTCGCGGCCGACATCGGGTAGAAGGACTGGAAGAGGCTTGCGAACCCGGCTGTCAGTCCGAGGCTGATTGCAATTGTCCAGGCCACGCTGTCGAGGATGCCCAGCGGATAGTTGACTAGTCTCAGGAGCGCGTATCCGGGCACTACAAGGTAGTAGGCGATCAGAGCCACGGAAGGTACGTGGACGGACGGCACCATTGAGGCGAGCATCCCTATGGAAGAGACGAGCGCCACGCCGTCGAAGACCCGCCTGCGGAGGAGGCGGGCTTCAAGCGCTCTGATGCCGCTCAATTCAACGCTTGCTCGGGAAGTATCGTCTGACGAACCCTTCAAGTCTGCTTAGGCTGAGTAGGGCGACGGCGATTACTAGACCTGCCATGACCCCTGCGATCATTGAGGGAGCCGTCTTGTACGCGGTCATCTCCGCGACCCTCACGATGCCGTCGCTCGCGGCGAAGCCGCACAGAAGCAAGACCAGGGTGCGCGTGCTCTTCTGCAGTTTGGGAATCAGAGCGAAGGGTACGGCGCCGAAGTAGTAGAACATCTCGCCAGACGAGATTCCGAAGTTCCCGGATGCCCATCCTGCCGCGTCCGTCCCGATCTGATTGAGGAACGTCTTGATGCTGATGAGAGAGGCATTGGCGAAGCCAATCTGGGGACCCCCCGTAAGCATGACGACGAATTCGAAGAAGACCGTTCCGCCCGTGAGGGGGTCTATGACCACAAAGAATGCGAACACGCAGATAGCTAGAGCGACGTACCTGTCTATCTTTGACCACAGGGCCGGGGCAGCGCCGATGGCGAGGCCGACGAGGGCGGCAAGGGTTCGAGGCTGGTTCCCCGCGCCAAGATGGAAAAGACCCAGGACGGTCACCTGACTGCTTCCCGAGGTCACTGCGTGCAACCCCAGCGGCCAACCTAGCAGAGCGCTGCTTGTCATATAGACGGCCTGAGTGAAGAAGAAGACCCCGGCAGAATAGAAGATGCCTTCCACCAGGGATGACACCAGTGGTTTCTCGCCCACCTCGATGAGCTTGGAGACGAGGAAAGCGATGCCGAAGGTCACCAGCAGGAACGACAGTACGGCCACGATGGCGGCGACCACGAAGAAGCTACTCAGGCTGACCTCGAGTCCCATCGAGTTCGGGCGAATCACCCTCAGGACGTCAGCCCTGAACTGGGGGGTCCCTAGGCCGCTCGGTGAGCTCACGTAGATTGGCGGGGTTCCCGAGTTGAGCGACGTACCGTTGTAGAGGCTGTCGGTGTAGTTTGCGAGAGCCGTCCTGTCATTGCCGACTACTACGACGAGCGGAACCAGGTCCAGACTGTTGATGATGTACTTCTCGACGGACGGGATGTCGAGCTTGTTGTAGTCTGAAACCACGACCACCTGGACAGTCCCCAGGGTGGCCATGGTGTTGAACTCGGACTCCGTATCAGAGGGGGTGAGAATCTGCACGTTGCCCAGGCTCTGCTGCATCTCGGTCTTCACCAAAGCCGTTGTCGCATCTGACGCTATGACGAAGACCTTGACTCGAGGGTCGGGGCCGGCCGCGAAAGAAAGGGAGAGCATGAGCACGGAGATGATCACGTAGACGGTGAGGAATTTGTGAGAGTCCATGCGTTTGAGCGACGACCAGGCTCTTCTGAAAGGCTGGACAATCCTTGCCAATGAAGAGAACCCGGTGGGAAGCTTCTCCCTGAACCTGCGGCTGGGGAGCAGCAGGAGGAACACGACTCCTAGCGCGATGAGCGCCCACGCAGCAGAGTCCCAAATGGTCGGCTGGTAGAGGAGCACAATGAAATCCGGATAGAAGACGTCGGAGACTAGGGAGACGGTGTTGGCGGAGACCGAAGTGCTGAGCCTGAGTCCCGGGGCGGAAATCTTCTTGACATCAATCGACCCCGAGTGAGAAATGACAAGGGAATACTGAGGGTAGATGCTCTGACCTTGGTACGTCAGGACTACGGACACCGGGGCGACCTGGGTCTGATCCTTCCAGAGGATTGACGAACCAGTGTAGGACCCAACTACAAGGAAGCTGGCGCTCAGCGTATTGGGCGGAACGGTGTACACGATCCTCCACGGGTTCACGACCCTCGCGGGGGCGGTCAGGACCGGAACGAGCGACTCCGCACTGGCCGGCGGGGCCAGGGTGGCCGAAGAGTTCTGGGACTCGGGGTTGATGAAAGTCAGAATGGTTACCAATGAAGGACCGGCGCTTGCCGTAGGGAAGGTTACGTTGACCGAGATACTAACTGGCTCCGGGACTGAGAGGTCGAAGATCGAATACCTCGCTGACAGCGCCACGTGTTCCTGCACCTCAAAGGAGGGCCCACTGCCCGCCCCCCTCACGGGCTGGGCAAGCGGGACTGTGAGTAGAAGCAGGAGCGCGAAGAGCAGTATATGGCGAATATTCAAGGTGGGCTCACGCGATTGCTAGGCGCCAAAGGAACCGGAGCCGGCCGTTCTCGAGGAAGGGCTCCTGCTTGAGGAGGCCCAGTTTCTCCAGATAGAGGAGTCTCCAGAAAAATGCTGATGCAGCCGCGGACGGGTAGCCCTTGGATTCGTGCTTCCAAAGGAACTCCTCGCCCCTAATGGGTGCCGAGTGCATCTTCAGCTTCATTGCGGTCGTGAGTATTCTCTTATCTTCGTAACCGAGAGCCTCCACGTAGTCCAGTACTTTCCGATCACCCTTGTCCGAGTTCAAGACGATCCCCATGGCGCCCAGGACTAGCGCCGCGCCACCGCACGGGAACACGAAGGGCATGGCGCTGGAAACCGTCGAAATCGAGACCGCAATATCGGAGGCCCACGAGCCTCCGAGCAGGAGTTTCGTCTGAGGGGCCACGAAATCGTCCATCATCTTCGCGTTGATCACCTCATACTTAGATTGGGTTACGTTGAAGGAAGGGTACGCGAGGGCGTTGACCCCTATGTACATCCTGGTGAGGACCCCCTGCGTCAGCACTGTCACGGGGATTTCATAGGAGACCGCGACCACGGACCCGTTTGCGGAGCGGAGAAGCGTGGAATAGATCTCGAACGGAGTTGAGGTGTTGGCCGCCGATATGACGGTAGTTCTGTTGTACCCCGGGAGGTACTCCCAGTACTTCACCAGGTAGGGGTGACCGAAGGCCGCTTCGATGTACAGCGTGTAAGAGAAGTTCTCCGGCCTGACTGCTGGGAAAAAGTGTTTGATGACCACCAGTTGCTCGCCGTACGACTTCTCCAGCGTTGGGGAGGGCGCGCTGTAGTTCTGCAGGAACCCAGCGGGGGCCGCTATGTACGGCAGGCCGGTGACGTGGGTCGCCCCGAACCCGGTCAAGTTCACGTCGTTGGACGTCACCGTGACTACGGGGATGGCCATGAACCAAGCGATCAAGGAAACGAGGGCTATGGCCGAGAGGATTGCTGTCTCGCTCCGAGCGTGTGAAATGCCGCTCACCGCCAGGGGCCTCCCGCAGTTTACGCATCCTTTTCTTCCTGCGTTCACGGAGGAGAAATCGAGGTTACACGAAGGCCCGGGTCGCCCCCAGGTCCTCCGGAGAAGAGCCAGTGAACTGACCCCTAGGACCGATGCTGCTGCGAGGACCTCCAGCGAGACGTATCCCGGCAGGAGAAAGACCAAGAGCCCAAGGATGAACGGTGCGGATAGAATCGGTCTCAACCAAGAAACCAGCGAACGGGAGAGCGCGATCGCCGCTATGCCCAACAGGCAGAAGAAGTAGAGAGAATCCAGCCCCAGCCCGGGGGGCTGGGATGGCAACACGGGCGCCACGGGAATCAGGAGGGATAGAGACGGCATCGCAATGTCCCAGCTTCGGATCCCCAACAAAAGGACCGCCATGCCCTGAAGTAACGCCCAAAGCGAAACCCAGTGGAGAAAGTAAGGATAAACGGAGTAGGTCCCCAGGACGTAAAGCAAGATTCCCGCGGAGAACGGTATCCACCCAACCCACCGTAGGGTTCCTGACAGGGGCTCAAGCTCCTTCCGTCTCATGACGACGAAGACTGCGCTTGCCACAGCTGCGACCACTGCCGCCGACACCAGTGGAATCGTCGCGTAAGAGAGCAGGCTGAGTGGGTCGAAGGGAAGTTGGGAGAGGTAGAGCAGGTAGACGAAGACCGCGGCGCTGGCGACGGCCGCCACTGTCCTTGTACGGTTCAACTCTTGCCCCCGGCCCAGAAGAGTTTGACTGTCGCGACTCTGTCGACTGGGTTGACCTGAGCGTCCAGCCACCTCACGGGCGTGCCAGTGCAGTAGGACACCCACTCGGCCATGGAGTTTGTCACGGGGCATCCCGCCTTTGCGTACACGCCGCTGACGAGGCCGGGGAACTTGCCTATCTCGGCGAAACTGGCGTTTCTAATCTGAGCGCTTATGACCGGGAGCTTCACTTCGAACCTTATGTCCTCCACCATGTCCAAGCCTGCCGTCATGATTTCCCTGAGTTGTTCCAGGGTCCGCATAAGGTCGTGCTCGGTCCTCCCCCCGACCTCTTTGAGGTAGTCTGCGAATAGTTCGTGGCCGAGCGGTGTGTAGTAGTGTCCCTCAACCCCCTCCGTCGAGACTTCCCCGTCCGGGAGGTCGCTGGCCGGGATGAACATCGTCACCGACCTCTGGTCTCCCTCGACTGGCACGAACACGGCGTGTCCTTGTTCTGAGTTGGCTTTCAGCGCTTCCTGTAACACGCGCATGGCCGAGATCACCGACTGCCCGGCGACTGAGGACTTGACATATGGTTCGTTCCCTTCGAGCGCGAAAAAAGCGCCGAGCGGAATCATGATCGCCGAAACCACTTCGAGGCCGAAGTAGTGGGTCAGGTAGCCAACCGCAAGGGCGGCGAGCCCTCCCGCGATGTAAAGCCTACCCATCAGTTTCACCCGTCTTCGGCGGATTCTCCAGACTCTCAGCCTTAGGGCATCGAATTCTTTAGCCTCGGCGGCCTCTTCTGCGTCATTTATCGGCGCAGGTTCGGGATTGGCTTTTGGCGCCCTGAGTCTAGTCATTGAAACTCGTCGTAGACCGATTTCACTCTTCGCGCGACGGCCTCCCAGGTAAAGGCGCGCTCGACCCTGGCCCTCCCCATCGTCCCCATCCGCCTTGACATGCCTTCGTCCATGAGGAGGGTCGAAAGGGCCGAAGCCAAAGCTTCGACCGATGCGTACGGCACAAGAATCCCAGTCGTCCCGTCCTCTACGACTTCGGGAATCCCTCCGGTATTCGTGGCGATTACGGGGACGCCGCAGGCCATCGCCTCCATGGTCACCTTCGAGATTGTCTCATAGTAGGAAGGAAGCGCGAAAACCCTCGCTGACCGGTAGTAGGCCGGCAGGTCGACGTTTCTGACCCTGTCCATGAGGGTCACGCGCTCGGCGACATCGTTCCTCTCGATTTCCCTTCGGAGTAGGCCCCAGTAGTCCTCCGCGCCGAGCCAATCAGGCACGCCGCCTATGCAGACGAGGTGACTGTCGGGAACCTCGCTCTTCAGGATTTTCATCGCCCGGATGAGGAAGAAAATCCCTTTCCTCAGCCCGAAGTGACCGACGTAAAGGATGATCTTCCTTCCTTCGAGGTTTCGAAGGGAGGGTGGAAGCTCGGAATTGCTGTCCGGCCTGAACAGGGTGGTGTCAGCGCCGTTGTAGACGACTCGCAGCCTGTCCTCGGGGACTCCATATGAATCGTGGATGTCGTTCATTAGGGTTCGGCTCACAGTAAGCACCCTGTCCGCGGAACGCCACAGCGACTTTTCGCGGATTGTATCGTAGGTGATCCCAAGTGAGGAGTAGTCAACCACCAGGTCTCCGCTCCTGTACCGAATTGGAACGTGATGGGAGCGAGATGTCCCGTGAGAGTGAGAGACCAGCCTGATCCTGTGTAGTCTTTTCATCGGGACCGTGAAGATTCCGCAGGTCGCGTGAGTGTGCACGACCCAGTCTCCCCCGTTCCCCACGAGCTTGTTGAGAGTTCTCAGAGCGTTGAGGTTGAAAGGCACTGCGACGCGGTGCACTTGAACGCCGTTGCACGTCTCCTCCCTCGGCTGGGTTCCCTTCCTTGCCGCGATGACGTGCACCTCGTATCCCTGCCTGACCTGCTGCTCGGAGAGGTTGACAAACACCGGCTGGAGGCCGTAGGTAGACAGGCCGCGGACCGGATACTCCCAGACCAGCCTGCAGACCTTGGAGATCATCGTCTTTTCTCTTTGGAGCTTGAGAACGATGGTGCTGAGGCCTATGCGAGTGGCTTTCCGTGACCGGGAGCCGGCATCTTCGTCTTTGAGTACCATTCCAAGAATTGATCGAGCCCGGCGGTGAAGCTCACTTTGGGGGACCAACCCAGCTGGTGACGAGCCTTCTGGTTATCGCAGAGCGTGCGGGAGAAGTCCCCCCCGTAGGCGGGCTTGTGAACGGGCTCCTGCTGGTTCCTGAAGTACTCGTTTATTCTCTCGGCCGCCTCGGAAATCGAGAACTCGGCCCCGTAGCCCAGGTTGAAGACCTGTCCGATGCTGTCGTCCCGGAGGGCCGCGAGAATCGTACCAGAGATGATGTCGGAAACATAGGTGAAGTCCCTCGACTGCTTTCCATCTCCGTATATCACCGGCGCGCCGCCTGCCGCGGCCCTTTCTGCCATGGAGAAGAGGACCTGGTCAGGTCTTCCTCGGGGGCCGTACACCGAGAAATACCTCAGGCAGGTGATGGGAAGGCCGCTGGTCTGATGGTAGGCCAGGCAGTACTTCTCAGCAGCCAGCTTGGTCGCTCCGTAGATGCTGGTCGGGTTCAAGGGACACGCCTCTGGAATCGGCACCCTTGCGACGTTCCCGTAGATGGATGATGACGAAGCGTGGATGATCTTCTCCACGCCCAGGTTCTCCGAGGCGAGGAGGACGTTGAGCGTACCAGTCACGTTGACGTCACTTGCCTTCAGGGGATTTGTCAGACAGTATCTGATGCCGGGCTGGGCTGCAAGATGGAAGACAAGCTTGTTGCCTTTCATCGACTTCGACAGAGCTTCAAAGTCGAGGATGGTCCCCCTGACGACATGGAATCTCGGGTCCCCGAGGTGACCTTCGATGTTCTGTTCCTTCCCGTCATAAAAGTCATCGAAGTTGTCGAAAACGGTGACATCTCCTCCCAGACGCAGGAGCGAGTCCACCAAGTGTGAACCGATGAACCCCGCCCCACCAGTGACGAAGACTTTCTTGCCGCTAATTTCCAATCCCGACTATCTCCTCGTAGACTGATTGGAGCTCCTGGACGAGCTTTGAATACCTGAAGCCCTCTGCCCGGCTCCTGGCCCGTCGCGCCATCTCTCGTATCTCCTCCCCGCCTCTAAGCACGAGGGCAATCTTCCCAGAGAGCTCCTGGACGTCACCATACTCGACCAGGTATCCCTGCTGGCCGTCCTCGATTTGGAACGGCACCCCTCCCACCCGGGAGGCGACGACGGGCTTGCCCTGAGACATGGCCTCGAAGATAGCCTGGCTGGTCCCTTCATAGCTCGTCGGGAGGACGAAGACGTCGCAAGCGGAGTAAGCCTGCATCTTCTCGTCGAAGTCTGAGATGGCCCCGGTAAACCTGACGTTCGAGGCGGCGCCAAGTTCTGACGCTCTCCGCTCCAGGGCCATTCTGTACCCCCCCTGGTCTGGACCGACGAACACGAAGGCCGCCTTCGGGAACTCCTTCAGTATCCCTGGGACTGCTTCAAGCAGCAGCTGGGGTCCCTTCAGTGGATTGAGCCTCCCCATGAAGAGGACCAGCGGGGAGCCCCCAACCGAATACTTCTCTCTGAATTTTTCTCCATCGAACCTCCCGAACGATTCGTCCCTTGCCCCCGAAGGCGATACTCTCACCTTGGTACGGAAGCCATTCACCCCTGGGAGGCCGTCCACGAGATTCGGGGCCCGGACCAGAATCCTGGTAGCGAGCGGGAAGGTTCTGTGGGCGAAGTAGGAGTCAAGGTACTTCATCGGGGCTCTCTTGTACCACGATCTCGGGATGGCAGAGTGAACGTCGAAGACAGTAAGGGCTGAGCCGGTCTTCCTGTCCGACGCGGCATGGAGGGCGTCGACGCTGTGCTGCTGCGCGTAGTCGTAGGTGTGGATTATGTCGAAGTCCTCTGCGAGGAGCGCCTCCTTGAGGCCCCCCCAGAGCTTCAGCCTGTAGGTCAGGTCGAGCCTAAGGGGAAGACGGCGGATTCTGACGCCCTCGTAGACCTCCTCGGGGGCCGCCCGTTCCCCGCGATAGTCCCGCGCGGTGAAGACGGTCACGTCGTTCCCCGACTTGCTGAGTTCCCTGGAGATGTTGCGCACGTACCACTCCGCCCCTCCAATCATGAACGGATAGTAGTACGAGTTCACCTGTGCTATCTTCAACCGAGAGACCTCCCGGCCGTCTGCTGGACAGCTTTCGGCGGAACCTCGGTGGGCACCGACTCCATGTCGAGCATGGAAGCGATCTGGCCCAGGGTGTAGGTCGCGACGACCCCTTCGTCGCGCAGCCGTGCGATGAATTCGAACGCCTGGCCCAGGGTCTCCATCATCGGCTCCGTCTTCCCGTTGATCACAAGGCTCCAGGGGTGGGTCCAAAGATGGAACACCGCGGAGCGCCTCGCGCAGAGGTCGACATAGCTCCTGATCAGCGCTCCGGCTGATCTGGACTTTTGGTCGACGTAGTAGACAGGTCTCACGTTCCAGAGCCCCTCTGTCCTTACGGGGGTCCCGATGGCGCGGCGCTTTCCCCGGAAGCAGCGGAAGCCGAGCTCCCTCAGGACGTCGAAGTGCCCCTCCCTGTTCCAGGGGAAGACGAAGGTCCGGGGGCGGTCGAGCCCGAGCGATTGCACGCACCTGACGATGTCGGAACGGAACTCCTCGGCCGAACACCTCGTCGCGTCGACGTGGGAGTACGTGTGGACGGCTAGTTCATGTCGAGTCGCCGAGTCGAGTATCGCCGAGTATGACGCCATGTCGTCTACGGCGGACTTGCCGCATATCGCCCAGGTGATGGGGATCCTGTGCCGGTCCGCGAGCTCGAGGAGGGCAAGTGTCCCCTTGCGGTTGTCCTGGTAGCGGGTCGGGTTGGTCACGTCGAAGTCCACTGAGACGCAGGAGACGGCCTTCGGAGCCTCACGAGGGAGGCCGTTGTCGAAGGGGCCGTATTCGAACTTGAGCATCCTCAGGACCTCCCTCGACAATGCCTTTGAGGAGCCGAA
>DASPOB010000022.1:0-40749 GCA_035626235.1 Nitrososphaerales archaeon | reverse complement strand
TAGCCAGGAACGCACAACTAACATGGCTAAATCCCAATCCGATAGCAGTCGGGTCCGGCAGGATCAACCGGAGTCGATTATCGAGGAGTACGACCACGCATTTCTGCGAGGTGTAAAGCACAACCCACGTCAGATCTAACCTGAGTCAGATCTCCACTTTTGTACGCGCACCTGGAGGTCGTGCGTTATCATTGCGTTGGGGCTATGCCCGTTTGCTCAAGGCAGACGCCGCCAATTAATGCGCAAACTCGCCCACGGTCAAGGGTTCGTATATATGCGTTGTCGTGTTAAAACCGCACGCATCGCGCAACTGGGTCCCTGCTGCTCTCAGGAATTGGCAGAGGACGCGCAACGTCAGGGAGCGACCGCGCGCGGGCGTGAGGGTCGCGACCGCGCTGATGTGCGGACGAAGTCTCAACGAGGCACAGAAAAGGGGACGGGGCCGGACGGCCCCGAAAGCGATGGAGTTAGCAGGTCAGCTGAACGGGTTCTGTGGCGTGATTCTGAAGTAGAGGAAGAGGTTGGTGTTTGCCCCTGACTGCTCCGACACGACCGTGACGCCCGGGATCACCACCTGGGTGGAGACTCCTCCTAGCGTGTCGTAGATCGGATCGTCCTGGGTCATGTTAGCGTTGGCGGTCGCCGTAGTCTTGGTGTCCATGGCGGCAGCCAAGGCGCTGAAGGACGTGAGGCAGTTGTGGGTAGGGTCGGTGAGGTTCGAGTTGACGACCGCCGAGCACTGCCCCGTGACGGCGTTGGGCATGATGTTCGGGTCGAAGACTAAAACCGCGACCACGTACCATGGGATCGACGAGTTGGTGTCGAACCCCGCTATGTGGTCGTGCGACGGCGTGGGCAGCACGCCTTCGGGGAGTCCGAAGACCCCGCCCTTGATCCCGAGGTGCTGCTCGACGAGGGTGAAGACCGGGGAGTAGAGGTATGTTGGGTGGTCAGGGCAGGCCGCGGCGCTTCCGCCACCGCCGCACTGGGTGACTATCACCTGGTGGTCGAAGACGGGGTAGCCCTGGGGAGATGCGCCGAGTTGGGTGACGCCGAAGTTGGAGAGGCCCGCGTAGGCCGGGACCAGGACGAACACGGGGAAGGCCCCCGAGATCGCGCTTGAGTTGCCCGCTCCCACGATGCAGGACGTTATCTTGGCTGCTGCCTGCGACTCGGCGTTGTTGATGAAGGCTGTCCCCGCCGGGGTGCAGACGTAGTTCTGTGTGTACCCGAAGGTGGTGAGGTTGCCGTTGACGAACCCGCCGCTCTTCAGGAGTTGGACCAGGGACGCGCTGATGGTCGTGGTCGTGCTGGTGCTCGTGCTGGTGACGGTCTGGGTCGACGCGACTCTGGTGGACATCACTGGTGAGGAGGCGTAGAGGTAGAAGCCCGCGCCCGTGGGGACGAGAAGTACGATCGTCACGACGGCGAAGACGGTGCCGGAGATTGCTCTGGATTTCTTTTGCGTTTGCATGGTGGCCTCGCCCTGCCGAGCGTATATAGTGGAATGCCGACTTTTCACCCAAATCGTTCCCAAATCGGAGGGCGTCTAGGCCCAAGTTATCCTTACGAGATTCCCCAGGGCGAGGCTCTCGAGCGCGTTGATGGCGACGAGGTACGGGGCCGCCGCGACGACTACGCTCTCGAGCACCAAGGACTGGGGCGCGAGGCCGTAGAGCACCAGCCAGAAGATGATTATTACGAAGTTCTGGACAAGAAAGAAGACGGCGAACGTCATGAGCGAGGCGCTCAGCGAGGAACGGAGCCGCCTCCAGCTCTGGAAGTAGAGGACGATGAGAGTCCCCACGAGGGCCACGTTGAGGAAGGCGAAGAGGGCGGCTATGTTCATCCAGAAGATGTCGAACGCCATTCCTAGGGAAACTGACCTCTCAAGCTATTTCTAACTTTACCCAAATCCTTCCCACATCGCCTTGACAGGGTCGAAATACTTCTCGAAGTAGGGCGTGAGGAAATAGATGGCTCCGTAGGTCCCCTTGGAGCTTGAGACCACCACACCGTTGTCCTCGAGCAGCCTGAGGTGGTGTTGAACGGTCTTGTAGTCGAGACCGAGCCTCTCCGAGATGCGGTTCGGGTTCGACGGTTCCGCCTTCAGCATCTCGACGATCCTCGTCCTGTTCTGCCCGCCCCTAGTTCCGACGAAGAGGTATACCATCACCCTCTTGAAAGAGGGGTCGATTGGCTTCTCCTGAGCCCCGGTCTGTCCCTCTGCCCGCATGAATGAAGCAAGGAGGGTGAGCGGCAGAGTCCCGGGCGCCAACGCCATGGATTTCGCACTGCGCGACCCTCAGGAGATTAAAGCGTTTCAATGCGCCCCCCGCACATTGGTCGGCTCCCGAGCACAGTTGGGATGAATCCAGGGGTGGAATCGAGGAAAACCGACCGTCGTTTCAGGAATTCCTGGAATAGCCTGGTTATATCCGAAGGGGACGCAGATGAACAACCATGGCGCAGGAATTGGCGTCAAAGCGGCTCATCTGGTACAGCAAGGATGCCGTCGAAGCCGGGTACAGCTGGCACTGCGACGACTGCGGGTCTTCGGTCAAGGGGAGGGAGGGGTACGACAGGCACGTCTCTTGCTTCCCGCTCCACCACCTCAGGGCGGAGGTGGTCCTGCCGGCGTCCAAGTCACCAAACGAAGGCGATGCTTCCTAGATGCCGGCAGCCGAGGGTCGGATTGGCCCTGCAGCTGAAAGGGTCCTCTGCTCCGCTCTGGTCTTCCTGCTGATTTGCGGCACCGTGGCGGCAATAGCCCAGCCAGCCCTGGCACAGTCGGCCTCCGGCGTAACCATAGCGTTCACATTGTATTCCCCTGCCGCGAGCGTCCCCTACGGAAGCGCCGCTGTGGCGGTCAAGAACTCGACGGCGCTCGCCTGGCACCTGGCAATCAACGGCAGCTTCCCGCCCGTTAATCCCAACTCGGCAGTCTACACCGCCGTCATGCTGGTCAACGGAACCACGCATGCCCTAGCGAACCTGACCGTCATCAGCAAGAACACGGCCGAGGCCTCGGGATATCTGATCCTCCGCCCCGGGACCTACGCGTTGGGAGTCGACGTCGTCCAAGGACAGGTGACGGCGCTCGTAGGGAGGCCGTACCCCCAGTACCTCACACTTGGCCAGAGCACAATCATCAGCACGACTTCCAAGACCTCCACGACGACAGGTTCCAGCACGGCTAGCATCAGCAGCAAGACTAGCACCACTAGCACGGCTTTCACGGTCACCGTCCCCAAGAAGACGATCACCACCAGCGTGACCACAGAGAGCAGCTCGTCGAGCGCGGCGAGCACGACCCTCAGCATCCTTCCGACCGTCACCGTGACCACTCTCACGGTCACGGAAAGGACGACCATGACGTCCAGCGCGACCGTCGCACCGAGCCCGGTCAGCACCACGGCAGAGGTTTCCACTGTCACCGCGTTCACTACGGTGACGGCCACGTCAACGACCACGGCCACAACCACGTCAGCCGTACCTCCGAATCCAGGGTTGGTCAGCGCGGTGAGATTCGGCCTCTACCGGCCTGGAGAAACGAACAGCAGCTACGGCACGGCAGAAGTGAGCGTCTCGTCCGCCAATTCGTCCCAGCTCATGCTCGACGTGGAGACGACGAGGCTCGCGACAGTGCCGACGACAGCCCAGCTCGTCGTAGTACTCACGGTCAACGGGACGACCTACGACATCGGAACACTGACCCCGGCTTCCACTGTGGGTGAGACATTCCATGGGCTTCTGGACCTTCCCCGCGGTGACTACAGGGCATACGTCCTAGGGATTGAGGCGCTCTCAGGGTCGACCCTCGCCTTGGTGGGCGAGCCGACCCCCCAAGTCCTGGTTCTCGGCTCCGGAGTGGTCCCTCCTCTGCCGACCGCACTTGGGAACTACGTCCTGACCGCGGGAGCCGACAGGTTCGTCCTCTACGCATCCGGTCAGACGACCACCGCGGACGGGTTGGCAGGCGTCGGGGCGTACAACTCGACCACGATTCTTGTGAGCGTTGGCGTCTACAGCATCGCGCACCTGTCGCCGTCCCTTGACTATTCCGTCGTCGTCGCGCTAAACGGGACGGCCCACGACGTCGCGACGCTGCACGTGAATTCGGAAGGAGGGGGAAGCGCCTTCGGCTCTCTGAAGGCCAGGCCTGGCGTATACCAGGTGCAGATCCAACTGCTTTCCGGGACTTCGGTCATCCTCGTCGGGGAGCCCTCGCCGCAGTCACTGAGGCTCGGAGCTAGCGTCAACCCCGGAGGAGGTGTCTTGGTCCCCGTGGCCAACGCCGTGCGTTTCTCGATGGACCAGCCAGGAGGGAGCGTCGCGCTCGGCGTGGCCTATGTCGGGGTCGCCGGCGATGACTCGGCAGAAATCAAGTTCAGCGTTCTGATCTACTCGTCGGCGGGGGTTCCGCCCACGGCGAAGTACGATGTCGTGCTCTCCGTCAACGGAACGACGCACGCAGCGGGAATCCTGAGGGTCACGAGCGAAGGCACCGGCACGGCTTCGGGGTCGGTGCTGCTGCCGCCTGGGAGCTACAGGATTTACAACGTCGGGATTGAGGTCCTGTCGGGCAACTCGGTGGTGCTCGTGGGGGAGCCGACACCCCAGACCCTGGTTTTCCACCCGCCAGCGGTAAACCCGCCGGCGCCGAAGACCTTCGTGTTCAGCTTCGTGTCAGTTGATGGAAGCGGGGTGAAAGGGAGGGCCGTAGCCATCCCATACGGGGCGAACCTGAGAATCTACGCCACATTCGGCAACCTGACATCAAACGCTCAGTACACGCTGGACCTCATAGCCAACGGGACGGCATATCAGGTCGGCACCCTGGTGTTCGGGGACGTCGCGAACGTGGCGATGCAGACGGAGGTCCCCCTTTCTCCTGGAACCTGGCAGGTAGGGTTCGTCCTCGTGGCCAACGGAATCACGGTGCTGCAGAGCGACCCTGTGGCCGCCACCATCGTCCTCGGAGCGAACCCGCGCGCGGCGCTCGCGGAGGCGCAGGGCTCGACCGCGATAGGCAACAACCAGACCGTTGCGCAGAGCATTCAGCAGGCGCAGGACGATGGAACGATACCCGTCGTAGTCCAGGTCTCTGGCAACACGACGACCGCATCCCTCCTGAGCCCGCAGTTCAGCGTATCCCTAGGGCAGGCTGCCAACGGCGTCCTGGTGACAATCGCAGGGAACGACATCCACGGCTCGCGAATCCTGCTCGTGAACTTCGACAAGCCAATCAACCTGCGGAACAATGCTCTGTCCGTAACTCTGGACAACCAGACTGTCACGGAGGCGTCGTCGCTGACACAGCTCTTCGGCTCCCCGACGACGCCTCTCTTCGTCGTGGTCGGCACGGCGTCGGGAACCCAGCTGCTGATCAGCATCCCCCACTTCTCCACCCATGTAATTCAGATAACTGAGCTCCCGATAGCGGCCGTCCTGTCTTCCTTCGTCGCCGACGCCCGAGTACTGCTGGCGGCCGTCCTAGTGACCACAGCCGTCTTCGCAGTGATCTATGCCAGAAGAGAGAGGGTCTTCGCCGTTCTCTGAGCGAAGGCAGGGGAGGCTTTTAGCATCCATGAACGTGTCTGCTTACGTGGGGACGGACGCTCTCGACCCGAAGAGGGTCATGAGAATCATCGACCATCCGACCAGGAGGGCGGTCATCGAGGCAATCGGGAGGAACGGCCCGATGCAGTGGAAGGGACTGTCCGAGCAGGTGGGCGAGAAGACCGGCGCGCTGTACCACCATCTGGACGTCATGGAGAGGCTCGTCGTCAGGGACAAGCAGGGGAGGTACGTGTTGACAAAGCTCGGGGAAGACATCTACAGCCAGATGTCTCAGGATGCGGTCGTGAGCCCGAAGGCGGTCGTGAAAATCCTCGAGAGGAACAGAAGGAGGGGCACGGCAGTCGAAGCCTTCGCACCGAGGGTCCTCCTCGGGAAGATGAGCTCGAGTAGGAGGTCCCTCATCGTAAGTTTCGCGCTCATGTTTGCACCATCGGTGGCGCTACTGACGTACTCGAAGGAGGCCGTCTGGCTGTTCTCGGCGACGCCGGTAGCAGACTACCTCACGCCGGGGGCGAGCCTGGCTGCCTCGGTCGTCGCGGTGGCCGGGGTCCCGCTGGTCGTCCTCAGAATCGGCTTCAGGACGCGGGCCAACCCGGGGCCGCTGTTCGAGGGGGCGATGCTGTCGTTGCTTCCCTTCGTGGTATTCGGGGCAGTGCAAGAGAACCTCAGCCCGGTGCTTCCTTCCGCATCGCTGACCGTGGTGCTGGTCTTGCTCCAGGCGTGGATGGCAGGGGTCGTTGGGGCCGGGGCAAGCGTTGCCTCCGGCCTCCGAATCGAGAGGACCCTACTTGTCAGTCTGATTCTCGTCTACGCGAGCGTCGTCCTGATTCTGCTCGGCCAGGGCTGGCAGACACCATAGAGTCCCGAAGCCACGGTCAAATCCCGCTGTCGTTGTTAAATATCAAATCAGGCGCAAGCCGACGCCGATGGCGCAAGACACGGCGTCCAAACAGCTTGTCAGATATGAGAAGCTGATGCCTGAAGGGGGGAGGGCGTGGCGCTGCGGCGACTGCGGCAGCGTGATCGAAGGCAGGGAAGGATACGACAGGCATGTCGCGTGTTTTCCGTTTCACCATCCGCAACCCGACGTGATGGCGGAGACCGGCCCTCCGGCGAAATCTTGAGACCGGGAACCAGAGCGGGCCTGGGTTCTCAGAATCCGTAGAAGTCTCTATGCAGCCAGGGCGCGAGAGCGGTCATCACGCACTGCTCTGTCAGGTCAGCCCTCGTCATCTTTCCCTTGGTGAGATAGTGAACAAGTCCCCCCTTGTCTCCGATGCCTAGAACTCCAGTAAGGCCCTCGGCCAGCTGCTCGAGCTCCTTCCCCTCGCCGAGCATCTTCTCGACTGCGTCCTTCGGGAGCATGTAGCCGGCCGAGTGGCCGAGAGAAACCCTCCCCGAAGCGTCGGCGATGGCCGCCTGCTGGTGGTCGAAGTAGAGCAAGCCGACCTTGAAGATGCCTGCCTCGACCCCCACCCCATAGTCTCCGCTCGTCTTCAGGAGGGCGAACTTGGCCCTCGCGATGGCACCCTCGACCATCTGCTCAAGCCCTAGCGGCTGAGCCCGGGCGACCGAAGAGGAATCGACCGGGCAGACCTCGAACTCTCGGAAGTAGTTGGAGAACGCTTTCCTGACGCCTTCGAGTTTGGCCGGATTCCTGCTGCCTACCGCGACTATCATGCCTGTGGCGAGGAGCCCATGGCGCGTTCCTCCCGATTTAGGTGACGCGCAGCTCTTCGAGCAGCTTGTCGATGTTCGCCAGAGGAGTACCGTCAGGCTTCGCGATTTCCTGGGCAGCCGGCGGGTTGCTCAGATAGGTCGGAGCCCTCCCGACCAGCCTCTCTTCGTAGGTCGGGACGAACTCGTTCTGGTAGAAGATCCCGATGGGGGTATGGTCACCGAACTCGAACGACTTCAGGACCGCCTGCTGGAACTTCTGCTGAACTTCAGCCGAATCCCCGCCGTGGACGATTCCGTCGTAGCCCGTATCCTCGAGCTTGTAGGTCCTCGGCTGCTGGTGTCCGTTGGCGTCTAGGTTGCCCTCCCCGGCCCAGTACTCCTTCGTCAGGATGTCGTTGTAGGTCGGGCACGGCTGGAGGACGTCCAGGAAGGCGAACCCCTTGTGCCGGATTCCCTTGATTATCAGGTCCTTCAGGTGGCGGACGTCGTAGGAGTACCCCCTGGCGATGAAGGTGTAGCCGGAGGCGAGCGCCAGCATGAGCGGGTTGACTCCTTGGTTGATGTTCGGGAGCGGGAGGGACTTGGTCTTCATGCCCAGCTTCATGGTAGGCGCTGCCTGCCCCTTCGTGAGGCCGTAGACCTCGTTGTCGTGCACGATGTAGAGCATATCGATGTTCCTCCTCCCGGAGTTGACGAAATGGCCCGCGCCGATACCCATGCCGTCTCCGTCTCCGCCCTCAGCGACGACTTCCAGGTTGGGGTTGGCAAGTTTGATGCCGGTCGCGAAGGGCAGGGTCCTGCCGTGGAGAGTGTGCACGCCATAGGTCTTGATGAAGTGAGGAGCCTTGGACGAGCAGCCGACACCTGAAACCACCACTGTGCTGCTCGGGTCAACGTTCATCTCTGCGAGGGCCATCTGGACGGCGTTGAGAATGCCGAAGTCGCCGCAGCCGGGGCACCAGTCGTTGTGCACCGTCGTCTTCAGGTCTGTGAACTTAAGCGCCAGCCTTCAACACCACCTTTTTCAGAGCCTTGCCAGCCGCAATCAGCTTCACCGCGCCGTAGATTTCCTCGCAGGACATGGGCCTTCCGTTGTACTTTACCACGAGCTGGTCGACCGGGATGCAGGTCCTTTCGCGGACAATCCCAATCAGCTGTGCTGAGTAGTTCATCTCGATTCCTACTATGGTCTTGGCCTTCGAGAGCAGTTGCTTGACGTATTGGGTGGGGAACGGGTTGATCAGCCTAATCTGGAGGAAGTTGACCTTTATCCCGTCAGCCCCCAGCCATTCCATCGCGTCGAGTATGGCCCCCTTCGTCGAACCCCAGCTGACGATTGTGATGTCTGCCTCTTCAGGGCCGAAGAGGTTGACTCGTTCCGACATCGGTATCTCAGCGTCTGCGGTGTCCACCTTGCCCATCCTCTTCTCCATCATAGAGTCCCTGATCGACGGGTCCTCCGAGATGTGCCCCAGGTCGTTGTGCTCATCCCCGGTCAGCCAGTAGACGGCTCCCTTGGTCCCGACTGGAGGGCGCGGCGATATGCCTCCGGGAGACGGCTGGAACCGTGGGAACTCCCCGTTCTCAATGCCTGTCAGCGGGCCCTTCACGAATAGCCCCCGGTCGATCTTGACCCTTCCGACGTCGAACTTCGTCATGGTCGAGTCGGAGTTTGCGAGGGCTTTGTCGACGATGTGGATGACTGGAGTCTGATACCTTTCGGCGTAGTTGAAGGCCCTGACCGTGTCGTAGAAGGCCTCCTCCAGGTCACCGCTGGCGAGGACCAGCCTGGGGAACTCGCCGTGCCCCGCGTGCAGAGCGAACCTCAAATCTCCCTGTTCGTGCCTCGTCGGAAGGCCGGTGCTCGGCCCACCTCTGGAGTAGAGCGTGACCACGACGGGGACTTCGTTGATTCCGGCGTACCCTAGCCCCTCCGCCATCAGCGAGAAGCCAGGACCCGACGTCGACGTTGATGACCTTACGCCTGCAATTCCGCCTCCAATCGCCATCGTCACCGCGGCGATTTCGTCCTCCGACTGAACAACGGCAATCGACCCCTTCTGTTTCATGGCAGCGACTTCGGCCACCTGCGGGTTCTCCTGTGCGGACGAACCATCGAGCTCTATGACGCCGTGCGCCTCGAGGTATTCGCTCTCGTCGCTGGCGGGAGTAATCGGGTAGTAGGTCTGCAGCCTGCACCCTGCGAGCTCCTTCGCCATCGCCACCGTAGACTGGCCCCGGACGAAGAGGCGCACCTCGTCGGTGTTGACCGGCTCGAGCTTGTAGCCGAACCCGCCGTCGTACTTTTCCCCGATGAAGTCGTAGGCGACCCCGACAGCACCCGCGTTCATCTCCGCGACCTTCGGCTTCGACTTGAACTGCTTTCTCAGGGCGTTCTTGACGAGCTCCTCATCGTAGGAAAGCAGGGCGAATGATGCGGCGACTGCCATCACGTTAAGCATCCTCTGGAGAGCACTGAGCGACGTCTCTCCGAACTCCTCCCCGACCTTCTTCAGCAGTTGGTCGTAGGGGACCGCGTAGATGTGAACCCCATTCCTCCGAGCAAGCTCAAGCAAGCCCTTGACGTCCGCCGAAAGCCCGCTCTTGGCCAGCGCGTCGTTGAGGCGGACCCTCACGGGGCCCTCGATGGTCGGGATGTCGGCGAGCCTTACGCCGTCCTGATCCGGGTTGTAGACAATGGCGCCGCCGTTTCTGACTTCGAGCGCGTGCCGGAAGATCGTCTCTTCTTCGAAGGTCGCGAGCATGTCGACGGTGTCGACGTGGGACCTGATCATGGTCTTGGAGACCCGGACCTGGAAGTAGCTGTGCTCACCCTTGATGTTAGAATAGTACTCCCTCTTGCCATACACCCAGAGGCCGCCAGCCGCCGCTGCCTTGGCAAAGATGTTGGCGGAGGTGTCGACTCCGCTGCCCTGCACCCCTCCTATCATCCAGGAGAAGTCGTTCCTATCCATGCGTAACCGCGGCAAGCAGGATTGGATGGCGTTTAAAACTATGGTTCTTATAGTCATTACAAGTGCATAGAGACCATGGACGAACTGAGGAGGCTCCAGAAGGTCGGCTACTCGTCGCTGTCGGTATCAATACCGAAGGAGTATACAAATGAGCTCAAGCTCGTCAAGGGGGACAGCGTGCTCATCAGGGCCGAAGCCGACGGGACCCTCAGGCTGATACCCGCCTCGAGAGCCAAGAAGACGAGCCGGGCGACGATCAGGGTCGAACAGGCCGAGGGAAGAGAGATGCTTGCCAGGCTAATCATCGGTGGTTACGCACTGGGATACGATTCGATCGAGGTGACCGGGAGAGAGCCGCTTGAGAGGGCGACGGCCGAACTGGCCGTCAAAACAATAAAGCGACTGATGGGGCTCGAGGTCGTCGAGTCGAACGACAAGAGAATCGTAGGCCAGAGCTTCACCGACCCGACGAAGTTCCCCGTCGATTCCTTGATCAAGAGGCTGCAGATCCTAGTATCGCAGAGCTTGGACAACGTGGTGCAGGCACTGGACCTGGAAGACACCACGAGCCTCGCGGAAGTGCCGCGGGTGCAGGAAGAGGTTGACGAGCTCTACTGGCTGATTGTGAGGCAACTCCTGGTGGCACTGAGCAGGAGAGAGCTGGCGTCGGAAATTGGGATCGAGTCGCCCCTGCACGCGTCCGGCGACAGAGTCACGGCCAAGACCCTAGACGAGATCGGCAACATAGTGAGCGAAATGGCAGAGGAACTGGCGAGGCTGAAGGCGAAGGGGACCAGGATGGACCAGGGAATCGTGGAAAGGGTCAGGGAGCTGGCGGCGAAGGCGGGAGAGGCGTTTGGGACGACAATGGAGAGCCTTCTTACCCCAGACATCAAGCTAATCGCCACCTCCGCGTCTCTGGTCAGCGAAACGCTAAGGCTAGAGCAGGAGATCACTCACGAGATGCTGGAGAAGGGGGAGTACGGATACGCGAGGGTCCTTGTCTCTCACTTCGGACAGCTGGCGAGATACTGCAACATAATAATTGAGATTGCTTCGCACAGGCTCCTCAGGAAGACGAGCCGCGTGGCCATCATCCAGCAGTAGCGGGCGACTGGCCTGTACCGTCGGCGGACCGTGGGATATGCTCTTTATCGTAAGCCAGCGAAGGGGCGACGGCGCGGGGGTAGCATAGCCTGGTCAACTGCGCGGGACTCAAGATCCGGCCTGGCTTCGGATGGGGTATCCCGTCCCTTAGGGGTTCGTGGGTTCGAATCCCACCCCCCGCACTCAACCTCTCATGAAACGAAGAAAATCGTTGCCGATTCTAACCTGTGGTTTGGTTCGGAGTCTCCGCACTAATCTCTAACTTGCGGAGTTCATCATTAGTCGATTGTCTACGGGCCGGAAGTGATCCATGATGTCTTATTGTTGGTCGTTCGTGTTTCCAAACCCATCGACATGACCACGAGTCCGAATCAGGAGGACCGGCTTCCCAGCGAAGACTTTACTTTGAGCCGCCGAGGAGGGTACGGGATCCTACTCCTCAAGGTCCGCGTCACACTGAATGCCAGGAAGACGATCGTAACAAGGATTGACGCCGAGACATTCGAGGTGGATGTTGACGAAGAACCGGAATGTGGTAGAGCAAACCGGAGGCTCCTGGAAATCATGTCAGAGCATTTGAGAGTCCCGAAATCAAGACTGGCCTTGGTAGCAGGCGCCAGGTCAAGAGACAAGGTAATCCTGATTGCCCGCTAGCCCACCTTCTTCATTGACGAAACAGAGTTCACTGTGGCCTATTTGTGAATGGGCCGGAAGGGATTCAAACTTAGCACATGCGCAACGCACAGACTCAGTGATTTCGACTCAGTATGAGTGCGTATCCAACCATGGTGCTAAGGGTAGGTGGCAACCAGTAGGTGAAGTAAAATGGAGGCGGATATGACTGGTAAGAACCAAGGAAGATCCACCAAATCGCGTATGCCGCGACTTCGAACAGCACTAATACAGTCAATCTTCTCCATCCAATCCTTCTCCATAAGTAAATCGGTACGAGTAAAGGCGTGAGCAAAGACAGCATCCAAGAGAGAACAACCATCAGCCCCAATGGGCTCCTGTACCACTCGCTCCCATAACCCGGACTGATGCCGGCGAACTGCAGTCCCATCAACAAGCTGTAAACGATGACGGGTGACAAAATGAGTGCTAAGACCAATTCGGACTTCAATGAATGGGCCATCTCGCACATACGAAGTACATTACCCTTGCCGCGCCGCGCTCCAAGGAGAGCACTGGCCGGAAGGGATTCTAACCTAAAGTTAGGTTCCCACCCCCCGCACCTCTGACTCACATGGAACGAGAGGATAATCGACTCTCCGCCGCCGATTTGAACCTGGGGTTGAGTGCGGCAACGATTCCATTGGCATCAGGGGATTACTAACAAGACTCAAATGAGGCGTCATCGTCAAGTCGTATCATGACAAAGGGCAAACTTCAGCCTGCCCAAAAAACGGTACTGGCCTCTGTTGTTTCGTATCAGTCTGATTCCATAGTGAGTCGAACAATCATCGACTGCAAGGCCGGAACCGTGACGCTATTCGCCTTTGATGAGGAACAATGTCTCAGTGAACACATGGCACCCTACGATGCCCTGCTCCATGTTTTGGATGGTGAGGCCCAGGTTACGGTGTCGGGCGAAGCGAGTGACATACATGAGGGCGAGGCAATCATCCTACCGGCAGGGAAACCCCATTCCGTAAGGGCGACAAGACGATTCAAGATGCTGCTGACAATGATTAGGCAGTAGGGATTGTTCGTTTGCTATGCCTGTCCTCGCAATCTCAGTTTCTCCGCCAGCGTCGTGACGTTCTTCCCAGAAACAGGCCTACCATCGTGTAATGACGTAACCCCTTCCACGGGGCAGTTCTCGCTCGTGTAGTCGACTATATTCCTAAGTTGAGACGCCAAGTCTTCACTGAGGTTTACACTGGGAGCTCGCTGACCCTCGATTTCGTTCAGCTGATCCAACAGAGCCTGAAGATCGTCGAAAGTGACCGGAGTCCCGTCTTCCTTTGAAAGCAATCCCTCCACGGGGCAGTTCTCCATGGCGAACCTTACACTTGCTTCGGCAACCTCCAAGTCTTCCTCCGTTAGGTCAACCCCCACCATGCCATTGTCGAAGACTCATGGGCAGATTTAAGACACGCGTCGTCTTAGACGCTCTCTAATGACCATGTCGCTGGATTACAACGAGCCGCTCCCGAAGGTATTGGAGAGACTGAGGAACGAGCACCGTGAACTCGCCGCGAAACTGCTCAGGATCGAGCGATTGGCAAAGAACGGTGACCTGAAGGTCGTCATCACGGAACTAAAGGTCATCAAGCCTCTGGTTCTCAGGCATGCCGTAGAGGAGGAGGCTAGACTCATGCGGCCCATCATGTGGGAGATGGAGGACAAGTCCGAGGACTCCATCATCATCCTACGATACCACAGGGAACTCGTCGATTTCTTTGAGCACAAGTTACCTAACCTGGCGACACTCCCCGACCATGTGGCGCGCAGGGAAGTCGGAATATTCGTGAAAGAACTGAGGAAGCATCACCAAGAGGAGGAGAGCAATCTCTTTCCCCTCGCCCTCAAAGCGAACTCACTATACGAGAAGCGAACTCCGCCAAAATAGAAGCCCATCAATCTTTGCCGAGCCCCGCCATTTCCTCAGGCGATGGGAGCGAAGTCTTGAACCCATGGAGTTCAGACGCTTCGACATAAGCATCAAGGGAATAATGTCCTCCGACTCTTCCCCTCATCAACCAATAGTGGAAGGTGCAATAGTTCAAAGGCGTGTAACGATGCCGCTCCACAAGTGTCCTGATGCCCGACTTCAGGCAAGTGGGGCAATAGTTCGCGGGGTGGCCTTTTCCCTTGTCGGACAATCTACTCCAGGGTGGGGTAGGACAACAACGGCGGGAGAAAACTGTTCCTGCCTAGGAATCGAGGTTGCTTTTCCTGAATCATTTTCCGAAATGAAGTTCTGCCCCGGGCACCGTCGGATTCAAGCGATGAACCGCATGGTTCCGCCCTCTGGGTGTGCGATTCTAACTTAAGGTTCAGTTCCCACCCCCCGCACTCCTAGTTAGGCGGGGAACACGGTTTCCAACCAAGTATGTGAGGCGGGAACGACTCTTGCCTGTCAGAGACGGGTCGCCCTGACCTGCACGGTTTACCGTTCGAATCCAAGGCCTATCTTTGGAAGTCTGGTTTGGTTTTGAAATGGTTCTACAGATCCTCTAATTCAAGGTACGAATCTGATCCTCTCGTAAGAGAACTTCCAAGTTGAACATCTTGCGTATGCTGACGAATCGCGTTGGGAGCCAATCATATTTAATTCACGCCTCGCTCCTGTCGCGCCCATGAGTGAAAAACAGGAGAACGACCTGAAGAGAATAACCTGGCAGTCTGAGAACTGCCTCGCCTGCACCTGGTTCAGGCCAAACGACCCGCTAAACGCCGACCTCTTTGAGAGAGGAATGTGCGTGGAGCCCAAGTTCAAAGCCTACGAACTCGTGGTGTCCGGGAGGGATTGGTGTAACCTCTTCAAGGAAGTCAGGCAGAAACAGATAGACCTCCTTCAAGAAGGCAATATGAAAGAATAGGAAAAGGCGACGGTCGGATTCTGATGGTATGGCCCATCGTCGCTATACTTCCAACACCAAGTAATCACCTTCAATGGTGACCTTGTACGCTGGTTCAGGGCCAGTCGCGGGGCCGGAAACGACTTCGCCGTCGGTGACATCGAACCGGGAGCCATGCCAGGGACAGGTAATCACCTGACCCTCCAGCGTTCCTTTCTCTAGGGGTCCGCCAGCATGCGTGCAGACGGAACCAATAGCGTGGAATTCTCCATCAATGTTCGAAACAAGCACCTTGGACCCGTCGACCGTGAACCCCACCACCTTTCCTGGCGGAATCTCGCTTGCCTTCCCAATCCGGAATGACTTGGACAACTTGAGCCTGAAACCCCTAAGAATCAAGAAGTAAGATAACAGGTGAACGATTCAAAGTAGGAAAGAAACTCCATAGATGAAGGCTGCCCCAGTCAATCCCAGCCCAAGACCTCTTGACAAAACGTCAGTTTCAGGAGCATACCTCTCGACAAGCATCATCCCTGTAAAGACCGCCATCCAGGGTACGCTTCCCAGATTGGCGGCGAGCATCAACAGCATCAAGATTCCACAGGAACCGATGGAGTAAATGCCGTGGTGGAGCCCAAGGGCAAAAGACTCCCCCGTGGTGGCACATGCGAAACATTCTGACCTAGATGATAGCCTGCATTTGGCGAGTGACTTGCTCTTGAGCCCTGTGAATTGGTACAGGCCGCACCCCCCGATGGCGACAGCCGGGACGATGAACGGATCATGCAATAGACCGGGTACGTGAACGATCAACCATTCCAGACCGTCCCTCACGAAGAATACTGCAAAACCCAAGACAATCCATATCGAAAGGAATCCACCCAGCAAAACGGAGGAACTGCGCTTGCCCTGCTTCTGATTTCCAGAGGTCGAAGCCTTTCTGGATTCCATAAGAAGTGGAAATATCGTTGGGAGCATCATGCCTAGAACCATCAATATCCATGCGGCGGCGAAAGTGACTGTTAGAATCGGGAGCGCCTGAGGCGCCCCTCCAGATTGTGGCATCTCCATCCAAGGCATGAACTGCATGGCGTGCTGCATTTGCTCACTGATTGCAGAAGGGACAGGGAGCATCATCGTCTGGCTTAGAGAAGACGCGTAAGGGGACAGCGACCAAAGAGTTAGCGTTACCCAGGAGGCCAGCGTCAGGACGGCGATAAAGACGAAGAACCCTTGATGACCTTTGGAGGCGAGATTGGCTGTTGCCATCGTGAATTACCAGACGATGCCGCAACCGAATGAATCGGTATCAGGGACTTCGACATCTGTTCCTGCAATCAAATCGTCTAGCGCAAGCCTCACATCGTGAACCGTAATCAGGTGTTTCTGCCTGGCATTGTCCACCCTTCCCCTGTAGCGCAGCCTACGGGACCTGTCCAGGATAAATGCATGAGGAGTGGTACGGGCACCGATTAGTCTTGCCAACATCGCCCCATCATCCTTGAGGTAAGGGAAGGGGTATTTGCGCTCCCTCGCTCTTGTTCTCATTTCTTCGACGGTGTCCTGTGGTGATATCGCCGCGTTGTTGGAATTGACTGCAACTACTTGAACTCCTGCCTTGCCATAATCACTTTGTATGGAAAACAGCCTTTCCTCGGTCGCCTTGCACGTGGGGCATCCATTCCCCATAAAGACGAGGACGAGAATCTGCTTGTCACCGAAGGAAGAGAGGGAGTAACTCTTCCCGTCTGTGCCGGGCAGATTCTCGAAGTTCGGCCCTTCCTTTCCGAGGGCCGGGGTCTTTGCCATCATTCGACATCACTGTTGGAACTTCGCGGGGAACTGTTTGATGATCCCCTCGGATAACGCGTCGGCTATGGTGAGTATTTCCACGAAGATGTCGTCGAATGCTTTGATGTCGTCTTCCCAGTTCTTGGTCAGCCTATCAACGGTCTCCCTTTTGGTAAGGGAGAGGTGCTGCCCGAGGAGGTCGGCCAGGTCGTCCTTGCTCCAGTTTGGGTTTGCTCCACTGAGGAACGTCGCAATTCCTTCAGCGTTCTTTGTCCACATCTCGTCTTCCTCGGCGAACTTCGTCTGGTTGTCTGCTTTGGCTGCAGCTACTAGCTCTACCGCTATCATGATGTGCTGCTTGAGAAGGTTGGTCAGGGCTGCTCCTGCCGCTTCGCCGTAGAACGGGACTACAGCGTTCCCGATATGTTCCTGGTTTTTTAGAAGTCGGCCAGCCGCCGCGTTGGTATCGGGGGAGTCCGTAACTGCTGAGGTGATGTACTGGCGTGTCCATATTACGTGGTCGCTCCATAGTTTTCTCATTCCTGCCTTGAACGATGGCATCGGTTGTAAGGATGCTTTTTGGCTCATCAGGGACTCTCCACTTCAATGGGATATAATGCTTTCTATGGCATAGAAACATCAAAAGGGTTTAAACAGGAACAAACTACCATCGCGTCGTGGACCAGATACCACTCGGAGAGACCAAACGGAGGATTCTGGTTCTGCTGTTAGAAGGGGAGACGACAGCTGAGGCGCTTGCAACGAAGATGAAGATGAACCTCAGTGTGATCAGGAGACACCTGGAGGACATGGTTGCCCAGGGACTGGTCAAACCGTCGTTCAAGAAGACGGGGAGAGGGCGTCCGAGCAAGATGTATACAATCACATTGGATGGAAGGACCAACGTTTCGTCCAAGTACGACCTAGTCGCTGAGCTCTTGACAATGGCAGCTTTCAACGACCTAAGCGAGGGGAAGACGAGGGAGCTCTACGCGTCCGCGGGACGCATCCTCGCGGGAGGTGCAGGTAGGCACGAGAGCCTCGCGTCGCTGCTTCCTGTGCTCGCCGACTTCGGATTCCAGCCGGAACTCAGGAGAGAAGGGACCAAGGAATACTGCGTGAGTAAGAACTGCCCGATTCTCAAGATAGCACAGAAATATCCGACGATGACCTGCGACACCTTCCACACGGTCTTTCTGAGAGAAGCGCTTGGGAAACCGAATGTAATGCTAATCCAGGCGATCGCAAGAGGAGCAACCGAGTGCAAGCATGAACTGTAGCGGAGCTCTAGACTTCGTTCTTCTCCATGCTCATGATGTCAAATGACAAAGAAACTCGGTTCAAAGCTTGGGCCCCGAACTTCAATAGCTGGAATCAAGCTCTTTTTGGCAATCTGAGTAAGGTTTCATCTTATCTGAATTGGCCAGAATCAAACTCCTTTCCGTTAAATGGACACCGTTCCAAGCTATTCTGATGTGGGGTCGCCCGGATTCGAACCATCGGCTGATTGGAATCAAACTTTGGACATGAACACCGGCCGGGGGGCTTTTCCATCCTTCTATCCTTCGAATCTCCGCCCAACATGTTGGGCTGGACTCCCACCCACGCACTGGATCACCTCGAAGTGTGAGTATCGAGAGGGCGGAGGCGATGACGAACACGATTTTCCGGGGTGCAGAATCCGTGGCTGTCAGTCATCGTGGCGATTGAACCGTTGACAAGGTCTTCGCTTCTAGTTTGGGGAAGGATAGACTCATCGAAGCCTCCCGAAGTAGGGACCACTCCTACTGAATTTAATAACCGCCAATTTACCCGCCCAACATGGATTCGGTCGTTCACTTCGAGATCCCCGCAAAGGATCCCAAACGAGCTACGACATTCTACTCCAAGGCCTTCGGATGGCAGATCAGCCAGTTTCCGAACTGGGAGTACTGGATGATAGGCACCACGCCGTCTGACAAGAACGGGATGCCGTCCTCTCCCGGAGCCATCAACGGGGGTATGGGGAAGAAGAGCGGTCCACTGCAGGCCCCGACAGTCACAATCGCCGTAGATGACATCGACAAGACTCTGGAGAACGTCAAGAAACTGGGCGGGAAGATTGCGGCAAAGAAGTCGCCGGTAGGCGAGATGGGGTTCACGGCCTACTTCACCGACACGGAAGGCAACATCATAGGACTGTGGCAGAACGCCGCAAAATAGGCTGCAGACAAGCCTCCGAGTTGCATCTTCTCCGAAACACCCGCCTCGTCCACCATCTAGCGGGATGGAAACCCGTCAGACTCCAGTGCTCTCCCGCGGACGAGAGAGCTGGATTGTCATACCTCTCTCCATCTAGCCTTCTTGCCGGCGATCAGAGACAGTATGACTGCCACCCCCACGAGCACCACCCAGCCGACGTCGATTTCTGCTTGACTTAGAGAAACCAGTCCAGTCGCGTTTTGCACTATCTCCGCCGCGTAGGTCGTGGGGGAGAGGTAAGCGGCGTATCTGAACGGAAGCGGGATGTAGGTGATCGGGTAGTAGACGGGCGGAAGGGTGGAGAAGAGCGTCGAGATCAGCCTCGAGAAGGCGAAGCTCTGCACTATGTCACTCGAAAAGGTGGACAGCGTGAAGCCCAGCGTCACCGACGCGAGGAACATCAGAGCAAAGACAACGAGAAGCTCGACCACCTGGAGGGCGCCCGGGTGGACATAGACCGCCAGGAGGACGGTAAGCACGGCAAGTGCCGGGACCGAGTAGATAACCTCGGCGATGGCCATCCCGGTGACGTAGGCTCCCGACGAGGTGGGAGAGCTGACCACCATGTCCTGCAGTTTGAAGTCGTTCTTCAGGTGGGACAGGTCTCCCTGAAGCGACATCCCGCTCTGGAACATGCTCATGATGAACCCCCCTTCAATTGCATCTCCGATGAGCCTTCCCTGGCTGACGAACGTAATCACGATAAGGAAGGATAGGGGCGAGAGCACCGTGTTCAGCAGCACCACCGGGTAGTTCTTCATCTCGTAGACGGAGTTCACGAGGATGGATGCCAGAACTTGCCTACCCCACGACCTCAATCGCTTTCGGCCTCCTGGCCGGTTCTGTGGACCAGCCGGAAGAAGATGTCTTCCAGAGAAGTCTTGCTCATGGAGAACTTGGCTCCTCCTTCGAGAAGCGCCCGTGAGATGTCGTACGCCTCAGATTCGTTGGTGAGGATCTGAGTCTGACCCGAGTGGCTCCTGGTGACAGTCCCGTTCTTGACGGTCGGCAATCTGGAATCTGACGCCACCATTACGCTGTACTGGTACCTCACCGCGGAACGGAGTTCTTCCAAGGTTCCGAACCCCACCAGTTTACCTTCGTGCAGGACCCCGATAACGTCCGCCAGCCTCTCAGCTTCCTCCAGGTAATGTGTGGTAAGAATCACGAAGCGATTCTGCGCGAGGCCAGAGAGGTATTTCCAGAGCTCCTGTCTCGAAATCGGATCAAGCCCAGTCGTCGGCTCGTCAAGGAAAATGATGTCAGCGTCGGAAGATAGAACGGTCGCCACGAGAACCTTCCTCTTCATCCCTCCAGAAAGGCGGCGGTTCAGAACATTCTGCTGGCTCTCCACGCCGACCCTTGCCAGCGCTTCCACGGCCTTCTTGCCTGCCTCTCTGTATCCGAGGCCCCTCCACAGTAGGTATGAAAGGACCGTCTGTTTCGGAGTCATCCAGGGGACGGTTCTGGCCTCCTGAGGCACGCAGGCGATTCGGTTCCTGATTCGTTTCGCGTCTTTGATTACATCCAGGCCATCGATGGACGCCGATCCCGAGGTCGGCTCCAGCTGAGTCGCGAGTATCCTGACCAGGGTTGTCTTTCCGGCACCGTTCATCCCTATCAGGGAGAAGATCCCGTGGGAGGGGACGGTGAGGCTGACGGAGTCGAGCGCTCTTTTCCCCTCAGAGCCGCCGTACACCTTGGTCAGCGAATCGCAGAGTAACCCGGGATGAGTCAAGCCAGCCAAGGGGGCCGAACTGCGCCGTCTTAGAATCTTGTCGGTGCTGGAACAATCAGCGCGCGCGCAGGCGTGAGAAAGTCCCGGTGACGGGCGGACGTCGGGCTCAGACCTTGACGCCTAGGACCTGCTCGATGATGTCAGACAGGGTTATCATCCCCACCATGCCCCGATCATCGAACACGAAAGCGATGGTGGTTCCTGCCTCCTGCATCTTCTCCATCACGGAGGCCAGCCCCTCGTCCCTGCTCACCTTCGCTGGCTGGACCATGTAGTCAAGCGCACTAGCGCCGAGGAGATTCCTGCCGACGGCCTTGGAAATGGTTCTGAAGGTGACCGCGCCGACGTACTGCGTTCTCTTGGGGTCGTAGACAGGAATCCTGGGGTGGCTGGTCTGCCCCATCGCCTCCAGCGCCTCGAGGACGGTGGCGTTGTTGGGGATCGAGATTATCTCCTCAACGGGGGTAATCGAGTCCATCGCCGTGCCCTTGGAAGAGGCCAACGCAGTCCTGAGAAGCCTCCCGACATCGGGTTCTATGTGTCCTGCCTTCTCGAGCATGGTGACGACGTCCTCAAATTCGTCCACCAGGTCGACCTCTCTGTAGGTGGATTTGCCCACCAGCATTTCAGAAAGACCCCTTGCTACAGAAGTCAGGGGAACCGCAATCGGCGCCAAGCCGTTCATCACAAACATGGTGCTGGGAGACAGGGCGATGGACATCCTAAGCGCGTTCTCGATGCCGATGGCCTTCGGGAGCAGGTACAGGAGGACCATGATGGCGAGGGAACCGGCGACGGTGCTGTAAACCCAGCCGATAGGCCCGAAGTAGTCGGAGAGGACGAGCCCCATGCAGCTCGCGAGAACCACGTTGGATATGGTGTCGAGGAAGGTCGTCACGCTGACGAGCCTTGTTTTCTCCCCGACTATCGCGAGCGCTTTGGAGGCGTGAGCAGAGCCTCCGTTTATCGAGGAGCTCAGAGATAGGGGCCTGAGTGTGAGATACGTCGCCTCCACCAGAGACGACCAGAATGAGATGAAGATGGCGGCAATCAGCACGATGTAAATGGCTATGGAGACCATTTCACATCGATGCCGTTCAGGCGCTCAGATGACAAGTGTGCCGATTCGTTCCCCGCGGACGGCCTTAAGCACGCTTCTGGGGTTTGCCCCGTTCAGGACGATCAGCCTCACTCTCGATTCTGAGAGGTGTTGGACTGCGACAGGGTCGACGATGCTGTGGATTCCAGGCGTGTGGCTGCCCCCTAGGATTTCTTTCATCTTCTCGTAGGAGAGTCTTTCAAGCAGCTTGGCCTTCTTGTTCGTCCTGGGGTCCGCCGTGTAGATTCCTTGCTGGTCAGAGCCTTTGACCAAGAGGTCCGCATCCCATCTCTGAGCGACCATGGCGGCTACCGTGTCCGTTGTTATTCCCGGTTTGAGGCCGCCCATGACCGCGACCCGGTTCCTTGAGAGCCGTTGGAGCATCCCATCTATGGACGTAGGAACCGAGCTCACGCCGCCGAGCTTCATCGCCATCAACCTGGCGTTCAGGCGCGAAGCGTGTATGGCAACCGTATCTTGCTGATACGGAGAGAGCCCCATCCCCTTGGCAGACCTGATGTAGTCCCTCGCCACCTCGCCTCCTCCCACAACGACGGCAATCGACGTGCCCTCGGAATTCAGCTCGGTGATTACCTCGGCATAGCCGTCCACTATGTCGACAGATGGCGGAGACCCCAGAACCGAACCTCCGATCCTTAGTACGGCCTTCAAGCCAGAGTTACTCACTTTCGCCCGTGTTCTGGTGGTAGCTTTTATAAATGAGGTTTGGGCTAATTTCAACGTCGCAATGCGACCAGCTTTAGGTTCCGACGTCGCTATTCCCGCCTGAGTCAGGGGTAACCCCGTTTTGTCGACAAAACCCGATTCTGTCAAACTATACAAGGTCAGGAAGCTGATTTCGGAACTCGCCAACAAGGAGGGACGTGGTACCGAACTGGTCTCGCTTTACGTCCCCCCTAAGAAACCCATCCACGAAGTCATATCGAACCTCCGTGAAGAGTGGGGGACGGCTGGGAACATCAAGTCGGATACGACGAGGAACCACGTCCAAGACGCGCTCACGCGAGCCATGCAGAGGCTCAAGCTCTACAGAACTCCCCCAGAGACAGGGCTGGTAATATTCTGCGGAGCCCTTCCCACCAACGGGCCCGGGAGCGAAGTGATCAACCTTTACGAAATCGCCCCGCCCAAGCCTGTGACGGCTTACCTGTACCAGTGTGACGACCACTTCCATCTGGAGTGGCTAAAGGACATGCTGAGGGAGGAGAAGGTCTTCGGCTTGCTGTCAATAGACTCCTCCGAAGCCGGGCTGGGGATCCTGAGCGGTGACAACTTGGAGGTGGCCGACATGATGACATCAGGCATCTCGGGGAAGACCAGGAAGGGCGGGCAGTCTGCCAGGAGGTACGAGCGGGGCAGGGAGATGGAGATGACCTACTACTTCAACAGGGTCGGGGAGCACGCCACGCGGGTCTTCATTGATGGCGGCAAAGTCACAGGGATGATCGTAGGCGGGCCCGGGCCCACCAAGGAGGAGTTCCTGAAGGGGGACTATTTGCACTACGAGCTTCGGAAGAAGGTGCTGGCTGTGATTGACACTTCCTACGCGGGACGAGAGGGGGTAAGGGAGCTCGTAGACAAGGCGTCGGATACCCTGCAGGGGGTCAGGCTGGTGGAGGAGAAGAAGTTGGTGCAAAGGTTTCTGGGAGAGGTCAACCGCCAAGGAGGGCTGGCAGTGTATGGGCTCCCGAGGGTGATGGACGCGCTCCAAAAGGCGAACGCAGAGGCGGTGCTGGTGTCCGACGACCTCGATACGGTCAAACTCGAGGCGAAGTGCAGGAGATGCGGGACAGTCAAGAGCGACGTCGTCCAGACTTCGGCAAAGGTCCAGAAGAAGCAGGAGCTCCTTTCGGAGCCGTGCGCGAAGTGCGGCTCGACGGAATACGACATCAGCGAGAGAGACATCGTTGACATACTGGAGGAATCGGCCTTCCAGGTCGGCTCCAAGGTAGAAGTGATTTCGTCAGGGACGGAGGAGGGGAACATGTTCAAGACCTTCGGGGGGATTGCGGCTATTCTCCGGTACAGGCCCGGTTGAGGGGGAACCGCAGGGCTTGAGCGAAGGAGGCTCCGAGGGGGCGGAAATCAAGGCCCAGGGGAAAATCGACTCGGAACTCAAGGGGAATACCCTGAGAGTCTACGTCTACGCGCTCAGGAAACGGAAGGTGGGAGTCCGCGAGGTACAGCGGGCACTCAGGATGTCGAACCCGTCTCTGGCGCAGTACCACCTCAACAAGCTGAAAGACCTTGGCCTCGTGTCAGGGGATGGAGGGGGGTACGCGGTAATGGAGGAAGTGAAGGTGGACATCATGAAGAACTTCCTCAGGGTAGGGACGCTCATCGTGCCGAGGTTCGTCTTCTACGCGGTGTTCTTCAGCGTCTTCGCGGTCTACCTGACCATTGCTGCCTCCCCCTATTTCCAGTACGTCCCGGTCCTTGAGCTGTTCTGCGGGCTCTTGATTGCGTCGTCGGCCGTCTACTGGTATGAAGCGCAAAGGGCGTGGCGGTCGTCTCCCTTTCCCTGACGCCCCTGCAGGATGCTCATCTAAGCAACTAGAGCGAGGGAGATTGGCATGAGTAGTCAATTGCCACCGGATAGAGAGCCGAAGCGAGGACGGAAACGATCCCTGGCGCAGCGGCGAGCTTGCGGAAAAATCAACCCTTCAACTATAAGTAGAGCGGTCTTCAGAAGACAACCAAGGGGACGGAAGATTCATGATTAGGGTCGGGATTGTGGGTAAGACCAACGCTGGAAAGACGACGCTCTTCAACTCAATGACGCTGATGGCCGGGGAGATTTCCAACTATCCGTTTACAACGAAGGCTCCCGAAACGGGAGTGGCCAGCGCGGTCACGCTTTGCGTCCACAAGGAGTTCGGGGTTCAGGACACTCCCATGAACTCCAAGTGCGAAGACGGCTGGAGGTTCATACCTGTCGAAATCACAGACCTCCCTGGACTGATCAAGGGAGCCTGGATGGGAAAGGGACTTGGGAACCAGTTCCTGAGTGTCGCAGCCCAGTCCGACGCGTTGCTCCACGTCGTAGATGCGTCGGGGAGCGTGGACAAGGACGGCAAGATTTCCGAGCCGGGGACAGGCGACCCGATCGCTGACTTTGCTGACGTAGAGCTCGAGCTTGTCCTCTGGTACACCAAGCTGTTCACGAGCAACATCGCGAAAATCTCGAAACTTTCGAAGACGCCTGGATACGGGGTACCGACCGCTGTGGAGGAAGTCCTTCACGGAATCGGAGTGAGAAAGGAACACGTCATCTCGGCCATGAATGAGAGCATGCTCGCGGACCGAGAGTTCGATTCGTGGACGGAAAAAGAGATTCAGAGCTTCTGCTGGGCCCTACGGGAAGCCTCCAAACCTACGCTGGTCATTGCTAACAAGATGGACCTGCCTTTCGCGGCAGAGAACTTCAAGCGGCTAAGAGAGAAGTACAAGGGGCTGATAGTCGTCCCGACAAGTGGAGAGGCGGAGCTGACCCTCCGCAGAGCGGAGTCGAAGGGTCTCATCAAGTACGTCCCAGGCGAGGAACGGTTTGAAATCCTGAGACCCCAGGACCTGAACGAGGCCCAGAAGAGCGCCCTCGCCTACATCAGAAGGAAGGTCTTTGGCGAGTATCTCAGGACCGGTGTCCAGTTCGGGCTGAACATCGCGGTGTTCAAGCTCCTGAAGATGAATGCTATCTACCCAGTCGCCGATGTTGAGAGGCTTACCGACAAGAACGGCCGCATCCTCCCAGACGTCTACCTCATGCCGACCGGGTCGACCGTGGAGGAGCTGGCCGCCTCAATCCACACCGAGCTGACGAAGGGGCTGGTCTACGCCGTCGACGCTAGGACCGGCATTCACCTACCAACCAATTATGTGCTCAGAGACAGAGACGTCTTGTCCATCGTTTCCACAGCTAAGAGAAGCTAGCAAGAGCCTTAAGGGCGGGCACGCAGGTTCGCGGACCCGGAAGCCGTTGTCCTACAGGGGACCCTCACTTACAGACCTAGAACTCAGATATCCCTTCGCGCCGCAGTCTCGAAAGTTCTTCGAGTCGATTCCGGTGGAGGAGGGTCTGGCGAGCAAGGAGGTCGTGGGCCAGGCGGAGAGCAGGCTCCTCAGCGCCCTCGGCCGTCTGAAGTACGAACCTCACATCTCGGAGGTAATCGAGTTCTCGAGCTTCTTCGCGGCAGCACTCGTCGCAAGCCAAGACGATTTCCTCGCGGCCAGGTTCTCAGAGAAGGAAGCGGAAAGAGCCAAGGAGTTCTTCATCCGGGAGAAGGAAAGTGAGAAGGCGAAGATGATGTACGAGTGTTTCGGAGTGGCACTGGAACCGTCACAGGCGACAAGTCGATTGATGTACGCGATGCCGTTCGAAGTCTATCTCGCATTGACCGTCAAGTACGAGTTGACTAAGGTGCTCAGATGGAAACTGGCAAGGCAGGCGCTTACCGGAGGGGTGGTCATGCTAAGCGGCAACCTGCTGAACGACCTGTTCGGGGACTGTGCCAGAGGGGCGATATCCGAAGGGGTCAGGAATCTCAGGAAAGGGGTCTTCCCGAGACAGCTTCAAGACGTCAAGGCGGCCGTTACGAGGTACGTCCCTGTTCGAAGCCAAAGGGCGGGGAGAGGCTACCTCTACGTCGAGAATCTGTTCGCGCATCCGGTCTCAGACGGAAGGCACAGACTAGTGTGGCTAGTGCTCGCCCCGTACCTGGTCAACGTCAGGAAGGTCGAAAACGATGAAGCCATAGACAGGATCAGAGCCTTCGTCTCGGTCGCGGGGGAGACGAGGGATATGAAGCGGTTTGTCGAGTATAACGTAAGGAGAGCGCGGAGGAACGGTCTGCTTCCGCCGACGCTGTCGACCCTTAAGACCGAACATCCCGACCTCTACTGGCTCCTTCCAAAGGAAGTGCTGGATGCCGAGGCTGCGAAGCCGAAGGCGAAGCAGACTCCCTCAAACGGCTGAGCCGCTCGAGGAGCCCGCTGTACGAGCCTCCGCTTCGACAGCAGCAAGACATAGATTGGGGGGCTGCTGCCGTCGGACAGTTGATTCTGAAGGATTTTGGGAAGACCGGTAGAAAGGTCTCTGAGATCGGCATGGGGACGTACTACGACCCAGCCTGGATAGCCGGCGCGTTCTTGGGCTGGAGGAGGGGGGCTTCGGAGAAGGTCCAGGCAGTCGAATCAGGACTCGAGTCGGGAATCACGCTTGCGGACACCGCAGAAATCTACGGCTCAGAGCCACTGGTCGGCGAAGCGCTGGCCAAGTACAAGAGAGATGATGTCTTCTTGGCCACCAAAGTGTCGCCTATTCACCTGCACAGGGAAGCGGTAATCAAGTCGCTTGAAAAGAGCCTTAGGCGGCTCGGCACCACCTACGTCGACCTGTACCAGGTCCACCAACCCAATTCGCGTGTGCCAATCTCCGAGACAATGGCGGCCATGGAGGAACTGGTTCGCGCGGGGAAGGTTCGCCACGTCGGCGTCAGCAACTTCAGCCTTGAACAGACCATGAAGGCGAATGCAGCGCTACCGAAATCGCAACTTGCATCGATACAGCCTGACTACAGCCTGATCAACCGGAAGATTGAGAGTGACCTCCTCCCGTACTGCGAGGCGAATGGGATAGCCGTTCTCGCCTATTTTCCCCTTGGGCATGGGAAGCTGGTTGCAAGCGGTAAGGTTACCGAAATCGCAAGGAAGTACGGCAAGACCAACGGCCAGACGGCGCTAAGATGGCTTGCCAGAAAGAAGGGGGTCTTTCCGATTCCGAGGGCGTCCACTCGCGTTCACGTGCAGGAGAACGTCGGGGCGAGCGGATGGGAGCTGGCTGATGACGACGCCGCCAAGCTGGACTCCTCGTTCGCTTAATCGCTTAAATCCCCGTTCACGGAGGTGATAGTTGGCGGGTGAGTGACCTCCACCCGATCCGCCTTACAAATCCCGGTGTGGGAGGAATTGAACAAGAACAGAAAGAATTGGAGTTCGAGGGACATCGCACTTGCCGCGGTCCTGGCTGCCCTCTATTCGGCCTACGTGTTCTACTTCGCAGTGACCAGTTTCGGGCCACTTCAGGTCAGGGTCGTGGACGCGCTTCTCCCACTGTCAGTACTTTTCGGCTTCCCAGCCATCGTCGGAGTGACGATTGGAGGTTTCATAGGGAACCTGCTGGGTAGCCCCTTCGGAATTGTGGACTACGTAGGGGGCCCAGTAGCCAACTTTGTAGCCGCGACGCTGGCCTGGGCCGTCACAAGACGGAAGTTCAAGGGGGCGTGGCTGGCTGCGATAGCGCTGGAGATTGCGGCGGTCACGCTCATCGTGGGGAGCTACCTAGTCGCTTTGGCGTCGCCGCCTGGCGTCCCGTTGTGGGTCGGATGGGCGGAATTCCTTGGAAGCGAAACAGTCGCCATCGGGGTTCTCGGCTACCCTCTCCTGAAGGCAGTTGACAGGACAGTCAACAGAGAGCCCACAGGAAGCGCCAAAAACCCGTCTTAACTTCATATAGGTCAGGGACGGCCTGTCTGCGTCATTTGCAGCCACAGTTCTCGGCGAAGCTTGAGGCGACATCATGGGACCCAAAGCTGGAAGCTGAGATAAGGCAGACTTGGGAAACTGAGAAAATCTTCGAGTTCAAGCCACAAACGAAGAAAAATCTCAATTTCGTGATGGACACACCCCCGCCCTATCCTTCAGGAAAGCCATGGCATGTAGGAGCAATCACCGCGTATTCTTTGATCGACATGGTGGCGAGATCCGCCAGGATGAGAGGCCTGCAGGTGGACTACCCCATAGGGATTGACCGAAACGGCCTGCCGGTCGAAATCTTCGCGGAGCGGAAGTACAGGGTGCAGATGAGGAAGACTCCTCGCGAGGAATTCATCAATCTCTGCAAGCACGCGCTTGACGACCTAGAGGCGTACATGATTGGCTTGATGAAGACCGTAGGGCTCTCAGGAGATTTTGACGGCAAATACAGAACGGACTCGGAGGAGTACAGGAAGCTGACACAATGGTCTTTCATCGAGTTGTGGAAGAAAGGCCTCATTTACGTAGCGAACCGGCCCAACAACTACTGCGTTGACTGCAACACCACCATTGCCGACGCGGAAATCGAGTACGAAGAACTGCCGACGTATCTGGTCACAGTCAAGTTCAGGGTGAAAGAGACCAACCAGGAGCTGTTGGTGGCGACCACGAGGCCCGAACTGCTATCCGCCTGCCAGCTGGTCGTGGTCAACCCCGAAGACTCGAGGTACAGGAAGCTGGCGGGAAAGACCGCGGTCGTGCCGATTTACAACAAGGAGGTGCAGATCAGGGCGCACCCAAGCGCCGACCCCAAGTTCGGCAGCGGAGTCGTGATGGTATGCAGCTACGGGGACTACAACGACGTACTGATGTTCAGGGAGTTCAAGCTGAAGGAAGTAGTAGCCATAGACATCGACGGAAAGCTCACAGGCGTGACCGGCAAGTACGCCGGGACGGCAGTGAAAGACGGGCGCTCACAGGTGATCCAAGACATGCAGGAGATGGGAGTCGCGGCCAAGGTGGAGCAGATACAGCACAGGACCCCCTTGTGCGAGAGAAGCCACACCCCCATCGAGATTATCCCTATGGAGGAGTTCTACCTGAAGCAGCTGGAGTTCAAACCCGCACTTCGCAAGCTCGCGAAGACGATAGAGTTCCACCCGAAGATGCACCGGCAAATCCTTCTCGACTGGATTGACTCGCTAACCACCGACTACCCAGTCTCACGGCGCAGATACTACGCCACCGAGATTCCGGTCTGGTACTGCAGCAAGTGCGGGACGCCTCACCTGCCGAAGCCAGGAAAATACTACCGTCCGTGGAGGGACGAAGCCCCCTTCAAGAGGTGCAAGAAGTGCGGAAACGCAAAGTTCAGCGGCGAAACGCGCACTTTCGATACATGGATGGATTCGAGCCTGTCTCCTCTCTTCATATCGAAATACCTCAGAAACGCAAAGTTTCACTCGCTGACGTTCCCGGCCACTCTAAGGCTCCAAGGGAAAGACATCGTGAGGACTTGGCTTTACTACACCCTCCTCAAGACGTACCTGCTCACCGGAAAAGCCCCGTTCAGACAGGCGTGGGTGAACGGGCTAGGCCTCGACGAGCACGGCAGGGCGATGCACCGGCACCTTGGTAACTACCTTGACCCGGAACCTCTCCTTCAGAAGTACGGCGCTGACGCATTCAGGTTCTGGGGGGCTGCCGAGGCGGGGCTCGGGTACGACTTCCGCGTAAGCGAGGACAGGATGGCGGGGGCGGGGAAATCACTGACGAAACTTTGGAACACGGCGCGGTTCATCAGCTCATTCCCTGAGCCGAGGACTGCAAGGCTCACGTGGACCGACAAGTGGATGCTGAACGAGCTGGGGAAACTTACCGAAGAATGCGCGAAGGCGTACGAGCGGTTCGACGTTTTCACGGTCGCAACGAAGACCAGGGAATTCATGTGGAACCTTTTCGCTTCGAATTACCTCGAGATGGCAAAGGGCAGGGCGTACGGGGACGGCGTAGGTCAAGACGAGCAGGAAGCGGCCTGGTACACCCTCCACCAGGTTGTGAAGAGTTTGCTTCTCCTGCTAGCACCAATTTCGCCCTTCATCACCGACTACATTTGGCGGAAGTTGTACGGAGCACAGAGCATACACCTCCAGCAGTTTCCGCAGCCGACGAGATTCGACATCAGCGAAAAGGTCAGCGAGAGCATCCTCGAGTTCAACGCGCACGTGTGGAAAACCAAGCGGGAAAAGGGGCTCGCCCTGAAGGATTCCATTTCGACTAGAATCCCGGCAAACTTGAAACAATTCGAAAAGGACCTTGTGCGCATGCACCATATCACCAAATAGCGTTCTGTGCGGACAGCTTAAGACGCCGAAGGTTCTCTGGCCGGCCCGTGAATCCGCAGCGATCGTACATGCTAAGGGGAGTCTTTGGTGGGCTTTTCGTAGGAATCGGGGCTCTGATCACGATGATTGGTGGGATCTTTTCCCAGATACGGGCGACGCCGGCCATGGTGGGCTACGTATACGAGCTGTTGACGGTAGGTATTCTTTCTCTAATCATCGGAATCGGAATCTTGGCGCGGTCGTGGAGTTCGTCCAGATCAGCGTGACGAAGTCCTGGCCAAATCGCCTCGCCGGCGTTGTCTGAATTCGACAACTGCGTATGTTGATTTCGACATTTGCCTATCCTTATATAAGACAAACTCCGCCTCTGCCTGAGTTGCATCCCGCCTACGCATCACGTAGATGCATTTGGTGTGGTCGACCAATAGATAGTGCGAACCCTTTGGAAATGGCATACGACACCTGTGCGAATTGTCTGATACCCCTTCCTACAGAGTAACGTCGACCTTTTTTCAGACCTTGTCATATTCTGACTGAGTGAACCTGACTGACACAGAAAAGGCGTTCTCCTCCACGTGCCCGACGCGCGCGGCCTTGGGAATCGCAACAACCCGCTCGTCCCTTGTCACCCAGTTCAGCATGACCTGCGCTGGAGTCATTCTGTATTTTTGCTGCAAGGCAATAGACACCTGAGATTCGAGGATGGCACCCCTAGCCAGCGGACTGTAGGCAATCAAAGTGATGCCTTCCCTCCTGCAATAGGGCAGGATGTCTTTCTCTACAGACCGGTTAACGATGGAGTACTCAACCTGGTTGGAGACCAGCTCGCTCTTGGGCAGCGCGTTCTGAGCCTCTTCGACCTGGTCGACGCTGAAGTTGCTGACGCCGACGTGGCGAACCTTCCCCGCGCGAACCAGTTCCTCCATGGCAGCCATTGTCTCTCTTATCGGGACGCTCAAGTTCGGCCAATGGATTTGGTAGAGGTCCAGATGGCGGACGCCGAGCCTCTGAATGCTCCTTTCGCATGCTGCGATGACATCATCATGATGGAGGTGGTCAGACCAGACTTTAGTGGCGATGAAGACCGACTCGCGGAAGCTTGCGACCGCTTCACCCAGCAGCCGTTCTGACCTTCCGTCTCCATACATTTCGGCCGTGTCGATGAGGTTGATACCCAGCTCGACTCCCCTTCTGATCGCGCGGATCTGTTCCGTCTTCTCGCTCGGGGAGTTGTACGAGCCGATTCTCCACGTACCCATTCCTATGGACGAGATCTTCTCGTTGGTCTTCCCCAGTCGCTTGAATTCCACTTTTGTTGTCTGAAACCGCCTGCCTTTAGGGATATCAGCTTCGAGGCGGGAGAAAGCCACGGGTGAGATTTGGACTCACGACCACCTGCTTACAAGGCAGGTGCTCTACCAGGCTGAGCTACCGTGGCACAGGAGCCTGCGGCGCCAAGAACGCTTTATCTCCTTTCTGCTGTTTGATAGGCCGGGACGAAGCGGACTAGCCGCGGTTCATCGTGCTGAATACGTCGATGACGACAGCCCTGAGAACCCGAGTGTATTCCTCGTCACTGAATTCAACAGTGTCGACTTTCCCCACTTGCGATGCAATCCTGTAGCTGAGGAGATGATAACAGGTCTCCTCCTTCCCATTGCTTACTCTGAAAAAGAAGTTGCTGCACGAGCAGTACGGCTTCTCGGGGTCGATGAACTCGTCACCAAGCTTCCCGACGACAGTAAGGATCTTACGACCACTTGGCACGAAGCGACTTTCTTTCACCCCGCCCGCAAGGACAGTGGCCAAGGCCCTGTCGAACTTCCGACCGTGCCGAGAGAACTCACCTAACTCCTGCTTCAGACCCTCGTCGGGCTGGGATGCCGTTTCTGCCGTCATGGCTCCCCGACGTACTCCGCTAGGGACTTCTGGTCCGAGTTTGCTGATAGGTCAGATAAGCGAATCCCCACCCTCCTGAACTCGCGGTCGGCCGAGTCGCTCAGTTGCGAGAAGAGGTCAGCGAGCGCATTCTTCACAATAGACAGGTCCCAGATTGGTGTTTCGAACGTCTTGCTTCTCGTCTTGGTGGAGAGATTGGTGAGTATCGCAATCGCGGAGAGCGTCCTGAAAGACGTTTTCCTGGAAATCAGTCTAGACCGCAGGTCGTCCGCAGCCTCGGTCAGCTGATTCATGGCTTCCTCGGCGTCGGTCGTGTCGCTCTTCAGCGTGATGATTCGACTGAACTGCGTTGGTTCCTGTCTCTCTTCCACGGGGTCATCGTCCTCCCCGTTCGCAGCTGCGTGCAGGTAAAGGGCGAGCTTCCTCCCGAAGTAATCTTGTAGGAGGCTGACATCTGCGCGCGCGAGCTCGGCGATAGTCCCGATTCCCAGCCCCTCGAGTGTTTTCACCGTTTTGGGGCCAACGCCGTACAGGTTGCCTACGTTCAGGCTCCCCATGAACGCCATGGTCGAATCGGGGGAGACTACCATCAGTCCACCGGGCTTTGCGCTGTCAGAGGCAAGCTTGGCAACGGCCTTGCTGCGCCCGAGGCCCACGGAGCAAGTCAGGCGTTCTCCCTCCAGAATTGTCTCTTTGATTTTTCTGGCGACACTTGCAGCGGAGTTGAAGTCTCCTCTGGAGCCGATGGTCAGGTCGAAGAAGGCTTCGTCGATGCCAGCCTCCTCTAGGATGTCGACGTGAGACCTTGCTAGCTCCATTATCCTCTCCGAGACCGCTTCGTACTTGGTGATTTCCATCCTGATCATGATTGGGTCCCTCCCTTCGAGCCGCCTCTTGGCCAATACGATGGGCATGCCTGATTTCACTCCAAACTCTCGTGCCTTGTAGTTGGCCGTGCTGACGACCCCAGAGTCTTTCGTTCTGCCCGAGAAGACGCAGACAGCCACGGGCCTTCCTTTGATGGATGGATTTTCGACCTCCTCTACCTGAGCGAAAAAGTAGTCGAGGTCGATGTGGCCGATGACGCGGACCAAGAATCTGTTTCCTTCGTGCGTTCGATTTAAGGCATTTTCTGGCGGCGTGAAGAATAGCAAGTGAGAATGGGGTCGGCCGGATTTGAACCAGCGATCTCAAGCGCCCGAGGCTTGAAGCCTAGACCAGACTAGCCGACGACCCCACTGGAATCTCGCCCTCTGCGCCTTGCCTTATATCCTATCGCGATTCATTATGCCAACAGTTGCCGCGGTTGAAGAGGCAGAAGAGCCGCAATAGGACAGTGCGTGTGCTCGCCGTTGTGGTCGTGGCACTAGCGTTCGTCGTAGTCGGTTCGGCTTATCTTTTCTACGGGCCGCCGAGTCAGGGCAGGCCCGGCGGACAGCAGAAGCCGATAATCCTGTATGTAAACCAAGGAAACGGGGTTGTAAATGGCTCTGGATTCGGGACCATGCTCAATTTTACATCTGCTCACGGCTTCAATACGGTCTTCTTTCAGGTGTACAGGCAGGGGCGCCTTCTCTTCTCATCTTCGACCTTGCAATCGTTCGTGAGCCAAGCTCACCGAGCTGGCCTGAAGATTTTCTTCGCTCTATATATCACAAATGCTTCACAGTCCCTTCCCAGTTCCGTCTTCGGACTACACGAAGACGGGGTCAGCCTCGACATGTCTACCTTGCCTTTGGGTGCACAACAATCATTCCTAGCGGCTCTGAAGTCAGAGTTCAATGGAGAGACCGCGGTGACGACGACCGACATGTACTCCCCACTGAAGCCAGACCTGCTCGTACTCGAGACATACGGGAACAGCTATCAACAATACATCAGGACAGGAATCGTGGCCGGCGTGGGGGTGTTCGCCACGTCGAGCGAGTCTGATTATCAGTCGCAGTTCCAGTACGCCCTGCAGAAAAGCGACGGCGTGATGGTCTTCGACTATTACGGGCTTCAGAAGGCTGGGTACTAGGCGCAACTCTTAGCATCGGATTGCTTCTGAGCGTGAACTCTGACCGGCCTCCAAGAGGAGGCTTGAATCGGGCGCTGGCCCATGCGTCTGTGACTCGTCAGGTCCTGATTGCAGCGCGTGGGAAAGTTCATACTACGCATTCTCCTGCTCGTCCAAGACCCTTCCATCAGCGCCTGGAGAGCAGTCCTGCCTCCTCCAGTACGTCGCCGTGACCACGGGTGAAATCGGCTGACGAAAGTGAAGACAACGGCACGAAATGGAAGTCTTTGAACCAAGGTGGCGTCTTCAGACGACCCGCCGTCCTTGCTGACACCTTCGCCTCGTAGACGAAACAGATATCCCAGTGAGGCGGCTGCTTCGAGCTTTTCACGTCACCCCTTACATGAGACTGGACATCGACGAGGCGGAGGTTCCTGCTGGGAATCCGCAGCCTCACCTGATCCCGAAGGATGCTCTGGGCAGCAGCGGACGGGGACTCGTACCAAGCGAGGTGCCTGGCCGGTAGCAGGTACTTGCCACTGGCCAGATAATCTGGTGCGAACTTCTCGCCGACGAAGAACCTGTCAATCCAAACTTCGGGTTTTGCCATCTTCCCCACCAGAACGTCCCTGCCGTTCCTGACCAATACGAACGAAGACAGGCAGACGCCACCAGCCGGGACGTTCCGTTCGTTGAAGAGCGCAATCCTTTGGCGTGAGTTCATCGCGGTCAAACGACGGTCCTTCGACTTAACTCGTTCGTCCTTTTATACAACAGCCGAAGGCGAGCCTCCGCCATGGAGGCCAAATTCACTTACGTGGGGATCAGGGTCAAGAACATGAAGAAGTCAGTGGAGTTTTACACGAAGTTACTTGGGATGAAAGACCAGGGACACTCCAGGATAGAGGTCGCCAAGGGGGACGTCGCGTTCCTGCAGTCGAATGATGGCGAAGTCGGCATAGAGCTGAACCACTACGATTCCGACAGCCCGTTCAACACAAAGTACGTCGTGGGCGAGGGACTCGACCACCTCGCGTTTGGAGTGAAAGATCTCGATGCTGCCCTCCGGCAGGCGAAAAAACTGGGCTACAAATTCCTGAAGGAGGTCAGGACTGAGAAAAGCAGATGGGCCTACATCCAAGACCCCAACGGGATCTGGGTCGAGCTTTTCAAGACCAGTCAATAAATAGAAGCGGGCCCGAAGACGACCGTTGGCAGTCATGTGCTGTGGAGCGGGCGAGTGTTCCAGCTCCAACCTTATCCAACTGACCGACCGCGAACTGGCTGTCTGCCAGATGATATGCACGAGCAGCGAACCTGTCACCTTCTCTCATGTGAAAAGGTCGGTTGACTTGCATCAAGAAATCCTGTCTCGTATCCTCAAGCGACTGCTGAATTACCGCGTCATAAGGAAGGAGAACAGGAAGTACAGTTGCATTGCTGGTCAATAACTAGGTCCGCACCAGACATAAGGCGGGGTGAGAATGGTGCCAAGTTGTTGCTGTTGTTGCTGCTGTGAAAGATGCTGCAAGCCAGGCGTGGAAAACGACATCCAGAGCCCCGGGTCCTAGCTGCCGAGGATTGTGATGCTGACCAGCATCGCTTCGCTGGGCTGCACAGGCGGACACTCAAGCTCACCACTGGTTTGGCATGTCGAGGCAACGGGTAGATTACCGATAGCGAGGGGAACACCAATGCCCGTGGTGACCATGCCGAAGACAGCATAACCCCTCCCCAGAATGGCTGTGTTGTTGCCTATGTTGATGAAGAATTGCGAGGTGGCGCTGTTGGGCGCACTTCCCCGGGCCATGGCAATGTATCCCTCGTCCTCAGGAAGAGTCGTGTTCTCGAATGGGATTGTGGTGTTGGAACCACCCTCTCCCCAGGTGTTTGGATTTCCGCCGCCGTTTCTTGTGTTCGGATCGCCGGTCTGAATCACGAACCCTTTCACAATCCTGTGCCACACGAGGTCATTGTAGAACCCCTCTTTGGCAAGGCTGACGAAGTTGGCAACCGTCTTAGGGGCTTGCGTGGCGAACAACTCTATCTCGAAGTTCCCCTGCGAAGTCTGGACACAGGCGAAGATGTTACTGCTCTTAGGAGGCGGGGCCGGGCAGCCGGGGCCTGTCGCCACGGTGCTCGTGGAAGTATTCGTGCTGCTGGAATTCCCGCCCGAGAGATAACTCGAGAGGTAGCCGGTGAAGTACAGGTAGGTCATGGCAGACCCTCCAAGTAGAACCACCAGGGCGACTGATGCGTAGACCCTCCTGTGACTGGGCCGCTTCCTCCCCCTCGGTTTCTTGACGGGCAACGTCTCAGCCCGTCCCCGAACCGAGTTCAAATACGATTCGGTTCGCGGGCGACAAAAGGGAGGCTTTATAGGATGAATGACCCTGCCTGAAGCTCAATGTCTGAAGAAAGAAAGACCGTCATAGTCGGCAAGTCGAAGCCACTCCTCAACTACGTGACCGCGTGCATAACCATGTTTAACGGCGGAGCGCACCAAGTGGTCTTGAGAGCCAGGGGCGAAGCCATCAATATGTCAGTCGACGTGGCTCAGGTCCTCAAGAAGCGTTTCATGAGCGATGTGGAGATATCCAACATCACCATAGACGGGGAGAATGTGACCTCCAGAGACGGCAGACAGCTGAACCTTCCCGTCCTTGAGATAGAACTTTCAGTCCCGCGGTAAAAGCATTATAGCCCGACGGCGGGGGCTGAGCCCGATTCTCCAATGAAAGCCAAGAAGTTCGCGAAGGTAGGTCCGAAGCTTCCCGGTCCGAAAGGGGCTGAAGTAGTCAAGAAGACTTCGAAGTACGTTTCGCCGTCGATAGCACGCTTCTACCCGCTCGTGGTCGAATCCGCACATGGAAGCCTTGTGAAGGACGTCGACGGGAACCAGTTCATCGACTTCGCAGCGGGAATCGCGGTTCTCAGCACAGGTTCGACCCACCCCAAGGTACTTGAAGCGATCAAGAGGCAGTCCGCGAAATTCATCCACTTCTCGTACACCGACTTCTACTACGAGAACCTCGTCGAGCTGTCCGAGCGTCTAGTGTCCCTGATGCCGGGGAAATTCTCGAAGATGGTGTACTACGGGAACAGCGGGGCAGAGGCCGTAGAGGCGGCGATGAAGCTTTCGAGAAACTACACCAAGCGTCCAATCTTCCTAGCCCACTCGGGTGCCTTCCACGGAAGGACGATGGGGGCGTTGAGCCTGACTGCCAGCAAGCCGATTCAGAGGAAGGGGGCGTTTCCCCTAATCCCTGAAACGGTGCACTTCCCCTACCCCTACTGCTACAGATGCCCGTGGAAGCAGACATTTCCCGAATGCGACTACTATTGCGTCGACTACTTCAAGGAGCAGTACCTAGAGAAGTTCGTCCCCTCAGATGAGGTGGCTGCTTACTTTTTCGAGCCTATTCAGGGCGAAGGAGGTTACGTCGTCCCGCCTCCGGACTACTTCCACAGGATGGAATTCCTAAGGAAGGAGGGGGTTCTCATGGTCTCCGACGAGATACAGACTGGGGTCGGAAGGACGGGGAGGTTCCTCGGGATTGAACACTTCGGCCTCACCCCCGACTTGGTGACCATTGCCAAAGGCATAGCTTCTGGGCTTCCCCTGAGCGCGATGATCGCAAAGGCTGAGGTCATGGAGAGCTGGAAGCCCGGGCAGCATGCTTCCACTTTCGGCGCCAACCCTGTGGCAATTGAGGCCGCCCTCGCCACCTTGGACGTTATCAAGACAGAGCACCTTATGGATAATGCCAGGAGGCTCGGCGGTTTCGCCCTGCAGAGGCTGAACGAAATGAAAGAGAAGTATGAGATCGTGGGGGACGTGAGAGGGATGGGGCTCTTCGTCGGGGCAGAGATAGTGAAAGACAAGAGGAGCAAGACCAGAGGCGAGCAGGAAGCCCATCAGATAATGGACTACTGCTTCAGGCATGGGCTTCTCCTGATCACCGCAGGGAGGAACACCCTGAGAGTCATCCCTCCGCTGAACATCACGAAAGAAGAGTTGAGTGAGGGCCTGGACATCATGGAAGAAGGCATCGCCCTCACGAACTCAGCCGCCAAGGGCTAGAGCATGCGTGATTTCGATACCCTTGTGGGGGAACTCCTCAGCGACAGGCCTGAGCTGAGTCGCGAGGAACTCATGCGGCGAATAGAAGAGAAGAAAGAGACCGTCGGAGCGGGGTACCTGACCGACCAGGGGGCGCTCTTCTTGGTGGCCGGAGAGCTGGGGGTGGCACTGCGGCGACCTACGTCCTCGTCGGACATGACGATCAGCGACATCTACATCGGAGCCAATGACGTCACAGTGGTGGCCAGAGTGTTGGCCGTCTATCCAATCTCTACCTACAGCAGGAAGGACGGCGGGGTAGGAAGATACAGGAGGCTAGTGCTCTTCGACGGGAAGAGCACAGTGAGGCTGACGGTCTGGGAGGAGGGGGTCGACCAAGTGGACAGGTTTGGGATTGGTGTAGACGTCCCCATCAGAGTTGTGAACGGGTATGTGAAACAGGGGCTGGACGGAAAACCTAACCTCAACGTCGGCAAGAGGGGCCGCCTAGAGCTAGCCACTGAGGCTCAGGTTCAAGCCAAACTTGCCAAGCTCTCTGTCGTCGCCGAGAAGCTGACGACGATATCGCAAGAGAGAGCCATCACAGCCATGGAGTGCGTCGTCGGCACCCAGCCCCGCTATTCCGAGTTCGTAAGGTCCGACGGGTCGCCTGGGTCGCTGTTTCAGTTCGGCGTCTCAGGGGTCGGAGGCAAGGATGAAACGAGAGTGGTAATCTGGAGCCCAGCGGCCAGGCCGGAGCTGAAACCGGGGCAGGCGGTGGTAATAACAAATCTGAAGTCGAGACGCTCGTCGAGCGGAGACTTTGAAATCCACGGCGACGCTGGAAGCGCCATCGTCTTCGGCGGCGGGAAGGAATCCATCTTGCTGAGGATTGTCGCAACCGAGAAAACTCCCATAGGAGCGATTCTGCTGGGCATCGACAAAGAAAGGAAGGCGAGGTCAATCGAATTAGGAAGTGGAGATGCTGGGGTCGCGAGTGGAGACCTCGTCAAGGTGACGCCAGACGAGGAGCGGGGGGAAAGGCTGGTCTGCAAGAGCACCGACGCCGTGCAGATTGCGAACGACATGCAATTTCCTGGACTTCAAGAACTGGCGACAAAACTCAGAGATGCGAAGGATGAGGCTTCCCAAATCATGGTGGAAGTAATAGCACTCTCTCACGGAAGCGTGAATGATGTACGCCTGAAGGACGGGTCGGCAGTCAAGAAGGGGGAGCTCGTGGTAGGAGATGACACGGCCGAGATGAAAGTTGTGGGGTGGAGGGAGCATTCAGACAGGATTATGGGCATACAACCAGGCGAAAGGCTTCGCATCTCCGGTGTATCCCCAAAGTCCATGAAGATGGGAGGGTGGGTCCTCGAGCTGAATACTTCGAGCGCTATTGAGAGAATTAGGGGCCGTGACTAGCTCTTAGAGCGCCTCAGCGCCTCATACTCGTAGACGAAGATGATCACCAGCCCGACTACGAAGAGGACGATCATCGTCGTACTCAGGAAGTTGTAGTAGCTGTTGATGTCCAGGAACGGAATGTGCAAACCTACTGTGGCGGCCTCCTTTGAGATAATAAGGATTGCTGGAGTGCCGGGGGCGGGATTTGAGCCCGCGATCTCCGGATTTCACATCGTGGCCGATTATGAGTCTCGCCGCCGTCGGCTGCCCCGGCGCAATAGGCCAAGCTGTGCTACCCCGGCATCCGCCCACGCCGTGAAACAGGCGAGATTAAAGCTCGTGCGTCGCTGGACTGGGGAGTCCCTAGGCTTCAAAGATTAAAAATCGTGGCAGGTCGGTGTCGGCTCGGGCCACGGTAGCTCAGCCTGGTAGAGCACCACCTTGGTAAGCGACAGCGCCCATTGAGGTGGGGGTCCCGGGATCGAATGCCGCCGTGAAGCGGTGACCGAAAGTCCCGGCCGTGGCTCTCTTCGCGTAATGTTTTTCCACAGTAGAACGGACCGCTGCTCGTGCCTCAACTGAAGAAGCGTGAGTTGGATTTCTTGAGAGAGCATGAACTCTGCAGGCTCGCAACGGCCTCAAGCGACGCCCGGCCTCATGTTGTTCCCGTGACTTATGCCCTCGATGGAGGCAACATCATAGTCGCCGTCGACTATGGGACGAAGAAACTGAAGAACCTC
>DASPOB010000021.1:0-5923 GCA_035626235.1 Nitrososphaerales archaeon | reverse complement strand
CGGAAAAGACTTATCTGGTGACCCAGTCGGGCGAATCCAACTCCGAGGCCCTTTGATGCCCCCACCAAAGACCGTACGGAAGGCAAAGCTACCCTCCCTGGCTGATTTCGAGATCAGGATAGGGCCTCCCAAGCTGACCCGTTTCGAACGCGCGAGGATCGTGGGGGCCAGGTCGCTTCAGCTTGCAATGGGGGCACCTGCGTTCGTCTCGCTGGAGGGGGTTTACCGGGGGCCAATCGAGACGGCGATGCTGGAGCTGGAAGGAGACTCTCTCCCCATATCCATCAGAAGGTCCCTCCCCAATGGTATTACCCAAGACATACCCATCAAGGCACTCGCAAAGTAGCGGAGAGCAGCCAGTTGGGAAGCGCGACAATCTTCTTCGGTGACACTCTGCCCTCCGAGGCAAAGGAGATTTTCTCCGGGTTCGAGGTTTTCGAAAGGTCGGCCGACGACGAAGCCATGGGCAGCTGCCAGGCCCTCGTCTGCTGGCCCAGACGGACCACGAGCGAGACTCTGCGGAAGATGACCAGCCTGAAGATGGTACAGACTCTAACCGCCGGGGTGGACGGCCTCGACTTCGCATCCCTGCCGAGTGACGCAAAGGTCTTCTCGAACGCCGGTGCCTACACGGAAGCGGTGGCTGAACATGCCTGGGGAATCCTTCTCGGCGTTGCGAAGGGACTCCATGTCAGAAACCTGAGGACGACTCCGAGGATGCTGAGACGGAAGACGCTGCTGGTGATTGGGTGTGGCTCCATCGGCTCTGAGGTTGCGCGGCTTTCGAAGTCCCTCGAGATGAGGACCGTAGGCGTCTCCAGGTCGTTCAGGGTCTCCGAGGCCTTCGACGAGAGGCACCCCATGTCCCAGCTGGCAGAGAAGGTCGCTGCTGCGGACGCGATCGTCGTCACGCTCCCGCTCACGAAGCTGACCCGTGGCGCCCTCAGCTACGAGGTTCTCTCCAGGGCGAAGGAGGCGGCAATTCTGGTCAACGTAGGGAGGGGCGAAACCATCGATGAAGCAGGACTTCTCCGGTGGTTGAAGGAGAGGCCCGAGAGCAGGTTCGCGACTGATGTTTATTGGACGAAGGACGGGAACGAGTCTTTCTCGACAGAGGCCTGGGACCTCCCAAACTTCGCAGGGACTCTGCACAACTCGGCGGTCCCCCTCGGCGAGGATCTGTCACGGGTCAAAGTGGCTGCTGCGCGGAACGTCAGGAGGTACTTCGAAACCGGGATCGCCCTCAACCAGGTCAATGTCTCTGAGTACCGAGACTAGAAACAGACCAACGTGCCCATAGCGGTTATATACGCGGTGAGGAGGCCATGCCGAACAAGGTCAGTCGTATGCCAAGAAAGAAATCCGACACAAACGAATCAGAGGGACAAAAGGCCGCGGAACCGGCCACAGCACCGGCTCAGCAGACCGCACCAGCCCAGAGGTCAGCGCCTTACAACCACATCTTCGTGGGCCAGAAGCCTGTGATGAACTACGCAATGAGCGCACTCATCCAGCTCACCCAGGCCGGCGAAGTTGTCGTGAAGGCGAGGGGCATGGCCATCAGCAGAGCGGTGGACGTCGCAGAGATCGTCACAAAACGGCTGGGCAACGGCCAGTTCAAGGTCAAGGACATCGGCATAAGCACCGAGGTCGTTGGCGAAGGCCCAGAAACAAGGAACATCTCCTCGATCGAGATAGTCGTCGGCAAATAGCCTCGAAACTCTACCAGCCCTTTGACTCTACGAGGGCAACAAAGGCTAGCGGCGGCTTTGACCGAAGAGACGAAGTCTTAGCGCGGACGACTCAAGTCTCCAGTTCGAATTAGGGAGCCCCGGCGGCGGTTTGGCTGATTTACCCCCCCGCACCTGAAAGTCTCCTCCCTGCTTGCTGAATCGTTGGTTCCCGCACGAAGTTCGCCCTTTAAATACTCAAGGTGAAGTCGCCAAATAACCAAGGAAGATACATTCTGGTCAGGAAGCGCGAAAGCGTGACCGTCCCGCGAGATTCCCCGTAGGCTGGATGAATAGATGGCTCCTCCGACTACGGAAGCGTGGATGTGACCGTGCTGACCGTGGTGAACGCACCGAAAAGTCCGAAGATGAGTCCTGCTATTGCGACCAAGACAATTGCGCCTAGGAACGTCCAGATAACTCCGAAGATTAGGATATGCGTAGCGGTGCTGCGGTTCCTGTCCTTCAGCACGATATAACCGATGAGTCCTCCAATCCAAGCGAGGAAGATTGGCAGCAGCCACCATGCCGCGCTGACAGGCTCCTTAGGTTCGGGTGGGGGCGGGGGTTGTCTGAGGGGATGCCCACAGTTCGGGCACATGAACGCTTCAGGGGAGACCTCCTTGCCGCAGTTCGGACAGAAGGCCAACGGCGATCTGCGGGACTTCTCTTCTTTTAAGGCTCACACATGATTCTCAGTTTATCGCGATATCAAGACCGAGCGGCACAATTCTCTTTACCAGCAATGCCTCTGCATGAACGAATCAGACGCCAAGTCTCCTCAGGACTTGATCTACGCCTGAGAATGATGGTGCTCCTACACACTGGCGTTCTCGGGAAGCCTGAACGTCCTCCAGAACTCCTGGAGTTGCTCGCGAGTCGAAGGAGCCTCCACCTGGGCGGCAAGATGAGTGCCATGGGCCGAGGCCAGGTGCAGGTTGTATGCTTTTTCCCATTCTGCCTTGTTCTCCTTGCTTTGGAGTCCAGCCCGAAGTATGTCTAGACAGGCGTCGCATTCCATGATTCCGATGGCTTGTTCCATTCTGCCGTTAACTAGTGCTGGACATCAGCATTTACGGTAATTAGGTGATTTAGGTGATTAGGTGATTATGGACTTCGGATTCGGTTAGACGATTCACAGCCTCCCGCTCTTCATCTTGCAAAACCGACACCCGTCGTGGTCGTAGTACCAGAAATTGTGCTGCTCGCGCTTGTCCATCACTTCTTTTCCCCTTGAACTCTGGCTTCATGTAGTCCTCCCAGCGCCCCGAGTGGTTGCCTTGCTCATGAGGCGCCCCGCACCAGCAAAGGTGTCGGCTCATGTGCCCCTTTGATTTGACGCAGGCATGGTTCGCCGGCCAGTCGTTAGACCGATAGCCGCATTTCTCAGGCCGAAGCATGATTCCTGAAGGGCCCAGTCCCGATAAAAGACCCTAGCAGCTTCGACGCATTTTGCAGGGGGAAAGGGGTCACTGAATCTGAGGCCCGACTCTAAGACGATGCCGAGACCTTGCCGTCGCGATTGCGAAACTGCCTCGAGAGGCAGGACGGGCGGATTAGTCTCTCACGCAAACGGACGTCGTTAGGACCTGGGGGTTACTCCTGTTGTGTCGAGTCCTCAAGGTCAGGCGAGGGGGCGTCAGCAATCCAGCCCACAAGTCTTCTGTAGTTCTTACCCTTCTCTATTCCTAAGACGTTCCTGACATATTCTTCAACAAATCGCTGAGCGATGTCCTCGTAATTCTCGAAGGAGCGCCGCCTCACGAACGAGTCGCATCTCGTAGCGTCCCTTTCGACCGGACGCCTGTGCTTCCTACAGAAATACCCGTTCGGGGTTCGTTGTATTTCACATTCTCCGGTGAATTCGCTCGGAGAGCCTTCAATGGTGAGAACGGCATCGATTTGAGAGGAGTCCTTTCTTTGCGTTCTCTTGTGCGGTGCCAACGTGACCCATGCATGGGGAACTGTCTCCATTAGACAGTTATGTATCTCAAATCCATCTTTCGTGCGTCGGACAGGGAGCGGGCTCCACGAAGGGCAGAGGGGATCATTCCTTCCTGCAAACGGATGCCCGTAGCGTCGACTTCTGGGTTCTTCGGCGTGCCTCCCGTTGCAATGGCTCCTCCCTGATTGGGCTTGGTTAGAAGCATTGGCACAATTCGCTAACTACTCTCGGCAAGTGAGGACAACACCACCAATAGAGAATCCGTTGGTTCGGAGAGGCTAGCGCAAGCTTTGCGGAGGCCTCGCCGGGCGAGACCTGCACAGGAGGAGCTTTTGGGTCCTGCTCAGCTTTTTTATCGCTGACTCCCGCCTAAGGGCCTGACCCCTGCTCGCCGCTTCCTCCAGGTAGGCAAACGTCACCGGGAGCCTCGAGCGGGTGTACTTCGAACCCCGCCCGGCGCTGTGGCGCAGAATCCTCCTTTCGACGTCGGCGGTGGCCCCCGTGTAGAGTGACCCGTCAGAGCAGCGGAGGATGTAGACCCAGTACCGTTGCATATCCCGACGCTCCAACGACTGACTTACAATCCTATCCTGTCAAGGTAACAATGGATTATTAGAACTCGGAGCGCTCTCTCCTTATGCGATGGAGGTCGGCGATCCGGCCGCTTCTTCCGTTCATCTGGACCTTTGCACCGATGTATGGGACCGAGCGCCTCGCGAACTACTACTTCCTGGGCAGAAACCCCGCGTTCTACACCATATCGGGGCTGAGGTTGGAAGTTTTCATCATCAGCGCCCTGGTGGGCTCGGTGGCGGCGGGGGCATTCCTCAAGAGCTTCCGCCTGGCAGTCATCACCCAGTCGGCAGCGGTGCTCTCGCTCATGGCCGGGGTGTTTGCGCTCTGCGACCCTAGCGTCTGCTACTCGGCGGCCCCCGACGGGCTCGAACCGGTCAGGTTGGCTGTGTTTCTAGGGGCGGTTGGTGTGTCAGGGGCGTCTATCGGCACTGCAGCCTCCGCCCAGGGCGGGAGGAGTGGCTGGAGCGCGGCCCTGGCAGCGTCGGCAGGCTTCGTCGCCGTAGCGTGGTACCCCGTGATCTTCACCTTCGCCGGGGCCAAGTTGCTCACACCCTTCGACCCCTGGGCGTCCGTGGTTGTCCTCTTCCTGGTTGCGTTCGCAACCTCCGCTGCCTCGGCCCCGGCCATTGGAAGGGGGTACGCGTCAATCGTGGCACCAGCCGCCCTGGTGCTGACGTTCGCCTTGTCTGCCGGGATAGCCTACGCATACCTCGACGGACTGACCTTCGACATCCTGCTCATGGCGGCTTCTGCCACGGTCGGGGGAGCCGCGGGGGCCGTCTTCGCCGCTCCGGAGCGCGTTGTCAAGAGGCGCTTTCGGCTATCAGTCTCTTTCCCGCTTTGTGTCTCGCTCGCCCTTGTCCTGCTCATGACCCTGGTCGTAATCCCTGACGCGGTCAGCGGGGTAGTCCCGACTGCTGCCCCCTCAGCCCAGGACAGAATGTCAATTGGAACCCCGGTCTACTATGGCGCGTTCATGGACACCCCCCAGGGGCATGCTGGCGGCGCCCAGGTCACACTGAACTTCGCGGGGACGGACGCCGCAGTGATACAGCCAGATAACTTCCTAGCAGGGGGAATCGGCGTTCACTCCCCTGGGTGCTGCGTCGACGGCATCGACTATGCGTATAGGTTCGACCTCTACCTGTTCCACGACGGCAATGAATCTCTGGCGGCAAGCGGATGGGAGGCCTGCGACGACAACGCGGCGTGCGGAGGCCACTCCTGGAAGGTTCTTCTCGTGTCGGCGGAGAAGCAACTGGGGCAACAGTCCTTGGACGAGAATGTCACGCTCAGGATGGAGTGGAACGGGGGCGAGCTCCGGTGGGCATACTCGTTGGAGGACGGGCCCTTCGCCAACTTCACCTGGTTCGCCGCGCCGGCGCCGGAGAACCGCGACTTCAACACAGGGGTCTCTGGCGGAGTCTCGCTGAGCGAGCAGAAGGCTGCATACTTCTTCCAATTCGGCGTCATGAGCCGTTATCCTATTGGTCGAGGAGGCTGGCGGGTATCGTTCAACTGCCCCTCCACTTCATCGGAAGATGCCTGGACATGCATCCCCCACGCGACGAGTGTGTCGGGGCAGAACTCGTACTGGAAGGTCATATGGCGCTGGGGGGAGAATTACCCAAACGTCGCCGTCACTTCGCAAGAGTTCCAGAGTGCGGTCTTC
>DASPOB010000020.1:0-21685 GCA_035626235.1 Nitrososphaerales archaeon | reverse complement strand
CAGTCGTCTCCGCCTCCACACCACCCGCGACGTTGTCGACGGCCTACGTCTTCAAGAGCAGAATCTTCGCGATGGACGTGAACGGCACGCTCTTCTACGCCGACGACGTATCCAACGACACCCATGTGGAGAACCCGGGCTACAGTTACTTCACGAATCGGTCTGTGACGTTCGACGGAGTGAAGTTCGAGATGCTCTGCCCGCCCTCGTACGACGGGTGCCCGGCCGAGGTGGGCGTCAATCAGACAGTTACGCTGATGGCCGGGGCGTTCAGGTTCAACATGACCTTTCCGGACGGGACCAGCGAGACAGCTGGGAACCTCATAGGCGACCTCACCTACGTGTTCGCCCTCTCCCAGCACTCCAGCCCCAGGGCGGGAATCCTGATCGAATACATAACGTACAACTATCCTCACAATTCCCCCCCGTACCACGTCTTCCTGCTGGTGTCGAACCCGCTTCTGCCGAAACCGACGGGGTAGAGCCCGTTCCTATCTTCTCATCTTTTCCCTGATCGGCTCGTTGTCTGCGTAGATGCGCCATTCGGCCACCCTCGGGCCCGTGGTTCGCGCCACCCAGACGGCAGGCGTCTCCCATCTGTTTTCGGGCCTCAGCTTCCCGCCTTTCGAGACGTAGGTCCCGCCCGCTGCTCCGATGAGTATCGAGGTGTCTCCTTCGGAGATCGCGCGGTCGACCCTGACCCAGTAATCTGGCACCATGCCGAAGTAGGCCCTCCAGCCGCCTTCGATTGCCGGTAGAACCGACCTGTCTCCAAGGGAGTCGACGAAAGCATGATCCGGAGTCATGAGTGCGACAAGGCCGTCCACGTCGTGAGCGTTGATCCGTTCCACGAACCTCTTGGCAACGTCAGAACTCGCCATCGTATGTTGCGAATCGCAATTCACTATAAAACCTCTGGAAAGGGCGTAGATGCAAGCCCGGCCAGCGTGCGGCCGTAGGCAAGGTAGCGGCGTTGCGTCGCCATACCGCGCGGCTCACCGCGCCGGCGAGGGATATCCCGGACAGCAACCAAAGCAATAAGACCACTCGCCCGCCACGCCGCAATCGTGCAGACAGGAAGCCGCGAGCCGGAAACCCTCAGGGCCCTCAACAGGAGACTGATGCACATGCAGTACCTCTCCAGGGTGGCTTCCGGACCGCACTCCCCCGTCACAGCAGCCGAGGCCACCTGCGGCGTCAATTCTCAGGACTTCGGCGAGAGCTTCCTGTCGTTCTGGGCCCGGGTCGAGAGGTTCGCCGATTCCAGCCTGCATTCGGAGCTCCGCCCCAAGGGAGGGCTGGTGAGAACTTGGACGGTCAGAGGCACGATGCACATCTTCCCCAGCAAGGACTACCACGTTCACGTCTTCGGCTCGCCCAGAAAGAGAATCCTTCTGCGCTACGACAACGCGGCGAGGCGGCGCGGCATCCCGCTCGGGGACGCAAGGGTGCATTCGCTCTACCTTCCCCTGCTGGACGACATCAAAGGGAGGGCTGTCACCTCGGCGTACATCGCGGATTTCATCTCGAATAGGCTGACGAGGATGGGCTTGAAGGGCAGGAGGAGGATGGTGAGAGGGTGGTCCAGCCGTCCCACGATTGGACCCTCCTGGGTCGGTGTCACGGAGATGTCGTACCTCGGACTCCTGGTAAACGCCGGCAGAAAGGGTTCCGAGAGCCTCTGGATGCGCACCGCCGACTGGCTGAGCGCGGGGAGAGGCGTGCCAGAGCCGGAGACATGCGTGGTCGAACTGGTCCGCAAGTTCATTCGCAACTACGGTCCCGTGAGCCGCGCCGACATTCTTTACTGGTCATACCTCCTCTCAAGAGAGGTCGGAGCCAGCATCAGTACCCTGAAGAGAGACCTGGTCGAGGAGCGGGTCGAGGGGTCGAAGGAGACGTACTACTCGCTCGAAGGGGCCCCGAAGGACGCCTGCGAGCCGCAGGGAGCGACCGTCCTCCCCGAGTTCGACAGCCTCATGATGGGGTACAGGGACAAGTCGAGGTTCTTGCCCCCGGACAAGACGAAGCAGGTCTTCAGGCCCTTGGGGATGGTCAGCCCGACGGTTCTCATCGACGGGTTCGTCGCAGCGACCTGGAGAAAGAAGAGGGAACGGAACAGAATGACGGTCAGCGTGCTACCGCTGAGAGAGTTGGCCGCTAGGGAGAGGCGCTCCATTGAGGAGAGGTTCTCTCAGCTTGGGGATTACCTCGGCACTTCATTGGAAGCGAAGGTGTCTGCATGAGACGCGGCATCCGGGATTAAATAGCACCGAGCATCGTGGCGTCCCGAAACCGGATTGCCAAAGAAGGACATCTTCTCGGAGGTCGAGAAGCAGGCGGAGAGCGCCGCCGTTTCAAGGGCATCCTGGCGGGGGGTCCTGAGCCTGGACATCCCCACGCTGGGGCTCGGCGCGGTGGAGTACCACCTGCGTGCGGCCAAGGCCCACGGCGACCTGCAGCCAGTCAAAGTCGTCAAGCTCGACAGGAAGACAGGCAAGGAGGTGGTCAGCCGGGAGGTACCGAGGATCTACAGGTACAAGGAGGGGCCCGACGGCGAGCGCCTCGACCTGGAGGAAGTGACCCCCGAGGAGGCGAAGAAGTTCGTCCGCTACAAGGGCGAGCTCCCCGTGACCGTCAGGAACGAGAAGCGCTACTTCCTGAAGTACGAGCTGGAGTTCACCGGCAAGTGGATTGAGGTCCCCCTCGACCAGATCGCCGACAAGCAGGAAGGCGAGGACGTGGAGCCCTTCGAACGGACGACGAGGGTCGAGGTCGATAAGGACGGGTTCGTGCCTCTGGAAAGGGTGTCAGAGTACAAGTTCAAGGAGGTCTATCAGCTGGCTCCCGACACCGACAAGAAGGTCGCGGAGACCAACGCCCGCGTGACCCAGCTCGCCAGGTACCTCATTGAAAAGGACATGGCCCTCGTGGCCTTCTTTTCCTGGGGGAGAGGCTACAACTTCTACACGTCCGTCGTGTACCCGTACGAGAGGAAGGACGGGCGGCTATGGCTCCTAATGGGGATGAGCGAGGGGATTCTGAAGCTGGACGACGCCTGGGCCCTGCAGGAGGAGAAAGGCTCGGCCAGGCTGCCGGCCGTCCCGCTGGCGAAGAAGAAGCCGAAGGTAGTCCTCTCGAAGTAGGGTCGAGGGGGGAAGACCGTGAGTGATGAGCTCCCCAACTACGTCCAGGAAAACTACGCGAAGGCCGTCAAGCAGGACCTCGGCACTTGGATCGCGAAGAACCCACTCCCCGCGATTTGTGAAGCGAAATATGACGGCATCAGGATCTTCCTCTTCAAGAGCGGAGAAAAACTCGTCCTCTCCAGCAAGCACGGAGGGATCTACACCCCGAAGAGCACGCCTCAGGTCTTCTCCCGCGTCCCCGAGTTCACTCACGCCCCTCACAGGATGATCCTTGACGGAGAGTACGTGGCACGGGAGGAGAAGGGAATCTTCCTCTTCGACGTCTTGCAGGTCGACGACCGAGACCTGCGGCCCAAGCCTCTGTCCGACAGGAAGGAGGTGCTGGAGGAGATTCTGAGGGGGACTGGGCTCGACGTTCCCTACAAGCTGGCCAGAACCGCCGAGAGGGTCATGGCCCTCAGGGACGAGACGGTCGAGCAGGGACGGGAGGGCATCGTAGTCAAGAACCCCGAATCGAGCTATGGCCAGCCGGGCTCCTGGCTCAAGCTGAAGCGGTTCGACACAGTCGACTGCTTCGTGACTGGTTACGTGGAGACGCAGGAGATGAAAAGGACGGGGACCCCAAGGTCGTGGTCGGTCGCCGTCTACGACGACAGCGGACGGGTGGTTGAACTGGGGAACGTCGGGTCCACCGTGGAGAGGGTCGACCCCAGGCAGGTAAAGAAGGGGTCCGTTGTCGAAGTCCGATTCCAAGAGGTCACGAGGGACAAGAAGCTGAGAGCCCCATTCATCCTTCGCGTCAGGCATGACAAGACCCCCGACGAGTGTCTCCTATCGCAGCTGGGGTAGGGACGTCTTGTCATTCAAGAAGGACATGCGTCTCGATGATGCGAAAGCCGTCGCCTTGGATTTCTTGGGCAAGACGAAGGACCTCTACAGGAAGAGCCTGCTGGCCGGGAGCTTAAGGAGGAGGGCGCAGACTGTGCACGACATCGACTTCGCGGTCGTCCCCAAGTGGAAGGATTTCGCCAAATGGAGGGACACGATCACCCGCAGGGTCGAGGAGATCGGGGGCCGAGTGGTCACCTTCGGAGACGTCATCGCCAACATCAGGTACAGAGGAATCCAGGTCAACCTGTTCCTGTGCCTCGACGAAGGCGCCTGGGGGGTGACTCAGATGTGGGCGACGGGACCTAAGGGCCATACGATAGGGATGACGATCAAGGCGAGGGACCGTGGGCTCGTTATCAACTCCAAGGGCCTGTGGACAAGAGACGAGCGCCCCAGGCTGATCGAGGCGAGGACCGAAGAAGAGGTCGGAAAGCTGCTGGGATGGAAGTACAAACCGCCAGAAGCCAGAGGGAAGGCAGCGAGGGCCGACGACGGGTTCCCCTGACCTCGCTCCCGCCCACCTATTTCCCGCTCAGTCTCTTGCCAAGTCTCTCCGCCAGAATCGCGTTCTCTCCGGTCTCGTCGTGCCGGAGGTAGACGTAACCTTCACTGGCATCCTGCATGACCTTCTTCACGCGCGGGGCCCATGAATCGACAACACCCGCGTCATAACTATTCAACCTCAGCCGGAAGTAGGCGATGCCCCCGGTCGCCTTGACCACCGGTTTCATGTCTTCGGTCTCCGCGACGCAGAACCCCGCTCCATACTTGTCCAGGAGGTCGTAGGTTTCCCCAACCAGCCAGGATTCGTGCCTGAACTCGAACACCCTTTCCTTGATCCCTTTCGTGGCTGAAAGAAACCCCTCGAGGAGACGGTGGTTGACCTGCGAGAACGGCGGAAGTTGGAAAAGGATCGGCCCTTCCCTGGGTCCGAGCGACTCCAGCCTCTTCGCGAATTGAAGGGCCGCGTTGGCCGAGCTTTCTCCGAGCTTCATCACATGAGTGATTGTCTTGGGAGCTTTGAACGAAAACTTGAAGTCGACCCCCGTCCTCCTGGCCCACCCCGCGACGACTTCGGCTTTCGGAGGCGCGTAGAAGGAGCTGTTGATCTCGACACTGCCCAGCCTGTCCGAATAGAGGCTGAGGAGCTCATCGCTTTTGGCCTCCTCGGGATAGAACTTGCCCCTCCAGCCGGGATAGCTGAAGCCAGAAACACCCACGTGAACCTTCAGTCGATTCGCCTTGAGATGCATCGGGCGGGGATGTCTATGAATTCTTCGGGCCACCTCGGTTTATCTATCGCACGGATGCAGAGAGGCAGGTTGAAGCACCGTCCGCGAGTAGTCATCTACATGGAAATACTCGCGGAGCTTAGGGAACGCCCAAGCGGGCCCACGAGGATTTCGAGAGTGATGAATCTGAGCTACGACACATGCGCGGAGATACTCCACGAGCTCGAAGGCAAAGGGCTCACCGTGAAGAAGGATCAAGACGGCCACGACGTCTACAGCACCACGCCTGACGGCTACAGGATCGTGGACGACTGGAACAAGCTGTGGGAGAGGCTGAAACCGTGAAACTCATCTAAGATGAGCTTGGCTTTAATACGATTCATGTTTCGTTTTCCGCGACTCACAGTGTCAGACGAAGCTTCTCCGGAGAAGTCGCCCGTCGTGTCCATGATCGAGACCCACGAGGACTTCATCCAGCACATCGAGAGCGGAAGCTCGATGATGCGGGCCCTGTCTGCGATAACCATCGCAGTCTCCCTTGTTCTCCTTCTCGCCTACATCTCGCAGTTGCTTCTTCCTTACGTCACAGGCATAACGACCCAGTCTGTGAACTTGGTTGACCCGACGCTGCAGATGACCGAAGTCGTCGTCTCCGTCCTCGCCCTCCTTTGGCTTTACGTCGGCATTCGGGACTTCCTATTCACAAGAAGGATGGGGAGGGCCATCAGAGAGATCCGGAGCCTTGAGAAAGACATTGAGAAGCAAATCACAGGATAGGCCAAGGTGGACCCGGAGTCACCAATACATTTCTCCGTAGGCGAAGCGTGCTAGGGCCCGAGGACGCCTTTCTTGAATCCGGCATTCATGTCCTTCCCGTGCCTGAGCAGCGCCGGTTCTCGGCAGGACCGAGGAACCTGCCCCAGTAGCTGGACTGCGCCTATCCTCCAACTCTGACCTTCACGCCGGCTCTCTCCAGCGTCTCTTTCATGCAGCTCAGCTTCTCTTCCGAGGGAGCCTCGGAGGTTCGCATGTTGTAACTCAGCCCGAGCCGCCGATACTTCTCAGATACGTCGTGGTATGGCAGGAGGTCCACCTCGCCAACCCCCTCCAACCCTCGGATGAAGCGCAGGAGCTCCTCCGTTTCATGGTCCGAGTCGTTCACGCCCGTGATGACGGGGTGCCTCAGGATCACGTCTCTCCCCCTATGCCTCTCGACGAGGGCGAGCAGGTTCGTCTTTATGGTGCTGTTAGATACCCCAGTGTACTTCTTGTGCGCTTCATCGTCGAGAATCTTCAGGTCGAACAGGAACAGGTCGACGTAATCGGCGACGGACTCGAAGACATGGGGCTGAGCGTAGCCTGAGGTCTCGAGAGTCGTGTGCACTCCCCTTAGCCGGCACTCCATCAGAGAGTCCTTCAGGAATGCTGGCTGAAACAGCGGCTCTCCTCCCGAGAATGTGACTCCCCCTCCGGAATTGTCGTAGAACAGGATGTCCTTCTCGATATCCCCCATCAGCTCGCCGACGTCGATTTCGCGCCCCGCTATGGAGAGGGCTCCCGTGGGGCAGGCTTCCACGCACCTTCCGCAGGCGTCGCAGACGGCGTAGTCGACCGCGAGGCGACCGCCCGCAATGGTCAGGGCGCGTGTCGGGCAGGATGCAAGGCATCCCTCCGTCCTGACGCACCTGTACTCGAGGTACCCCAGGCGGCTGGAGGAGGAAAGCCCCTCCGGATTCTGGCACCACCAGCACCTGAGCGGGCAGCCCTTCATGAAGACTGTTGTTCGAATCCCCGGCCCGTCGTGTATGGCGAACCTCTGGATGTCGAAGACCGTCCCCCTGGTCCTCGGTGCCGAGGCCTGCCGCCACGCGGGGAGGGAAAGGGGCCGGGGCCTTCCGGGGTCAGACCGCCTTGTGCTCCGTTCTCGCAATGATTTCATCCTGCAACCCCTTCGGCAGGTTCACGAAGTAGTCGCTGTAGCCCGCGACCCTCACCATCAGGTCCTCAAAGTCCTGCGGCCTGGCTTGAGCTTCGCGGAGCAGCTCCGCGCTCACGACGTTGAACTGCACGTGGTGGCCGCCCATAATGAAGAAGGTCCTTACGAGGCTTGCCATCTTCTTGATGTCCTCTTCTCCGACGAGCAAATCCGGGGACAGCTTCTGGTTGAGCAGCGCTCCTCCCGTCTGCTCCCAGTCGATCCGGGCGACCGAGCTGAAGGCGGCGGCTATCCCCTTCCTGTCCGCCCCCTGCACGGGGGACACCCCTTCCGAAACGGGGAGACCAGACCTTCGGCCGTCCGCGGTCGCTCCGGTCACCTTCCCGAAGTAGACGTGGGCGGTCGTGGGGAGGAAATACGCCCTCCGAGAAGCCTTTCTCGTGGGCGTAGGGGGATGGGCCTCGATGACTCCGTTGACTGCGTCGACCAACCTTCTCGCGACTTCATCGGCGCCGCTGTCGTCGTTCCCGTACTTGGGCGTCTTGTTAAGGAAAGTCTGCCTCATCGCCTCAGCCCCTTCATAGTTCCCGCTGAGGGCCCGTAGCACCTCGTCCATTCCGAAGAGCTTCCTCTCGAAAACGTTGCGCTTCAGAGAAACGAGCGAGTCGGTCACAGTCCCCAGCCCGACGACCTGTATGTAGCTGGTGTTGTACCTGGCCCCCCCTGCGTTGTAGTCGGTGGCCCTTCCGACGCAGTCCCCCAGCCACAGCGACAGGAAGGGGACGGGAAGGTGCTTTGCGTAGATGTCCTCTATGATGTCGTTCCCGGCGACCTTTACGGAGACGAAGAACTTCAGCTGCTCCAGGAAAGCCCCGAAAAGCGCCTCGAAGGTCTTGAAGCTCACGGGGTCGCCTGTGTGCGCACCCACCGTCTTCTTCGTCCTCGGGTCGACACCGTCGCTGAGCGCCAGCTCCAGGATCTTGGGCATGTTCAGGTATCCGGTGAGGATGTAAGCCTCGTTCCCGAGGGCTCCAGTCTCGACGCAGCCGCTCACCCCTCCCTCCCTGGAGTCGCTCAGAGATTTGCCCTGCCTGAGCATCTTGACCACGATTCCATCGAAGTTGAAGCACGGGGGCTCTCCGAAGCCCGGATTCACCACCTTCAGGGCCTCGACCAAGAACCGCTCCGGACTCCTGGAGCTCACGAGGGCCGCGGTGTTGGGCTGCATCGTCCTCATCTCGTCCAGCACTTCGAGCAGCAGGTACGAGAGCTCGTTGACTGCGTCGGAGCCGTCCGCCTTCAGCCCGCCGATGTTGATTTTCGCGAAGTCGTTGTAGGTGAAGCTCTCCTCCAGCGTCACGCCGACCTTCGGGACAGACGGTTGGTTGTTGAACTTGAGCCAGAAGGCCTCCAGCAGCTCCTTCCCCATCTGACGCGTCATGCGCTTCTCGTCGACGTCCCTCCTGTAAAGATGGTAGAGATGCTGGTCCAGGCGTCCCGGAGTGAACGAGTCCCAGGGGTTGGTCTCGTAGGTCACCCCGACGTGGACGAACCAGTAGTGCTGAAGGCCCTCCCAGAAGGTCTGCGGGGCGTTGGCGGGGACCCTTCGGCAGATCTCGCTCATCGTGCGGAGTTCCTTCTTTCTCTGCTCCGTCTGTTCCCTGCCTGCCATGTCCTCAAGCTTCGAGGCGTACCTGGAGGCGTACGCCAGGATGGCATCGGCAGCGACGTCCATGGCTTTCAGTTCCTCAAGCATGCTCCCGTAGCCCTTGTCGGCGCGGTCCAAGCCGGCAACCTTGTCGCGAATCTGCCTCTTGACGTCCAGGACCCCCGTCTGGAAGACCCTCGCGCCTCCTGCCGTGTGCCCCGGAGCCCTCTGTTCCATGAACTCCGTGAATATTCCCGCCTCATACGCGTCCACCCATTCCCTGGGTAGTTCGGAGAACATCATCTCTCTCGTCGACCTGCCCTTCCAGAACGGTATGACCTTGCTCTCGTACAGCCTTCTTGTCTCCTCGCTCACCCGATACGGCATGTTCTGTCTGGAGTCGAGCATGTGCAGATCGGCCATCGAGTGAGTGGATATCTCGGGATACGTCGGGACCTCCTTCGGCCCGGTCCCTCTCAGCCCCACTATGAGCTGCCCATCTTCGACCGGGATGCTCACGTTCTCCAGCAGGTATTTGAAAGCGAGGGCTCTCTGGACCGGGACCGACTTTCCCTTGGCCTCTTCGCTTCCATAGAACGCCGTGACAAGGGCCGCCCTCTCGTTAGAGACCCTGGCAGGGGCGTCCAGACTCCCCTGCCTGAGTCTCGCAATCCTTTCGTTGAGGGGTCTAACGGTCCCTCTTCTTCGGGCCATCTCCTTTCGGGTTTCTTCCGTCCCTTCGAGCTCGCCGGACTTCAGTTTCTTGCCCCCGGTATGCGGGAGAGTCTGACGCTGTTCCTGCAAAAAAGCCTTTGCAATGGCTGCTGGTCGGCGTCCGACGTCTTGGACTAGCTCGCACGTTGCCGAGCGCCAGCTCATCTTGGTGGCCGTGATGGTCGGTGGTCCGTCCTGCAGACTGCCATGGCGAGTTTAATATGGCGGCGGTGTCGGATTCCGTCGGCGTAAGCCGGGATGTCCTACCGCCTCAGGTGCCTCTCCTGCGAAGAGCAGTTCTCGAGCGACTATCCGCGCCAGCTCTGTGGGCGGTGCGGTGGAATCCTCGAGGTGGTCTATGCCAATCGCGCCGGCGTCAGACGCCTGAAGAAGGACTTCTGGAGCTACGAACCTCTTCTCCCCGACTGCCAGTACAAGCACTACAAACTCGGCAACACGACCCTGCTCCCCGCGAGGGAGGACGACCTCTACCTCAAACTTGAGCTGGAGAACCCTACGAAGTCGTTCAAGGACAGGGGCTCTGTAGTCGAGGTGGCGAAGGCGCTCGAGTACGGGTACGATGAAGTGGTCTGTGCATCCACGGGCAACATGGCGTACTCGGTCTCCTACTACGCGAAGCTTGCCGGGATCCGCGCCACGATCTTCGTAAGCAAGAACGCCAACTGGTTGAAGGTCAGGAACATCAGGGAGACGAGGGACGCGGGCATCAACAGGGTGGATGGCGACTTCACTGAGGCCCAGAGGAGGGCGATAGGGTACACGAAGAGGAAGGAGGCCTTCCTTACAGGCGACTACGGCTACAGGAAGGAGGGACAGAAGACCTTGCTCTACGAAATCATCGCCGAGGTTCCGGATGTCAGGAACATTCTGGTCCCCGTCGGCAACGCCACCCTGTTCAGCGCGACCTACAAGGCCCTCACCGAGCTCAAGAAGCTAAGGCTGCTGGGCAGGACGCCCAGACTCATAGCAGTCCAGGCGACGCTGACCGACCCGCTGGTCGTCGCCTTCAGGAATAACAGGAAGGTCAGGTATCAGAAGCCCCTCACGGACGCCGGTGCGATAGGAGTCGGGTATCCCACCTACGGAGACCAGGCCATCGAGGGCATAAGAGAGACGCAGGGGACCGCGGTGGGGGTGACGGATGGGGAGATGGAGGTGGAACGCAAGGCGTTCTACAGGGAATACGGCCTCCAGGCCGAGATGGCCGGGGTCGCCTCGCTCGCCGCCTTCCGAAAGGTGCCACTTGAAGGGAAGAGCGTCGCCGTGATAAGTGGCGGAAATACCCTCAAGCCGTGAGCCTTCCTCGGCCAGGCTCGCCGAACAATGGCAAGAGCAAGCTGCCGAGATCGCGCTAGGTGCTCGGCAGCCAGGGACGCTCTGAGGCACCTACTCAGCTGGACACCAGCACGCGAATCGGCAGAATCAGCGCCCCGGGTTTCTTGGAAAAATCCCATAACGATTTGGCAACAATATTAGAACCATCTTGGAATGACGGTAAATACCAGCGAGCGTTTCGATTCACGAAGAAAAGTGAAACCATACGCGCGCCGCGGCGGGCCCCGCACCGGCGTCCTGACTCGAAAGGACACACTTCTGGCGATGACGAACAGCGAATGAACTCACGGCATCGGGGATCGGGCCTCGGAATCGGGGAAAACGCCGCCCTTCGGAACGAGGGGCGGATCGACGAATATATCATCGGCCTGATCAACGGGAGCCTGGCTGAGAGCCTTCCCATCGACACGGCATTGGCCGTGCGTCTGTGCCTGAACACCAGCGCGGCTCTGAATGATCCGGCGGCCTACGTGGCAGTCCTGAAGGGGATTGTGGGATACAGCCTGGCGGCCGAAGTAGTCGCTCGGGCGGAGAAGAAACTCCGCGACCTGAATGCCGAGCCGATGCCAGCAGGACTGGACTTCCCGGAGATGATTCTCGACCTACGGAGCAAGTATTCTAACGAGGCGATGGAGAAGTGGAAGTAGGGGGATGGGCGGGCCGTCAGACCTCAACCGAGCAGCCCATGCCTCGCGCGACCGTCCACGCTCCTTCGCTGAACAGCGCCAGCCTCCCCCTCTGTGGGACCAGGGAATTCATGTACGTAACCATGGACTTCCAGAGCGTTACCTGCAAGACATGCACCGCGTTGCTCAACGGGAGGTTCGATGACGGCACGCAAATCTCATCACGGGAGCATGGTCGATGATGCCCGCTTCCAATGCAGGGTCGGGGGCCCAATCGATAGAAGCGACCCCATGGTCCTCTCCCGCACGGCAAGGGCTGCTGGAGCTGGAGGACCGCCTCCTGAGAGCTATGCTTCCAAAGGTGTTGATGTACGCTCCATCTCTCGCCTTCGGGGTGGCTTTGGTTCAGTACCTGTCCTCGCTCGTTGGTTTCAAGATGTAGCGCCGTCTGCTGCAGGCTTGCGGTCTGCGTTCCCTGCCCTTGCCACGCGCCATGCTCCGTTTCAAAGGAGGGCCCACGACCACTTGATTAGATGCCGAGGCGCGGCTCGAGCGTCTGTAACGTGAAGATTGCGAGGAGACCGACGTGAGCAGGTCCGGAGAAACAATTGCGATAAGGGACTTCCGAAAGTCGGACCTGGAGGACCTGCTGGAGCTCCTGCCCAGATGCTTCGCCCAGGAGTTCGAGGTCACTGGCTTCGACCCCGATCACGCGAGGGACATGGTCAACCAGACTTTCGGGAGACGCGCCAGACTACTCTTCTCATTCTTGCGGGTCTTCGGAAGAGAGCCCATCAAGTTCCTTGTGGCCGCGTCCGGGAACAGAGTCATAGGGACGACGATGGTCAGCAGCCAGGGGAGGGTCGCCTACATATCGACGGTGATGGTTCACCCAGACTATCGAAGACGGGGCGTCGCTACGGCGCTGGTGAGGAGCGCCCTTGACTACGTCCGGAGGAGGAGAATGAGCAGGGCGGTCCTGCACGTGGTCTCGACCAACAGTCCCGCCTACGGGGTCTATTCCAAGCTGGGGTTCAAGGAGTTCGAGCGCGTCGTCAACATGCTTGGGGACACTGCCTCAATCGCAACCGGGAGCAAGCCAGGCGACGTCATGTCAAGGCCGTATCGCCAGGGCGACGAGGATGAGGTCTGCGACCTCGTGCGGGCCTCTGAGGATCCAGAACACATGAGGGTCTTCGAATTCAGCAAGAGGGATTTGAGGCCCCTATTCTGGTTTCGCTCGTTCCACATCGCGACTCAGACGAGGTATGTCTCAGTGCAAGATGGCAAGATAGTCGGGTCCGTCTTGGCAACGTACACAACCCCCAAGGAGACGGGGAGCATCGGCACCCTGTACGTCAGTCCCAGCGACAGGTCCAGAGGCGTAGAGGAGGCGTTGGTCGATGCGGCGGTCAACGAAATGAGGGGTAGCGGGATCGGAAGAGTCCGCGCGGTGGTTTCCGCCAACAGGAAGGAGCTGATCGTGTTGCTGAAGCATCTCGGTTTCAGCGAAAGCATCACCCTGGCCGGGATGTCCAGGGAGGCTCAGGGCAGCTGACCAGGGAATCGGGCAACCGGAGCGAAGCGAGTGGGACATGCTTTTGGACCCTAGGGTCGGCCAGCTGAAGCAGAGCGTGTCAGCCGCTCCTCCAGGAACCACAGCACCTCCGGTGTCCCCCAGTACATCTCCCCGTCCACGAAGAGCGTCGGGGCTCCAAAGACGCCTCGCCTGTAGGCCTCTTCAGTGTCCTTCCTGAGCCTGAGCTTTGTCTCTTCCTGCTCTATGAAGTCGAGGAACCTGCCTCTGTCGAGGCCAAGGGATTCCACTATTCTTCCGAGCGAGTCTGGGTCCGAAATGTCTGTCCCCTTGGCCCAGTGTTCGTCAAACACTCTGGAGACATAGTCGTGAACCCTTCCCTCCGATTCGGCGAAATAGGACCCTCTCAGGGCTTTCACGGAGTTGACCGGGAAGGCTGAATGGGGGAAATTGAACTCTATGCCCATGACCTTCGAAATCCGTTCCAGGTTGCTGACCATGTAATTGTATTCATGCGACCCTCTCGGGACGGGTCCGTCGTTGGTTTCTTTGAACAGTCCGCCGAGAAAGAGAGGAACCAATCGCAGCCCGATTCTCCGCTTCTCCGTCACGTCTACCAGCTTGTGAAAGGCAACGTAGCAGTTCGGGCTGGCGAAATCGTAGAGGAATTCAACAAGCACAGAGATTCGAACCATCTTGGCTCACGGCCCCGATGAGAAAAGGGTTCCCTCCTCCTTCGCAGGACAAGATTGAAATGCGTCCGCCGGTCTGCTCCTGCCCATGCCCCTTTCTCTCGCAAACCAGGTCGTGAACAGGTGCCTGCGGATTACCGATCAGGACAACGTTACGATAACCGTGGCTTCCCACTCCATCCCCTTGGCGGAGGACCTCGCGGTCGAGTGCTTCAGGAACGGCGCCGACGTCCTCCTCAACCTGTACACCGACAAGTATCAGAGCGCCTACAGGAACCTGCTGTCCGTCGAAAGCCTGAGGCAGCCGTCAGTCTTCTGCAAGGCCCTGACCGAGAGTTCTACTGCAGAGATCTTCCTGCTCGCAGCCTACGACCCTGGCATCTTCACGCAGACGCCCGCCGAAAAGGTGGCCGCCGACAGTGAGGGGGAGCAGAAGGCCCACTACCCGCTTTCCCGCGAGAAGAAGTTGAGGGCCATCTCCATCGGTTTGCCGTTGCTCACAAAGCCGCGGGCGAAGAGGTACGGCTTCAACTTCAGCAGGTGGTCGAAGATGATGACCGCCGCCACGAACGTCGACTACGGCAAGCTCGCGGCGACCGGGAGGAAGCTGAAGGACGTGCTCTCTGCAGCCGACACAGTCCACGTCGTCGCCCCAGGAGGGACCGACCTCACCCTCGGGGTCTCAGGAGGGCACTGGAGCGTGTCCGACGGCGTCATAGACGACGATGACATCGCGGCGGAGGATTTCAACGACGCCATACCGGCCGGAAGCATCTCCATCTGTCCTGGCGGTGCTCAGGGAAACATACGGTTCAACGCGCCGACCCCCTACCAGGGGATTGCAGTCAACAACGTCAAATGGAAATTCAGAGACGGAAGGCTGACGAAGTTCGAAGGTGGGGCTTCGACAAGAAGGCTGAAAGACGAATGGGAGCACGCTACCGGAGACAAGGACATGATAGCGAGCCTATCGATAGGTTTCAACCCAGCGGCTTCTACCGGGTTCACGTTCAACGACGTGGCCGGAGGGGGGGTCTCCGTAGGGATTGGAAGCAACGAGTTCAACGGAGGGAAGAACAAGTCTTCCTTCTTCTTCAGCGGCACTCTGGCAGGAGCGACAGTTACAGCGGACGACAAGACGGTCGTCAGGGCCGGCAAGATAGCGATTCGGTAGCCTCGTCAGAGACTCCATCCTGTCAAACTCTCGTTTCGCCGCGATGGGCGACAGTCTTATCCAACCGTGACCCATGGCAATCCGTTCCTCGATTGACTGAAGACACGGCCCAGGGTCTCGCCCAAAGAATAGGCACTTTCATACAGGAGCGCGTCTCCGCAGACGAATTCTCTGGCTGCGTGCTAGTGGCCCGAAACGGGAAGACGATTCTCCGGGAAGCCTACGGATTCGCAAACAAGAGGTACGGCATCCGCAACCTGCCCGATACCAAGTTCAACCTGGGATCATGCAACAAGGTCTTCACAAAGGTGGCCGTCATGCAGCTTGCCGAAAGGGGGAGGCTGTCGCTCGACGACCACGTCTCGAGGCATCTTCCCGGCTATCCGGCCAGCGTTGCCGAGAGGGTCACCATCAGGCAGCTGCTTAACCATTCTTCCGGCCTGGGGGACATCTTTAACGAAAAGTTCGAGGAGACCAAACACAAGCTCAGGACCGTCGACGACTTTGTAGACCTGTTCAGGGACGACCCCCTATCCTTTGAGCCCGGCGGCAAGGTCCAGTACAGCAACGCAGGGTACGTGCTGCTCGGAAAGATTGTCGAGGCGGTTTCCGGCCAGGACTACTACGACTACGTGAGGGAGCGCGTCTACGCGCCCGCGGGAATGAACGACAGCGACCACTATGAAATGGACGAACCCGTACCGAACCTGGCAATGGGATACACGAGGATGGACCAGAGCGGAAAGCGCACCGACGGGCCGCGAAGAAGCAACCTGTTCATGCTCGGCCTGAAAGGAAGCCCCGCCGGCGGCGGATACTCGACGGTCGACGACATGCTGCGGTTCTGCGAGGCTCTGGGCAGCGGCAAGCTGACGGATCCGGCGCACACCCGGCTGGTCTATCTCCAGCCTTCCCTTGCACAGGCGCCCGAGCAGGCAGACCCGCGGAGCTTCGGGTTCGCGGGGGGAGCGCCAGGTGTGGGCGCGGCCTTCAGGACGTACCTCGACTCCGGATTCACGAAGGTGATCCTGTCGAACTACGACCCCAACAGCATGGAGACAGTCGACAAGATGATCGAAGGGGCGATTTCACAGCGTCCCTGACCGCAGATTATGAACGACTACCGGCTCCGCCAGCGAACATGCGTGGAGAGGCCGCCCGCCTCGACGAGCATCTTCACAGAACAATGGAGTCATGCGGAGACGAACCTGCAGAAGGCAATTCCCTGAAGGCTCGCTTCAAACAATCCTCAAAGTTCCGTGTTCCAGTCCGCGAAATGCGTGGTTCGAGGCAGCGGCTGCCGTCGGGAAAGATGCGGACGATGCGGAAGTTGACGACTCCGTTGTGGTTGCGGCCGGTGGAGACGCGGCACCATTCCAGAGCGGGCTTCCAGAGAGGATGAGAGGGACGTTTCCGCCGACGACGAAGGCGTCAGTAGGGATGGTGGAGTTCTGGAGGTTCCCCTGGGCTCCCCAGCAGGAGTACGGAGCATAGTAGCCGGTCTTGCCTGGGGACCCGTCGCTGTTGCAGTCGCCGCCGTATGACGTCGATGCCTCGGCCGGGGTCCATACTCCCGAGTTGAAGGTTTGAATCGCGCTCGAGAAGGTCACCGGCGCAGGGACCCACGGAGCACTGACATATCCCTCCTCGGAAAGGGCCTGCACCGGGTATGTCGGCATCGAGCTGTTCGCGCCCATGTCGTACGTGCCGGTGACGTTCCCGTCGACCGCGTATGCCCACGTCGTCCCAGAATCGACGTACATTGAGAACTGGTGATAGCCAGGAGAGATCGCTGAAACGCCCGTCGTGAGTATGGAGTACGTATCGAGGTTCCAGATCTGGTAGAACGCCACCGGTGTCGACCCGTCACAAATGTAGTACCCAACCTGCCCCCAGATGTTGGCTCCGGAGTCGTCGCCTATCCAGTATGAGAGACAGCCGTTCACTTCTTGGCTCACGACCTGAATCGTGGTCCGTGCTCCGCTGTTGGTCAGGAAGGTGCATACCGCGTCTGGGGCACAAGTCGCCTCCTGTGCTTGTGCTCCCACGTAGTACGTTCTGTTGGTGGATTGGGCCGCTGGGAAGGTCTCCTGTCTGGAAACGGAGCCCGCACTGTGGACCCGCGCGTCGACGTCGGGGTTCATGACGGCTGACGCGGTCGGGCCCGGAGGCCGCAGCATCACAGACCCTGAAAGCACGAGCATGAGAGACAGTATCGCGGTGAAGAAAAGGAGATGCGCAGCGCCGGTCTCCCTGCCCATCGTTGAGAAGGCCCGTCGCTGCGAATAAGCACATTATGGAGCGGAAACCAGAATCCATAGTCTTGGAGTGCCGAGAACAGCGCCTTACGACGTTTAGGCATCGGGGGCTAGGAGAGCGATGAAGCAGTGGACGTGGAGACGAAGAGAGTAGGAACAGTCTCCGCAGCGTCTCAGGTCCTGCCCTGGCGTGGTTCTATTCCATGGTGAAAGTCGCGAACTGTTCCAGTCTCGTCAGTATCATGTTCGAGACCGTGTCCCTGATGAAGGCGAGGGTCTGGGTTCGGAGCTCTGGGGCCACAGGAGAGGTCGCCGCAGCCCCCCAGAGCAGCTCCTCCTGCCTGGTCGAAGCTTGGTCGACCCGGTCGATTGCCGAATATACCGTGATTATCTGATCCTGGACCCCCTTCCTGAGCAGGTTCAAGCTCCCGGAGTTTCTCAGCTGTTCATATGCATACTTGCGGAACCGCGGGATGGGGAGGTCGTAGGGTGCGCCCTCCTTTTGCGAATTTATGAATTCGAGAATCGCCTTCGCCTGCTGAAGATTCTCCACCAACTCCTGCCTCATCGACCTCATCAGTCCGCTGCGTCTCCTTCTGGTGCCCAGCCAACTGTTGAGGCCTACCGCGGCGAGCACGATCACGAGAGTCGGCAGGTAGGGGAGGACGTACACGCCCAAAAACGGGGCGAGGTAGGTGTCGATGACAATTCGTAGCAAACCTAATGGGTCGACCAATTGCCTCCAGCGATTTCCGAATGCCTTGGTCAGCATATAAGCTGGTGCCTCTGCAAGAGCACCGAAAGCGGGAGACGCCTCGAAAGACGCTAGGTGCCAGCGAGGAAATTTGCAGAGGTGGGAATCACAGACTCCGACTTGTCTGCCAACCCCGCGAACCCCCGGTAAGCTCTCGTAGGGCGTCCCCGTTGAGCCGTATCATAGAGCACGATATAATAGTTTGCGGAATTGCTTGCGACGTGTACTGGGAACCTGACGCCTTTCCTCATCGGCGGCGCCCAGGCGCCGAGGTCTGACCGCGCAGGCTTGGCTGCGGCTGAAACGGCATATGCGGCTTTCAGCATATACACGAATCGTCGGCTTCGAAACTTAATTAGCCGCCAAAGGCGGCAAGTGACCGTCATGGCAAGAACTCGCGTGGTCCAGCGCGTGGAGAAGGAACCCCGCGACGTCGAAGCGAGGATAGTGGAGGCCATCCAGAGACTGGGCCCTAGGAACGTGTCCGAACTCTCCAGAGTGACAGGAGTCCACCAGGAGACAATCCGGTACAAGATCAACAAGCGCTTCAAGAAGCTCGGCTTTCACATCCATGCGGAAGCCGACTACAGGAAGCTCGGCCTGGTCCCACATTGGGCCGTGTTGCAACTGTCGCCCAAGCTCAGGGGAACCCCCCGGTCTCTGTTCCTGGCGATGAACGAGTCGGCGTACTTGGTCTACTATGGCAAACTCCTGCCGCAGGGGAGCTTCGCCTGCCTCTTTGTCATTCCCGAAGGAAGAGAGAAAGAGCATGAAGCGTTCCTGGAATATCTCCAGCAGACGGGAATCGTCCAGGGGTACTCACTGGCCGAAATCACGGCCCTGAGTCATCCGGCCATGAAGCCAACCTTCTTCAACTTCCAGTCGAACAGGTGGGACGTCGATTGGAACGCGGTCAAGTCGGGCCAAGGCACGGACTTGCTCACTCAAAAGAATCCGCGCCCCGTCCGCTTCGATTACCACGACCTGCTACTGGTTAAAGAGCTTCAGGCGAACGCCTTGCAGCACACCGTCTCAATCGCGAGGAAACTTCGGGTCAATCAGAAGACCTTGGAGTACCACTACAGGACGCACGTCCAGAAGATGAAGCTTGTCGCAGGATACATTGTGCGTTGGCAGCACGACATCGAGACGTCGGTCTCCCACAGTGCCCTGATGGCCCGGCTGACCTTCAAAGACCTCGGGAGTTCGGTCGCCACAATCCAGAGCGTCGTAAGTAAGATCCCATTCCTGTGGGGCGAGGCACTAATGGCTGACGGGACCTACATCGCCACGGTCCACATCCCCGTACAGGAGGCGACGTCAACCTTCGACTACCTGAACAGTCAAGCCCCGGACCTTTACGACAGGGTGGAGCTCTCCTTCGTCAAGAGGCAGGAGGCTAGCGCATTCACCATACCCTATCAAATGTACGACAAGGGCTGGAGGTATGACCTCGAGAAGATGAAACGGCCCTTCAGGTCTCTAAAATAAAGCGGCAGGGCGGCCTAGATATCGCCGCCCCCGCCTATTTCATCCAGGGGCTTGATGTGAATCCCGAACGCCCCTGCTATCAAGGGCAAAGCGAAGGCAAGAACCAGCAAGCCCAGCTTCACCTTCAGGTAGGTTTCCATGGCAGGGTGGCCGCGGAATCATGACTTCCGCCTTTCCATCAACGAAGACTAACAAAGTGATGAAATTGTTAAGGTCTCCGCCGGGGCGGAGCACGGCGCGCTTCAGCCGCTGACTACTTCCGACCGCTCAAGGTAGCAGGAATTCCGAGGTACCGTAACCGCGTTGACCGTGACTGACGGGCCCATGTTGCAGTTCTGAATGACATCGGACGCCTCATACGGCGTGCCCATGTACGTGCAGCTCAGCGGCCCGTCAGTTCTCGTCAGATTACTGGTATTCAGGGAGCAGTCGTAGGCCGTCCAGTTCCCTGTCGGAGTCATGTTGGCCACGGCCTGCCCGTTCGAATAGATCGCTATGGTACGGTTTGAGCCCTTGCCGAGAGTGAAGACCTCGTGCAGGACGATGTTCAGGGGAGCCAGGCTCAGTTCGCACCCGCCGAGTGGAACCGCCGCCCCGTTCACAACGACCACCGGCCCGGCGGCGAGCATGTCGCAATCCGTTCCGTAATAGCCGGTGTAGGTGCCCCCATGGTACGAACAAATTACGATCGTCGATTCGACTGCCCTGCCTATCCCAATTCCTGGGATGACCTGCTGGGTGTTCTGCAGGCTGCACCCCTCAAGGACCAGGGTGCCTGAACTGTCGAAGACGCCGTCGAACGTGCGCCATACCGGGGCGGGGCTGAAGTATTCCTGTTCGATTGCCGGAACCAGAACCACAACGGAAGCGACCGCTATCACAGCGGCCACGACCACCGAGGCCATGATGAACACCCATCGACGGGACCTCCACTCTGGCCGTCCTAGCTTCCCAAGCTGGATTTCGCCGGAATTCTCCCCCTCTTCAGGATGAAGTGCGTCCCTGATTCGCGGCCATCGGCGCAACTGGAACCATTCTCGCGGGTTGCCAGCGGTTCCTTTAACCTTACGCGAGATCTCCCGCCCGTTTGAGCTGGAGAGGTTGCGGTCCCCCAGGCGGACACAGACCGCACGCTGCGAGGGGAGCTGGTACTATACGTTCTCCATTTCATCCGAATAGCCGACGACGTTCGTGGTCCGCGAGTCAATCCTGAGCAGCACGGACTTCTTGGAAGACGACAGGATGCTCCCGGCTTCGACATTGGCCTTCACGGTCCAAACGCCGTTGTCAAGCATCACATGTCCGAACCGTATCTTCCCCAGCCGCTTGGGATACTTGCGTTTGAGGTAGTTCTCAGCCACCACCTCCGCCTGGTCGGCATTCTCAAGAAGTGACATGGCGAAGGACCGTTGGCCGTCAGGTTCCTTTATCCATCCATGCCTGTATAGATTGAATCGGGTGTGAGGAAGATTACACCGAGCAGCTTCCGCCCTAACCCCTTTCGGGGAAACTTCATGTGAAAGGGCGTCGCCGTCGGAACGGTCCCCTGCTCATCTCGTGAAGAGCTGGTCGTCGGCCCCGCGAGCACCTTCACTTTGGCGGTTCAGCCGGTTGACAGTGCTTTCGCTAGCCGCGCCGGCGAAAGGGCGAACACGGCGTGAACCCACGGTGCGTATTTGCGGTCTATGGGATCCCTCTCGGAATCTTCAAGCGAATCCTCTAGAATCCTGGCGGGTTCAACCCAACTCACATCGTAAGCGTTTTTCTTGTTCACACGGAGTTGATTGCCATGCCTGGCGACCATGAGGTGGAGCAGTTCGTTCTCACAGTATCGCGGGTCTCGAGGGTCCCTCGCTGCATAGGAAACCGTGAGCCTGTCGGTCCAGCCCTCGATCTTCACCCCGAGGTCATCCAATGCGCACCTGGTGGCGGCCCTCGGTAGAGTCTCCGGCGTTCTGCTTCCGAAGACCCGGTACGGATGGGTGTCCCCTGAAAGGGTCCAGACCCTGTCGAAAATCCTGTGCCTCCTGTGCGCCGTAAGAATCCTCCCGGCGTGGTCCAGGCACGCTATGGTTATCCCTACGTGTTTCCTGCCCAGTACGGTCCCGTCCGGCCCGCTCCTGACCCTATGGGTCAGCCACCTGTCCCCGTAGCCGATCGTCCTTCCAGACGAGTCAACCAGCGGGACCTCGTATCTCACCATCTCGTTCCCATGCTCACCGTCGCA
>DASPOB010000019.1:0-83570 GCA_035626235.1 Nitrososphaerales archaeon | reverse complement strand
TAGCCAGGGTATTCACCGGGTGCAACTTCTCCTACGTTGAAGAGGGCGACGCCTATCTCGTGACCGTCAGTCCCGTTTCCTGACACAACGCCTAAAAAGGTGGAACTTGCCGCTCGGCGAAGAATCCAGTTGTCATACGAGCAGTTCATGCCGGGCGCGACTGCCGTGGGAATAGCCTACAAGGATGGAGTCGTCCTCGGAGCCGAAAAGAGAATAGTCCTCGGGAGCTTCGTGCGAAGCAAGTCGGGGAAGAAGGTCTTCAAGGTGACCGACAACGTAGGGGCGGTCTGCGCGGGGATGGTCTCCGACATGCAGAACCTAGTGCGGGAAGTCTCCGTCTACTCGAAACTGAAGGAGCTCGAGTCGCGCAAGCCCATGAGACCAAACTCAGTGGCAAAGCTGATGTCAACGCTGATGTTCCAGAACCGGTACGCCCCCCTGCTAACGCAGGTCATCCTAGGAGGCGTCGGCCAGAAGCCAGTGGTGTACGTCCTTGACCCCCTCGGTAGCGTAATCTCAGACCAGTACGCGACAGTGGGCACCGGAGAGGAGACGGCGATAGGGGTTGTGGAGGCGGGCTATTCGACGTCCATCACCCAAAAGGAAGCGCGAGACTTGCTCCTGTCCTCGATCAAGGCCGCCATCGCGCGGGACGCCATGAGCGGAAACGGAATAGACCTCATGACGGTAGACCGGTCCGGGATAAAGGAAGAGTCGTTGGGCCTCTAAGAGGGACGCGGGGTTGTGGACATACAAGGACATCAAGATCCATTGGCTAGGGCATGATTCATTCGTCCTGGAGGGATCTAGGACCGTCATCCTGGACCCCTTCAAGGCGAAAGGGGACTACAAGGCCGACGTTCTTCTCATTTCCCACGAGCACTTCGACCATCTTAGCGAAGACGACATCAAACGGTTCAGCGGGGAGTCGACCACTATCGTGGCGCCGAAGATCTGCGAGCAGCAGCTGCGAGGATTCAAGTCGCAGAAGGTGCTCGTCGAGCCCGGGTCAGGCACCATGGTGAAGGGGCTAACTGTGGAGACAATCCCGGCCTACAACATCAACAAGTTCCGCGCTCCCGGCAAGGTATTTCACCCCAGGGAAGACGGGCGGGTCGGGTACATCGTGACCCTTGACGGCGTTAGGTTCTACCACGCCGGCGACAGCGATGCGACCCCAGAGATGAAGACGGTCGCGGCCGACGTCGCGTTTCTCCCGGTCTCCGGGACGTACGTCATGACCCCGGACGAAGCGGCGGGGGCCGTCAAGGCCATGAAGACCAAGGTCGCCGTTCCCATGCACTTCGGGGAGATCGTCGGCTCGCGGGCAGACGCCGAGAGGTTCAAGGAGCTTGTCGGCAGAGCCTGCGAAGTGCAGATACTCGATAAGGAATAGCTGTCACTCGGGGACGCTGTCTGACTTCAGCTTCCCGTTCTCCAGGCTGACGAAAAGGTATCTGTTGTCTGCGAACACCAGCGTCAGTTCGTTCTCCTTTTCGGTGACCGTCAGAAGCGCCTTTCCTATTATCCCATCGAACTTTGCCATGTGTCGAAACAGACCCTCTTGGAAGTTCGTATTTCTATGTTGGGTCAAGACTTGACGTAGGATGTCAGTTCTGTCTCTCCCCTGGATTCCCTCTCCCCGACCGAGGAGCCAGTGGAGGCCCTGATCATGTCCCGGATCACCTCGTCGATGCTTCTGCTCCTTCTCTTGGCCTTCAGCCGCTTCAGAGCCTTGTGCGTATCGTCGTGGACCCTCACTGTCTTGGCCAACGTTGCAAGGGGAGTTCCTGTTCGTAATAAGTGTCAAGGGAAGCTGTTTGACTAAGTCTCGTCGCCCTCACCCTCTAACCTTAGGGAAAAGAGGGGCGCTATGACAGGGAAGGCGTTCGTAATACGTATACGTTGTTGTATCTACGCAGTGGCTAGAGTAGGCTGTCTCATTCTGGAATCGCTCTTGCGTATCCGTTGGTCTTTCGCCGTCGGTCAATGTTCTCGGCCAGTGTCTGGTCGGGCTTTACTAAAGTCTTATCCGGATTCTGGATTCACTGAGGTCTCTTGCACGACCGGACAGTCTTTCTCACGACTAGACGCATTACAGGCCTGAGTATCTAGGATAGGAGATATCCGATGCGAAAGAGGGCCATCCTCGTTACGGTCTTGTTGGCGTTAGGACTCTCTTTCGGAGTGGGGAGTCTAACGGTGAGCGAACAGGACAATGGCTCTTGTCCAGTTAGTATACCAAATTGTGACCATGCCTACTACATCAACGGCACTTACGTCTGGATGGGTCCCCTTTACACCGAATTAGGGGTTCTATCGCTTGCCTTTCTAATGCTTGCAGGTATACTCTTTGTCATCCTGAGATTCAGACCTTTGTCTAATCTTTCTGGTTCTACCTGATTCTCCTTGTGCGGCTACTAAGTCCGCTTTCTGCGTCGCTCGGCGGGCTGAGCTTTTGGATTACCAATTGAAGCGGGGGTAATCGCAGTTCCAGAACGAGGACCAGGGGTGAATAGGCCCTGGGGGAACAGTGGAACCACTTGGCACCTGTATCCCAGCATGGCCGATGAAATCCCCACATTGAAAGAGAGCGAACGAAGGTGATACAAGGGCGGTGTAGTCAGGCCCTCCGCCGAAGTTTGCCGTCGTGGTAGGGATGAAGGGGGCAAAGAAGAACACAAGCAAGGTGATTACAACAATGGTAATTGTGATTGTGCGTTTCATGGTCAACCAGGGCCCACTCACGTTTCAAAGCTTTCGATAGTATCAATTGTGCCGTCAGGTTTGTGAACGATGGCCTTGTGGGGTGTGTAGACAGGCTCTGGAAGGTGGAAACGATCTAGCGTTCTTGCCGCATCGTCGTCGGTCTGGTGAATTAGCATAGAAATGGGCAAGTCGGTGATCCTAGCGAGTTCGCAAAGTAGCTTCAGGCGCTTTCTTGTGAGAGGTTCTAATGATGGAGGTTCGTTCATCCTTCCCATAGATGATTCGAATGCCTCTACCAATTGTTGTGGGTATAGGAAAGAGATTGACGCGCGGTATCTGCTGGCTAGTTCTTGCTTGCCATCCCACTGCTTGAGAATGCGCCATGGGGTGTCGTTGGTGATAGTGTGGGTAGGTTCCTGTGGCCGTCTTCCTGAATCAAGGAATTCATTGTCTCTTTCCGTTAGGTCGTATCGAACCGGATAGTCACCGAAGACGCTAGTATAACGGACGAATTTGGGTCGTCTGACCGAAGGCGGGAGGGGTCTTGGATGAAGTCCCAGACGACATCTATCGGAGCATCTAGCATGCTTCCTCTGTCTTCAAAGCAGACCATCTCAGGCAACGGCCAGGAGGTCAATCCAGGCGATTTAAGATCTGGTCTGGTCAAGGTAGCAACGGAGTTCTAGACTTAAACGTAGGCTGTGTGAAGGCGGTCTGGGATGATGATCTCGCGACGATACCGATACGCATGAGGATAACGCCGTCCCAGTCTGACCAAAAAAAGAAAGCAGAAGCGCGCCTATTTCGATGAGTTAGCGCGCGCCTCTGCGAGCCGTTCCGATAGCGTTTGGATTGCCCGGTTCAGCGTCACGATTGTCTGCAGGGAGCAGGAGAGCTACACCTCGGCCCGGGCCAAGAGTTAAGTGACTCTGAAACTGGTTGAAAATAGGTGGTTTCGAATCAGCAGTTTTCCTGAGGTGCGCGTCAAGCCGGAGTACGCAGAAATTCAGAAGTGGGCGAGGGAGTTCGCCGCACGCGAGATTCAACCGATTGCCGAAAGGATCGACAAGTCCGACGAGTACCCCTTTGAGCTTGCCAAGAAGATGGGAGAGTACGGTCTCTTCGGCCTCAACATGCCCCGGGAGTACGGCGGGCTCGGCCTCGACCTCATGGGGTCCGTCATCGTGGGCGAGGAAATAGCGAAGTCGAGCCTCTCCGCCGCCTTCCTGCTTGGAGTCCAGAACGGCCTCGCAGGGAACGCGCTCGCCAGGTTCGGGTCGGATGAGCAGAAGAAGACGCACATCCCACGCCTCGTGAAGGGGGAAGTCATCTGCGCCTACTGCCTGACCGAGGCGAACGCCGGATCCGACGCCGCGGCGATAGCGACCAGAGCCGCCAAGGAAGGGGAATCCTACCTTGTCAATGGGTCAAAGATGTTCATCACCCAGGGGATGCACGCCGACCTCCTGGTCCTCTTCGCGCGGACCGGGACGACGGAGGACGGCGCCGCTGGAATCACCGCCTTCCTGGTGGAGAAGGGGACGCCCGGATTCAGGGTCGGCCAGAGGCTCGAAGTGATGGGGGCCAGAGGGACCGGCACTGCCGAGCTCGTCTTCGATGACTGCAGGGTCCCCGGCTCGAACATCATTGGGCACGAGGGGGACGGGTTCCTAATCGCCATGTCGATACTCAGCGAGTCCAGAATCGGGGCGGCCGCGGCCGCCGTGGGGATCGCGGAGGCGGCCCTCGACGGGACCCTGGCCTACGCGCGGTCCCGTACGGTCTTCAGGAAGCCGCTGGCCAGGTTCGAAGCCACGCGGTTCCTCATCGCTGACATGGCTACCAGGATTGCGGCAGCCAAGCTTCTGACCTACCGGGCTGCCACTTTACACGATTCGGGGCAGGAGTACACCAAGGAGTCCGCCATGTGCAAGTACTTCGCGAGCGAGACCGCGGTGTGGGTCTGCGAGAGGGCGATTCAGATTCACGGCGGGTACGGGGTGAGCAAGCTCTACCCGGTTGAGAGGTATCTTCGGGACGCCAAGATCCTCGACATCGTGGAAGGGACATCCGAGGTCCAGAGGTACATCCTGTCGCGAGAACTCCTCCGGTGAAGCCAAGGCGCCCGGGACCCACTTGGAGGCCGCCGGCTCATACGCTTGGGCGTCGCTAGAACTCTGTCTGAATCTGATTCATCAGTTCGGCTATCCTCATGAACCTGTCCTTGTACATGAGAATCTTCGTTATCGACCCCCGGAACCTGAGCTGTCCCTTGAGCACGGCGGCCTGCAGGTCGACCTCCCCCTTTGCGACCTTTGCCCACGACTCGTAGGTTCCTTCGAAGGCGAATTCCGCCTGCGTCCCTGGAGCGGCTCTCTGGACAGTGGAGACACCGTTGTCCACTCCTAGGACGAAGAACTGCCCCACGTCGGTTGCGTTGAAGGCTATGCTGGTCCTCAGCCCCTTGGTGCTCTCTGCCCACTTCTGATCTCCGACGAGCAACCCCTGGAGCTGGCCAAAGTAGTCGTCGCTCAGGAACTTCGACATCGTCTCACGCTTCGCTTCGGCCTGCTAGTCTTTTGAGCTTACCTATGGAGCCCGATGTCAGAATACTCTTTACCTTCCTTTCCCCCACGCGAAGGTCGACGCATTCCCTCATGCGGGGTGCGGCTTCGTTGTTTGTCCTGACCACCAGGACCCTGCGATTGCCCTTCAGGGGTATCGCCTTGAGCTTGCCAAACCTTGGTTCAAGAGCCCGGGCGAAGTCTTCCCATTCACCCGGGGCGACTTCGCCGTCGGCTTCCAGGAGAACGTACCTCTTCGAGGTCAGGCGGTACCCTCCAGTAGCTCCGTGAAGAACTTCACGGCTCCTCCCTTCATGAGGAAGAGCCTCGGCTTGACCCGCACCCTGACAGGTTCGCTGACCCCGAGCGCCAGCTCGCCCCTCACGAGCGACTGCCTGTCCAGCCTGACGTAGAGGGCCGAGTGCTCGTCCATCATCGCTTCGATGTTCTGTAAGAGTTCGTCCCTGGTCGAAGAAGGCAACCTGCGTGCCACATCAGCAAGCGCGTATGACGCGGCCTCCCCCGTCAACCGATGCACGACGTGAACTATCTTGTTGCCGTAGTGACCGTCGAGCTCCTCAGTGACAGGGGCCGCCTCCACCCCCAACGTCCGTTCGACCGCGGAGCGTATCTTGTCCGCATCCTCAGTCGAGTGCACCAAGTAGGAGACTTCGAGCGACTGAATCGGGCTCGTCAACCAGGCGCAATCCGCAACCGATAACTATATGCTCTTTGGTCACTCTTTCTGTGGCGAAGCTCACAGTAGAGGACATCCTGTCTGACGAGGTCAAGCGTGAGATGAACCTGGACGAGAAGACGTTCGTGGTCCTCGACGACTGGGACGCCGTCATGCAGAGCGTCTACAAGGTCCCCATCGAATACGCAGGCTACACGCAGAAGGTGGCGGACATGAAGCTCCTGAAGGAGATGATCGACACCCTCGCGTCCTCCAGCTTCGACACCGTGAAGAGAAGCGAGAGCCGCAAGAAGCAGATGCAGCAATTCACGAAGACTCTAAGCATGTACTACAACCTGATATTCCTCAAGGGAAAGAAGAAGACCGGCTATGGAACGCTGATCCACTTCCCCAAGCTGAAAGACAATCCAGAGAGAAGCGGCGGGATCGTCCTGGCAGCGAAGATCGTCGTAGAGGGGACCAAGCACACCACGTCACTCGAACGCGGCAGGTTCGGCGACTTTCTCGTCGAGGTGAAGCCGTACATCAACCTCCTCGGCGACCTGTACAGACAATCCAGAAAGCTGTAGGCTCCAGATGGCGCGGCGAATACTCGGCATAGAAAGCACGGCGCACACCTTCTCAGCCTCCGTCATGACTTCCGTTGGGCAAGTCCTCTCGAACACCAAGAACGTCTACCAGGCGAAGGAGGGGGGCGGAATACACCCCTTCGAGGCCGCCCAGAGCCACATCGGGGCGGCGGCAGGAGTCCTGCAGGCCTCCTTGGAGGAGTCGGGGGTCGCGCCGGAGGATCTGGACGCTGTCTGCTACTCTATGGGCCCGGGCCTCGGCCCGTGTCTGAGAGTGGGGGCCGTTGTGGCCAGGTCTCTCGCCACATCCCTGGGGATCCCCCTCGTTCCCGTGAACCACGCCGTCGGGCACATCGAGCTCGGATGCCTCCTTTGCAGCTGCAACGACCCCGTGGTGCTTCTGGTCTCAGGAGGCCACACCATGGTCATCGCCCATTCCGGGGCCAGGTGGCGAGTTCTCGGGGAGACCCTGGACCTGACCCTGGGACAGCTGCTGGACCAGTTCGGGCGGAGCTCAGGGCTCGCTTCGCCGTGCGGCAGGGCCATAGAGGAGGCCGCGTCTAGGTCTTCGACCTACAGATGGCTTCCCTATTCTGTCAAGGGCAACGACGTCTCTTTCTCGGGCCTTCTCACAGCAGCTAAGAGGATGCACGCGTCAGGTGCCTCATTCAGCGACGTCTGTTTCTCCATCCAGGAGACCGCCTTCTCGATGGTGGTCGAGGTCACAGAAAGGGCGCTGGCATTCACGGGGAAGCGGGAGGTCATGATTGTCGGCGGGGTGGCTGCGAACAGACGGCTTTCCGACATGATGTCGACCATGGCGAAGAGGCACGCTGCGAAGTACAGGGTCATGCCGCTCCAGTACAGCGGGGACTGTGGCGCGCAGATCGCCTGGACCGGCTATCTCACCCACCGGTCGGGAATCGAAGTGCCGGTGAGGGAGTCGGCAGTCAGGCAGTCATGGAGGCTGGACTCGGTTGACACGCCCTGGAGAAACTAAGGAGCCCAGAGGGACCCTCCTGTACAGGGGGGCTGAGGCCGACGTCATCAAGGCGAGGTGGTGCGGCCAGCAGGCCGTCTACAAGGTCAGGAAGAGGCTCCCCTACAGGCTTCCAGAGCTCGACAGCGAAATAAGGCGACAGAGGACCCTCCATGAAGGGGAGATGATCAGATCGGCAAAGAGTGCCGGAGTCAATGCACCATACCTGTACTTCATGGACCTCAGCCGCTCGACCCTCGTCATGGAGTTCATCGAAGGAGCGAGGATGAAAGACTTGGTGTCGTCCCTTCCTCCGCGCGACAGTTCCATCCTCTTCGACCCGCTCGGGGCCGAAGTGGCCCGCCTACACGCTGCGGGAATAATGCACGGGGACCTGACTACGGCCAACGTTTTGAGGAGAAACGGAGAGCTCGTCTTCGTTGATTTCGGGCTCTCCGTGCATTCCACGCGCGTGGAGGACCACGCCGTTGACCTGAGGCTGATCAAGGAGACCATAGTAGGGGCTCATTCGGCAATCGCACAGCCTGCGCTAGCATTCTTGTTCCGAGGATACGCCAAAGTGGCCGGCGAGAGGAGGGCGGAAGCCGTCTTCAGACAGTTGAGAGCAATCGAGCGGAGGGGAAGGTATGCGAGGGTCGAGTGAGGTCTGGTTCGCCACCTCCAACGAACACAAGTTCGAGGAGGCTCGCTGTGCGATGCGGGGTTTCCGCATCACCCTGAGGAGGCTCCCAACCAAGGGAACGGAACTTCAGTCTGACGACTTAGCAGAGATCGCCAGGAGCTCTGCTCTGGAGACATTCAGCAGGGCAAGAAAGCCCCTGTTCGTAGAGGACACTGGCCTCTTTGTGTCTGCCCTTAACGGTTTTCCCGGACCTTACGCAGCCTACGTCAACCGGACCATCGGCCCGGAGTCTCTTGTCGCCCTCATGACAGGGGTCAAGGACAGGAGGGCGGAGTTCGTCAGTGCCGTTGCGTACTGCCGCGGGCATTCAAGCGCGAGGGTCTTCCATGGCAGGCTTCGGGGCCGAATCTCAGACGCGCCAAGGGGGACAAACGGGTTCGGCTTCGACCCCGTCTTCATCCCCATCGGCGGCGAGGTGACCCTCGCCGAGATGACCTTGGAACAGAAAGGCTCGATATCACACCGCTCGCGGGCGCTCAGGTCCCTCGGCAGGTGGCTGGAGTCACGGCGCAGCGGGTAACGTTTATCAGCAGAACAGAAAGGAGTCGGCTGGCTGATTTCGATTTGGCCCGCATACATTCTCACAGGCACGGGAAGTCGCAGCAGACTAGGCCGTCAAGCAAGACGGTCCCTGCGTGGGTGGAATCTGACCCTGCCACCGTGAAGTCGACCATCCTGAAGCTCGCGAAGGAAGGGCTCACTCCAAGCAGGATAGGGGTCGCGATGCGCGACGATTACAGCGTTCCCCTGGTGAAGCCAGTGATGGGGAAGTCCATAGGAGAGATTCTTGCCGAGGGGAAGGCCGCTCCGAAGCTCCCGCAGGACCTCCAAGACCTCATCGATAGGGCGCAGAGGATTCAGAAGCACCTGCAGGACCATGGAAGCGACAGGAAGAACGTTCACTCTCTCGAGCTGGTCGAAGCGAAAATCTACAGGCTCGCAAAATACTACAAGGCCCGGGGCCTGCTGCCGACCGACTTCAAGTACACCGCCGTGGTCGCGCAGCTCGCCTAGGCTCGGGGCTGGCGCCTCGCTTGCCTGAACTCGAGGGGCTCCTAAGAAGGTGCGAGTCGCTATCCAGGGACGTCCTGAAGCTGGTTTCCGATGGCAGGAAGGTCGTTGTGGTTACCCACATCGACGCAGACGGGCTGACGAGCGGCTCGATAGTCTTCGCCACCTTGGCTCGAAGCGGAGCGAACGTCCTCATCAGGTGCGTCCCCGACCTTGAACCCAAGCTGATCAAGGAACTCGCCTCGCAGAAGTACGACTTCTACGTCTTCACCGACCTCGCGTCCACGCTTCTTGCGGAACTTGAATTGGCATTCGACGGGAGGTTCCTCGTCATCGACCACCATCAGCTCACGGAACAGGACATGCAGAAGCCCATGGTGGTCAACGCCTGGATGTACGGATACGACGGGGGGCGCGAAGCCTGTTCCGCTTCGATGTCGTACCTCTTTGCCCGTTCGGCTTCCTCCTCCAACAGGGACCTCTCCCCGCTTGCCGTGGTAGGGGCCGTCGCCGACAGGCAGGACGTCGGCCCGAACCGCTCCCTTACCGGCCTTAACAAGATTTGCCTGGAGGATGCCCAAAACGCGGGGCTCGTGACCGCCTCCAAGGACCTGCTCTTTACGGGCAGAGAAACAAGGCCCATTCATGAGGCAGTCGCCCTGACCTCGACCCCTTACTTGCCGGGGCTGACAGGAAGCAAGGACCTCGTCCTCTCAGCACTGCATCAGGCAGGGCTCCGCCTGAAGGACGGCGGGTCGTGGCGAACAATCTCGACCCTCGACGGGGAGGAGAAGGGGAAGCTCACGGAGGTTATCGCAGCGAGCCTTGGGGCCTCGGGGGGCGGAACCGACGCCATGGCCAGCCTCGTGGGCGAGGTGTACACTCTCGAAATAGAGGACGCTTTCACACCGCTCCGCGACGCTCGGGAGTTCGCGACCCTGCTCAACGCGTGCGGGAGGATGGGCGTCACGGGAATAGGAGTTTCAGTCTGCCTAGGAGAGAGGTCTGAAGCGCTTGGGAGCGCGATGAAGTCCCTGGCTGAGTATCGACTCTCTCTGAACAGGGCTATCCAGGGACTTGTCGACAACCCTTCGAGGATGGAGAGGCACGGGAACCTCGTGCTTGTGGGAGCGGGGGGCCTCGTGGACGAGAAAATCCTGGGCCCTGTAGCCTCAATCCTGACGTCCTCCCCCGGATACAGGGACAAGGTGGTCGTAGCCCTCGCGAACTCCGGAGACTCCGAACTGAAGGTGTCCTCCAGGGTCGGCGACGCCTTCGTTGGCTCCGTCAACCTGGGTCTCCTGATGAAGGAGGCCGCGGAGGGCGTGGGCGGGGTCGGCGGTGGGCACACGATGGCGGCGGGAGCCAAGATCCCATCCACCGGGGCCGATTCGTTCCGCAGGCTCGTCACGGAAAGGGTCGGGTCTTGAGGGTCCGAGGGCAGCTGACGGTAGCGTGCAGGAACGTTGACCTGGCGCGCAGGCTGGAGGAAGTGCTGGCCCCGGACAACGTCAGCGTCCCCCGAGGGCAGAGGTTCGCAATGTCCCGCGCTGGCGGGACCCTCGTCTTCCTGGTGGATTCTGATACGCTTCCCCCCTTCGTGTCTACTGTGCTCTCTATCCTCACAGACGCCTCGCTCTTCCAGGAGGTATGGCTTTTATCACGTCCAACCGGGGGACAAGACAGGAAGAGCTAGCGATTGCTTGACGTGAAGTTGCTGAGGGAGAACCCGGAGGTCATAAGGAATGACCTTCGGAAGAGGGCCCTCCCTGAGAAGCTCAGACTCGTGGAACAGGCGATAGACGACGACACGCAGTGGCGAAAGCTGAAAGTCCAGGTTGACGACCTCCGGCATAGGCAGAACGAGCTGACCGCGCAGGTCGCCGAGCTGAGGGGAAAAGGGAAGCCTATCGACAGCGCCCTCCTCGAAATCAAGGACATCCCTGAGAAGATTGCCAACCTTGAGACAGAGGCCGAGTCGAGGTACAGCCGGCTGACCGAGACCATGATGAGCCTTCCTAACATCCTTCATGAGAGTGTTCCCGTGGGAAAAGACGACACGGAGAACGTCACGGCGAGGACCTGGGGGAAGCCGCTGGAGGCCGATTTTCCCCTCAAGGACCACATCGAGGTGCTAACGAACCTGGATCTCGTGGACATCCAGAGGGCTGGGAAGATCTCAGGTGCGCGGTTCTTCTTCCTGAAGGGCGACGCCGTGAAGCTGGAGCATGCTCTGCTGATGTTTGCGATCGATACGCTGTCGAAGAAAGGCTTCGTTCCTCTTGAGCCACCCTTCATGATGAGGAGAGACCCCTACGCGGGCGTCACTGACCTCGGGGACTTCGGCCCAGTCATCTACAAGGTGGAAGGAGATGACCTCTACCTAATCGCGACGTCCGAGCACCCCCTGGTCGCAATGCACATGGACGAGATTCTAAGCGGCAGCGCGCTGCCCATGAGATACTGCGGCATCTCGCCCTGTTTCAGGGTAGAGGCGGGCGCCCATGGGAAGGACACCAAGGGCATCTTCAGGACGCACCAGTTCTACAAGGTGGAACAGATAGTTTTCAGCAGGCCCGCGGAGAGCTGGCAGCTTCACGAGCTGCTGATAGCCAACGCAGAGGAGATCTTCCAGAGCCTAGGGCTCCATTACAGGGTGGTCAACGTCTGCACTGGCGACATGGGGAGCGTGGCCGCCAAGAAATACGACCTCGAGGCATGGATGCCGGCGCAAAGGAAGTTCAGGGAAATGGTCTCCTGCAGCAACTGCACCGACTACCAAGCGAGGCGCCTCCGAATCCGATACAGGGACAAGCAGAGCGACCCCACTACTCTGGTCCACACACTCAATTCTACGGCGGTCACAACGAGGGCGCTTGTGGCCATCGCCGAGAACTTCCAGGAGAAGGACGGATCAGTCAGGATACCCGAGAAACTCGTCCCCTACATGGGGGGGGTCGAGTACTTGAGACGTTAGAAGCGGGCGCAGACAAGAGATTGGGGCCCGAGACGCCGCGCTGCTTATAAGCCAGCCGCGGCTGGGGCGGCTTCGATTGCCGAAGAAAGTCGCCAAGGTGAGAGACAAGTGGAAACTGAAGTCGTGGGTGACAGTCTTGGCCTCGCCGTCTTTCGGCAACGCTCCGATTGCCAGGGTTCCAATGACCGACGTCGAGAAGCCCAGCGGGAGGGTGGTCGAGACGACGCTCTACGACCTGCTCAAGCAGGACCCACAGCACTACAGCTTCAAGGTCTACTTCCAAGTTGACAAGATCGACGGAGAAAGCGCGCACACCATATTCAAGGGCCACGAATACTCAAGGGAGTTTCTGAGGAGCCTGATTAGGAGAGGGTCCTCGATGTCCGACTTCATACGTGACTACAAGACGAAGGACGGCTACCTGGTCCGCGTCTACTGCATCGCCCTCTCTGCAGGGAAGATGAACAGCTCCAAAAAGCACGACCTCCGTGTCATCATGGACAAGGTCATCAGTGACAGGGCCGCGAACCTGACCTACGAGCAGTTCGCCCAGGAGCTCGTCCTGCAGAAGGTTGCCTCGGACGTCTACAACGAGGCCAAGAAGGTGACGCACCTTCGCCACGTCGGCGTCCGCAAGAGCAAGCTCATCCTTCGTCCTGAAGAGAGGAAGATGGAACTCGTGGCCCCGGTAGCGGCCTAGGCCTACTTCGTCGAGACTATCTTCACTACGTCACGGTTTCCGAGCTTGTGGTCACTCGCGAGCCTCTTCCCCGTCCGGGCGTCTATGGCGTACAGGAACCCCTCCGCCAGCTCGGAGTGCACCGTCCTCGCAAGGTCCAGCGCGGTCGACCCTCCCTTCATCACGTAGGCGTCCGGGAGGACCTTCCCCCCCTTGTCCGACAGCTTTGTCTCGTCCTCCACGGGAAAGACCACTATGGCGTTCAGCAGCCCGAAGTATGCGGCGTTTATCGCCTCCTGCACTCCCGTTCCTCCGTAGACCTTCATCACCATCTCATCGACCATGCCGAGGGCGTTCTTCTGGGCTGGGCTCAGCTTCTCAGGGGACGGCACCACGAAACCCCTGTCTCCTGGGGTGTACGCCACCAGCCCGTGCTCAGCAGCCCTTCGCAACAGCAGTTCGGCTTCCGACGCGCAGGCGACGACTGTCCTTCCTGTCCCCTTCAACTTCTCTATGTTCGGGAAGGCAGCCGGGAGGTCTGCCTTGTTGGCGGCGATGAGCGAAGGTTTCGTCAGCTTTCTAATCCCCATGACGAAGTGCATCAGCTCCTCGTCGGTCCAATGGCTCGGTTTCTCCGTCCTCAGCTTGAGGTGAAGGACGACCTGCTCTACGTCGCCGAAAGTCACTGACAACCCCGTCAGCCTGTCCGCCAGATGCTCGACGATTTTCCCACCTGTCTGCTCTAGGCTCCGCGACTGCCTTTCCCAGTCCTTCTTCAGAATCCCGAAAACCCAGAGGTCGAATTCGCGCTCCACCATCTCGATGTCCCTAAGGGGGTCGTTCGAACCGGGGGCGACCTTCCTCCCCTCCAGGTCCGTCGACCCCGAGGCGTCGACCACCTGAATCAAGGCGTCCGCTTGTCTGACATCGTCAAGGAACTGGTTGCCGAGCCCACGCCCCTGAGAAGCCCCTTCGACTAGGCCCGCAACGTCAACCAGCCTGACTGGTATGAGCCTGACTCCTTCGACGCACAAGGAGTTCCTGGGGGTGTCCTTCACCCCGAACTCCCTGCATACGCACTGGGTTCTGAGGTAGGCGACGCCCATGTTCGGCTGAATCGTGGTAAACGGATAGTCCGCGATTTGCACGTCCTTTAGCGTCGCGGCAGCGAAGAAGGTCGACTTCCCAACATTAGGTTTGCCGACGACTCCCACCAGCACGCCCGTCGCAATATCGAGCCACGTTATAACCGTCTAACGCACTACGCGCCCGTCTTGCGACGCGTGTGTGTGGTCGGGTGCGGGCCCGCGGGGGTTGAAGCAGCGCTCGCCGGCGTCAGGGAAGGGGCCAGGGTCACGCTCTTCGAAGGCTCGCCCCGGCTCCCGACTCCAAGGCAGGATTGGCTGGGGCTCCTGGAGGACTCGGCTCCCACCAGGAGTGAGACCGGGGCCGCCCTGACCCGGTCTGGGGTGGACTTGCGATGCGACCAGATGGTTTCTAGTGTGGGAGACGACCTCGCCGTGGTCTCCCGCAGTGGCCGCCACTTCTTCGACTCCGTAGTGGTTTCTGCAGGCACCGCGTGCGTCCCTGTCGCTCTCCCCGGGTGCGGAAAGTCCGGCGTGCATGTACTGGCGAGCGAGGACAGCTACACCGAATTGAGAGATTGCTGCTTCAGATATTCCAAGGTCCTCCTGGGAGGGACAGGCTCCACGGCCCTCGGGGTTGCCCACTGGCTCGTGAGGAAAGGGGTCCAGGTCACGGTCGTCGCTCCCGGCGGAATCCTGCCCTCCCGCTTCTGCTCCCTCGTGCGCGGCCACGTTCTCAAGGCAGCCAGCCGTCTTGGGGTGTCAATCCAGTCGTCGCCAATCCTGAAGGCGATGGGAGTGGACCGGGTCGAAGCCGCGCTCGTGGGAGGTGAAGTCCACCTGTGCGACGCAATCGTCATCGTCCCTTCGAGGGTGCCCCATGTCCCGTCGGTCCCCGCCGAAACGGGCCCATCCGGTGGGATTCTAGTCGAACCGAGCATGATTTCGTCTGTGCCCAACCTCTACGCCGCGGGGGGGTGCGCCGAGCGCGTGGCGGGCGGGGTCTCGATTTCCCTGATGTCCGGGACCACGGCTAGAACGTCCGGTGCAGTCGCAGGTTCCAACGCTGCCGGCGGGTGTGCGTTCATGGCCGCCGTCGGGGTGTTGTCCGGCAGGATTCTCGGACTCTCCGTCGCGCTCGCCGGCCTTTCTCTGAGGGAAGCAAGGGCTGCCGGGTACGAGGCCCTTGAGTCCTCTTCGGGCCCGGACGAAAGGTCAGGCTGTTCCATCGTCTTCGAGGTGAGGAGCAGAAGGATTCTAGGCGTTCAGTCTGTCAGCAGTGAGGATGGGCCTTCCCCGGAACTCTTCGCTCTGATGGTGTCCAAGGGAGTTGTTCTCGGGGACCTGACGAGCCTCGACCACAGCGGTTCAAATGATATATCGCCCATCCTCGAGGCCGCCAGCGAGGGAATGAGACTCTGGCAAAGGTCTTGATCTGCGACCACGTTGAAACCGAGCACCTTGCCCTGGGCCCGGGCATAATGGCGGACAACAAGCCCGGCATAAGCAGGGAAGAACTACTGAAGATTGTGGGGGAGTATGACGCTCTCATCGTCAGGAGCAGGACAAAGGTCGACCGCGAGGTCCTTGATAGGGCGACGAGGCTACGCCTCGTCGCGCGTCCCGGAACCGGGCTCGACAACGTGGACGTAGAATACGCCAAGGCGAAGGGGGTCCAGGTGGTGAACAGTCCGGAGTCTCTCGTGGAGGCGGTGGCGGAACATGTCACTCTCCTCATGCTCGCGCTTAGCAGGAAGCTTGTTTCTGCAGACGCGTCGATGAGGCAGGGGAAGTGGGACAAGAATGCCCTCGTCGGACGGGAGCTGAAGGGGAAGGTCCTGGGCATCGTCGGGCTTGGGAGAATCGGGCGCCGAATAGCCGAGATCGCCCGCGCACTGGGGATGTCTGTCATCATCTACGACGTAATCACGATTCCGCCAGACGTGATTGAGAAGCTTCAGTGCAAGGTGGTCGGGCTCGACGAAGTCTTTGCCCAGGCCGACTACGTCACTCTACACGTCCCGATGACGAACGAGACGGGCCATCTAGTGAATGGCAGCCGCCTTTCGAAGATGAAGAAGACCGCCTTTGTGATCAACACTTCGAGGGGAGGGGTCGTAGATGAGGGGGCATTGGGCGCGGCTCTCAGGGACGGCGTCATCGCAGGCGCGGCTCTTGACGTCTTCGAGAGGGAACCACCAACAGGAGAAATCCTGAACGCGCCCAATACCATTCTGACCCCCCACATAGGGGGCCAGACCGAGGAGGCGCAGGTGGACGCCATATCGATAACGGGCGAGAAGGTGAGAGCCTTCTTCACGGGGTCCTAGCCTCCAAGAACGTTTATTTGCCGTCCAAAGGCGAGGCGCCCACCGCTCATGTACAGCCAGATTTCGAGGACTTGGCAGGGCATATTCCATGACAAGTCCGGGAACATCAGAGACAGGGCCGTCCAGCTCAGGAAGGAGCCAGCCATGCTCAGGCTTGAAAGGCCGACCAGGCTCGACAGGGCCAGGGCAATAGGCTACAGGGCGAAGGAAGGGGTCGTGGTGGTCAGGGCGAGGGTCTCCCGCGGAGGGATGAGGAAGAAGAGGCCCACATCGGGGAGAAGGCCGAAGCACATGGGCGTCCTGAAGATCAAGTCAGACGTCTCGTCCCAGTCGGTGGCTGAACGTAGGGTTTCCGAGAGGTACCCAAACATGAAGCTGCTCGGTTCCTATCCCCTCTGGAGTGACGGAAGGTTCGCATGGTACGAATGCGTCCTGGTGGACCCGCTGCACCCGGCAATAGTAAAGGACTACAACTACAGAAGGGCCCTCGGCGCCCTCTCCTAGGCCTACCTCTTCATCTCGCTGCTGTGGCCGGGGAATATCTTGGAGTCCGGGTCGACGTAGGCCTTTGCCACGTTGACTGCAAGAGCGGCTTGCGCGTAGCCCGTCGCGATTAGGTTCAGTTTCACGCCATCGATAGGCCCGGCTATGTCCCCCGCGGCGTAGACCCCCGGGATGTTGGTCTCCATCTTCCCGTTGACCCTGATTTCTCTCCCCTCTATCTCCAGCCCCCAGTCCTTTATCGGCCCCAGGTCTGCCCTGAACCCGATGTTCACCAGGATTACGTCGACGTCCAGCGTGGTCTCCGCCCGCGTCCTGTTGTCGAAGACGACCGCCTGGGTCACGTTCGCCCCGTCCCCGATTACCTTCTTGACTTCGTAGAACAATTTGATGTCCACGCTGGAGTTGATCAGCTCCCTGACGCTGAGCTCGTGCGCCCTGAATACATCCCTCCTGTGAACGAGCGTGATGCTCCTGGCGAAATCTTTCATCGCCAGCGCCCAGTCGACTGCGGAGTCTCCCCCTCCCACGATGAGTATCCGCTTCCCCGCGAAGGCGTTCTTGTCCTTCACCGAGTAGAACACCCCTTTGCCTTCGTAGTCCGCGACCCCTTGCGCCTCGAGCCGATTGGGAGAGAATGCCCCTACCCCAGCCGCTATCAGGACGGCCTTCGAGAGGTGAACCGCTCCCCTGTCCGTTTTGAGCTGAAGCACCCCGTCTGTCCTCCCGAGGGCGACCACTCGTTCCCCCAGCACGATTGCTGGGCTGTACTGGAAAGCCTGGTCGACCAAGCTCTTGACGAGGTCCTTGGCTAAGATCTTCGTGTAGCCTGGGACGTCGAAGATGTACTTCTCCGGGTAGAGAACGGCCACTTGTCCTCCCGGCTCGTCCAGCGCGTCGATTATCTTGGTCTTCATCTGCCTTAGGCCCGCGTAGAAAGTGGCGAACAGGCCCACCGGTCCCGCGCCGACGATGGTCAGGTCGTACACGTCCTGAGACATGCGGTTTCGGAGTGCCCCGCGGGCATCGATGTATAAGGGTTCTCAGCGCTTAGGCGAATCCTTGGGCGGAGGGGTCGACCGGTTTCACGACCTCCCTGAGCAGAACGGTGGCGTACTCGCCCCTGGCCAGGGTGAACCCTAGTGTGGCGGTCCTCGGCTGAACAGAGTAGGAGAGGTCCTTGACCGCCATGAAGGGCCTCCTGAAGCCCCCCTCCACGCTGACCTCCTGCATCTGATTCACGAAGAACTCTTTGGCCGTCACTCCCTCCTGTGCCATGACCTGCTCAACGCACGCATCGAATCTCGACCGGTAGTTCCGGTAAGCGTAGCCGGCCAGTTGAAGCAGAGGAACGGCTCCCGCCGTCTGGGGCTCTTTCACTCCATGAACCTTGAAGAGGACGATGCCGTCCGCGGACACTTCTCCCCAATTGTCCCCCGCCTCCGGGCCTGAGATGTCTAGGCCGAGCCTGACCGCCAAGCTGAGCGCCCTGTTGAAGAGATACGACTGGTATGCTTGCGTGAACAGCCTCCTCAGGCCTATGTGGACGGCCCTCAGTCCCCGCAGCGGGTCGTCGGGACTGTCGGCCAGTCGCCTGGCAACCGTCCTTTCCACGTCCTGCCCTCGGGGCAGGTGCCTCCACCCTTCAAGGTATCTTCCTTGAGAGAACGCTTCCCTCGCCTCACTGGTCTCTTCGTCGTCCGTCTCGCGAGGCTCGCAGAGGAGGATTCGCGACGCCTCTTCGAACCTGCCCTTGATCATCTCCTTTCCAACCCTGTGAGTTAGGGCCCCCTTACCTCCGAACCTCTGAAGGCCGTAGAAGTTTGGGAGCTTCCGCGATGCTGCCAGGTCGTAGGCCTCGGCGATTCGCGCCCCGATTTCCTCACAGCAGCCCCTGAGGACGACTTCGAATCGGTTCGCCGATATCGCCCCCTTCCCGATCGGTCTCTCCACGTACCCTACGAGCTCGGCGCGGAATCTCTCTCGCTCGACGAGACGTGGCCGTTCGGCTCGCGTGCTCACCGGGGTTGCGAACTGGACCGATACAGCCCTCTTGTCCTTCAGCCCCGCGAAACTGACTCTGCTCTTCAGGGCGTCAGCAAGCTCCGCTTGTATGTGGAAGGTGTCGGTCCCCCTCTTCACTACCTTGTAGAGCGGCAGCAGGGAGCGTCCGCCCTCGTCGAGGACTTTGAATCCCGCTAGGCTCTCTTCGACCTTGAAGTCTTCCGGGACGGTCTTCAACGTCGCTGGGCAGGGGGGAGTCTGGCTGACATACAACTCTACGCCCGCTCTCATTTCGGCTTCTGGGGGGATGATCATAGCAGCTTGAGCTTGCCGGTGATCGCGTCTATGTCAGGATCCGGTCCTGGGCCGATTCCGAGGCAGGTCACCGTCCCAGGTTCCAGCTGAGTGAGCCCCCGGTCTTCTATGAGTGCAGCAGGGAGCTTCGCAATCCTCGCGGCCTTGAGAAGTTCCCGAAGTTCCCCCTCGGATTGGACCTTCAGGACGACCTTCTTCTGGCCCTCATCTTTCCACTCTTGGTACCAGTCTTCATGCCTCTTGGTCGCTTCCTCAGCAGCGGACAGCGAAGCGTGGGCCACCTGGGCCGCCAACTTGCCCTTTCCCATCCTGATGTCCTGCCTGGCCACAATCGCCTGTTTCATTCGCTCCTTCCTGCCCAACGGTTTATACCAGCGGGTTAAAGGCTTGCACAGAAGGTCAGCGTCCTCATGGCCAAGAAGTACGACGCCGTGGTTGGTGGGGGAAGCGTCGCGGGCCTGGCCTTTGCCGCGGAGGCAGCGAAGAGGGGGATCTCCGTGCTCGTCGCGGAAGAGCACGACGAGATCGGAGAGCCGGAAAAGTGCGACGGCCTTGTCAGCCTTAGGGGCCTCAGACGCTACGGCTTCGCACCCAAGAGGGAGGTGATTCAGAACGAGATCGCCTCGGCGGTGGTTCATTCGCCTGGCGGCAGGGACCTCGCCGTCAACGCCACCGGGCTCGATGTGGTGGTTCTCGACAGAAGCGCCTATGACAAGCAGCTCGCCGAAAGGGCGGAGTCCTGGGGAGCAAGACTGCAGACCAGGGCGAGGGCTGCCGTGGCTACGGAGTCGCACCAAGGGGTGAGTGTCAATGTAGGAGGCGAATTGGTGGAGGCGAAATACTACGTTGACGCTACCGGCCCTTCTTCGAGCCACCGCTCCGGCATACTGTCGGCGGCCAAGTACGAAATCGAAGCGGACTGGATCAACGAGAGAGTCGTCGAAATCTTCGCGGACGCAGAAAAATATCCTGGCTTCTTCGCCTGGGTCATTCCCTACGGCCCAAGGTTGGCGAAGGTGGGCGCAGCCGGCCGCGGCATCGACGCCTTCGAGGCGCTGGACTCCTTCCTCTCGACGAGGCCGCACAAGAGGCTTCGGAGGGTTGCTGCGCCCATTTATGTCGGCGGGCCGGTAGAAGAGTTCGCAGTCGGCAGGAGAGTCAAGGTCGGCGAGTCGGCGGGCCAGGTCAAACCGACCACGGCTGGCGGGATATCGACCTCGGTGGCAGGGGCGGTCATAGCCGCCCGTTGGCTCAGCGACTCGATTCAACTCGGAGAACCTGCAATGCTAGCCCGCTACCAGCCTGACTGGGAGTCGCGTTACCTCAAGGAGATGAGGAGCATGCTGAGGATCAGGCGAGTCTTCAGCAAGCTTTCGAACCCCGACATGGACTCGGTAGTCTCACTGCTTTCGTCTCCCAAGTTGCTTACGAAACTGTCCAGATCGGACTTCGACTTTCATGCGTCGGCGTTATTGGGGGCCCTGGGGGTCACCGGCATCCTGAGGCTCGCCAAAGTTGTCGCCTCGGTAGAGGCGAAGTCCCTCCTTACTGGACCCTGACAACTTCGCACTCAGCAACCTATATGTGCTGGTTCCCGAGGGGGTTCTTGAGAAATGTCGCAGTCGACAATATCACTCCCGTTATGCTCGTCCTGCAACAGGCCGGTCAAGCCAGCTGAGAGGGCCACCAAGTTCTACTGCCCCAATTGCCATGAGACGTTGATTTGGAGATGCGAGAAGTGCAGGAAGTTCTCCAGACGCTACAGATGCGTGAACTGCGGCTTCGAGGGGCCATAGGCGGCAACACTTGGGCTCCTACGTAATCAGACTGAAGGTGCTTCCCCAGGACACAACGACAGAGCATCAAAAGATTGTGGACTCTGTGGCGAAGGCGCTTCCAGCAGGCGCCGCCGTCAAAGGCCAGAGAATCGAACCGATCGCCTTCGGGCTTTCGGCCATCATTGTGGATGTCGTGGCGCCAGAGGAGGAAGGGATGATCGACAAGGTGGAGCATGCTGCCTCAACAGCACCACTAGTCGGTCAGTGCGATTTTATGGGCGTCAGCAGGATGTCGGGCAAGCTACATACTTCCTAGGCAACCACGCTGGGGTCTACTGAGGACAAGCGCACAATCACTCGGGAAGAATGGGAACAGAGAATAAAGAAGAGGTTGAAGACTTTGCACATGTGCAAGAAATGCTTCCATCTTGAGCTGAGGTTTGCGTTGCAGTCGTATTACGTCACAGAGCGGGAGAAATGCGATTGCCCATGCCCCGATGCAACTGATTCGGGGTTCTGCGCATTCGGCAAGCATAGGGTTCTGACGGAGACCGAGAGTGAGATGCTCCAATGAGAGCCTTGCCGTGCAACGAAGGCGACAGAATCCTGGTTGGGCAGAGCTTTTATACCAGCAACCGAACATGCCTCTTGCCGTTTCTAGCCTGAAGTGAAGCTGATGCGTTATCCACTGAGATTCGCCGCCTTCGAATGGATAAAGGAGAAGAAGAGGGCCACAGACGACGACCTACTGGAAGCTCTGAACAAGAACGGCGGCAAGTGCTCCCCCGACGAGATGGACAAACTTCTCATGCAGCTTGAAATCCTGGGCCTCGTGACCGTGCGATGGGTCGGCAAGGACAGGCGTCAGATAGAGTTCGTCGAAAAACCTACTGAGGAAATGCGCATCCCCAGAGCCAACGAATAAATCCGACCGGGCGCAGCGGCTGGCCCGAGATGGGCGTAGACTTCGGCGATGCCATTCCCCGCGAAAAGATCGAGCTCGCCGACATCTCTGGTTGGAGGCTGGCCGTGGACGGATACAACGCTCTTTACCAGTTCCTCGCAATCATCCGCGGTCCGAGCGGCGAACACCTGAAGGATTCTAGGGGAAGGGTCACCTCTCACATTTCCGGGCTCTTCTATCGCAACATCAACCTCTTGGAGCTCGGCATCAAGCTCGTCTACGTCTTCGACGGGAAGCCTCCTGACCTCAAGAAGGAGGAGATAGAGAGGCGCTCCGCCCAAAGGAGAGAAGCGAAGGACCAGTACCTCAGGGCTCTCCAAGCCGGCGACACCGTCCAGGCGAGGAAGTTTGCCGAGGCTTCGACGGTCCTCAGGAGAGACATGGTCGCGGACGCGAAGGAACTGCTCGAGGCGATGGGGATTCCCTGGGTGGACGCTCCTTCAGAAGGCGAGGCCCAGGCCTCCGTGATGGCCTCGGAGGGGACCGTGAACGCGGTCGCGTCGCAAGACCACGACTCGCTCGTCTTCGGGGCTCCCATCCTCGTGAGGAACGTCACAATCTCGGGGAAGAGGAGGCTCCCGGCCAAGGGTATCATGATCAACGTCGTCCCCGAGAGGATCACGCTCTCCTCGGTCCTGTCGGCGACCGGGCTAACCCGGGAGCAGCTCGTCGACTTCGCAATCCTGCTTGGGACCGACTTCAACCCCGACGGGTTCGAGGGGGTCGGACCCGTAAGGGCGATGAGCTACCTGAAGAAGTATGGGCGACTGGAAGAGATCAAGGAGCTAAGGGACAAGCTTTCGGACTTGAATTATCAAGGCATCCGGGACCTGTACCTCAACGCCCCGGCTGCGAAGGGGATTTCGCCCGTCTGGGGGACTCCAGACAGGGAACGCCTGCTCTCATACCTGGTGGGAGAGCACTCGTTCTCAAGGGACAGGGTCGAGGCGGGGCTCGCCAGACTGCAAGTCAAGAAGGAGGCGCCCTCCGAGACACTGGAGAAGTGGTTCGGCTGACCGAGTCCTCGCTCCCGACGATAAGCGAGATCGAGCAGGCGGAAGGGAGGATCAGAAAGTACATCCCGCCCACGCCTCTCGAGTACTCCCCCAGGATCTCGAAACTGGTGGGACGCGAAATCTTCCTCAAGCTGGAGTGTTTCCAGCCCATACGCGTGTTCAAGATACGCGGGGCCCTGAACAAGCTACTATCCCTCGGAGACAGTGCCCTCAATAGGGGGGTCATAACGGCGTCGTCGGGCAATCACGGTTTTGCCATCGCCTACGCAAGCAGGCTCTTCAACGTGAAGGCTGTCGTCTGCGTCCCTGACAGCGTCAATCCCCAGAAGCTTAAGGCGATTCAGGAGCAGGGGGCGGAGGTAGTGAAGTCGGGCGCTGGCTATGACGAGACCTACGAGAACGCCCTGAAAGAGGCCCGAAGAAGGGGGCTCATCTTCGTCCACGCGTTCAACGACAGAGATGTAATCGCCGGGCAGGGTACGTGTGGTCTCGAGATCGCACGGCAGGGGCGGGACATAGACTCCGCAGTCGTCGCCATAGGCGGGGGCGGGCTCATATCTGGAATCGCAATCGCGCTGAAGTCTTTAACCAAGGCCGCGGTCTACGGGGCTGAGACGACGGCAATCCCTTCGATGTACGAGTCCGTGAAGGAGGGAAGCAGAGTCCATGTCGACCCCAAGCGAACGATAGCGGACGGAATGCAAGCCTCGATTCCCGGCGAGCTTACCTTCGAGGCCGTCTCCAAGCACGTAGACAAGATCGGCTTGGTCTCCGACGATCAGATAAAGGACGCCATCTATGAGCTCCTGGTGGACGGCAGGGTCCTCGCCGAGCCCGCGGGTGCCTCCCCATTGGCCGCAGTCAATGGCCCTCTGAAGAGCGAGAAGGGAGACAGGATGGTTCTCGTCGTGAGCGGGGGGAACATTTCGGTCGACCTCCTGGAGGAAGTCCTTAGGCGAAAAACGACAGGAAACTCCTGAGGTCCCGGGTTAGAAGGAACGGGTTGGCCGCCCTCTCCTCGCCAAGGGTCCTGGACGGCACTTCGCCGTAATCGTGCCCTGGATAAATCATCGTCGAGTCGGGGAGTTTCATGATGACCCCGTGGAGGCTGTCATACATCGTCTGTGCCGCCTCCCTCTCGAACTTGCCTATGGTCCCGATGAAGAGCGTGTCCCCTGTGAAGAGGTTCCTCCCGTCGTAGAGGCAAATGCTGTCCTCCGTGTGGCCCGGGGTGTGCAATACCTTCACCGCTCTCCTTCCAAGTCTCAGCTCCTGTCCGTCGACCACCGTCACATCATGTTCAACGGGGGAGTTCTCGTGGGCGACGACTTTGGCCCCGAGTTGCCCGGCGAGCTCTGCCAGCGTGGAGGTATGGTCGAAGTGCTCGTGGGTGGCGACGGCGAACTTCACCTTGGCCGAGGCCTCCTCGGCAGCCCTCACTATGGCCGCGGTTTCCCACCCTGAGTCAACCACCATGGCCTCCTTGCTCCCGGGGTCCATCAGCAAGTAGACGAAGTTGGCCATCGTTCCTACGGGAAACCGTTTCACGTCCACTCCTCGCTCGCCTCTGACGAGGGCCTTGGCTCTCTGGTATCAACCTTATGAACCTCGGCGCAGCCAGCGGGGCCAGCTTGCCGTCGATGCGAGCCAAGAAGCCTTCCGAGTCGTCGCTCACCACTGCCCGCCTGATGATGCCCATGGATGCCAACATCCTCGGGAACGTTTTCGGCGGGGCGATAATGAGGTACATGGACGAGGTCGCCGCGATAGTGGCTTGGAGGCACGCGGGCAAGAACTGCGTCACGGCGTCAATCGACCGGATGAACTTCTGGAAGCCTGTGTTCGTTGGCAACGTGCTCATACTTCGGGCCTCTGTGAACTACGTCGGGGAGACTTCGATGGAGATTGGGGTCAGAATCGAGGCGCAGGACCCCGCAACGCGGAAGGTGACTCACACAGGGTCGTGCTACCTGACCTACGTCGCCATTGACGCAGACAGAAGCCCAGTGGAGATTCCGAGGCTTCACCCCACGAATGAGGTGGAGAAACGGCGCTTCAGGGAGGCCCTGACCAGGAGAAAGCTCCGGGAAGCCGAGCTCGTGGCCCTCAGGGCGGACGAAGACTAGTCCGAAGGTTCAGTACGGGCTCAACAATTGTAGAGCATCCCCTCTTACTATCCTTCCTGCTGCTCCCAATGCGATGGCAGACTTCTCCGACTCCCTAAGGCTGGAGAAGATGCGTAGCGGGAACGCGGCCGTTTACCAGCTGAGAGAACAATTTGAACGGTTCGCCTCCACTCCTCAGAAGGTTGACCTATGCGAGTCCATCGCAAGTTGCTTCTTCCAGCTGGAACAGTATGGTGAGGCCGGGAACTGGTACGAGGCGACCGGGAAGATAATTCTTTCGCAGCCCACCACCCCTTCCCCCCTTAGGGCCATGGACGCCCTGGACGAATACGAGAAAGCGTTGGACTGCTACAAGAAGAGTGAGGACGAGGAGAAGTTCACGGAGTGCTCCGAAATGATAAGGCAGCTAAAGCGGGCCTGCGCCTCATCCTAGCCCCGCAGAGTTCTTTGCGTTCCTTCGGTTCACCGTCTTGACGTGGCATTCTTCGCATACCGGTTCCTCGCGTGGCCCGACCCTGAACGTGTGGGCCACCACTTCGAGTTCGGTGTCGCAGAAGAAGCACTTGGGCTTCAAGAGGGGCTCCTCTTAGCTGCGAAGACTCTCCTCCGCTCCACCACCCCCCTTCCTTTGAAGTGCCAAACCTCGGCATCTCCGTTCGAGTTCCTCCCCCAGTCTATGAGCTCTTCAAGCTCCTCCTTCTTCACCCTGGCCCTTCCGCTCTTCACTTGGATCAGCAGCATCCTCCCTCCCTTGGCGGCGAACACGTCGACGGCTCCGTGAGAGGCGGCGCTCCGGGAGACCTTGAACCCATCTTTCTTCAGTATAGCCATCGTTCGGTACTCCTTTGCACGCCCTCTTTCATACCTGGTCCCCACCAACTAAAGAGAAACCTGCACTGGGCTGGAGTCGGTTTCGCGGACGATTAAGCTCTTTCCGCCTCCCGCGGCCCAAGTCACGATGAGGCAGCGGGCCCCCCAGCAGCAACCCGCCCCCACTCGGCCGGGAGCGGGGAGAGAGAATCGACGCCAGAACATCTCCAGAACCGATGCCGTCACGCGGCTCGGATATGCTCGTCCGACTGGGGGAGATGGCTCGACTCGAGCGGCTCGCATATTATCAGTAAACGTTGATGGATATGCTGTCGGAGATTCTATAGGCCGAGGAAGGGCTGGTCTTGTCTGAGACGAGCAGCCCATTGAAGTATGCCTTCACTTCCAGGGCCCCCGTGTTTCCTGTCATGTACACATTCCACTCAACCGACCAACTCCCCGATGCAATCTGAGATGGGCTTGCCATGAAGACATAGGTCGAGGTGCCGTCGCCCTGAATTGGCGTGCTTCCCTGGTTGTTCGTAGTCCCATTGGTGGCCGTTCCGCTGTATTCATAGCGGGAAAGGGGCCCGACCTCGCATGTCGTGCAGGTTACGATCAGAGTGACCGACACAGGGGTGCCCTTGGGGACGGAGGTCTCCATGACGGTCGACTCTTCGGTAAGCGCGGTCGTGACAGTGGAGATTCGGTCTTGGGTGTTCGTCTCAGTGATGGTGTCGAGGACTGTGGTCGTCACCCGCGGAAGTCTCGTCGCCGCGGCAGTGGTTGTCTGGGTCTGTGTATCGATTTCGGTGACGGTGGTTCCCTCCATTGACAGACCCGAGGCTATGAATAGAGCCGCGAAGAATATCGCAACGGCAATCGGAAGGGCGACCTTTAGCCCTGTCATGAACGCCGAGTCAAGGATTTCTTATTTACGCGTAAGGAATCAGTAATCCTTCTGCCAGCACGTCGACAGTTGCCCTATCACGCCCCCTGCGGGGCCGTTGGAGAGGTGGTCCGCTGCGTCCTTGATGCGACTAGCCCGCTCGCACGTCTGCAGCGACTGCGCTCCTTCCGCGTACCTCGACCCCCGAAACCAGGAGAATCGAGCCCAACACGCCGACGGCGCCCAGAAGGGAGAACGCAGTAAACGACTCCCCCAGGAAGGCGACGGAGATAATCACAGCCACGACGATTTCCAGCATGAGAACTATGGCCGACGTCGCAGCCGTCAGATGCTTCAGCGCGGCCTGGTACAGCGCGAATGGGATGGCGGTGTTGAACGCCGCTGTGTACGCTATCGCCTCCCACGCCGCGGCTGATACCGGGAAGGGCCGCCCGGATACGAGCGCGGCTGGAAGCACCAGAAGCGCGGTAAGAGTCACGATGCAAGTGGCCGCAGCGTAGGAGTCCCAGCCCGTCTCGTCGGTCTTCTTCTTGGCATAGACGATGTAGCCGGCCCAGGCGACCGCAGCTCCGAGATAGAGGGCGTCCCCGAACAGCTCTCCGCCCCCCACCGACGCGATGTCTCCGTTGGTGGCTATGAGCACCGTCCCCGCGAGAGCGAGGACCACCCCGGCCACCTTGGACGCGCCCAGCCTCTCTTTCAGGAAGACCGCAGCCCCCACCGCGGCCATCACGACCGAGAGGTTGACCAGCAGTGCAGCCACCGACGCGGGGGTGTACTCCTGCCCGACGTACTGGCACAGGAACCCCGCTGCGTCAAGGAGCGCCACGATCCACACCGCCCTCGACCTCATCAGCGCCATGACGTCCCTCTTGGTTGCGAGGGCCGAGGCAAGCATCAGGGGGGCAGCAACCGCGAACCTAAGAAACACGAAGACGCTCGGGTCGAGCCCTTCTTTCAGCGCCACCGAGATGACGGGGAAGGAGGTCCCCCAGAGCACGGCGGTCAGGGATGTCTGCCCGAGGGCAACGACGGCGTCTCTCCTCAAACACTGGCGCAGACCCCTTTTGGCACATAAGGGTTGGCATCGAGAATGCTTATGATGAGGCCATGGGGACTCGCGGGCATTGGCTGCCTACTCGCTGAAGTCCTCGCTCAAGGAGGTCGAGTCCAGTCTCTCCGGCCAGCTGGAGAGGAGGGAGAGACTCCTCAAGGAGAGCAGGGACGTGATTTCTTCCTGTTCGAGGGCCATCATCAGCGTTCACGCAGGGAAGATGGCCGAGGCCCTAAAGGAGCTTCGAGCCGCCAGAGCCAAGCTGGAACCTCTGCGGATGTTCGGTGAGGGGCAGCTATCCCGGTACCTCGTGTCTCCGGAGACTGAATTCGTCGAAGCTTCCACCGTGATTGCACTCGCCAAGGGGCGACCGGTCCCGACGCGGAGTTCCCTGGGGGCTTCTCCTGAAGCCTATCTGCTGGGGCTTCTCGACACTGTGGGCGAGCTGAAACGATTGGTCCTGAACTCCATCATGAAGGGGGACGTCTCCGCAGCCAACAGGCACTTTCAATCCATGGAGCTGCTGTACTCGGTTTGCTCTCCTCTTGCTGTATTCGACCACGTCGCCAGCGGCGCGCGCAGGAAGATCGACGTCGCCAGGATGCTCGTGGAAGACACGAGAGGCGTCATGACCGAAGAGCTGCGTCGGGAATCCCTCACGGCCTCCATGCAAGGGCTGGAGAAGCGCCTCGACCGGCGCTCCCGTGACTAGGTTTCCGTCAGAATCCGACTGGTCTTCATGGCCGGGCGGGGGGTGTCCAGCCTGACGACCTCGAGGTTCATGCCGCGCTTCGTTGCCTCCCGTACAATATCCGGCTCGGAGTGGTGCTGGTCGTATCCGAGTGCGACGAGGTCCGGTTTCACCCTCTCAAGCGTCTCATAGATGTCCCCTTCGACTCCTAGGATCGCGGCGTCAACCTGCCTAAGGGACGAGAGAAGCTTTACCCTCTCGCTCTCCCCTGTCACTGGATTCCTTCCCTTCCTCCTTCTGATTGTGCTGTCCCTTGCGACGACGACGACGAGGACGTCCCCCATCGCTTTGGCACTCTCGATGGTGTGAATGTGCCCTGGGTGTATTATCTCGAACCCTCCGCCGATGAAGACGACCTTGATCGCGTCTCTTCCTTTCTTGGTGAGGGAGACCCCTGACCTGGTCCTCTTGACGAGCCCCTGTTGCGATAGCGTGTCTGCTGTGCTCGCTGTGTCACGAGGGTCGCATCCTGCGCTCTCGGCGACCTTTCCGACTGTTGCCTCGCGATCCGTGAGCCCGAGAGCGAAGACTGCTCCGAGGAATCGCCTTTTGTTCAAGGTCTACCAGTCGATCTTTACGACGCCTGCGAAACTTAGGGAGTCTAAAAGTCCTTCCGCGTATCCAACGCTAAGCATCGCCATCTCGTCCTCGTCATTGGCTAGGAAGTTATCGGCGTCCTTGAGATAGAGTTCGACGTTCTCCACGACCGACGCGTACTTGGGACCCAGCTTTTGCCTCACTGATTCCAAAGCACGCCTCGTCTTGGCAACGTACTTCGGCACCAGGGTCTGGGCTGTCCTCTTCACGCCGTCTGAGTTGCCGTGGACGGCGGCCTTTTCGACCCCGAACGCTGCCGCGATGGAATCGACTTCTGTGAAGTGCAGCTTCCCAGGGATGACCACGCAGTGAGGAGGTGCGCCGAGGTCTGCGCCACGAAGTTCGCCCAACTCCGCAGCCCTCAGGGCTTGGTCCCTTCTTCCCACTCGAGACAGCACGAGGGAAAAAGTCTCCTCCCCGACTACTCCCAGTTTGAAGTTCTCTTCCGCGGCGAGGAGCCCAGCCGCCGCCTCCGAAGGACCGACCCCCTCTCCTGACTCGACGTCGTGCTCGAGCAGAAGGAGCGTGTGCGCTCCCTGAAGCAGGTTCTCGTGCAGGATCTGGTATACCTGCGATAACTTACCCACGGCCCCCCTTGTGATTGTTACCGTCCTGGAGAACTTGTAGAAGTGGAGTCCGGACGCGCTGGCAGCAGCGGTACCTATTGTCGCCGCGTGCACGACGCGAGTCTCCGTCCCCTCCATGGTCGCCCTCGTCCTCAGCTCCGCATGGGTCGTAGCCACCATGGGGTCCCCCGGGACCGCCAGTGCCACTCTCTTTTCGCGGGCCTCTTTCAAGATCTCTCTGCCGTTCTCCACGAATCCCCTGTCCACTACAGTTATCCTCCTCCCGGTAAGCTTCTCGAGGTCTGCGGGCAGCGTGGGCTCGTACGGAGTGGTGTAGTACTCGAGGTAGGCAATGTCTGCCGCTTTCAACTCTTCCAGCCCTTCGAGGCTCACTCCTCTTGTGCCCAGGCCCAGTCCGACGAAGGTGAGCTTTCCCACGTTCCGGGGGTCCACGGGCTCGGAGTATTTCAATGCAGGATCTTCCCCTTGGTGATTAGGCGGGCCTGGTGGGATTCGAACCCACGGCATGCTGGTGGCCCCCTAATGAGCTAAGAGCCAGCCGCTCCAGTCGCTTCCGCTCTAACCTGGCTGAGCCACAGGCCCGCTCGCTTTGCGCCATCGATTTCACGATTAAAGCATTGCTGGCGGGGAGTCGTGTTCGAGGCGCAGCTATTCACCCTGAACGAACTCCTCTTGCTTCACTCGGCCAGTCAAGCTGAACGAGAGCACGCCGCCTGGCCGTCACCCTGTGCTTCGCGACTTGGAGAACGGGTTGAGGGAAGCTGGAGCGATGGCAGCGTCTCCCTGCCACATTCGTCTCGCGAGGACGAAACTTAAATCGGATTCCATCTGGCACTCCGTGAATTGTCGCTTCCAACCGTACTCCTGATCATATTCGAATACGGCCACATCCTCTCTGCGATGGGATGGCTGGGCGGGGGGATACTGACGGCCTTCGTCCTCGGCCCCAACGTGGCCAAGCTCCCTCCTCCCGCGTCACTCGCTTTCAACGCTAAGGTGCTGCCCAAGGTCGTCAGGTTCGTCCAGATGATGGCTGGTTCCACCCTCCTTTTCGGGGTCCTCTTGCTCTATGGCCTGACAGGCGGGGACGCGGCCTACTTCGCCACCACCCCAGGGATTACACTGTCGGCCGGGATTAGCCTCGCCCTCGTCGCGGCCGTCATCGCGGTCGGGGTGACGATCCCTGCATTCAACAAGATCAGTGCGATTGCGAACAAGCTGCTTGAGGGGGGCCAGCAGGCACCGCCGCCCGAGCTGAAGAGGTACGCGACAAGAGCCAGACTGGGCTCTCTCGTCGCCCTGGCGCTCCTTCTTATCGTGCTGGTCGCCATGGTCGCCGCAGGGTACTGATGAGCTCTCCCGAAGTCGCCCGACCCTGACCGCCCAGTTTATCATCATGGCCTCCCGGGGACGACTCCAGACTTGTTTCAGCGGGTTGCCGACGACATCCTAGAGCTCATAGGTGGCACGCCTCTTGTCCGACTCCACAGGCTGGCTTCAGGCGTCAAGCCAAAGGTCTTCGCCAAGCTGGAGTTCTTCAACCCTGGAGGCAGCATCAAGGACAGAATCGGGCTGGCGATGATCGTCGACGCGGAACGCAGGGGGGCGATCAAGCCCGGTTACACCATAGTAGAGCCTACCTCTGGGAACACAGGGGCCGGCCTTGCGATGGCCGCAATTCTGAAGGGCTACAAGATAATGTTCACGGTTCCGGACAAGATGAGCAAGGACAAGGTCGACCTCCTCAGGGCCTTCGGGGCCGAAGTCAAAGTCACTCCCTCACGCCTGCCTCCCGACCACCCGGAGAGCTACATCGAGGTCGCGAAGCGTATCGCCAGGGATACTCCCCGCTCCTTTATGCCCAACCAGTACGAGAATCAGGCGAACCCCATGGCGCACTACCTGACGACTGGCCCCGAGATCTGGGACCAGACCGGCGGTGCAGTCACAGCGTTGGTCGCAGGAGTGGGGACGGGAGGAACTATCACAGGAACCGGGAGGTATCTCAAGGAAAGGAACCCTGCGATAAGAGTGGTGGGGGCCGACCCGGAGGGTTCCATTCTTGCTGGCAGGTTCAAGGGGAAGAAGACCATGGCTGCGCCCTACAAAGTCGAGGGGATCGGCGAGGACTTCGTCCCGGGGACCCTCGATTTCGGCGTGGTCGATGAGTTCGTGACTGTCTCGGACAAGGACGCCTTCCTTACGACGAGGCGCCTCGCAAGGGAGGAGGGAATCCTCGCGGGTGGGTCCTCGGGCGAGGCAGTCTGGGCGGCGCTGCAGCTCGCGGAGCGGCTTCGGCGGTCAGACACGGTGGTGGTCATCCTACCTGATACGGGGAGAAGTTACATCAACAAGCTTTACGACGACGACTGGATGGCCGAGCATGGCTTCCTGCGGTCGGAGGGAGGCCGACTCCCCGTCGACGCGATTTTGCGCTCCAAGCCAGCCAGGTTGAGAGGGGTGATCGCGGTTGAGGCTCGGGACCCGGTGTCGAAGGCGATTGAGGCGATGAGGAAGTATGAAATCTCGCAGCTTCCGGTGGTTAGGAACGGCGTCCCGATAGGAAGCATCACCGGGTCCTCCGTGATCAGGCTGGCCCCCCGGGGCAGATTCCCTCGCACGTTGAAGGTCGAGGACGTGATGGAGGCTCCATTGCCGACCGTGGACAGAGGCGGCATGATTCTCAACCCGAGCGGCCTTCTCAGGGACAGGGGGGCAGCCGTCGTGGTGAACGGGGCAAAGGTCGACGGAATAATAACTACCATAGATGTCGTGAATTACCTTGCGAAGAACTAGGCGCATGGGCTTCGGGACGAGGTCCATACACGAAGGGGAGGAGCCAGACCTGGCGTCCACGGGCGACGTCGTCGTGCCCATTCACCTCTCGTCCACCTTCGCCCGACGAACGGCCGACAAGCCGTCCATGGGCCTGGAATACTCCAGAACGGGCAATCCGACCAGGTCGGCACTCGAGCGGCGTCTCGCTTCTCTCGAAAACGCGGACCATGCGCTCGCCTTCTCCTCCGGGATGGCCGCGGAAACAACCATCCTGCTCTCCCTCCTAAAGAAAGGGGACCACGTGGTCGCGGGCGAAGACCTCTACGGAGGGACACGGCGGCTCTTCGAGGCGACGATGAAGAGGTTCGGCGTCGCTATCACATACGTCGATACGCGAACCAACTCCGCGGTGGGGAGGGCCCTGCGGAACCGCACAAGGCTGATCTGGCTCGAAAGCCCTACGAACCCGTTGATGAGGATTTGCGACATAGGGGCCATTTCAAGGCTCGGCAAGAGACACGGCGCCCTAACCGTGGTCGACAACACCTTCTCGAGCCCCTACATCCAGAACCCTCTTGATCTGGGAGCTTCCTTGTCGGTCCATAGCACGACAAAATACATTGGGGGTCACAGCGATGTGGTGGGTGGTGCCGTGATGACGTCGGACGATGGCCTCTTCGAGTCAATGCGCTTCAACCAGAACGCACTCGGCGCCGTGCCCTCCCCCTTCGACTGCTTCCTGATTCTCCGGGGCTCGAAGACCCTCCACTTGCGGATGGAACGCCACAGCGACAACGCCAAGGCTGTGGCCGAGTTCCTCGCCACCCATCGGGGCGTCTCGAGGGTTCACTACCCGGGGCTCAAGAGCCACCCGCAGTACTCTCTGGCCAGGAGGCAGATGCGCCTTCCGGGCGGGATGCTCTCGATGGAGCTCAAGGGCGGGGGTGCGGCCGCGAAGAGGTTTCTTTCCAGGCTCAGGGTCTTTACCCTGGCGGAAAGCCTGGGGGGAGTGGAGTCGCTTGCCGACCATCCCTCCTCGATGACTCATGCGAGCGTCCCGAAGGCGGAAAGGGAGAGAGTGGGCATCACCGAGGGGCTCGTCAGGCTCTCCGTGGGAGTAGAAGACGCCGGCGACCTCATCGCCGACCTGAAGTCTGCACTTTCCTAGCCTCACACGCTTTATACGCGATGGGGTCGGGGGCGCGGCAGATGTACACCAGTACGGTCATCGACGACAAAGCCCACTGCATGGATGTCATGGACCAGATGGAAACCGCCTTCAGCCAGAAGGATGAGTCCTTCTTCTTGAAGGTCCTGAGGACCGAGCCCAGCTTGGTCCTAAGGGTACACGCGGTCTGCATCTTGGCGGAAGTGGGGGGTGAGAAGAGCATTCCCGTGCTGTCTGACGTCTTGCTTCACGACCCCGACCCTCTGGTCAAGCACGAGGCCGCCTTTTCGATGGGCCAGATTGGGCTCACCTCCGCAAACGTCGCACTCGAGAAGGCGATGCTTTCCGACCCCGACCCAGTCGTAAGACACGAGTCGGCGGCTGCGCTGGGCTCCATCGGGAGTCCCGACTCGGAACAGGCCCTGGCGAAGGCGCTCAGCGACGGAGACGAGATCGTCAGCAACTCCGCGCGTGCTTCACTATTCAACATCGAGTTCCTCAGGAAGCACTCTGTCGGGCCGACGGCGAAGGAAAGAGCCCCGAGGCCGTAGGCCGCTTCAAACCTTAAGACGGGCGGGGCGGCCACAGGCCATCCTTGAGGCTGACAGGCAAGCGGGCCCTGATCACAGGTTCCTCCAGGGGCATAGGCATGGAGATTGCGAAGCTGTTCGCTTCTGAGGGGGCCACCGTGGTGGTGAACTACAGGAGCTCGAAGGCCGAGGCTGATTCCGTCGTGCGGTCGATTGTGGCAAAGAGGGGAAGGGCGTTCGCCCTTGCTGCCGACGTCGCTGACCACGACAGCGTAGAGCAGATGTTCTCCGCGATTGGGCAGCGGCTGGGGGGACTTGACATACTGGTGAACAACGCAGGCCTCTCAGACGGAAGGATCTGGAACGCGAAGGTCCGCGAGATCACGCTGGACATGTGGAAGAAGGTGTTCGGAGTGGACGCTTTCGGGACCTTCCTGTGCACGCAGGGGGCGCTCCCACTGATGAAGAGGGGGGGCTCAGTAATCAACGTCGCCTCGACCCCGGCCATCGCAGGGGACATAGACGGCGTCGTCTACGCGGCCGCGAAGGGCTCCGTCATCGCGATGACTAAGATGCTGGCCAAGAACCTGGCGCCCAGGGTGAGAGTGAATTGCATGGTCTTCGGTTCGTTCAACACTAGCTGGGTTGAGTGGCTCGACAAGGAGGACGCCGCGGCTTACAGGGCCGCGATACCGTTGAGGAGGTTCGGCACGCCGAAAGAAGCTGCGGCGCTCGCGCTCTTCTTGGCGAGCGAAGAGTCCAGCTTCATAACCGGCCAGACGGTCGTCATCGACGGCGGCGAAGTCCTAGACTGACGGTTGAGTCTAAGGGTTCACTCTTCAGAAGCAGCGTACAGCCCCCCGGCGTCGTCCAACTTCTTGAGGGCTGTCTCAAGGTCGTCTGAGGGCGCCACCACGCCCTTCCCTATCACCTTCTTCCACATGCCCACATAGATTTCTATTCCATCCTGCACTTGTTCCGGCCTGTCGTCCTTCTTCCTCTCGAGTTCCACGAGATACTCCTCTAGGGTCAGGGGCTTGCCGGGGGCGCTCACCGACGTCTTCAGCCCCTAGGCGAGGCGGGCCTCTCCGCCGACGCTCGAGATGTACGCCTTGTACCCGAGCCTTGCCATCGCTTTCATCGCCTTCTTTTCCGACTTCTCAGAGGTGTTGATGAAGACGGACGGCCCGGTCTGCATGGAGAACCATGCCTCCTCCCCGTCCGCCCTCATCTCCCTCACCTTGCGCATGATTCGGACGGAGTCCTCTGTCATGATCAGCATCCTGTTCTCTCCAGTCATAGTGAGGCTGTGAAGCTCCATCGTGTCTCTCTCCGCCAGGATTCCGAGGGACTGCAGGTCATTCCCGAGGATTGCCCTCTCCATCTGGTCGCAGCGCTTCTGGGCCGACTCGACCCTGGCCATGAAGAATGGCGATGTGAGCACCTCCCGGTGAGCGTCTTCGGTCCTCAGGTCAGAGGAGAGCGGCACTATCACCATGCGCAGGTCGAGGTCCTTCTCGTCGGCAAACTTCCTCGCGTAGGCATCCTCGTCGTCCTTCCCGGCGTACAGCCGCGAGTACCCCCCAACCAGAGACCTGGAGGCCGAGGCGGCAAATAGCCTCGCGGTCCTCGAAAGCGTCTCTAGGTCAGGGCTGCCGCCCACCAGGAGGCGGTGGGCAAGGAGGGTCAGCGCTGCCCCAGCCGATGACGAGTATCCGATGCCCTTCGGCTTCCCGGCGGGGACATTCTTGCTGTCGATTCTGAAGTCGGTCACCGACGCGGCCGGGCTGAGGCTGCGGACGACCGCAGAGAGCCTTGAATTCGCCGAAGGGTTCTTCTCGCCATCGGTGAAAACGCCTCCTCTCTCCTCGTCTGTGATCGAGGCTTCCGTCTTCATGCACGAGGTGTTGACGGAGATGCTGTCGTGGAAAGGGAGGCGAAGGTGCCAATCCCTCAGTCCGTGGTACTTCACCAGCGCCTGCATCGTGAACGCAACTGCCCTGTACCTGGCCAGGCTACCCGACCTCCACTTCGAGGTAGCCCAGCGTGCCCGGGTCCTGCAACCTCGCTACCATGCGCCTGGGGATGTCCTTCGCGGCCGCGTCTGCTCGGACTGCTATGGTTCTGTCACTCACAAATTCACTCTTCCTTACAACTATCTCATGGGGGTGGGAAAGGGTCAGCCTGGGGTCCCCCTCCGCCCTCACCTCGAATGTTTCGGGGCCCACGATGAACCGGAGAAGGACCGTCGACGACGGGCTCCTTATCCGCGACTTGACCGCCTCGCCTATTTGCGCGCACCCCTTCGACGCCCTGACCCCCACGATGCAGTCCCCTCGCACCGTCAAGCTTTCTTCCGTTGTAATCTCGATTGTCGTAGGATGGAGGGCTGATACCATCGGATGGCCCCGGAAAGGTATTCGCTCCTTCGGAGCCCCTCCTTGATTCCTCCGCGTCAGAGCGGTCGAGTTCGCGTCAAGTCCCCCCCGCCTGCTGCAACCCGTTGCACTTCGGGCATCTCGCCGCCTGCAGGGGCACGGTCGCTGAGCAGAACCTGCAGAACCTGTACCCGTCCGGCGCTTCAATGGGCCCCTCCTTCTCCCCGACGAAGAGGCTCCCCCCAGCCATGATCGCGCCCCCGGCGATGAAGACCACGCTCCAGGAGTAGGCGATCGGAATCTGAAGGATGTAGAACGCGAGGCCCATCAGCATCACGAGGATGCCGGAGACCAGCAGCTGAGAACGCATGGTGGCACCAGCCAACCGACAACGCCTTTATAGTTTAGACAAGATCGCCGTTTCGAACCTCCTGATGACCACCGAATATGAACAGCTCCTAGCTACCATGGTGTCTGACAGGAAGGCGAAGGCCGCGGAGCTCGCGGGCAAGAAGGGCAAGGAGAAGGAGCTCGCCGCCCTGGCCTCTGACATCAAGTTCATCGAGGTCGAACTCCAGCGGTACCAGCAGGCGATGTCTCTCTTCAGGAGTAAGACTCTCCCCAAGGTAGGCAGGTGGGGGAAGCCCGAGACCGAGGAAAGGAAGGAAGAGTCATAGGCCCTCTTGACCCTGATCCTGTCTGAGAAAGACGTCTCGGCGCTGCTTGACATGAAAGAGGTCATTCGCTGCGTTGAAGAGTGCTTTAGGAAGCAGGGAGAAGGAGCGGCCGTCAATTCTCCCAGGACGAGGTCAACCGTGCAGGGCTCTGTGCTGAACGTGATGCACGCGTCCCTCCCCTACCTGGGAAGAGCAGGGATGAAGTGCTACCTGAGCACGAAGAGAGGGATTCGGTTCGTTTTCGTCCTTTTCGACCTAGCCGATGCCACGCCGCTGGCGGTGATGGGGGCCGACCTTCTCGGGAGGTACCGGACAGGCGCAGCTTCAGCCGTGGCGACGAAGCACATGCTGGGAACAGGGGAAGTGAAGCTGGCTGTCTATGGGTCTGGCAAGCAAGCCCTCACTCAGGTCACGGCGATGGAGGAAGCCATTGGATTGTCTGAAGTGAGGGTGTGGAGCCCTCAGAGGGCCCACGCCAAGGCCCTCGCCGACCGGCTCAGGGGTCTGGGAATTGCGACCTCGGTGGCGGAGTCGCCTGATGATGCCGGAAATGGCTCCGACGCAGGCTCGGCGATCACTTCGTCAAGAGAGCCTTTCTTGACGCCTAGTTCCGTAAGGGCTCTCAGTCACCTTAACCTCTGTGGCGCCAACGTGGCTGACAGAGCCGAGGCCAGTCCGGACGCGGTCGCCATTTTCCGGACCGTCGCGGTCGACGACCTCAATCAGGCGAAGGTCGAGTCCGGCGACCTGATCATGGCGGCGAAGGAAGGGGTCTTCGATTGGGGGAGGGCGGTCGAGCTCAAGAGCATCGTCGTCGGGAAGGTGAAGGCCGTGCGCCCGACCCTCTTCAAGTCCGGCGGCGTTGCAATCGAAGACGTTGCCCTCGCCAGCGTGCTCTACGATGCGGCCGTCAAGAGGGGTACCTACGCTTCTGTCGAGTTGGGGACCTGAAACTTCCCTAGCCCATGGGCGGCATCCCGCCCATTCCGCCGCCACCAGGCGGCATCGGCGGCGCCTTCATCTTCGAAGCAGCGATGACGTCGTCGATTCTCAGTATCATGGACGCGGCCTCCGTCGCTGCGCGTAGGATCTGAAGCTTGACGGCCAGAGGTTCGACCACTGACTTGGCGTACATGTCTGCCACCTTGCCGCTCATGGCGTCCACGCCGAACCACTTGCCCTCCTTGCCGTGCCTTGCCCTTAGGTCGACCTGGGTGTCTATGGGGTCCATGCCAGCGTTCTCTGCGAGAGTCAGCGGGATCGACTCCATGGCGTCGGCGAACTTGAGAGCTGCGAGCTGCTCTCTCCCCGAGAGCTTCTGTGCCCACGCCCTGAGTTGCACCGAGACCTCGGCCTCGGGAGCCCCACCACCTGCAACTATCGCCGGGAGTTCAACCACATCCTTGGTCACCATCAGGGCGTCGTGGAGCGCTCTCTCGGCCTCGTCCACTATGCGCTGGGTTCCCCCGCGGACGAGAATGGTCACGGCCTTCGGGTTCTTGCACCCTTCGATGAAGACCCACTTGTCCTCCTCAAGCTTTCTTTCTTCCACGAGTTTGGCATATCCAAGGTCCTTTTCAGTCAGGTCGTCCAGGTTGGTCACCATCCTGGCCCCTGTAGCCTTGGCGAGCTTCGACATATCGCTCTCCTTGACCCTCCTGACCGAAAGCACTCCCGCCTTTGCGAGGAAGTGCTGCGCGAGGTCGTCTATGCCCTTCTGGCAGACGAGCACCGTCGCCCCCACGTCCTTGACCTTCTCTACCATGGACTTCAGAATATTGCTCTCCTCCTCCATGAATTTCTGCATCTGCTCGGGGTCGCTTATTCTGATCTCTGCAGAGAATTCGGTCTTCTCTATTTCGAGGGGGGAGTTGATGAGGGCGACCTTTGCCTCCTCTATCTTCTTTGGCATGCCTGAGTGGACGACCTCCTTATCGAGAACCATCCCCCTGATCAGCTGCGTGTCGGTGATGGCACCCCCGGCCTTCTTCTCCACCTTGACGTTGTCTATGTCTGCCTTGAACCCTTTCTCTCCCTTTTCAGATATCAGCAGGATGGCGTCGACTACGACACTCGCAAGGTGCGGCGAGTCCTCGTTGACGAGCTTCGTGAGCATGCTCGTGTTTGCGACCTTCAGCAGGTCTGGCCTCCCGGTAGGGTCTACCCTCTCCGCTGCTTCCTCCAGGATCTTCTGCGCTTTCTCCGCCGCCCGTGAGTAACCGTCCACGATCACCACTGGATGGACGTCCTTGACTATCAGGTCCTCGGCCTTCTCCAGGAGCGCTCCCGCGACCACGACCGCCGATGTAGTTCCGTCCCCGACTTCGTTGTCGGTCGACTTGCTGATTTCGACCATCATCTTTGCGGCAGGATGCTGGACGTCGATCTCTTTCAGCATCGTTGCGCCGTCGTTGGTGATGGTGACATCTCCCATGGAATCGACAAGCATCTTGTCCATTCCCCTAGGGCCGAGCGACGACCTCACGACTTCCGCGATGAGCTTCGCAGCCGTGATGTTGTTCCTCTGGGCCTCTCTTCCGCGAGATTCCCCGGAGCCTTCCTTCAGGATTATGACTGGTTGTCCTGCAGCAGACACGCTAAATCGGCGGTATACCCCGTTCGGTTGTATATAAGAATTGAATCGGACGGTTCCCGTGTGTTGCCGCGTCTTTGGCGGTCATTGGCGGCCAGGAATTCCTGACTGATGCATCACCGGGCACGCCCGAGGACCGTCTCGCGTCTCCTTCTGCCGGTCACTTCCTTTGGCTGCGGCCCCGCCACACCAGCCAAACGTTGACGACGACAAGTGCAATAACGATGACCTGTATCCAGCTAAGCGTAGGAGGACTGACCAAGCGTTCCCCATTGCCATTCATCGTAAAGGATTGGACCAGAGGCCAAACGCTGTAGGAAGGGGAAAAACTGCAAATCATCGGATTGCCCTGCGGTGAGATGCATGCCAAGTGGGGAGAAGCGGCATATGTCACCCTCCATCGGAGGTCTTCTACAACGAGAATCGCGAGGATGATTAGGATGACATCCGTTATCATCACCTTGGCAGTGGTCCCTCTCATGGCCTGCTGACGAGATTGCGGTTGCACACCGGGTTTACTGAGCTTTTCCGTCATGACCCTTCGTGTGAGTAGAAATCTCGGGTTGACTTGGTCAAGGATAGCGGCGTCCGCTCCTAGACCGCCACGACTTGGATGGAGTTCCAGTATTCCGCAGCCACCCCTCCACCCGGACTTAGGTACTGCGCACTCACGTAAATCAAGTAGCTTCTTCCTATCGTGACGTTGAGCGTAGTTGGAATCGCCCACGCCGCCGTCGTGGACTGCCCCGGCACGACGGTCCTCGTAAGGTTCCCAATCGGGACGCCTGAGAAGAAGACGCTCAGCCTGTTTATGTCCGATGGGCCCCCCGCGGTGAGGGTGAGCGCGAGCTCTTGGCTCGTTATGTCTTCCGCCGTCTTTAGGGTCAGATTGGCTGAGTCGATGCCGAAGGCAGGGCAGGGAGGAGCCGAGGGCGAGCAAGAGGCACCTGTGTCAAGGGCAACGGTGCCGGGTGAAGGGTTGAAACTCTGCGTTGCCTTGTACCAGGCCACGTAGGCAGCAAGAACGATCGCAATGCTGGCGACGATGGCCACTGCCTGCTTCGCGCGCACGACTCACAGGGAGTTTTCGGTGCGAAAAAAGCTTCACTCCCCTTCCGCAGGGCCCTACCGCCTATGGAAGGGCCGCCAGAACCTTCACCCCCATTAGAAAATGCTAAACAGGGTCGGCGCCGAGAGTCTAGGGGTACGACGCCCCGAAAACGGGAGCCCGCTCCGGGTCTTGAAGGCAACGGCCCCTGAAGAGAGGCGGAGATAAATACCGCAAGGGCAGGGCGGACCACGCGTTTGAAATCGGCATCGGACAGGCTGACCCGGGAACATGCGCGGCAGGTCCTCGGCCAGCTCGACTCTGCAATCGCCACGGCCGAGGGAAAGCCCGCCCTGGAGGCCGCGGTGAAAGCCCTCAACACCTCGGTTCCCACCTACTCTTGGGTTGGAATCTACCTTGTCCAGGGCCAAGACCTGGTGCTGGACGCCTGGGCCGGTCCTGCGGCGACCGAGCACACGAGGATTCCCATCGGAAAGGGGGTGTGCGGCTTCGCGGCGAAGGCAGGCAGGACGGAGATCGTCTCTGACGTGGGCAAAGACTCTCGGTACCTGGAATGCTTCACTTCGACCAGGGCAGAAATAGTCGTACCGATACTCGTGGATGGGGGCGTAATCGGAGAGATAGACATCGACAGCGACCAGTTGGACGCCTTCTCATCGCTTGACAGAGAGTTCCTGGAGGCAGTGGCCCGAAAGCTGGCCCCTCATTGCAAGCCAGCCTTGGTATAACCTATGTTATAGACTTAAATCGGAGCGGGGGAGTGCGCCTTCGACGTCCATGGAACTGGCAATCAAAGACCTTCACGCCTCGGTTGAGGGCAAAGAGATACTCAAGGGGGTAGACCTGACGGTGAGGCAGGGCGAGACGCATGCGCTCATGGGACCCAACGGCTCTGGCAAGAGCACGCTGGCGTACACCCTGATGGGGCATCCGAAGTACCACGTGACGTCGGGAGAGGCGACAATCGACGGGGAGAGCATCCTCGGGCTCACCCCAGACAAGAGGGTAAAGAGGGGCCTCTTTCTCGCGTTCCAATACCCCGTCGCAGTCCAGGGCGTGAGCATGTTTTCCTTCCTTCGAGCGGCCTACAACGCAGCACACACCACAGACCCCAAGGAGCCTCCAACCATCTTCGAATTCAAGGAGGCCGTAGCCGAGAAGCTGAAGATGCTCAGCATGGACGACTCTTTCCTTACCCGCTACCTCAACGAGGGGTTCTCCGGAGGAGAGAAGAAGCGAGCGGAGATCCTGCAGATGGCGCTCATGCAGCCGAAATATGCCGTCTTAGACGAGACAGATTCGGGCCTAGATATCGACGCTTTACGGATTGTTGCCGAGGGCATAAACAAAGTGTCAGGCCCCAACATGGGGGCGCTCATCATAACCCACTACCAGAGGATTCTGAAGTACGTGAAGCCGCAGTTCGTCCACGTGATGTACCAGGGAAGAATAATCGAGTCGGGCGGAGAAGAACTCTCCCGTCTGCTCGAAGAGAAGGGTTACACTTGGATCAAAGGGTACGGCGGGGAGGAGGCCTTGGCCCAGCCTGCCCCATAACGCTTTTATCATGGGAAATAACCTATGTTATATTCTTTGGTGAGAGACTAGTGCCAGCCAAGGTCGACATCGTCACTGAGGATTACAAGGAGAAGTACGGCTTCAGCGACCCGGTAGAGTCCTACGCCGTCCAAGGAGTGAAGGGCCTCAGCGAGAGGGTCGTCCAGGAGATAGTAAGAATCCACGATGAGCCCGCATGGATGGAGCAGATTAGGATGCAGGCTTTGAAGCACTTCCTCGAAAGGGGACCCCCCTCGTGGGCGCCCGAGCTGGCCAAGATAGACTACCAGAGCTTCTACTATTACGCACGTCCCACGAAAAAGGCGGCAGATTCCTGGGACCAGCTGCCCGAATACATTCGGAGGACCTACGACAAGCTTGGAATCTCGGAGGCGGAGAAGAAGTTTCTCGCAGGCGTCGGCGCCATATACGAGAGCGAGGCGGTGTACCACAGCATACAGGGGGAGCTGGCGAAGCAGGGGGTCGTCTTCACGGACACCGTCACGGCCCTGAAGGAGTATCCGGACATCATGAAGAAGTACTTCGGCACGGTGGTCCCCTACCGCGACAACTACATCGCAGCCCTACAGACGGCCGTCTGGAGTGCTGGGAGCTTCGTGCACGTTCCGGAGGGGGTCAAGGTGACCACCCCACTCCAGGCCTACTTCAGGATTAACGAGAGGAACATGGGGCAGTTCGAACGTACCCTCATCGTAGGGGAACCATACAGCGAAGTCACCTACATCGAAGGCTGCTCCGCCCCGGTCTACTCCTCCCAGTCACTGCATTCCGCCATAGTCGAGATCGTCGCCCAAAAGGGGTCGTTCGTGAAGTACACCACGCTCCAGAACTGGTCCCGGGACGTCCTCAACTTGGTGACAAAGAGGGCCCATGCCTACGAGGACGCAACGGTCTCGTGGGTCGACTTCAACGGTGGTTCAAAACTGACAAGGAAGTACCCATCAATCTACCTCCTGGGACCTCGTTCCAAGGCTGACATCATTTCCGTCGCCTACGCAGGCGCGGGGCAGGTCCAGGACACTGGAGGCAAGGCCATCCACATCGCCAGGGACACCACGTCGAGGATCATATCGCGGTCGGTCTCGAAGGACGGCGGGCACACGGCCTACAGGGGCCTGCTCCACATCAACAAGGGGGCGAAGAACGCGAAGAGCACGGTCAGATGCGACGCACTGCTGATCGACCAGAGGAGCACCACCGCGACGTACCCGTACATGGAGATACAGGAGGACGACGCGACCGTCACTCACGAGGCGAGCGTCGGCAAGGTCGGCGAAGAGCAGCTATTCTATCTGATGGCGAGGGGGATTTCTGAAGGGGACGCCCTGAGCATGGTCGTCAACGGGTTCCTCGAGCCCTTTGCGAAGGAGCTACCCATGACGTATGCCGTCGAGTTCAACAGGCTCATGTCCATAGAAATGACAAACGCGGTGGGCTGAGCGGCCCGGGAGACCAGTGCAGCACGATGTCCCAACAAGAGATGGGTTCGTTCGGCGAGGACCTCGTCAGGTCAATCTCAGACAGCCTCGAGGAGCCCTCCTGGCTCAGGGACGCGAGGCTGAAGGCCTTCCAGGAATTCGTCACGCTTCCCCTCGAGAAGAACCCGCTTTACACCAAGTACGCTCAGGTCTCGGCGTTCGACCTCGCGCAGTTCACGGTCCACCCCGAGAAGGCTACCGTAGACTTCCGTTCCTTCTTCCAGGACTATCTCACGGGAAAGGAGAAGAACATCTTGCTGCAGGGGAACGACGCTGCGGTCCATTCCGAGCTAGAGCATGAGCTCTCTTCCAGGGGAGCCGTCCTCATGCCCGTCTCCGAGGCGGTCAAACGGTTTGAGCCTACCGTCAGGCGCCTCTTTGAGGGCAGGCTTGCCAAGTCCGGACAGGACAGATACGTGGCCTTTGTAAACGCCTTCTTCAACTCTGGCACTTTCATCCACATTCCCCAGGGCGTCGAAGTCAGTGGGCCGATTCGGAAGATGCTCCTGACAGACGCCCCTCTGGGGGGCATCGTTGACCAGACGTTCATTCATGCCGAAGAGCAGTCGAAGGTGGTCGTGCTCGAAGAACTATACTCGAGGGGGGCGAAGGGACAGTCGCTGGTCGCATCGACGGTCGAAATCGTCGCCGAACCTGGCGCCGCAGTAGACTTCTCGTCGATTCAGCTCCTCGATGAGCAGGCCGTCCACGTCTCCAACCGCGCCGTCGGATGCGCCGACGATTCGAGGGTGACGGTCAGCTCCCTGTCACTCGGCGCCTCCGTCTCCAGGTCGAGGATGAACTTCTTCCTCAATGGGAGAGGTTCGTTGGCCGAGGGGTTCGAAATCTTCTTCACTGATGGGAAGCAAAGGTACGACTTCGAGTCCAACCTGCTCCACAACTCCCCTGACTCGACCGGTTCCACTCAGGCCCGAGGGGTCCTAAAGGGGGAGTCCCAGACCATTTTCAAGGGGATGATCAAGATTGTAAACGCGGCGAAGAACTCGCGCTCCTATCTCGCCCACCACGCGATGATCCTGGAACGCACCGCCAAGTCAGACGGCATCCCCGGGCTCGAGATTGACAACAACGAAGTGAAGGCCACCCACTCGGCGTCCGTCGCCCAGATGGACGAAGAGCAACTCTTCTACCTGATGGCTAGGGGACTCCCGGTCGAGGAGGCCCGGAAGATGGTCGTCCAAGGATTCTTCGAGCCCGTCCTGTCAAGGGTGCCGATAGAGCAGACGAGGGAGGGGGCCAGGTTCATGATCGAGGGGAAGTGGAACGGGGAGAGAAGAAGGCTCGTCGACAGGGAGACCCTGTTGGCACTCACAGGAGAGACTATTCCAGAGGCCAAGGAGTCCGAAGACATCTTCGAGAGGCACTACAAGTACAGATGACAATGGATGGCCCAGTTCGTCCCAGTTCTGAAGGACTCCGAGCTTTCTGACGGGACGATGTCGCCCGTAGACGTCAACGGGACTCGAATCCTTGTATCGAAGCTCGAGGGGGAAGTCTACGCCGTGGGGGGGACCTGCACACACGAGGAGCAGGACTTGGCGGTGGGGTTCGTAGCGGAGGGAAGAGTGACGTGCCCCCTGCACCTTTCCCAGTTCGACCTGAGAGACGGGGCAGTCCTGAATCCACCCGCCACGGCACCCCTGAAACACTTCAACGTTAAAATAGAGGGCGGCACAATTTTGGTCGAGGTCTAGAAGAGGAGGACTGATCACTGGTGCAATCCGAATCTCTCGACCTGGACAGGGTGCGTGCCGACTTTCCGATTCTGAGGAGGAGGGTCAACGGGAAGAGGCTCGTCTATCTCGACAACGCCGCCACCTCTCAGAAGCCGAAACAGGTCATCGAGTCCCTGAACGAGTTCTACTCGAACTACAACGCCAACGTCCACAGGTCGGCCCATCGGCTAGGGGAAGAAGCGACGGAAGCGTACGAACTGGCCAGGGAAAAGGTCGCCCGCTTCGTCGGCTCCCCTACCGAGCAGGTCGTCTTCACGAGGGGCACGACGGAATCAATCAACCTCGTGAGGTTCGCCTGGGGGGAGCGTTTCGTAAGGCGGGGCGACACTGTGGTGACGACTCTCATGGAACACCACAGCAACATCGTCCCGTGGCAGCTCCTGGCAAGACGGAAGGGAGCCTCCCTGAAGTTCGTCGGGCTCGAGCGCGGAGGGACCCTCGACGTGGGGAGCCTGGAGAGGTTGCTCAAGGAGGCGCCATCTCTTGTCGCGGTTACGCAGTGTTCCAACGTCCTCGGCACAGTCAACGATGTCGCCAAGCTCTGCGCGATTTCGAGGAAGGCGGGCGCGGCTACAGTCGTAGACGCCGCACAGTCAGTCCCCCACATGCCCGTCGACTTCTCTCAAATTGGATGCGATTTCCTCGCCTTCTCCGGACACAAGATGCTGGGACCGACAGGGATAGGGGCGCTCGTTGCCAGGAAGGAGCTCCTGGAGGAGATGGACCCCTTCCACGGAGGGGGCGAGATGATCCGAGAGGTGTTCCCCGACCACTCGACGTGGAACGACGTCCCCTTCAAGTTCGAGGCGGGGACCGCGAACATCGCGGACGCGGTCGGCCTGGGGGCGGCTGTAGACTACCTCAGGTCGCTCGGCATGGACGCCGTCAGGGAGCATGAAGTAGGGCTTCTCAGGTATGCGGTCGAGTCCCTGTCCAGGGTGAAAGGGCTACGAATGTATGGTCCGGCGAACCCGGAGAGAAGAGGGGGGGTGCTCGCCTTCAACCTCGCCGACATCCACGCCCACGACCTTTCGACCATCCTTGATGAGGATGGCATCGCAATCCGGGCGGGGCACCACTGCGCTCAACCACTGATGGAGTGGCTCGGAGTGGCGGCCACGGCCCGTGCGAGCTTCTACATCTACAACTCCAACGATGACGTAGACGCGCTGGTTGCAGGTCTCGAGAAGGCGAGGAGGATTTTCAAGGTATGAGTGCCGCGGACATCTACAAGGAGCTGATCCTCGACTACTACAGGAACCCCCGAAATTTCGGTAAGCTCGAGCGCTTCGACATCTCCGCCCACGACACCAACCCACTGTGCGGCGACGAAGTTGACATGCAGGTCAGGGTGGGAGATGGCAACAGGATCGAAGAGATTAAGTTCTCCGGAAAGGGATGCGCGATAAGCCAGGCGTCGGCATCGATGCTCACCGAACTCGCCAAAGGGAAGGAATTGGGATGGGTGAAAACGCTCTCAAAGGATGACGTATTCAAGATGCTGGGGAATCCTGAGCTCGGCCCTTCGAGGATAAAGTGCGCCCTGCTCGGCATGAAGGTGCTCAAGATGGGGGTCTACGGCTACCTGGGTGCGAAGCAGGAAAACCCGGAGGACTAGGTCTCCTTCTCCCAGACCTTGGCTCCCTCGCCCTTCCTTCTGGGGGGCCTCGCCGACATCACGTGTCGCTTCAACAGTTGAATCCCCAGAGCTGGGTCGACCCCCTTGGGGCAGACAGCCGAGCAACTCCCAGCGTAGTGACACCTGAAGACGCCGTGCTGAGTATCCAGTAGTTCGAACCTCTCGCCTCCTCCCTCGTCCCTGACATCCATGGTGTACCTGTACGCCTGGGCCAACGCCTGGGGACCTGGAAAGAGTGAGTCCGTTCCCACCGTGGGGCACGACGAGGTGCAGAGCCCGCACTTTATGCAGTAGGTGAACTGGTGGATGCTGTCGAGCTGCTCGGGGGTCATCAGGTACTCGGCGGACGGGTTCTCCATCTCGGCGTCGTCAGACCTCAGGATATGAGGCAGAAGTGCCCGGTGCATGTCGAAGAACCCTTCGAGGTCGGTCACGAGGTCCTTGACGACAGGAAAGTTGTCCATTGGCTGCACAATCACCCTGTCGGTCTTCAGCTCCTGCACCTGGGTATAGCACGCCAGCCTCGCCCTACCGTTGATTTTCATGCCACAAGACCCACAGGAGGCCTGCCTGCAGGAGTATCTGACGGCAATGGAGTGGTCGGAGTAGTCTCTCGCCTGCAGGATGGCGTCGAGGACGGTCATCCCTTCCCTCAAGGGGAGCCTGAATTCCGAGAACCCTGGCCCTCTACCGATGGAGGGGTCGAACCTCTGGACCAGGAGCCGGAATTCCTTCATGCCGGTGCCCCAGTGAGGACTGCGAGCAGGATAGTCCTGGTCCCATATCCCACGGAGACGACGATGGCGAGCACCGTCCCTACGTCGACCCACCGGCTCCAGTCCACTGTCTGCCTCAGCTCGTGTAGTATGATCCTGACCCCGTTGAATCCGTGCACGAGCACGACCACGAGGAGCGCCTCCAAGAAAATTACTGAGAAGACATTCCTGTAGGCGGCGAACACGGTCCCGAAGGAGATCGCGGTCCCGTAGGGGACCAACACCCCCTGGAGAAGGAGATGAATGGCGACCAGCGCCACGGCGGCCACCGCCGTGGCGTATTGAATCAGCATCAGCCTCGACTCTTTCAGAGAGGTCCCTCGAACAGAATCCACCAGGCCAGGGCCGCGGCAACGAAGGCCAACGCCACCGCCGCGACGAAGATGTACTTCTGCGTCGCACCCAGCCCCTTCGGCTTGTAAGGGTACTCTATGGCCGTCGGCTTCCTCAGGATTACTCCGAATTCGGCGAGGATAAGCCTGACTCCGTTGATTCCGTGAAAGGTGACCACGAGCACGACGAGGACCAGAATCATGTGCCCGAAGGAATTCTCCACTATCCCCGAAATGAAGGCCCAGCTGGACTCGCTCGGTCCCGCCCCGGTAGGCCCGCCCACGAAGAAACTGGTGTCCCCAAGGTGTCCGAGCACGTAAAGCAGGACGGCGACCCCGGTGATTCTCTGGAAGGTGTAGGCCCATCTCTCCAAGTTGTGGCCGTGGGGGTCAATCCAGCCAAGGACACCCTTCCTGTTGCCCGCGTTCTCCTTCGTGGCCACCCTCTCAGGGTCCCCCAGCGCGCCCACGGATTCTCAGTAGTGCCTTTCCGCGGGCTGGTATTTAGTTATCGTGACGGGGGAGTATTCCAGCCGGGGCCCATCTTTGGTGAATCTTGCAAGCGTGTGCTTCAGCCAGTTCGCGTCGTCTCTTTTCGGGTAGTCTCTCCTGAAATGCGCTCCGCGCGACTCGGTTCTAGCTAAGGCGCCCGCGACCACAATTTCGGCAACGGCAAGCATCCCTTCTATTTCGAGGACGTGGCCAAGGTTCGTGTTGTAGACCCTGCTCTTGTCCTCGCAGTGGAGAAAGTCGGTCTCCCGGAGCTCTCGTAACTGCTTGAGAGCTCCCGACAGTCCGGCCTTATCCCTGAACACAAAGGCGTCCCTGTCCATCACACGCTGTATCTTGTCCCTCACCTCGTACGGGTTCGTCCCCCCTTTCCCGCGGAAGATGACGTCGAAGACCCTCTTCTCTTCGAGCATGACCGCTTCTACTGAGGTTCCTGGCGCGCTCTTCGCGGCTGCGTAGCGCGCAGCTTCCGCTCCAGTGAACTTCCCCCAGACGAGGCACTCCGCAGTCGAGTTTGCCCCCAGCCTGTTCGCCCCGTTGATGCTGACGCAGGCGGCCTCTCCCGCGGCCCACAACCCTTTCATCTTGGTGGCGCCGTTTACGTCCGTGTCGATTCCGCCCATCACATAGTGGCAGACGGGCCTTACAGGAAGCGGCCTCTCTACCGGGTCGATGCCTCTGAACTTTATCGCAATCTCGCGGATTCCAGAGAGCCTGGTCTTTATCTTCTCGGCGCCGATTGGCGACAGATCCAGGTGAAGGTAGTCAAATCCTGAGGTCTCGTCCTTCATCCCCTTTCCCTCCTCGATCTCCGTCATCATGGCCCTGGAAACCACGTCCCTGGAGGCAAGCTCGAGCTTCTCGGGGGCATACTTCTTCATGAAGCGCTCTCCGTCCTTGTTGACTAGCACCCCTCCTTCCCCTCTCACAGCTTCGGTGATGAGAATCCCAGACGGGATCAGCCCCGAGGGATGGAACTGGATGAACTCCATGTCCTTCAACGGAATCCCTGCCCTGTACGCGACCCACATCCCGTCGGGGGTCGAACTGTACGCGTAGGTGGCGAAACTGAAGAGCCTCCCTGAACCCCCGGTGGCTATGATTCCTGCCTTGCCGAGGACCGAAACGAAGTCCCCAGTCTTGAGCTCCACTGCCGTGACCCCCCTGAACTCCCCACCTTCCGAGAGGATCGACGTGGCGAACCACTCCTGGTAGAAGGTGATGTTGCCGTACTTGGTGGCTGTGTCGTAAAGCGTCTGCATCTCGTAGAACCCCACCTTGTCCTCCGCGAACGTTGCCCTGGGGTAGCTGTAACCCCCGAACCACCTCTGGGCGATTCTGCCGTCATCCCTCCGGGACCAAGGAAGGCCCCAGTGCTCGAGCTGGTAGATTTCGGCAGGCATCTCGTTCACGAACTTCTCGACCGCGTCCTGGTCGGCTAGGTAATCGGAGCCCTTCACTGTGTCAAACGCATGCGACTCCTTGGAGTCCCCCAACTCCGGGTAAAGGACTGCCGCGGTCCCCCCTTCGGCGCTGACCGAGTGAGACCTCATGGCCTGCACCTTAGTGACGACCGCGATGTCCGCCTTCCCGCCGCTGACTCTGGCTGCTTCTATGGCCGCTCTGAGACCGGCGATTCCCGAGCCGACGATCACCACGTCGTGTTTGAGGCTCTCGACCAAGGTCTCGCAATCGGCGCAGAAGGGCGCGCTTAAGATTTTCCGCGGCCCTCGGCGCCGCTGGGCTGGTGCCCGCTGCCACCCGAGCCCCACGGGCGGTCGGAAACCACCTGGTACAGCCTTTTCCTAACGTGTTAGGAAGATTCCGTAAATCCAGCACCATCAAGCGCCACGCCATGGTCGAGGTCATCGACCACGACGTCGTCATCGTGGGAAGTGGCCTAGCGGGGCTTAGAACCGCCGCCGAAGTGATGTCGGCGCCCCGAGGGAAGGCCCCGACCCTAGGTTTGGTATCGAAGCTCGCCCTCATGCGGAGCCACTCCGTCGCGGCAGAAGGAGGTACCGCCGCAGTCCTCTACCCTGAGCTTGGGGACAGCCTGGAACTCCACGCGTGGGACACGATTAAGGGAAGCGACTTTCTGGCGGATCAGGACTCAGTCTGGAAGTTCGTGACTCTCTGCCCCGACGAGATGCGTCAACTGGAGAGGTGGGGAATGCCCTGGTCCAGAAAGGAAGATGGGAGAATAGCCCAGCGACCTTTCGGCGGTCACAGTTACGACAGGGCGACCTTCGCCCAAGACAAGGTCGGCTTCTTCGAGATGAGGACCCTTTACGACAAGCTCCAGGAATTCGACGGCTGGTCTAGGTACGAGGAGGCCTTCGTGACATCGCTTGTCATCCAGGATGGGACCTTCAGGGGGTGCACAGCTATCGACATGAAGAGCGGCAGGTTCGTCTTCTTCAGGTCGCGGGCTTGCGTGATTGCCACGGGAGGGGCGGGGCAGCTGTGGAAGTTCACCGCGACATCGGTGAGCACGACCGGGGACGGCATCTGGCTCGCCTATCAGGCCGGACTCCCCATCGAAGACATGGAGTTCATGCAGTTCCATCCCACCGGCCTCATCCCCACGGGGATACTCATCACTGAGGGGGCGAGGGGTGAGGGGGGTCACCTTCTGAATTCCAAAGGGGAGAGGTTCATGGAGCGCTACGCCCCTTCGAAGATGGAGCTTTCACCACGCGACGTAGTCTCAAGGTCGATCATGAAGGAGATTGCTGAGGGCAGGGGCCTGAAGGACGAAGACTCGGGGTTGTCATACGTCCACCTCGACCTGAGGCACTTGGGGAGGGAGAAGATAGACTCCAAGCTCCCCTTCATCAAAGAGCTCTCCATGAAGTTCGTGGGACTGGACCCCGTCGATGAGCCCATCCCGATAAAGCCCACTGCCCATTACACAATGGGCGGGATCCGCGTGGACGACAATGGCAGGGTGATTGGCGGGGGCTCCCGGGAGGTAAAGGGGCTTTGGGCCGCCGGCGAAACGGCTTGCGTGAGCATTCACGGCGCCAACAGGCTCGGGTCCAACTCCACTGCAGAGTGCCTGGTCTACGGGAGGGTCGTGGGGAAGGACATAGTGAGGTTCCTTGCGTCGGAAGCCGACGCGGCGGAGGGCGCCAGCTCCATGGTTGCCGAAGAGGAGACCAGGGTGTTCGACGGCCTCCTGAAGAACGAGAGTTCCGACGACGACGTGTACGCGATTAAGGCTAGGCTCAAGGAGGTGATGGACAAGTCGGTGTACGTCTTCAGGGAGGAAGCGGGGCTGGCCGAGGCCGTCAGAGAGGTCAAGGCGCTGAAGGAGAAGTTCAAGGGAGTCAGGGCGACAGACGGGGGTAGGCAGTTCAACTACAACCTGCAGGACGTCCTCGAAGTGGGGGGGATGCTTGAGCTCGCTGAAGTAGTGGCCCGGGGAGCGCTCAACAGAACCGAGTCCCGCGGCGGTCATTCTCGGTTGGACTACCCTCAGAGAGACGACGCGAACTGGCTGAAGCACACGCTGGCCAGCAGGACGGACGACGGCCCACGGTTCAGCTCCGTCCCGGTGCGCATCACCATGTGGAAGCCCGTGGAGAGGAAGTACTGAGGTGATGGCCCTGGACAAGCTAGTCCTGGAGGTCCTGAGGTCGGGAGGCAAGAAAGCCAGGTACGAGCTGAAGTTCAGAAAGGGGATGACTGTGCTCGACGCCCTCGTCGAGGTGAGGGAAAGGCAGGATCCCAGCCTCGCGTACCGGCACAGCTGCAGGATGGGGATATGTGGCTCCTGCGGAATGAACATCCAAGGAATCCCGAGACTCGCGTGCCAGACCCAAGTCAGCAGCCTCGGGAAGGACGTCGTCAAGGTGGAGCCCCTCCACGGCATGAGCGTCATCAAGGACCTCGTCGTCGACATCGACCCGTTCCTATCCATGCACACGTTCGTCAAGCCGTACCTGATACGAGAAGACCTTGCCGAGAGGGACGGCTCGGACAGGGAGTACAGGGTTCTTTCGGACGAGGTCGCCAGGTTCCTGCAGTTCGACTACTGCATAATGTGCGCCCTGTGCTATTCGGCATGCCCCACAGTTGCGCTGGACCCCGACTATCTCGGTCCTCAGGCGATGGCCCAGGCATACAGGTACATGGCCGACCCCAGAGACGAAGGGTGGGACGCCCGAATCAATCTTCTCGACAGGGCCCACGGGGTTTGGCGATGCCACGTCGCCGGCTCGTGCAGCTTTGTCTGCCCCAAGGACGTCGACCCGGCGAAGGCGATCCAGATGGCGAGAGTGGAAGTACTCAAGAAGAGGGTCCTAAGGAGAACCGCGAAGGCAGGGTCCCCCCTGGTGAATCCGGCGCCCGCCGGGGCTGCCAAGCAAGGGACGAGGGCTCCCCCATTCGACTTCAAGGAAGGAGGCCGAGGATAGCCTTGGCGAAGACGTCGAGGTTCAAGTCTGGGCTCATTTCCAGTCTCATTCCCTTCGGGTTCAACGTCGAGAGGTGGGGCTATGTCATTCACAGAGTGACCGGAGTGATTCTCATAGGCTACCTCGCGGCGCACCTCTTCGAAACGTTCCAACTCAGTATGGGTCCTGGGGCGTGGGCGAACACCATGTCCGCCCTCCATTCTCTAGGTCCGCTCGAGATGGTAGGCCTTTGGCTGGTGGCAGGATCCGCGTTGTACCATGGGGCCAACGGGATTCGCCTCGTCCTGAACGAGGTGTTCGGAATCCTGATGGGCAAACCAATCATGCCCGTTTATCCATATTCTCCCACGTCGCTGGGCAGAAACCAGAAGCTGGCCGTCTGGACCATAACTGCTGTCGTGCTAGTGCTCTGGCTGTGGGCCGGTTTGTACTTACTCGCCGGTCTGGGGGTCATCTAGGCGGAGAGCCTTGGCGAGCAAGGAATTCAGCCTGATGAGGGAGTCCTGGAGCATGCTCCTTACCTATATCACCGCCCTCATACTCGTGTTCGTCCTCACGATTCATCTCCTTCTGGAAAGCCCCCTGACAGGGGTGCCCCTGGAAGCCACTCTCACCTTTGGATACGCCACTGGCAACCTGATGTACTACAAGGTGGTCTTCGGCCTGCTCCTCTTCGCGGCGGTCATCCATGGCATCAACGGGCTCCGGGTGATTGCCATAGAATGGCTCCACCCGCGGAAGAAGGCCTGGCTCGTCAACCTTCTCGCCGTGGTACTGATCGGGTTCTTCTTGGCGCTCGGGTCGTACACCCTCATAGCGGTAACCTAGAGTCCGTCATGAGCCCGTATGCGACGAGCACACGGAGGTCGGCCAAAGAAGAGGGTCTCCGGAGATCCACCGAGCTCTCGCAAACGGCTTTAAGAAAGACGGCCGAACGCCTACAGTCAAGATGGGGCGGCATGGGGTCTCGACGATCGTGGCTCTGGGTCTGTTTGCCGGTGGAATTCTAATAGGTCTGGAAGGCTTCTACATCGCATCCGTCATTCTTGCCAAGCCAGCGACCCTGAACCAGACGTTAACCACGAGCTTCACCGCGACCCTGACCACGACGTTGCCCACGACAATTACCGAGACAGCCTCCCACACAGAGACCACAACTCAGCCTACGACGGACACTCGGATCGTCACCTACACGCAAACCACGGCCCTGCCTACTACCACGACTAGGACATCCACAGAGACCCAAACCGCGACTCAGACCTCCATCCAGACTAATACCGTTGCCGAGACTACGACCACTCAGACGCAGACGGCCACGCAGACTTCGACCGTCGGACTCCTGACCTCGACACAGACCGAGACCCAGACAACTACAACGACAATGACATTCTTCATCGAGACGATTTCACAGACACTGACTTCAACCTACACGACGACCGTCGCCCTGATAACGACGACCACCACTCAGACAAGCAGCCACACGACAACCATTGCGCAGACGACCACCACCTCAACACAGACTTCGACCCAAACGACAACCATAGCGCAGACGACCACTACCTCCACACAGACCACCACTCAGACAATCACATCCACCCTGACTTCTACGACGACCACCGTGTTCACCTTCGCCAAGACCACAACGACATCCACACAGACCACGACCCAGCCTTCCACGACGAGCCTTACTGTCACAGTCACACAGACCACAACGCAGACGTCCACTCAGCCGACGACGGCTACACTGACCCTCGTACAATCCACCACCCAGACCACGACTCAGACGCTTACCACTCCTCAGCCCACGACCACCACGCAGACTTCCACCCTGACCCAGACCGCTACCCAGACAGTCACCCAGACTACCACTACGCCTCAGACGACCACGACCGAGACCGACACCACCACTTTCACTATGACGGTTTCATCGACGTCGACCGAGACCGACACAACGACTACGACGACGACAACCACGTGCACCGGCTCGTGCTAGTTTCTGTTCGCCCGGGATGGACCTTACGCAAGGCTCGCCCAGCAATCCCATGAGTCGGTAACCGCGTCTGGTCCGTAACCAGGGCCGGGTTAGAATCACAAGGCCGAACGGCTGAAGCTCTGGGATGTATCTCTCACCAATGGTTGGCGGCGCAGCCGTGGGTGCAACAGGTGAAAGAAACACACCGCAACGACCACCAAAATTGCAAGCAACGCCCTGGCGCTACGTCTCATGTGGTGAGAACCCGCCTCGGGAATCCCCGGTCCTGGCTCTCCGGCGACTCCTGGAAACCCTTCATCGCTGGACTCCCTAGATACATAATGCGCTGAGGCGCCTGATGAGCGATTCTGCCTTCGTCGGTACCCACCTCCGGCGCGTTTTCGGATGTCTCGCTGGATTCACCGGCGAATTTGGATTTGTCTGCCCCGAACCGGTTCCCAGGGCCGTCCCAACTCGTTCCTTTCCATCCCTCTACAGCAGGGCTTCGGTGATTCTCAGACTCCTTGTAAAGCCGGTCACAGCAGGCGGTCCGGCAAAGTCATTCAGCGACGCGAAGGCGACGACGACCGAGTCTGCCCGGATTGAACAACCAAGAATGAGGTGAGCCACAAACCGTGGAAAAGGCTTCAGAACCGACGCCCCCGCCCTGGCCTCGTGTCGGTGGTCGACGAGGGAATGCGGATGACTATCCCTTACATGGCAGCGTTAGTCTTGAAACGCCAACGGATTATGGACACGTTTATAATGGCATCAACAATCGCCAAAGGGCTACGAGAGGGGTAAAGTGCCTCATTACGGTTACAGTTTCGAGGGTTTCGACCCTGCGGTGCATGTCAGGGCTAGTGGAAGAGAGGTAAACGTTTCACCAAAGGCCGCCAGGGAAGTCGCCCTGACCATCAAGGGAATGTCGGTCGCCAAGGCCATCGACCTCCTGGAACTCGTCGCAGAGAAGAAGATGGCGATCGCCTTCAGGAGGCACAAGCTAAAGGTGGGCCACCGAAGCGAGCTGCAGGGGTTCCCCACGGGGTCCTACCCCGTAAAGACAGCAGAAGCCTTCATCGACGTGCTGAGGAACCTCCAAAGCAACTCAGAATTCAAGGGACTGGATCCTGAGCGAGTCCAGATCGTCCATGCCTCCGCGTATGCTGGGAGGACCATCAAGGACTACGTTCAAAGAGCGTTCGGCAGAAGTTCGGCGAACTTCCACCAGCTGGTGCACATCGAGTTAGTGGGGAAGGAAGTGTAGAAAATGTCGGCCAGGCAACAGAGCTCAGTGAAGGCCATCCTTCTCACCAGCAGGTCATTCGCCGAGCTGGACGAGTTCTTCGAGAAGCAACTCGTCGAAGCTGGTTACGGCGGCCTGGAAGTGCAGAAGTCGCCGGTGGGAACCACACTGAAGGTCTACGTCGCCCGGCCAGGCCTCGCAATAGGGAGAAGGGGCACCGGCATAAAGGAACTCACCGACAAGGTAGCGGCGAAGTTCAACTTCCCCAACCCTCAGATTGCGGTGACGGAAGTGGAGAACCCTGAGCTGAACGCGAGAATCATGGCGGGCAGGATCGCTCAGATAGTCTCCCGCGGGACAGCCTTCAGAAGGGCTGCGATGTGGTCCGTCAACAACATAATGAACGCCGGGGCATCCGGAGTCGAAATCTCGGTGGCGGGAAAGCTGAGGAGCGACCGTTCCCACGGCGAAAAGTACAGAGCCGGCGTGGTCCCGAAGAGTGGCGATACCGCCGACAGAGCCGTCGACGAAGCCACGACCGACGTGCTGCTTAAGCTCGGACTCTACGGAATCAAGGTCAAGATAGCCCTTAAGGACGCCCTGCCCCCCGAGTTCCAGTTCAAGGAAGACGTCAAGCAAGAAGAAAAGAAGGAGGAGGCCCAAAGTGCCCCAGCTCAAACCGAAGGACCTCAGAAGCCAGGACGCTGAGAAGCTCCGGCAGACGCTCTTCGACCTGAGGTCGGAGCTGTCCAAGCTGAAGGGCGATGCCGACAGGGGCCTCGTGAAGAAGGATGTTGGCAAAGTCAAGAGGGCCCGAAGGAACGTCGCCAAGGTCCTCACAGTAATGCACGAAAAGGGGATAGAAGAGTGAACATGATCGGCGAGGCCGTGGCTGTGCTGCATGCCAGAGACCCGACCATGTCGGGGACCAGAGGCAAGGCGGTCTTGGAGACAGCTAACACCGTAGTCCTCCTGTCCAGCAAGGGGAGGAGGCTGACAGTCCAAAAGAAGGGAACCGTGTTTCTCCTTTCCCCTTCGGGGACGGTGGTTGCAGGAGATGACATCACGGGGAGACTAGAAGACAGGCTAAGGGAGAGGAAGAGATGACTGGGGCTGGACTGGAGGTGACCGCGCCAAAGAAGGCGTGCGAGGACGACAGATGCCCGTTCCACGGCAGTCTGAAGGTGAGAGGAAGGCTCCTGACCGGGAAGGTCGTCTCCACCGCGGGGAAGAGCTTCGTGGTCGTTCAGATGGAGTACCTCCACAACGTGCGGAAGTTCAACAGGGGGGAAAGGAGGCGCAGCAGGATTAGCGCCCACACGCCTCCGTGCATCGCCGTCAACAACGGCGACTCAGTAACGATAGGGGAGTGCAGACCGCTCTCCAAGACCATCTCCTTCGTCGTCGTCGAGTCGAGGAGGCATGCCTGATGTCAACGAAGTCCCGTGCCGTTTCCGCAAAGGGTGTGGAGGAGTTCAAGAACTACATCACACGCGCGATTCCCTTGAACGCGGTCATCACCTGCGCCGACAACACAGGGGCGAAGACCCTCAGGGTCGTTCAGGTCACGAAAGCCAAGACGAGGCTCAGCAGGGTTCCCGCCGCCTCGGTGGGGGACAGCGTGGTGTGCGTCGTCAAGAGAGGGCCCCCTGACCTCAGGAAGCAGGTCTTCGGAGCCGTGATCATCAGGCAGAAGTACCCGGTAAGAAGGGTGAGCGGACAGCGGGTCGTCTTCGAGGACAACGCAGCCGTAATAGTAACGCCGGAGGGGGACCTAAAAGGCACCGACATCAAGGGACCCGTGGCGAGTGAGGCGGCCGAGAAATGGCCCCGCATAGCGAACCTCGCCTCGATCATAATTTGAGGGGATTTGAATGAGATTCGGGTCAAGCCTTTCGAAGGAGCTTCGTGAGAGATACAAGCGACGCTCGGTAACCCCACGAAAGGGCGACTCCGTGCGGATCGTTCGTGGCGAATTCAAGGACGTCGAGGGGAAGGTCACGAAAGTCATCCCTGCCAAGGGGAGGCTCAACGTGGAAGGGGTCACGAGAGAGAAGCAGAAAGGGGGCACTTCACTGGTCCCGCTTCACACTTCTGACGTCGTGATTACCTCGCTCAGCATGGACGACAAGATGCGCAGGGCTAAGCTGGAGGAGGGAATGTAGGTGGGCAAGAAGGGCGGAAGGAACAAGCTGAAGAGGGTCGCGGCGCCCCGGTCCTGGGACATCCCCAGGAAGGGACCCAGGTTCGTCTACAAGCCCATTCCCGGGACCCATCCAATCGGCTCCTCGTATCCTCTCGGCGTCGTAATCCGTGACCTTGCGTCCCTGGCGGAGAGAGGGAAGGAGATCAAGCACGTCGTCAAGACAGCCAAGGTCCTGGTGGACGGAAAGGCGACTCACTCGGCCAGCTTCCCGGTGGGTCTCTTCAACGTCGTCAGCGTCCCCTCGGAGGACTCCTCGTTCCGACTCGTCCCGTCGCCCAAAGGGCTGCGCCTCGCGAAGCTGGCAGCGACGGAGGCGGACAGGAAGCTCTGCAGCGTGCGCTCCAAGGCGAAGGTCAGGGGAGGTCACATGCAGTACGGGCTGCATGACGGCAGGTCGATTCTGGACGACGCCCTCAACCTATCACCCGGCGACGCGGTCCTGATTCAGGTCCCGTCCCAGAAGGTCATCGGCAAAGTGAAGCTGGCCAAGGAGTCCCTCGGTCTCGTCCTCACGGGGGAGAGGGCAGGCCAGCTCGGGAAGATTCTCGACGTGAAAAAGGGGACCATCAGCAGGGAGCGAATGGTTAAGATATCCCTCCCGAGCGGGGAGGCCGAAATCCCATCGCGGCTAGTCTTCCCGGTAGGGCAAGAGCAGCCAATGATAACGGTGGGGGTCAGCGCATCATGAGCCAGAGTGTAGTACAGGAAAACCCGATGAGGGCGATAAGAGTGGGGAAGGTAGTGCTGAACATAGGCCTCGGCAAGTCGGGAGATGCCATAGAGAGGGGGAAGAAGGTCCTCGAGCAGGTCTCAGGGCACAAGCCCAGCCCCCGGAGAGCGAAGAAGTCCGTGAGGGACTTCGGCATCCACAAGGGGGAGCCCATAGGCGTCATGGTCACCGTCAGGGGGAGCGGGACGAAGGAGCTTATCGAGAAGCTCCTGACTGCGAGGGAGAACAAGCTGGAGGAGACTTGCTTCGACTCGCGCGGATCGGTCTCGTTCGGGGTCAAGGAACACATCGAAATTCCCGGGATCAGGTATGACCCGGAGATAGGGATTCTCGGCATGAACGTCTCGGTCCTGCTGGAGAGGGCCGGCTTCAGGGTAGCAAGGCGTGGCAGGAGGACCTCCCGGGTCGGCAAGAACCACTTCGTGAGCAAGGAGGAGGCCCTGGGATACTTCCGGAACAACTTCGGGGCGATAATCTCGTGAAAGAGAGGCACCCGAAGCAGAGAAAGTACGGGAAGTCGACGCACTACTGCAGGAGATGCGGGCAGTACGGCGCGGTGATCCGGGCTTACGACCTGGTCCTGTGCAGGCAGTGCTTCAGGGAAGTTGCGGAGAAGCTCGGCTTCAGGAAGTACGACTAGGTGGTAACTATGCCGGCGACAAACGTCCTCTCGAACCTCTTCACGAGCCTCCAGAACGCAGAAATGAGGAACAAGAAGGAGTGCATGGTGATTCCAGCCTCGAACCTCGCCAGTGAGGTCCTTAGGGTGCTGCAAAAAAGGCGATATGTAGGCGAGTTCGAGTTCATCGATGACGGCGTGGGGGGCAAGCTCAGGGTTCAGCTCCTCGGCAGGATAAACAAGTGCGGCGTAATCTCTCCCAGGTTCCCAGTAAAGACCGCGAAGCTCGTGGACTGGGAGCACAGATACCTCCCTGCAGTCGGGGTCGGGACCCTGATAGTGTCCACCCCCAAGGGAGTCATGTCACACTCAGAGGCGCAAGAGAAGAGGCTCGGCGGGAGGCTCATAGGGTATGTCTACTGAGGCGCTCCAGCGGCAGCTCCTCGACATGCCGGAGGGGGTGACCGCCTCGATGAGTGGAAGGCTGCTGTCCATCAAGGGTAAGTTAGGTGAGGCCAAGAAAGACTTCGACAAGGTGTCTGTAAACATCGGGGTCGAGGGGAACAAGGTCGTCATCTCCCCATTCTCCAGGAAGAAGAAGGACAACGTCATAATCAACACGGCAGTGAGCCACGTCAATAACATGGTCACTGGAGTGACGAAGGGGTACACCTATCGGCTGAAGGTGGTTTACGCCCACTTCCCGATTTCGGTTAAGACGAAGGGGAACGAAATACTCGTCGAAAACTTCGTCGGAGAAAGGTCCCCGCGTGTGGCCAAGATAGTGGGAGACTGCAAGGTCTCCATAGAAGGAGACGACATCATAGTCAAGGGAGTCTCCGTAGAAGACGTCGGGCAGACAGCTGCCAACGTCGAACTCGCGACCAGGATCCGGAGGAAGGACCAGAGGATCTTCCTCGACGGCGTCTACACCTACCACAAGGAGCACGGGTAATAGGGATGAAACCGAAGGTTTCGGAAGAGAACAGGCTGAAAGCCCTCGTGAAGAAGAGGGCAGAGGTAGCGGAGCACAGGCCTGAGTTTGTGAGACAGGAGTCCTGGAGATACGTGAGGATACATCCCGAGTGGAGGAAACCGAAGGGCGTAGACAACAAGGTGCGGAGGCAGGACAAGGGGTGGCCCGCTCTGGCAAGGGTGGGATTCAGGGGCCCATCAGACGCGCGCGGCCTCCACCCGAGCGGTCATTTCGAAGTTCTCGTGCACCGTCCCTCCGACCTTGAAGGACTGGTCCCCGGCAGGAACGTCGCCAGAATTGGGGGTACGGTCGGGGCCAAGAAGCGCGAGCTGATACTGACCAGGGCAGACGAACTGGGGATAAGGGTCTTGAATCCGACAGGGTTGAGGCTGGTTGAACCTAAGAAGTAAGAGGAGGCTCGCGGCCTCGGTCCTTGGGGTCGGCCAGGACCGAGTCATCTTCGACGAAGAGTATTCCGACCTCATTCAGGACGCGATCACACGGAGCACCATCAGAGGTCTCATCGGCTTCGGGGCCATCCGGGCGGCCCCGGAAAAGGGCCTCTCAAGGGGGAGGTATAGGGTCCAGTCCAGGAGGCTAAAGCGCGGCCGGGGAGCCGGGTCGACGGAAGGAGGAGCGCTGGCCAGGAACCCCCGCAAAGATCGCTGGGTGACGAAGGTCAGGGCCCTCAGGTGGAGGCTGAAGGTTGCGAAGGACAGAGGAGAAATCACGCCGCAGTCCTACAAGATGCTTTACAAGCAGGTGAAGGGAGGACAGGTCAGGGGCGTGAAGCACCTCCTAGACCTGATGAAGGAGGCGAAGAAGTAATGTCCTCCTACGTCCCCCTGATGAGGAGAAGAAGGGAGGGGGTGACTGACTACAGGTCCAGAAAGCGGGCGATCACTTCCAAGGTAACTCTTCTTGTTGTCAGAATCTCGAACAAGAACGTGACCTCCCAGTTCATAACGCCCAAGGTCGGCGGCGACATGGTCGTGTCTTCAGCCCATTCACGACAACTGAGGAGGTTCGGGTGGAAGGGTTCTCTGAAGTCCACCCCCGCGTGCTACCTGTTGGGGTTGCTCGCCGGAAAAAAGGCTTCAGAAAAGGGGGTTAGGCAGGCGGTCCTATACAACGGTGTCGAGCCGTTCATCCGGGGTGCCCGGATTTCGGCCTTCGTCAAGGGAATCACGGACTCGGGGGTCGAAGTGCCCGTCGGGGAGGAAGCGTTCCCGCCCGATGAGAGAATCTCTGGAAAGTCCATAGCAGACTACGCCTCGAAACTGGCGTCGGAGGACAAGAGCCTGCACGACAGGGTCTTCTCCGCGCTCCTCAAGGGGAACTTCAGGCCGGAGGAGTATCCCAAGCACTTCGAAGAAGTCAAAGCCTCCATCGCGGGAGGGGAAGGGAAGCGAGCATGATGTCTGGGGGTTCCAGGAGGGACGAGGAGCCAGAGGTCTGGATCCCAAGGACCAAGCTCGGAAGCCTCGTGAACGAGGGAAAGGTCTCTTCCCTCGAGGAGATATTCAGAAGCGGCCAGAGGGTCCGCGAGGCCGAGATTGTGAAGAAGCTCCTTCCTGACCTGAGAAACGAGGTCGTAGGGGTGAGCGTGGTCCAGAAGCAGACAGACGCAGGGGAGCTGACCAGGTTCGCAGCCGTCGTGGCGGTTGGCAATGGGGCCGGGTGGTTCGGAGTCGGCAAGGGAAAGGCGATGCAGACCAGGGAGGCGATTGACAAGGCCACCAACGCAGCCCTCCTTAACATCATCCCCATCAAACTCGGTTGCGGAAGCTGGGAGTGCAGGTGCGGCAGAGCGCATTCAGTCCCTTACAGGATAAGGGGAAAGGCTGGAAGCGTCACGGTGGAGATAATACCTGGGCCGCGGGCGCTGGGGCTGGTCGCGGGGCCCGCTCTCAAGAACCTGCTTCAGCTCGCCGGCGTCAAGGACGCCTGGATCAGGACCTTCGGCTCGACAAACACGATGTCCTCGCTGGCGAACGCGGTGTACGACGCCTTTAGGATGTCGCACGGGCTCAACGTATAGGGTGAATGGATAGTGGGACTCCTCCTCGTCGTGAACCTCCATGGGAAGATCAACTCCTCCACCCCGGTCAGGAAGGCGCTCTGCGAGCTGAAAGTGGAGCGGAAGTTCTCTGCTTCCCTGGTCCCCGACGACCCGGCGACTCTGGGCACGCTCAAGCTCTGCAAGGACTACGTTGCCTGGGCGCCGACGGACGCAAAGCTCATCGCGGTTCTCCTCGAGAAGCGAGGGATGGTCAGCGAGAGAGCGAGACTAGACGCACACGCGCTGACAGGGATGGGATTCAAGAAGCACCAGGAGCTGGCCGACAAGATGCTCAAGGAGCAGCTCCGGCTCTCGCAGGTGCAGGGGGTCAGGCCGTTCTTCAGGCTGTCCCCCCCCAGGGGGGGCTTCAGGGTGTCCCTTCGAAAGCAGTTCAGCGAGAAGGGCATGCTCGGAAGCAACCCGAAGCTCCCAGACATCGTGAGGAGGATGGTCTGAACTGCCGACCAGGCTTCGCAAGGGAAGGAGGTACAGGGGTGGACGGACCCACGGCTACGGCCAGATAGGCCAACACAGGCACTCCGGCAAGAGCGGAGGACACGGAAACGCCGGGCTCCACAAGCACAAGTGGAGCTGGATGCTGAAGTACGACCCGGACCACTTCGGGAGGGACCCCTTCAGGCCGCCGGGGCACGAGAAGCCAGAGGTCTGGGCTAACGTCGGCGACCTGGACGAGATGGCGAAAGGTAGCAAGGTTCTCGACCTTTCGTCCATGGGGGTGGGGAAGCTGCTGGGCTCAGGGAAGGTGTCCGGCGCCTACGAGGTCAGGGTCGACTCCATCACAAAGAAAGCTCAGGCTAAAATAGAGGCGGCCGGAGGAAAGGTCGCAGCCAAGGAGTAGAGCCATCACCAATGGCTTCGATGCGCGACTTCATCAAGAATCTGGCGACGGTGCTCCCCGAGATCCCCAAGCCAGAGAGGAAGCCGAGCCTCAACGAGAGGTTCATCTGGACCGGGTTCGCTCTCGTCCTCTATCTAGTGATGGCGGTCACCCCGCTGTGCGGCTTTGGGGGGACGACGAGCAGCACCACCTCTCCTGGTGTCTGTGCGATAACCGGCTCCACGGGCGAGGACCAGCTCGCGTTCCTGAGGGTGGTCTTCGCCTCAACCCAGGGGACCCTCATGGAGCTCGGAATAGGCCCGATAGTCACGGCGGGACTCATCCTCCAACTGCTCGTTGGGAGCGACATCATAAAGCTCGACATGGGCAACCCCGACGACCGGTCGATCTTCGGCTCCTCGACCAAGCTCCTCACCTTGATAGTGATCGTAGGGGAGTCCCTGGCCTACATCTTTGGCGGCGCATTGGGCGTCCTTCGTCCGGGCCAAGAGGTCATCATCTTCATCCAGCTCTTCCTCGCAAGCCTCACCGTGCTCCTTCTCGACGAGATGATTCAGAAGGGGTGGGGGATCGGAAGCGGAGTGAGCCTCTTCATCCTGGCTGGAGTCTGCCAGACCGTGATGTGGTACACGTTCACGCCAATCACGGTCGCGGTGACGCAGACCACCCAGGAGGTCTTCGGCTTCATACCCGCCCTGATCAGCGCCATCTTCAGCACGGGTTTCAGCTATGCCACCCTTGCTTCCGTCGCCGTCAGAGACTACCAGTATCCCAGCCTGCTCACCTTCATGCTGACGATAGTGATGATTCTGTTCCTGATCTACGTGGAAGGGATACGGGTGGAGCTACCGATCACCTCCACCAAGTATCGGGGGTTCCAGGGGGTGTATCCCATCAAGCTCCTCTACGTCTCCAACATCCCAGTCATCCTGGTGTCGGCACTCTCCGCGAACATCACTTTCTTCACAGAGCTGCTGCACAGGAGCGTCGGCACATCCACCAGCAGCTGGGTCAACTATCTCGGCGTCTGGGGGAACGTCAACTCGTCCTATCCCACGGGGGGCCTTGCCTACTACATCACGGCCCCCCAGAGCGTCTCGCAGACGATAAGCGACCCGGTGCACTCCGCCGTGTTTCTCCTGTTCCTAGTCGGCATGTCGGTGCTCTTCGCCAGGCTCTGGGTGGAGATAGGTGGTCTCAACGCGAAGGCCGTAGCAAAGAACCTAATGGACGCAGACGTCCAAGTGCCAGGGTTCAGGAGGACCGGACTCTCGATTGAGCAGGTTCTCGCACGCTATATCCCTACACTCACAATCATCGGTGGGATTCTGATCGGGCTGATCGCCGGCGTTGCCGACCTGTTCGGCGTCTTCGGTTCGGGGATCGGGATATTGCTAATGGTCGACATCATACTGCAATACTACCAGATGCTCCTCAAGGAGCAGGTCGAAGAGATATCCCCCGCCCTCGCGGGGCTCATCGGAGCAGGGTAGGCTTGCGGCTCCGGGTCGTCGTCGTCGGGATCCCGGGAGTCGGGAAGACCACGGTCGTGGAGAAGGCGCGTTCCAGCATGAAGAATGCCAGGCTGGTCACTTTCGGGACGGTCATGTTCGAGGAAGCACTGAGGCTAAGGTGGGTCAAGGACAGGGACCAGATGAGGAGCCTTCCGGTCGAGAGGCAGAGAAGGCTGCAAAGGGCCGCTGCCACGAAGATTGCAAGGATGAAGGATGATGTCGTCTTCGTCGACACCCACCTGTTCATACGCACGCGGGAAGGGTTCTGGCCAGGGCTCCCCTTCGAGGTGGCCAGGGCGATGCGGCCCACGCACCTCGTGCTCGTGGAGGCCTCCCCCGAAGAGATTCTGGGCCGCCGGGAGTCCGACGAGACAAGGCACAGGGACACCCTCGGCGCTTCTGACCTCGAGTCCGAGCTGGCGCTCGCTAGGGCGTTCCTGGCCGTCTCCTCTACCCTTACGGGGGCTCCAATGCTGCTGGTGAGCAACAGCAAGGGAAAGGCGGACGAGGCCGCTGGAACGATAGTCGGGATGCTTAGGAAGGCCGCCTAGGCTTGCAGACGAAGGCCAAAGGGAAGAACAAGTCGAGCGGCTCGGGCGCCGGGCTCCTTATCATCATAGTCTTGGCCGTGATCGTCATCTACGTTCTCTACTATTCGGTCGGCCCCCTCTTCACCCCCAAACCAGCCGCTCCGCATCCTACTATCGCCCTGAACCCGGCGGCGAACATAGTGGGGTCTTTGGTGTCGATTTCGGGCCAGTATCTCGCGCCGAACCGTACGGTCACGGCCAAGTTCAACAGCTCGCCTTTGGCGCTGGAGGGCACGTGTAGCACGAGTTCGAGCGGGGTCCTCTCCGGTTGCATCTTCGTGGTGCCCGCTTCGGCCACAGGTTCCTCCAACGTTACCGTCGATGACGGCACAAACCTGGCGTCTGCCAAGTTCAGTATCCCTGGGACCACGGTGCCGGAGTCTACCTTCCTGGTGACGCTCACGTCCATCAGTCTGGGCTTGGCCACCCAGCTGGTCACCAGGCGAGTAGTGGACCTGAACGCGGAGAGGAAGATGAAGGCGGAGCTCTCCGAGTTCAACAAGGAAAAGAGAGAGGCAACCCTGGCGAAGGACACCGCCAAGCTCGAAAAACTGAAGCGTAGGGAGCTCGCGATGCGGCAGGAACAGAGCAAGGTGCAGCTCGCCCGCCTGAAGGTCTCTGGAATCACAATCGTTCCGCTCTTCGGAGTCTACTATCTGATGGCGACCTTCCTCGGAGGGTACAGCGTGACCGTCGCCCATGCGCCGTTCGTCAACCTAGGCCTGCCGATCCTCTTCGGTTCCGACGGTAGCGTCTCGCTCTTCTGGTGGTACTTCCTCAGCTCATTCGTCTTCTCGACAATGCTCGCCAAGCTGCTGCGTACTACGCCATAACCACGGGGCCCTCAAGCGTGAAGGCGATAATCGTCTCAGGGATGCCCGCAGTGGGGAAGACAACTGTTTCCCGGCTCCTGGCGAAGAAGCTTTCCCTCCACGTAATGGGAGGCGGGGACGTCCTGAAGGAAATGGCCATCGAGGAGGGGTTCTCGCCGGGGGGTGACGACTGGTGGGACACGAAGGAGGGCATGAAGTTCCTAAAGGAGAGGAAGAAGTCTCCGAACTTCGACAAGGAAGTTGACTCGCGGCTGCTCGAGAAGGCAAAGAAGGGGGGTGTCGTGATTACCAGCTATCCTCTGCCCTGGCTGACCTCAGACGGGATTAAGGTCTGGCTGTCGGGGTCGGTGGAGAGCAGGGCAGAGAGGATGTCCCGCAGGGACCGGATGGCTCTGGCGAAGTGCAGAGAGGTCCTTGAGGTGAGGGACACGGAGAACTTCAGGCTCTACAAGAAGATATACCAGATAGAATTCGGAAAGGACCTCAGCCCGTTCGACCTCATTGTCGACACAGAGACCATCGACGAAGCAAAGGTAGCCCGCATAGTACTCCACTTCGCCAAGAACAGAAGAGTCTGACATGCCGTCCAAGATGGTCGTGCTTGACGAGGAGCCCGCTGACCCCCAGCACGGCTGGAGACCGTCGGAAAGGCCGGTGGAAGCGATGCTGGAGTACGGGCTCATCCCGCTTGACAAGCCGCGTGGACCGACCAGCCACGAGGTCGTCGCCTGGGTCAGAAAGATGGTGGGGGTGGAAAGGGCGGGCCACAGTGGAACCCTCGACCCGCCGGTTTCCGGGGTTCTGCCCATTGGGCTTGGGGAAGCAACCAAGGCCCTAGGCCTGCTCCTTCTCTTCCCGAAAGAGTACTGGGGGGTGATGAGACTGCACACTTCCGTCCCGAGAAAGCAGCTCGACTCCGCGCTCGAGGAGTTCAGGGGCGAGATATTCCAGCGGCCTCCGCAACGGTCGTCGGTCAGACGCGACGTGAGGAGCAGGACGATTCACGAGCTGGAGGTCGTCGAGTCCGACGGGAATCTCTTTCTCTTCAGGTGCCTCTGCGAGTCCGGGACCTACGTCCGGAAGCTCGTCTACGACCTCGGCGAGGTCATGGGGGTAGGCGCAACCATGGTCGAACTCAGGCGGACGAAGGTCGGCCCTCTCACCGAGGAGAGGGGCCTCGTCACCCTGCACCGGCTGAGCGACGCGGTGTACAAGCTCAGGACGGGAGACGAATCGTCCCTTCGGTCCGCGATCATCCCCGTAGAAGACGCGCTTTCCTCGCTCGGAAGGGTGATCCTGAGAGACTCTGCCGTGGACGCGATCTGCCACGGCGCCCGGCTCGGCACTCCAGGAATACTCAGCGCCTCAGAAGGGCTTTCAAAAGGAGACCTCGTCCTCCTGATGTCGAGCAAGGGCGAGTTGGTGGCCACGGGGAAGGCCCTAATGTCGACGGCCCAGATGGCGTCCTCAGGCAGGGGGCTGGCTGCCACCACAGAGAGGGTTGTCATGAAGCAGGGGACTTACCCGAAGCTTTGGAAGAGCAAGGGCGCCAAGAAGGGACAGCCCTCAGCCTCCCCCCAGCCAATCGGCTAGCTCTTCACATAGTCGGGTATCCTGTCAAAAGAGAGAAGAGTGTCGCAGTACCTGCATTGCAGAATCCTGTTCTTCTTCCAGGTTACGAACTCAGGGCTTACCGGTTCCCTCTCGGCGTTCGAGATGCACTGGACCTCGGGGCACCTGATTCTCCCCTCGATGACGTCTGGGACCCTTGGCTCGTACTTCGACACCTTCCATTCCTTGATGTAGTTTATCGTTATGCTGGGGAATATCAGGCAGACGATGTCGGCCTCGCTCTCGTCGACGTGCCACCTATCGATTTTGATGATGTCCTTCCTCACCAGCTGCTTGCTCGCGACGTTCTGAAGTATGGCCACCGAGACGTCGGCCCCGAGCATCGCGAGCCTGTTCAGTCGGAGCACCTGTGCCACCAATCCAGACTTCCAGTCGGGGATGTGGTCGACCACCGTGCCCTGTTCGATCTTGCGCACGAGCATTCCGGCTTCCGACTCGCGCTCCGTGCTACGACACACCCCCCAGGACGTAGGTGAACAGGACCATCCTCAGGGGGAGGCCCGCGGCGGCCTGCGTGAAATAGCGCGCATAGTTGGTGGCGTCCACATCGGGGGATAGCTCGTCGACCCTGGGGAGCGGGTGCAGAATCTTGAGCGAGGGTTTCGCGTCCTTCAGAGCTTCCAGGTTGACCTCGTACTTCCCCCTGACTCTCTCGAAGTCGGTAGGGTCGGGAATCCGTTCCTTCTGAATCCTGGTGACGTAGAGGACGTCGAGCCCGCCGATGACCTTGTCGAGTTCGGTCTCCTTCTTCGCGGTCACTCCCCTTTCGTTCAGGAAATGCTCCACCTCTGGGCGGATCTGAAGCGATTCGGGGGCAATGAAGCTGATTTCGACGTCGTAGTTCGACAACGCATACACGAGCGAAGACGCCGTCCTTCCATACCTGAGGTCGCCGAGAATCCCCACCTTCAGCCCGTCGATTCTTCCGAAGGCCTTCCTTATCGAGTAAAGGTCGGTCATGGCCTGGGTCGGGTGCTCCCTGCTGCCGTCGCCGGCGTTTATGACTGGCACGTCCGCTATCTTCGCGGCGAACCGTGCGGCCCCCATCCTCTTGTGCCTGATTACGAAGCAGTCAGTCCCGTACCCCTCGAACATTCTTATCGTGTCGTGGAGCGTCTCGCCCTTCGAGACCGATGTCCCTCCTGCGTCCGAGAACCCAGAGACCTTCATGCCGAGGTTGCGGGCCGCTATTTGGAACGTCGAGTAGGTCCTTGTCGACGGCTCGAAGAACAGGAGAGCCACCAGTTTTCCCTTCAGCGCGCCCTCAAGAGTGCCAGGATGCTTCTCCAGGTCGTCGACCGCACGGAAGAGCTCCTCCAACTGGGCGCGCTTGAAGTCCTTGGCGCTGACAACGTCTCTTCCCTTGAAATCGGCTATCAAGACAACTCCCCCCTCGAAGATGTGGTCCATGTAATGACTCGTGAGAGACAGCGCTGGAGTCGCGACGCCATGTGAAGCCTGTCTGTTATCTTGAACCCTCGCTGAATTCGGCCAGTATCGGATATAAGGATTCTCGGCCTTGGAGACCCGTGGGCGTCGGGTGCGTGGGCTTCCCTACGAATCATGTAGCCTGGGAGATTGTCGCCTCAACCGCACGTCGTGACCTTCCAGGAAGCGATGGCACCCGTCAAGGTCCCTGCGTAGCTGCTCGTGGTGACGGTCGGGAAGCCCGTAGTCTGATACGTCGCGACTGCATAGTCCTGCGTAGTGGTCCCTCCGACCGTGGTACCGCGTCCCAGTGACTCGACGGACCAGACGGCGTACTGAGTGACGGTGCAACGCTCCAGAACCGGCCCCTGTAGAGTGGTGGTGACGAAGGTGTACGTAGTGGTTACTGTCTCGGTGGCAGACTCGTTCCCGATGTAACCAATTACGACTCCAACGATCAGCGCGGTGAGTATCAGCACCGACGCGATTTGCCCCCTCAACGCAGTGATGAGGGGGCAGAGGGTCTATAACACTAACACTCCGGGCGCCCGCAAGCACGCTGCTGCGGGCTCGCCAGTCCTAGGGTGACTCAACTCGGCTGAATCGCCAGCGTACATCCGCGTGGGGGCCGCGGCCCGTCTCGATAGCCTTAAATGCGCTTTGGAGGTCCGCCCATTTTCCAGAGTGGCCAAGGAAAAGGACGAGGCTCTTCTTCTCCTCCAGGACGGCTCGATCTTTTTCGGACGCGCCTTGGGCGCCGAAACAGAGGCCATCGGAGAGGCGGTCTTCACCACAGGGATGGTCGGCTACTGCGAATCAATGACGGACCCCTCGTTCGCCGGCCAGGTCCTCTGTTTCACCTACCCGCTTATTGGGAACTACGGGGTTCCGACCTACGAAGAGAAGGACGCCTTCGGCCTGCCCAGGTTCTTCGAGTCGTCGTCTATCAAGGTGAAGGGAATCGTTGTCCAGGAAGCATGCCGGCTTCCCAGCCACTGGGCCTCGAGGAGGACCCTGCATCAGTGGCTTGAATCAGAGCAAATCCCTGCCGTGGAGGGGGTGGACACCAGGGCGCTTGTGACTAAGCTTAGGGAGGTCGGTGTCATGATGGGAATCGTTGCCAGCGGGGAAGCGTCGAAGGACATCGATGAACTTCGGGGCACCCTTCTCAAGGCCGCCACCTACTCCACTCTCAATCTCGTGCGCGGGGTCACGCCTTCAGAACCCGTTACGTATGGCCCCGAGGGCCCCCGAGTGGTGCTATTGGACTGCGGAACTAAGAACGGGATAGTCAGGAACCTCCTTCGCAGGGGATACCAGGTGGTAGCCGTCCCGTTCGACTCCTCGTACTCGGCGGTCATGAAGCACGCGCCGGCGGGGGTCGTCGTGACCAACGGCCCCGGCGACCCGCAGCTCTGTCGAGAGACGGCGAAGTGCGTCGGGGCGCTGGTGGAATCCGATGTCCCCGTGCTGGGCATTTGCCTCGGCGAACAGGTGGTGGGGATGTCCCAGGGGGTCGAGACCTTCAAGCTCAAGTACGGTCACAGGGGCCAGAACAAGCCCTGCGTTGACCTGAGCACCGGCAGGGGGTACGTTACAAGCCAGAATCACGGTTACTCTCTCGACCCGAAGACCATGGCGGGGACCGACCTGACCCCCTGGTTCGTAAACTCTGACGACCACACAATCGAGGGGGTCAGGCATTCGCGCAGGCCGTGTTTGGCCGTTCAGTTCCACCCTGAGGCTACCCCGGGCCCCTACGACACGGAATTCGTCTTCGACAGGTTCGTGGAGCTCATGTCAAGACCGCGTCAAAGAGGTGAGGAGATTCGAAGCGTGAGGGCGTAGGAAAGGCACTCGTCCTAGGAAGTGGGGCAATAAAGGTCGGAGAAGCAGGCGAGAGCTGGTAGAACCAGCCGCAAGTTCGACTACTCCGGCAGCCAGTGCCTCAAGGCTCTGAAGGAGGAGGGAGTGACCTCCGTGCTCGTAAACCCCAACATAGCGACCATTCAGACGAGCGAGCAGTTCTCCGAGCGGATTCACTTCGTCCCAGTCAACCTGGAGTCAGTGACCAAGGTAATCGAGAGTGAACGTCCTGACGCAATCCTCCTTGGTTTCGGAGGACAGACCGCACTCAACTGCGGAATCCAGCTTTCTGACAGCGGGGTCCTTGACAAGTACGGGGTCAGGGTTCTTGGCACGCAGATAGAGGGTATCAGGCTCACCGAGGATAGGGACCTCTTCAAGCGGACCATGCTGGGGATAGAGATCCCGGTCCCCAGGAGCAGGGCCGCCTACTCGGTCGAGGAGGCGGCAAGAGTTACGGACGAGTTGGGGTTTCCCGTGATCATACGGGTGGCGTTCACCTTGGGCGGAAAAGGGGGCGGCGTGGCGCGCGACCCCCGTGAGCTGGCTACCATCGTCGAGAAGGGGCTGAACAGCAGCCTCACGCACCAGGTCCTGGTGGAGGAGTATCTCGGCGGTTGGAAGCAGATCGAGTACGAGGTGATGCGCGACGGGGAGGACAACAGCATGACCGTCTGCAACATGGAGAACATGCTCGGCATGAGGGTCCACACAGGGGACAACATAGTCATCGCCCCCTCGCAAACCCTCACGAACGCCGAATACCACCTCCTCAGGTCCGCCTCGCTGAAGGCCGGGAGGCGCTGCGGCGTAGTCGGAGAATGCAACATCCAGTTCGCTCTCGATCCCTCATCGGAAAGGTACGCAGCGATCGAAATCAACGCCAGGTTGTCCCGTTCCTCGGCGCTGGCTTCCAAGGCGACGGGTTACCCTCTCGCCTACGTGGCCACCAAACTTGCGCTTGGGTACACCCTGAACGAGCTCAAGAACAGGGTGTCGAGGGTGACCAGTGCCCTGTTCGAGCCGTCCCTCGACTACCTCGTCGTCAAGATGCCCAGATGGGACACGGACAAGTTCGACGGCGGCGCCAGAAGAATAGACACCTCAATGAAGTCAATCGGGGAGGTCATGGCCGTGGGGCGGGGGTTCGAGGAGGCCATCCAGAAGGCCGTGAGGATGTCCAACCCGAAGTACGACGGAGTCGTGAGGGACGGCGAGCCGGCTGACACCGAGGCTCTTGCCAGCAGGCTCCGGAATCCGACTGACACCATCCTCTTCGACCTGGTCGACGCGCTGAGGGGGGGACTTTCCGTTCAGGAAGTCAGTTCGAAAAGCGAGGTCGACTGCTGGTACGTCGCGAAACTGAAGAACATAACCGACTTCCACGATGAGCTCGGACAAGCTCGGCCAGGAGCCGCCTTGGACCTCCCGACACTCTCCAAGGCCAAGAAGCTCGGTTTCTCGGACCGGCAGTTGGGGCAGCTGCTGGGATCCGACGAGGACCGGGTAAGGGAGGCCAGGCTGAGTCTTGGAATCCGCCCCGTGACCAAGGTCATCGACACCTTGGCCGCCGAGTGGCCCGCCAAGACGAACTACCTGTATCAGACCTACAACGCGGCGGTCGACGAGGCTCCCCCTACTGCGAAAAAGAAGGTAATCGTGCTCGGCGCGGGGCCCTACAGGATCGGGAGCTCCGTCGAGTTCGACTGGGGGACCATGAACATGGCCTGGGCCCTCAGGGAGTGCGGGATAGAGGAGGTCATCGTCGTCAACTGCAACCCCGAGACCGTCTCCACCGACTTCGACATGAGCGACAGGCTCTACTTCGAGGAGCTTACCATCGAGAGGATACTCGCCATCTACGAGCGCGAGAGGCCAGATGGAATGGTCCTCTGCGTCGGGGGCCAGACCCCGAACGACCTGGCCTTGGACCTGGAGAGGCGAGGGATCAACGTGCTCGGCACTTCCCCTCAGTCCGTTGAGGCGGCCGAGGACAGGTCCAAGTTCAGCGCCCTCCTGGACCGCCTCGGCATCCCGCAGCCTGCATGGGGGAGCTTCCGATCTCCCGGGGAAGCGGCTGTCTTCTGCTCCCGCATAGGGTACCCGGTCATAGTCAGGCCATCCCACGTCCTGAGCGGCTCGGCGATGAGGGTGCTTTGGGGCCCATCGGAGCTCGAAACCTACGTCACGAGGGCCGTGAAGGCCAACCCGAACTACCCGGTCACAGTGAGCGAGTTCCTCCTGGGAGCCAGAGAGGTCGAGGTCGACGCTGTATCAGACGGGACGAGCACTGTCATAGGAGCCATAGTGGAGCACGTCCAGGACGCAGGCATCCACTCGGGGGACGCCATAATGTCCATCCCGGCCACTTCGATAACCAACGCGGCGCAAGAGAAGATTCGGGCGTACACCAAGGGCATCGCGAGAGAGCTGAAGGCGAGGGGTCCTCTCAACGTTCAGTTTCTGGTCAAGGGGAGGTCGGTGTACGTAATCGAGTGCAACCTCAGGGCCTCCCGGTCCCTCCCATTTGTCTGCAAGGCGACTGGGGTCAACCTGATTGACATCGTAGCGCCTGCCGTCCTCGGGGGGAAGCTCAAGAGAAGGACGGATGTCGAGGCGCCGAAGCGGTTCGCCGTCAAGGCTCCCCAGTTCTCTTTTCTTCAGATTGATGGTGCCGACCCCAAGCTCGGCGTCGAGATGAGGTCGACGGGCGAAGTCGCCTGCTTCGGGGACAGCTTTCCAGAGGCGCTCTCCAAGGCCCTCTCGGCGACGGGGCGCAGGATCCCCGCGAGGGGGGAGCGAGGGGTCCTCTTACTAGAAGAGGGCCAGCGGGAGGACACCCTCACTGACCTAATCTCCAGATTCGGCAGGGCTGGGGTTGAGTTCACCGCGGCGGCCGAAGGGGACCCGAGCGAGAAGGTTGAGAAAGTCCTGAGGGCCATATCCCTCGGCGAGGTTTCCATCGTCCTGTCCTTCAACGCGAACTCGAACAAGGAGAGCAAAGTGCTGCACGGCATCAGAAGGAAGGCAGTAGACCTCCAGGTGCAGGTCGTCACGACAAGAGAGGAGGCGGAAGCCATGCTCCTGTGCATGAACCGGGACCACGCCTCTCCCGCGTGAGCTGCCTGGCAGCCGTCCGTTGTCTATTTAAGCGGGGCGGGTCAGGCGGCCCCACGCCGGGGTCGCCTAGCTCGGCAGGGCGCAGGGCTTAGGTCGCGCATGCCTGGAAACGTTACCACGGGACAGCCTGTCTCGCGAAAGCGGGTCGAGGGTTCAAATCCCGCAAAGCAGAGCGGGTGAAAATCCCTCCCCCGGCGCCTAGTTCTCCCAACTTCCGCGAGACCCCGTGCCATTCCGCGGCGTGCCACAAACGCTATAAGACCACGGCAGAAGGCGCAGTCAAGTGCAAGGGCCCGATAGAAAGAACGAAGTCGGCCTCACTTTTGATGACGTGCTCCTGGTCCCAAGGCTCTCCGCGATAAGCTCGCGGCGGGACGTCAACGCATCGTCCCTCTTCTCCCGAAACATCAGGCTGAGCATTCCGATAGTAAGCGCCAACATGGACACGGTCACGGAGTCCTCCATGGCCATAGCGATGGCGCGACTCGGCGGGCTGGGTGTCATTCACAGATTCATGTCCGTTGAGGAGGAAGTCAAGGAGGTTTCGAGGGTAAAGCGTTCCGAGGGGGTGGTCATCGAGGATCCTGTGACTCTGGGCCCGGGCAGGACAGTGGGAGACGCCAGGGGAGTCATGGCTGAACGCCAGGTAGGTGGCATCGTAATAGTTGACGCGAAGAAGAGAGTCTTGGGGCTCGTCACCCGCAGGGACATCAACTTCGAGGACGACCAATCGAAGAAGCTTACCGCGGTGATGACGCCGAGGGCCGAGCTCGTTACAGCCCCGAAGGGCGTGGGGCTTGACGAGGCCAAACAAATCCTGCGCGGCAACAAGGTCGAAAAGCTCCCGCTTGTCGACAGGCAAGGGAGGCTTTGCGGCTTGATAACTTCCAAGGACATCATGAAAATCAGGCAGTTCCCTCTGGCCACCAAAGACAGGAAGGGCCGCCTCAGGGTCGCCGCCGCCGTGGGTGTCAAGGGGGATGGGATTCTCCGCGCCCGGAGGCTCCACGATGCGGGCGCCGACGCCCTGGTGGTGGACATAGCCCACGGGCATTCGGAGCACGCCATCGAAACTGTCAGGAGAATCAAGAAGGAGCTGGGCGACGTCGATGTGGTCGCGGGCAACGTCGCGACGGCCAGGGGCACGTTAGACCTGATAATGGCAGGCGCGGACGCGGTGAAGGTGGGGGTGGGCGCGGGGAGCGTCTGCGTGACGAGGGTCGTTACCGGGTTCGGCGTCCCCCAGCTCACAGCAATTATCGACAGTGCCAACGCCGCCAAAGCGGAGGGAGTACCGGTCATCGGGGATGGTGGCATCCGGAACCCGGGGGACGTCACGAAAGCAATAGCGGGGGGCGCTTCGACCGTCATGATAGGCAGTCTCTTCGCAGGCACCGAGGAGAGCCCTGGCCCGACGATTCTCAGAGACGGAATCAGGTACAAGCTGACCAGGGGGATGGCTTCTCTCGCGGCGTCGATTGACAGGAGAGTCCGTGAAGGCGGAGACCGCGCCGAAAGAGGCGAACTTGTCGAGGAGGCCATTGAGGAGGGCGTCCCGGAGGGGGTCGAAGGCCTCATCCCGTACAAGGGTGGGGTGGAGGGTGTCGTGAGCGAGCTATTGGGCGGGCTTCGTTCGGGGATGAGCTACAGCGGCGCCTCGAACATAGCAGAGCTTCAGAAGAACGCCGACTTCATCAGGATCACTTCCGCCGGATACAAGGAAAGCCTCCCGCACGACATCAAGAGGGTGATGTGAGGCGAAGAACCTCACCATCGTTGGCCTCCAGTGGGGGGACGAGGGGAAGGGGAAAATTGTCGACTTCTTGGCCGGGGAGTTCGACGCCGTGGCCCGCTTCAACGGAGGGAGCAACGCCGGGCACACTGTCGTCTTGAATGGCAGGAAATACACCTTTCATCTCGTACCGTCAGGGGCTCTGAAAGGGAAAGAACTCTTGGTCGGGGCCGGGGTGGTCTTGGACCCCGAAGTCCTGGCGGCGGAGCTCAGGCTTCTTCCCCCCGCGGAGCGGAGGAGGATCACCGTCGATGGGAGGTGCACCCTCGTCTCCCCGCTCGAGAAGGAGTTTGACGGCCTCCTCGAGGAAATGAGGGGCTCTTCCGCCATAGGCACGACGAAGCGGGGCATCGGGACGTCCTACGCAATGCGCGCCCTGAGGCTCTCCCCTCGCGTCTATGACCTGATTGCAGGGTTCGATTTCCGAGACCTGGAGCGGTTCTACGAGAGAGTGGGGGTCTCCCACGGGGCGCTGAGGACCTGGGCTTCGTCGACGACACGCCTGCTGAAGCGAATCTCAGGGGACGTCGCCGCCCGCGTTGAGGCGATTAGCGCCGAGGGGGGGCCCATACTCTACGAGGGGTCCCAGGGGACCCTGCTCGACCTTCTCCACGGCAGCTACCCGTATGTCACCAGCTCGCACACGATCGCCAGCTACGTTCCCTCCGCACTGGGTATTCCGCCGTCGCTCGCCGGCGAACCATTCGGAGTCACGAAGTGCTACACCACTAGGGTCGGGGCCGGCCCGTTTCCCACGGAGCTCAAGGCCGGGGTCGGTGACCTGATAAGGAAGGTCGGGAGCGAGTTCGGCTCGACGACAGGGCGTCCCAGGCGGGTCGGGTGGCTCGACCTCGTCGCGCTGAGATACGCCGTCCAGCTGAACGGGGTAAGAAAGGTGGCTGTCACCAAACTCGACGTCCTCGCGAAGGTCAAGGACCTCAGGGTCTGCGTCGCCTACGACGACAACGGGACCGAGTCCACCAGCTTCCAGAAGTGCCTCCCGCGCCTGGGGAGAGTCAAGCCGGTCTACGAGTCCCTGACTCCGCTCTTCGGTGCCGGCTTCAAGGGCGCGCTCCCGCGTAGGGCGAAGGACCTCGTCGGCTTCATCGAAAGGGAGCTTGGAGTTCAGGTCATGCTCGCTTCCTACGGAGACGAGAGGTCAAGCACGGCTCGACTGGGGCGCTAGGGGCCGCCTGGTAACGGCCGGAAATCCAGCAAGGGGCGCACTACTATCTGAGGGACGGGCGCCCTAGGATTCGAACACCCATCCCAGGTCGGGCGGGTCGGTCCTTCGCGTGACGTTCTCGTTGATTGCATGCGCAACTATCGGGAGGGCGAGCGTTATGTCGGCGTACAGGGTCGCCTTCTTCGCCTGCGACGATATCTTCCCCCAGCTGATGGCCTCCTCCAACGTGCATCCGGAGAGCCCTCCCCATTGGGGGCTGTCGGCGGTTATCTGTATCGCGTATTCGTGGGGGGTCTCCTCGTCGCCCCCCTGGGCGAGCGACTTTATGATTGTAGATAGCTGTATGGTGTCCTTTGGCACTCCTCCCCCGAGGTACACCACGCCCGTCCGCCTTGTCTTCTCCGCAATCTGGGCAAGCTCCTCCATGTCCTTGGTCTGGTCTAGCTTGATCATCTTTCCCGTCTTCCTCTTGAGAAGGCTAAGCGCAACGCCGTAACCGCTGTCGATAAGGCCTGGCGAGTACACGGGCACCTTGTTCTCGTACGCGGCAGCGACGATGCTGTCAATCCCCTTCTCAGATAGGAACCGGCCGAAGAGGTGGAGGAACTCCCTCGTCGAGTAGGTCTTCCTCTGGTCGAGGGTCTCCGCGAACTTGTATATCGTGTTCTCAAGCTTCCTGTACTCCATCTCGTCGGCGTAGATGTCATAGAACCTGTCTATCTTCATCTTCAGCAGCTTCTCGTCGTCCGCGAGCCAAGTGCCCTGGTAGTAGTGGTAGCCCATGGCCTCCAGTATGTCTTCCGAGATGTTGGCCCCGGTGCTGACCACCACGTCCACGTATCTCTTCTCGACCAGCCACCTGATTATCTTCCACTGACCGGTCGTGCTGAGCGAGCCGGTGAGGCCCATGAAGATCGTCAGTCCCTTCTGCCTTGCCATCTCGCTCCATATCCCGGCGACCTCGCCCAGTTTCTTTCCCTGAAAGCCCGTCTGCGACATCGCCTGCAGGAGACTTGACACGCTCTTCCTGCCGACCTCTATGGTGCGCACTGGTTTGGAGAGTACCTCCTTCTTGGATACCACACCCGTCCACCCGACGAATCCACTTAATTGCTTTACTTGACCGTCACGGACTTCGCGAGGTTTCTCGGATAGTCCGGGTCGTTCCTTCTCGCCACTGCCATCTCATAGGCGAGCAGCTGCAGCGGGACTGCCTCTACGATGGGCATGAACTTGGGCTGGACCTTGGGGACGCGGAGGAAGTGGGTGTACACCTCGTCGCGGCGGTCCGATACGCCGATTATCTCGGCCCCCCTCGCTCTCAACTCCTCGGCGTTGGAGAGGACGTCGGCGTGGGATTCTCCAGTCGGGTTGATCACGACCACGGGGGTCCCCTTTTCGATCAGGGCCAATGTTCCGTGCTTCAGCTCGCTCGCCGGCATCCCCTCGGCGTGGATGTAGGAGAGCTCCTTCAGCTTGAGTGCCCCTTCGAGGGCGACCGGACTCTGGTACCCCCTTGCCACGAAGTAGAAGTCGGGCCTCCCTTTGTACTTCGCCACCACCTCCTTGATGCTCGCTGCGGTCCCCAGCGCTTCCTTTACCCCGTCGGACAGGTCCTTCATCCCGTTCGTGCGTCTCTTCCCGAGGACCGCGTCCACGACCATGTTCACTACCACGACCTGGGCGGTGAAGCTCTTGGTCGCCGCCACTCCCACCTCCGGTCCGCAGTTCAGAAGCAGGGTCCAGTCGCTCTCCCGCGCGAGGGTCGAACCAGCAGCATTGACGATTGAAAGGACCTTCGCTCCCTTCTTCCTCGCCTCCTTGACCGCCTCCAGCACGTCTGCGGTCTCGCCGCTCTGTGAGAGCGTTACAACGACCGAGCCCTTGCCCACGAACCCCTTGTGCTCCTTGAACTCCCCGGCCAGGATGGTCTCGCACCTGAGCTTGGCTTCGTTCTGGAGCCTGAACTTCATGAGCAGCCCGGCATGATAGCTGGTCCCCGCGGCGGTGATGAACACAGATTTCGCCCTCCTTATGGCCCCAGCGAACTCCGCCAGACGCCTGGGGTCCTGGACAGAGGCGTTAACCACCGTCTGGGGCTGCTCGTTGATTTCCTTCAGGGTGTGATGGGCGTAGTCTGCCTTGGAGACCTCCGAGAGTTCCCACGCAACCTGGGTGGGTTTCCTCTTCACCTCCCGCCCGTTCCTCCTAAAGATTCTCGCGCCGTCCTTGGTTATCTGGACCACCTCGTAGTTGTCGAGGAAGATCGAGCGGTCAGTGTGTTCAATAAAAGCCAGGACGTCGCTCGCGACGAACATCTTCCTGTCTCCGACTCCTACGATCAGGGGCGCGTCCTTCCTTGCCCCGACGATGGTATCGGGCCTGTCTTGGAACATCACGGCGATCGCGTACTGCCCCTTTAGCTTCTTCGTGGCCGATAGCGTGGCTTTCACCGGGTCCCTGGTGCGCCTGTACTCCTGCTCAATCTGGTGCGCGATGACTTCCGTGTCGGTTTCGCTCCTGAACCGGTGCCCTCTCGCCAGCAGACTCTTCTTCAGGGGCAGGTAATTCTCTATGATTCCATTGTGGACGACGGCGACCAGCTCGTGGCAGGACGTGTGCGGATGCGCGTTTCCGTCGGTGACCCCCCCGTGAGTCGCCCATCTCGTGTGCGCCATGCCGATGTTCCCTCCGAGCCGGGACAGGCCGTGTCTGGCCTCGATGTCCCTAATCCTACCTGCCCCCTTCCTTACCGCCAGCCGGCCGTCGTCTATGGTCGCCATCCCAGCGGAGTCATACCCCCTGTACTCCACCCTCCTGAGTCCGCTGAGGAGGATGCTGGCGACTGGCTCTTCAGCCACGCAGCCGACTATCCCGCACATGTTCTCCAGCTCTCCATCAGGCCGCTAATAACACCCGCAAATCACTTTCCTCGACCCTGCAAGCGCGCTTGAGAAAGGTCGACCGCCAGCGGCAGCGCCACTTCCAAGACCATGCAAACTGATTTAAGCACTGTCGTCGGAGGCGTCCAGTCATGGGCAGGGAAAAGCTGCTCTTCGACCCTTTCTCTCGCGGGGACATGGCCAAGAGGGTCTTGGTCTCCACCCGGCCTGAGGACTTCCGGCCAGCCTCGGGGAAGGTCGGACAGCGTATTCTAGAGCTGCTGTCCACGGGCCCCAAGTACCCTGCCGAAATCGCGAGGGCCCTCGGGGTGTACCATCAAACGGTCTATTACCACGTGGGGCGCCTCGAGAAGGCAGGGCTGATCTCCCGCGTGAAGAGCCGGGTCATCAGGGGAGGGGAGGCAAACCTCTTCGCGCTGTCGTCTGACGGCTACGCGGTCGAGTTTTCCGTCAAGGGCGAGAGGATGCCCACCATCGCATCCACTTCCCGTTCAAAGGCCCTGGGGCTGTTCTTCCAGGAGTTCATCGCCGAGGGGGACCTCGACGCCTGGATTGTGGTCGGGTCGCCCATCCCCCATGGTGCTGGGGGGACTCAGGCGCGCGACGGCCACTATGCCGTCCAGCTCGGTTTCGCGCTCGGGCAGTTCGTGCGGCTTCCGGAAAGGTTCCCAGTCAAACTTGACGTCGACATCAAGGCTGAGAAGCTCCTCAGCTCCAACCTAATCGTCGTGGGAGGCCCAAGGACGAACGTGGTTGCTGAAGAGCTGAACCCGAGCCTCCCAATCAGGTTCAAGCAGGGAGGGTTCTGGGGCTCGATAACCGACCAGGGCGGGAAGCTCTACAACTCTGAGCTTGACTGCATCGTGGCGAAGGTCAGGAACCCTTGGAACCCGGAGAAGAACTGCGTGATCGCGGCCGGGCTGACGGGCGCCGGGACCAAGGCGGCGATAATAGGGATATGCAACCAGGCGGAGTCTCTCTTCCAGGGATACACTCGGGGGGAGTTCGTGGCCGTCCTGCGCGGTGTAGACCGGGATGGCGACGGTAAGGTGGACTCCGTGGACGCTTTGCGGGCCTCGACGGACTAGGCCCTTCTGCCGCGCCTTCCGCCTTTCTTTCTCGTCGTGTCGTGCGGTATCGGGGTCACGTCCTCGATTCTCCCGATTCTGAACCCGGCCCTCGCGATGGCCCTGATCGCGGCCTGCGCTCCCGGCCCGGGGGTCCTTGGTCCGGTCCCTCCCACCGCCCTAACCTTGATGTGCACTGCAGTTATGCCCTTCGACTTCGCCGATTCTGCCGCGGCTGACGCGCTCCGCATGGCCGCATAGGGGGAGGATTCGAACCTGTCCGCCTTCACGTGCCTCCCACCGGAGGAAAAGCCGATGGTCTCGGCTCCCGTCAGGTCGGTGATGTGGACTATCGTATTGTTGTAGCTGGAGTAGATGTGCACGACCCCCCACTTGTCCTTGAGAGCTTCTTCTTCAGATGCCATTCATCATCACTTCTGCAGGGCTGGCCCCGCGGAGGGTGCTTCGGGCGCCTGCGAGCTCGGTTCAGCCGCAGGCGGCGCTGCCGCTTCCGACGGAGGCTTGGGCTCCCTGATTCCGACGAGTTTGATTTCCGGCTCCTCAAGCCTGTTGATTCCATAACCTGGCGTTTTGATCATCCTTTCCCCGACCACTATGTGACCGTGGACAATCAGCTGCCTCGCGTGGAGCGGAGACAGGGCCATTCCCTTCTTGAAGACCATGGACTGCAGCCTCCTGGCCAGGACGTCTTCTACGGTGAGGCTGAGGATGTCGTCCAGGCTCGCCCCCTCGGCGACGAGCCCCTTCCTCCTAAGGCTGTCGAGTAGTTTCTTCTCTTCCCTCAGCCTGACCTGCTCGGTGGCCGCCAGCAGCGTCCTTGCCTGTTTTCTCATGGAGCTTAGCTGAGTCTCCGCCTTCCAGAGCTCTCGCTTGTTCCTCAGGCCGAAATTCCCGAGAAGGTACAGCTCTTGGGCCAGTTGGTCCGCGCGCCACGGGCTTCTCGGCCGGCTGTACTTCTTCCTAGCCTTCTTCGGGTCTCCCAACTATCACTTCTCTTCCTTCTTTGCGGCTGCCTCCTTCGCGGCCGCCTGTAGGACAGCCTTCCTGACCCCCACGGTCCTTCCCTTCCTGCCCGTGGTCCGGGTCCTCTGCCCCCTCACCTTCAGGCCGAGACCGTGCCTAACGCCTCTCCAGCTCTGAATGTTTCTTTCCGCCTCGATGTCGTTCTTGATTGCGAAGTCCAGGTCTGAGCCCAAGAGCTGCTTGCTGTCCCCCGCTTCCGGGTCCTTCCTCCTGTTGTAGTACCATTGCGGGACCTGAGAGGCTGAAGACCCTTGGATGGTCTTCTCTATCTCCTTCACCTGCTCCTCTGACAGTGTCCCCAGTCTCGCCTTCGGGTCGAGCCCGAGGCGGTTGACCACCGTATTGGCGAAGCTGTACCCTACTCCCCTTAGGTCAGAGAGGGCCGCGATGAGCTTCTTGCTCCCTTCGAGGTCCTTCCCCGCGATTCTAACCAGGTGCCTGAATTCGGTGGCCGTCGACATTAGACGGACCAGCCCAAGCCCCTGAGGTTATAAGTTTTGGTCGCCTATGAAACGGTTCTGGCCC
>DASPOB010000018.1:0-14539 GCA_035626235.1 Nitrososphaerales archaeon | reverse complement strand
AATCACCCTTCTTCTTTCTTCCCTTTCCATAGTCAGGAACTTCATGAACCGACGTACTTGATCCATTCTCTGCGGGGCCCTAAAGGGACCTACGGCGGCTATGACTGTTGAAATCCCTTCGACGTCATTGATTTCTGCTATTAGATGAGTACCCGCTCCATCTAGTCGGCGAGGCCGAGATGACTAGTGAATCACTGGGGTTCGAAATGGATGCTCTCGGCCACCATTGGAGGTATCCAGCGGACCAACGAGATGTCCGAGAATCGCGGATCTGTGCAGAGCTCGATGACCCTGAGTATCTCTTCTAGCTTCTCCTCTTCCACTCTACTTCAGCTCCCTCACTTCTGTGGGGCCATGGACCGCCTGGACGGTGATGACGTGGGCGCTCTTGTCAAAGACCGTGAGGATAGAAGGAGTGATGACGATGTACTGGGAGGCCGCCCGTTGCTTCATCTGTGTAAGAATCATCTTGAACATCGCCTCGCGGTTCTTCGGGTCCATGTGGATATCGAACTCATCCATTGCCCGCAGCGGTGAAACGATTCTGCCCTGAAGGGAGAGGATGAAAGCCATGAGCGCCACAGACCGCTCCCCGCCGCTCTGAGTGAACGGGTCCAGGGTCGTGGGAGGACCCCCCCTGAAGCCCACGAAGAGGTCGAGGCCCGCTTCTTCCAATTCCGCCCCCTCTTCGAACTTCACGAAGCCCGTGGCGTCAGCGGCCGAGAGCACGGCCTTGTAGGCGGGGTCGATGGACATCACAAGGTTCTCCATGGCCCCCTTCCAGACCTTCTTCCTTGACTGAAGTTCTGAGAGCATCGCCTTCTTGTTCTCCTGGAGCTTGACGAGTTTGCTCTTGAGCTCGTCAACGTTGCCCGTGTAGTCGTTGTAGATCTTCTCCGCATCATCGGGTATGTCCTGCATCTTTTGGAGGTGGGCAGAGACGAGCTTGAGCTCCTCCGAGACTTCGTAGGGCTGCCTCACGGTGTCGAATCTGGGCCCGGCCGTCTCCAGTTCTGGCTTCAGCTTGTCAAGCTCCCCTCGGTGGTCGCGCTCGCTTCTTTCGAGCTCCCTCAGGTCCGATTCGGTGACCCTGATTCTGTAGAGGAGCACTTCGCTCTTAACCCTCAGCGAGACGTACGTCTCGATCGTCTTCCTTACGACGTCTTCGACCGTGCCGATTTCGGACTGGAGTGAGGAGACCTCCCTGTCGAGCTCCGCCTTCCGTCTGGCCGCGTCCTCCTCAGAGGAGGCTCCCTTCTCTCCGATGTAGTCCACCAGTTCCTTTATCCTCGCGCCTCCCTTCTTCGGCGCCTGGGCCAGCACGTCGTCCACAGTCCTCGATAGGCCAGCGAGGTCCTCCTTGAGCGCCTTGTAGGCGGTCCTCGACCCTTCGTCCTTCGCCCTCTCGCCCTCCGCCCTTACGAGGGCGAAGTACAGCTTCCTGAGCTCGGCCTGCTTGTCGAGGAGGGTCTGGTGCGACTCCTCCGCGTCCCTTGTAACCCCCTGCTGCTGCGACTTCAGGTCCTCCAGGGCGTTGGTCTTGGCCTTGATCTTCTCCAGGACCGACTCGAGCGACTTCGTGATCTTGAACTCAGTGCTCCATAGGAGCTCCCTCGCCAGGAGTTCCCTGTGCTCCTTGAGCTTCTTCTTCTCCAGATACCTGTCGTAGATTTGCTTCCAGTACTCTAGGGCCTGGTTGGCGTTGTCTATGAGTTGAAGCAGGGAGCTCTCCTCCCCGATCAGGCCGCTGAGCTCCTGCTCGGCCAGCATGATCCTCTGCCTGTATTCGGAAAAGCCGACGGCCTCCTCAACCATCCTCAGCCTCTCCTGCGGCGTGACGGCTCCGAGCTCTTCGATCATTCCCTGGTGCATTATGATCAGGAGATTGTCGGGGTTGATCCCGAACTCGCCCAAGAGCCTCACAACCTCGCTCTTGTCGATCTCCTTGTAGTCGGCCTCGAACCAGTAGGAGCCGTCCTTCCTCAGATACCTGCTCAGCATGAATGTGTCGGCCTTGGAGTACGGTATGGGGCGCTTCCCGTTCGCGGCAGAGTTGTCGAAGACCAACGAGACGCGCGCGATGTCCTTCCCCCTCCGTATGAGGTCCGAGAGCTTCCTCGACCTCTCCGTGTAGGCTTGGCCGAAGGCGACGGAAATCGCAAGTAGAACCGACGACTTGCCGGCGCCGTTGGGGCCGACAATCAGATTGAGCCCCTCTCTCAGTGGGATCCTTGCGTATTCATAGCTCATGAAGTTCTCCAGGATGATCTCCTTCACCTTCGTCGGGGGGAGCTGGGCCTCTCTGGAGACCTCTTCGGTTCTGCGTGACAAACCTCCTGAATGCGCTTTCGCGTCACGGATTTAGACCTTCCGCATGATTTTGCAAGAATCGGGTCTTCGATCGTCACAGGCCGACGAAGCGGCCTTCGCGATGAAACGGCCAGCGGCGAACAGTTTCGGCGAACCCTCTCTCGAAAGCCCTTAAATCGCTGCGGGCGCCGTTCGCCCCGAGTTGAGTCACCGGTCTCCCATCTCATTCCTAGAACCCGCGGTCCGTGGGTTCCTGGCGGAATCCGGCATAGAGGAGCCGACCCCCCCTCAGGCGCAGGCGTGGCCTCTGGTCGCCGAAGGGAAGAACGTGCTCATCGTCGCTCCCACCGGCTCCGGGAAGACTGAAGCGGCCCTGCTGCCTCTTCTGGGGAGGATTACATCGAAACACCCCCGCGACGGGGTATCGCTGCTCTACATCACCCCAATGAGGGCCCTGAACAGGGACATGCTGAAGAGGCTTCAGGTCTGGTGCTCGAGGCTGGGTCTGACCGTCGACGTCCGTCACGGGGACACCCCGCAGAGCCAGAGGTCGAGGCAGTCCTCTCACCCTCCGGACGTCCTGGTTACCACCCCGGAGACACTTCAGGCCGTGCTCCCCGGGAGCAGGATGAGGAAGAACCTGGCCCACCTGGATGCCGTGGTCGTGGACGAGCTTCACAACCTAGTGGAGAGCAAGAGAGGGGTGCAGCTCTGCGTCGGTCTTCAGAGGCTTAGGAGGGTCGCGGGCGAGTTCCAGCTCGTGGGCCTCTCTGCGACGGTGGGGACGCCCGACACGGCGGCCCGTTTCATCTTCGGGGAGGGGAAGTGGACCCTTGTGAAGGCAGAGGCCCCCAAGGAGTTCGCATACAGCATAGAGTACCCTGTCCCCGACCCGGCGGACCGGACCACGGCGAGGGAGACCTACGCCGCCCCCGACCTCGCAGCGAGACTAAGCAGGATTGACAGTCTCATCGACGAGCACAGGTCGACGCTGATCTTCGTCAACGCCCGCACGGTCGGGGAGATGCTCGGCGAGAAGCTCGCCCGCATCCGCAAGGACGTCGCGGTCCACCACGGGTCCCTGCCGAGGGAAGAGAGGGAGAGGGTGGAGCAGGCGTTCAAGTCGGGGCAGCTGAAGGCGCTCGTATGCACCTCGACGCTCGAACTGGGGATTGACGTGGGCTCGGTGGACCTTGTGGTGCAGTACATGTCCCCGAGACAGGTCACGTCCCTCGTTCAGAGGGTCGGCAGAAGCGGGCACAGGCTCGGGAGGCTGTCGAAAGGCGTTCTCGTCGTCGTCTCTGCCGACGACGTGCTCGAGTCTTCGTCGGCAATCATCGAGGCGCGCGAAGGGAGGATCGAGCCTACCAGGCCGTACGAGAACTCGCTGGACGTCCTCGCGCATCAGGTCGCAGGGTACCTGATGGACCTGGAGTCGATGGACAGCGGGACCCTGCTCGAGGAGATCAGGAGGGCCGCGCCGTTCAGGACGCTCTCCGAGGACGCGTTCCAACGTACCGTGAAGTACCTCTCAGAGCTCGGGAAGATAAGATCAGACGGGACCAAGCTGACGAGGACGAGGATGACCAGGGACTATTACTTCGAGAACCTCTCCATGATTCCCGACGAGACGAGGTACCTGGTACTCGACGTGACGACCAACCAGTCGGTGGGCATCCTTGGAGAGGAATTCGTCCTCCTGAAGGCCAAGGTGGGGGTCCACTTCATCTGCAAGGGGAAGGTCTGGCAGATAGAGCAGATTGCCGACGACCGCAAGATCTACGTGACGCCCGTCGAAGACCCGCTGGCGGCGCTTGCCACATGGGATGGGGAGATGCTGCCCATCCCGTTCGCCCTCGCTAGGGCCACGGGGAGGATGCGCCGAGAGGTGTCGGAAGCGCTCGACCGAAGCGAGGAGTCTCTGGAGGCTGTCCTGAAGATGATTCCGGGGGACGCAGCGGCCAGGGCGCTTGTGGCCGACCAGATAGCCGAGCACAAGAAGATGGCCGCTCCCGTTCCGTCGGACAACCTGGTCCTCTTCGAGGGGTTCGGGAAGTACCTGATCATCCACATGTGTTTCGGCGAATCCGTCAACAGGACGTTCGCCTACACTTTCGAGGAGATCCTGTCGAGGCGCGGTCTCGTGAGGGTCTGGTGGCTCGACGGCTACCGCATCCTGATGGAGCTCACCGCGGACACGGAGGACGTGGACCTGGGTTCGGTCGCCAGGGAGCTGATGGGTTTGTCGCCTGACGAGCTGGAGCGGACCTACGCGGTGGCGGCCCAAAGGAACTTCCCCTTCCCTGCGAGGGTCAAGCAGGTCGCCGAGAGGTTCGGCGCCCTGAAGAGAGGGAAACTGATCGCTCACCCGAACCTCTGCTCGCTCCCGACCCGTTTCGAGAAGACGCCGATATTCGAGGAGGCGCTTCAGGAGACAGGGCGGGACCTCATCGACATGGGGAGGGCCAAGGAGGTGCTAAGGCTGGTGTCCGACGGAAAGATCAAGGTCGAAACGTACCTGGCAAGGGAGAGACCGACACCGATTGCGTACGCCCTCCTCTACAGGTATCTGGAGGTGCCCGAGGCGGTAGCCCCAGACTCCCTCGGAAAGTCGTCGTACCAGCGGATGAAGGCGAGCATCTTCGGGACCGAAGTGAGCATGCTGTGCTTCAGGTGCGGCGAAGACCAGGGATACACGGCCGTCGGGGACCTTCCTGAGGAGCCGAAGTGCCGGTACTGCGGGTCGGGGCTGCTGGTCCCCTGCTATTGGGGGACGGGCAAAGTTGGAGACCTGCTTCGCAGGAAGGGAATGAAGGGAGAACTCAACGACGACGAGAGGAGAGAGCTGGCGAAGGCCAGGAGGGCGGCAGACCTTGTGCTTTCGTATGGGAAGAAGGCCGTCGTGGCCCAGACCGTGTACGGCATCGGGCCCCAGACTGCGTCGAGAATTCTGGCAGAGATGCGGGAGGACGAGGAGGCTTTCTACAGGGACCTCCTCGAAGCGAAGATCAGGTTCGTCACAACGAGGCAGTTCTGGTCGAACTGAAAACCCATTAACGGGGGGCCTCGGAGGCAGGCCGCTTTGGTACTCGCAGGGAAGGTCTTCCTGGTCAGGGAGAACTACGACATGGACCTGCTGGCTGAGAAGCTGAAGGCATTCAAGATCGAGACCGAGACCAGCGTCGAAGAGCAGGAGTTCAAGCTTGTCTCCGAGATAAGAGACTTGGACGTGGGCAAGGGGACGCTGGAAGGGACGTTCTCGTTCGACTCCGTGTTTGTAGTGCGCCACAGGGGGAAGGCGGTGCCCGTCCCGCGAACCTATGAGGCCCCGTTCGCATTCGATCAGTCGAAAGGAAGGCTGTTCCTGACGGTCTACGACAAGAAGAACAGGGCGAACAACATCGCGAACGAAATAAGCAAGGCGGTCTTCCTGAGCCTAGGGCAGATAGTGGAGGCGAGGATCGACCCCGAGACGCTGAAGAAGTTCCACGAGGCGAACTTTGACGACACGAAGATAATCTTCTTCGACGACATCGACCTGCCGAGCATTGACAAGCTTTCCCTCTACGGCGCGGGGCTCGGGAGCACGAGCCTTTACTCCGACTACCTCACCCATGGGAAGCTCTGGTACATAGTGATCAAGAGCAGGAAGACAGGATACGTGCTCGGCGTGACGAGGAACTGCGTAGTGACCGGGTTCAGCAAGATGGACATGAGCGAGTTCACCTCCTTCATCAAGACGGAGATAATACCGCTGATCGCCTAGCTTGCTGAAGATAGTCCCCGGCGAAGCCGCTCTCGTGTTCGAGAACTCGGGTCGGAAGACGCTCCTAATCTCGGATTTGCACCTGGGCCTGGAGAAGGAGATGGCTCGGAAGGGGTTCCGCCTTCCGTCGTACACCGTGAGGATGGTCGGGAGGGTCAGGGACCTTGCAGAGAAGTGCGGGACGACGAAACTCGCAGTGCTGGGGGACGTTAAGCACTCCGTGGGGAAGGTTGAGGACATAGACTGGAGCGCTGTGCCGTGGTTCTTCGACACGATGCTGGACCTCTTTGAGACAGTCGAAGTGGTCCCCGGAAACCACGACGGGAACCTGCGCACGGTGCTCCCTCAGAGGGTGACGCTCCACCCGTCTCAGGGTACGGTGCTGGGGGAGGGGAGGGGACGGGTCGGCGTCTGCCACGGCCACGCCTGGCCATCAGAGGAGGCGATCTCGACGCACAACCTCGTCATAGGCCACTCGCACTTCACCTACGAGATGCGAGACAACCTGGGGTCGAGGTCTCGGGAATCGGTCTGGGTCTTCACGAGCTACCGTGTGAGGGAGCTTATGGAAGGGGCAGGGTTCGGCCTGAGGGGAAGGGGGGAGGGGAAGCTGACCGTCATGCCGCCTTTCAACAGGCTGGTCGGGGGGCAGCCAATCAACAGGAGCAAGTCGTTCCAGTTCGGACCCGTTCTTTCTTCCAAGTCGGTCAACCTAGACGGAGCCGACATCTTCATGCTGGACGGAACCAGGGTCAGCTAGGCTGAACTAGCGGGAACCAGGCTGCCCGCCGTCTATCGCCTTCTTGAGGAACTGCTCGAGGGAGGCCTCGCCGACCGCCCCTATCACCACGTCCATGGGTTCGCCGCTCTTGAAGACCATGAAGGTAGGAATCGAGAAGACCTGGTAGCGCGAGGAGAGGTTCATCTCCTCGTCCACGTTCACCTTCCCGAAAACCACCTTGTCGGAGTACTTGGCGGCGAGTCTCTCGACGATAGGGTCCATGACTCTGCAAGGTCCGCACCATGTGGCCCAGAAGTCGACGAAGAGCGGCTTCCCCCCGGAGCTCATCTCTTCGAAGTTTCCGTCGGTCAGTCTAACGGTTGAACCTTCCTGAAGCTTAGACAATCAATCGGTCGCTTTTGATTTGATTTGCGATGTCTATTTAAGATTGAAGCTGTAGAATTCGTCTATCGAAATGCATGGAGGGATCTTCGGAACTCTTGCCACAAGATTGGAGACGCAGGAACCGAAAGTGAGAGAGAAAAAGCGTGCCGCCGTCTCCGTCATGCTGAGTGACACGATCGCGCCGAAAGTTCTCCTGATCAAGAGGTCGGAGAGGGAGGGCGACCCGTGGTCGGGCCAAATCGCATTTCCTGGCGGGAAGTTCCAAGACGGCGACGAGTCCTTGAGGGCGACCGCAGTAAGGGAGGCCCTCGAGGAGGTCGGGGTTGACCTGGGGGCGTCATCGGACTTCCTAGGGTACCTGGGGCTCTTCAGGACTCATACTGCCGACATGGAAGTGGTCCCCGCAGTCTTCCTTTTGAGGGGAAGGGTGAGTGTGAAGACCAATGAAGAAGCCGCATCGTACAAGTGGGTCGACCTCGGCAGGTTGCAATCGGAGGGGGCCATGTTCACCTATAGGATTCAGCAAGGGGGCGAACCCAGGGACGTGCCTTCGCTCAAGGTGGACGACTACGTTGTTTGGGGGCTGACTCGCCAGATAATCTTGTATCTAATCGGCAAGGCCTCAGCCTGAGTCCGCGTAATTCCCTGATTGTCCAGAATGGCGTGACGAGTTCTCGGGTACTCCAGGAGCCTCTCGGCCTGCGAATGGTGATAGGTTGCAGGTGGCGTTCAATCTCCTCAGTATCCTCGAGCGCCGTCTCGTCATCCAGCGCCAGACGATCCTGAGCCTCATGATTCCATTCCCCATGATTCCGATCTACCATGTGCCTGGGGAGAGCGTCGTGAGCGATTTGTAAACAGAAAGGCGACCTGCGGTCTTCGCTCTTGTCCTTGTGGAGACGATAATCGCGCTGAACGTGTACCTACCTCTGACCCTCTAGGCTTTCCCCCCGCGCGGCCCTGAGCCGGTTTACCTCGGTGAGTTCGAACGGGAAGACTATCCACTTGTCTACGACCTCCAGGAAGTAGTCTGGCTCGAACTTGCTCCATGGCTTCTTGAAGAGGACTGCCGTCTCGAGGAGCTTCGGGCCCTGCTCCGCGAGGTGATTCCTCACTATTTCCATGGTGACGCCGTGGTCTACGAGGTCGTCGACAAGAAGGATGTTCTTGCCGCGAATCGTTTCGGTAAGAGTGGAGAGTATTTTCGGAGCAGACCTCTCCGCGATTCCCTTGTACGACTTCACGTTGATGAAGTCTATCTTTACTCCGAGGTGGTCGGAGACGACCATGGCAACGGGGATGCCGCCCCTGGCGATGCCGATTACAAGGTCGAACGACTTGTCGCTGGAACGGGCTTTCTCCGCAAGTGCCTCGGCGAGGTTGCCGTATTCGGGCCAGCTGATGTACCTGAATTCCGTCAACGGTCCCGCCGCGCGGGCTCCGTAGATAACTCTTCGAGGCAGAGCCCCCGGTCGCTGACGTCGGTTGGATGACTCGGAACGAGAGTCACCCGTTTTCGCCAGCGCGGTTGAACGTCGCAGTGCAGAGTGGGTTCGCGAGGCAGGCCTTGAGGTTGAAGCCACTCTGACCAATGGCCTGAATGGCGTATTGAGTAAAGTTGTACCAGAACGTATTGCCCAGCGAAGTGACCACCCCAACCCGCACGTTCTGGTATGGCGAGGTCAGGTCCATGGGTCCGACCAGTCCAGCAGAAGCCGTTGGGAGCGAATCATAGACGCATGTTTCCCCTGCGTTCAAGTCGGAAGGACAGTAGTCGCCAGAGACAAACGGCGCCGCCACCCGCCGGAATGTGCCGTTTGAATCATAATAGGTGTAAATGACCTGCACAAGTTGGCTGGGCGCACTGCCTGAGTTCGTTATGTTGAATTCCTCTTGGTTCGCTGGCGCCGACAGGTAGATGGAGGGCGGGGAGAGAGTGAGCGACTCTGTTTCCTTCGGCGTGCGCGTGCTCTGCGTCTGCCGAAGAACTACCACGTAGGCGAGAGCGGCGACTGTGAGGACAGAGGCCAACACGGCTACCGTCGCACGGTCGCCGATTCCCGAGTGTAACCCTACCATCAAGCTGTTTGTCTACCTCCCGTCCTGTAGCCAGATACAACCGGCGGGTTGAATGACAATGACGACGCGTCGGCATGCACGACCGTCAGCCCCCCCACGCAGACGGCCGTGACTTCAGGTCGCAAATCCTCAATTCCGGCTATGCTGTCGTTCTCATCGGGCGCCTCGGCTTACTTACGGCTTTTCGGAGGTGCTAAGTGGGCCGGGGCGGACTTGGACCACCGACCTTGGCGCGCCATGCGCTTCGCCGTGTAAGGGCTTGATGGGCGAAACCTGACATCCTAACCAAGCTAGACGACCGGCCCGATTCTCGCGCGATTCGGTCTTCTAATAAGCGTTGGAGAGGCTCGCGAAATCGACTATAAGCTTCGGAAGTCGGAGCGGCGCGGGGAACATATGCAGAGACCAAGGACAGAGATATCTTCGGTGAAGAGCAGAGAGGTTCTCGATTCCCGGGGAAACCCTACGGTCGAAGCCGAAATCTTCGCGAACCGAGTGGTCGGGAGGGCCAGCGTGCCCTCAGGGGCGTCTACAGGCTCGCACGAAGCTCTTGAGCTCAGAGACGGCGACGTGCGCAGGTTCCACGGAAGAGGGGTGTTGAAGGCCGTTCGCAACGTGAACTCGGTCATCGGGCCCAAGCTCAGGGAGGTTGACTGCGCGGATCAGAAGGCGGTCGACGGCGTTATGCTCAGGCTCGACGGGACTGCCGATAAGTCGAGACTGGGGGCGAACGCAATCCTAGCGGTGTCAATGGCGGCCGCAAGGACAGCGGCCATCGCCCGCGGAATAGGCCTCTACGCCCAGCTCAAGAGCCGTGAGAGTTACGCCCTCCCGGTTCCCATGATGAATGTGATCAACGGAGGGGAGCATGCCGGAAACGAGCTGGCAGTCCAGGAGTTCCTCATCGAGCCCGTCGGGGCGAGCAGCTGCAGCGAGGCCATTAGGTGGGGGGCGGAGGTCTACCAGTCACTCAAAGCGATCCTCACCAAGAAGTACGGCAGAGGAGCGATAAACGTCGGCGACGAAGGGGGGTTTGCGCCCCAATTCAGCGAGACCCGGCAGGCACTTGGCGCCATATCGGAGGCGATCAGGGCAAGCGGTCACGGAGGCGAGGTCAGAATCGGGATAGACGCGGCGGCCTCGACATTCTTCGACCGCAAGACGCGGAGGTACGCCCTCGACGGGAAAACGATGAGTGCAGACAAGCTAGAGGACTTCTACGCGGCTCTGCTTGACGAGTTCTCTCTCTTTACCATAGAGGACCCTTTCAGCGAGGAGGCTGTGAGCGACTTCCGCTCGGTCACGAAAAGGCTTGGGAGGACTGCCAAAATCATCGGCGACGACATCTACGTCACTGATGTCTCTCGGATCAGGAGGGGGATGCGCGTGGGCGCTTCGAACGCGGTCCTAATCAAGCTCAACCAAGTCGGGACGGTCACGGAGACCAAGCAGGCCATCGAACTCGCCCGCCGAGGAGGTTGGTCCGTTGCTGTGTCTCACAGGTCGGGCGAGACGGAAGATCCCTTCATCGCACACCTGGCCACCGCGTTCGAGGCCGAGTTCATCAAGACTGGGGCACCAGCCCGGGGTGAAAGAATAGCGAAGTACAACGAGCTGATAAGGATAGAAGAAGAGTTGGGACCCAGGGCGCGTTACGCAGGCCGCAGTCTTTCAAGATAGAAGCCAGATTGAGCGCAGGGGGTGGGATTCGAACCCACGAGTCCCGTGAGAGACACAGGCTTAGCAAGCATGCGCCAGAGCGTCTGCGCCTTACCAGGCTCCCCGCCACGATGACTCTAGGCTACCCCTGCTCGGCTCGGGAGCCGACCTTCGACGGTTAAAAAAGTTGCAAAATGGCGGCAGCCCCCTCGGAGTTCACCATCTGTCCCCGCCCCCGTCTCGCCAGACGGAGAATCCCCCACGTAGACGAGGCAGCGTGGCCACGTCACCATAGGGCTGCTCCCTCCCGGACCTCGCCCGATTCGGCAATTGAAGGTCAGGACCTCTCCTTCGAGAGGACCGCCTCTCATGACCGCCCGCCACGGCGTGAGTTCGTCTCCTCCGCCCGACGCAGGTAGCGAGGATGGTGGCTTTACCCGAAGGTTGCTGGCTGCTGCGTAAAGCCTGTTTCAGCTCTATTGGGAGAAGGCTAACCTCCCTGCCCTATCCACCGCCGTCCTTATGAAAGGTACTGGCGTTCTATAAGGTTGTGCTTTGGACAACGGCACGCCAACACGAGTCAGGTTCACTCTACTCTCCCGCTAATGCGATACGTTGTCGCGGGACCAATTGACTCACACGGGCCTCAGGAGGAGCATAGGAATCCACATGGCTGGCTGGACAACAGCAAAATGGACACAAGAAGCCAGCATGCTCGAATTGGTGCGCCATATCGGGTCACTTCGACGGAGACGGGGGAGTTGATGCCGACACCGGAGACACTCGGAGGGCAGGGAGTCTTCTGTAGAACGACCCTCCCTGTCCTACCCGCCGCCAGTCGCGCGGAAGTCACGCGGTGTAATTGACCTGGCGCCCAAGTTCGTCCTTCATCCTGCAGACGCCACAGAGTCCGGTCGACGACGGCTTCCCGCAATTCCTGCACGGAACCGACGGCTTCCCCGAACTCCCCTCGTAACGGGATATGACGTCTAGCGCCGAGTTGAAGAGGACATTCTTCATCCCGGGATGCCTGGCTTCCATCTCGTTGAGGTAGTCTCTCACCTCGCTCCTCAACCCTTCGTGCATGTATGGGCAGCTGACGCTCTGGAACGGAATCCCCGACCTGTAGGCGAAGAGGGCAATTTCCTCCTCGTAGATCTCCATGAAAGGCTTGACCCGCCTTATCGGGAACTCAGAGCCTTCGTAGTCCGGGTCCAGCCAGCCCAGGCGGCGGACATCACCGTGGAGCAGATTCATCACGAATGTCTGGACGTAGTCGTCTAGGTTGTGGGCGGTCGCGACTACCGAGACCTTAGCCCGGCCAGCCGCGTCGTCGATGGCCCTCCTCCGGAAGACTCCGCAGAAGCTGCAAGACGAGGTCTCCCTGGAGCCCTTCCAGTCCAGCGCCCTGTCGAGGGTGAAGCCGAAGAGCTCTTCGTAGGAGACAACGTGATGCTCCACCCCCAGATCCGCGGTCAATGAGCGGGCGTGGGCGATGGCCTCGTCCCTGTAGCCTGCAACGCCCTCGTCCACGGAAATAGCGACCAGTTCGGCTCCATGGTACTCTCTAAGGTCATGGAGAATCCTGAGGAGGGCCAAGCTGTCCTTCCCTCCTGAGACCGCGACGCCCACGCGATCCCCGCGCGCGATCATTCGATGCTTCGCGACAGTCCGTCTCGTCTTCTCGACTACCGAATGCTTGAAGCACCGCTCGCAAAGCACCTCCCCCGAGTATCTTCTTGTGAAGAACGGGCTCCCACCGCACCTAGAGCAGCTGTTCAAGATTCAGTCAAGAGGGCATGACCTTGGCTAAAAAGATGAACGCTTAAAGCGGCAGCGTAGGGCGCGGGGGAGCAAAGCGATTGGAGGAAGAAGTCAAGCGGGTGCAGTTCTACTACGGGCTCGTCCTTGTGAGGACGAAGCGTTTCAGGTCCCTCATGGATCAGCTCGGAAGACGGAGAATCTCTAAACCGATCGGCTGGGCCTTTCTCTACATCCTGCCAGTCATCGCCGCCATAGGACTCTACATCTTCCTCTCCCTGTTCGTTCTCTATCTCTCCTTGCCTGCAGCACAGGTCGGGGTTTCCCTCAGGGGGGTGACCCCCCTGGCCTTCATCGGCTTGCCCGGGGTCAACCCGTACATTCCAATAGTCGACGGATGGATCGCACTGCTCGTCGCCATGATCGTTCACGAGGGCGCGCACGGAATCGTGGCCAGGAGCCTGGGACTCCCGGTAAAGTCCTCCGGGCTGGTGTTCCTTCTGTTCTTACCCATAGGGGCGTTCGTCGACGTCGACGAGCAGGCGATAAGCGTGGCCAGCGACAGGGACGCGGGCCGGGTCCTGGCAGCCGGGGCAGGGACCAACTTCGTCGTGGCGATGGTGGCCCTAGGGCTCCTCTTCGCTGCGGTCTCGACGATGACGCCTCTGACCAACGGCCTGGCTGTCAGCCAGGTTGCAATCCCGTCTCCGGCTGCAACCGCAGGAATAATGCCTGGAGATTTCGTCAAGGCGGTGAACGGCATAGGCTACAACGACAGCGCCCAGCTCAGTAACGCCGAAGTCAGTGGTAAACTGGCTCCCAACCAAGTTGTCACCATCACGGTATGGAGGGCGGGCGTGATCAAGCAGTTGAGCAACGTAACCCTCGCTGGAAACCCAGGAAACAGCTCTCGGGCATATATCGGAATCACTTCAGGGGGGTCCGACTACCTCAGCTCCCTCGTCCAGCAATACACGGGGTCGCTCCTGACCAGACCTATCCTGTACTTCTGCATACCCACCTTCCCCCAGTGCCAGGGAGAGGTTCCGTTCTCCGGGAGCAATGCTGTGTTCTATTCGTCGCCTTTCGGCGCCCAGGTGGCCCCGCTTGCAACACTGCTCTACTGGATCTTCTTCCTGAACCTCAACCTCGCACTATTCAACTCCCTTCCGTTGGGCCCGCTGGACGGCGGGCAAGCCTTCAGGCTGGGAGTGAAGTTCATCGGGAGGGGGAAGCTGAGCGAGGAATGGCTAACGAGGATAAACACCATCACCGCGCTTGCAATCATAATCGTAATATTCGGGTTCCCAGCCGCGGCATACCTTCACCTCATCTAGAAATCGCGTTGCCCGTTAAATAATCGGCCCGGATCTCATGGAGATGTCGGGCCTTCAGCCGCCACCCGATTTCGGGACTACAGTCCAGCAGATGGCCCAGCAGTTCGTTACGGCCCTGACCGCCCTGCTGACTACCATCAATTCGACGGTGATCGAGATCTCAAGGCTCGCGTACATCTCCATCATACTGGTGGGGCTGCTGCTTTGGGCCACGCACCTCGACAAGAGGCTCGGCAAGGACTTGATCAAGGGAGGCGTCGTACTCGCAGTCCTTTCAGAGTTGGTCTTTCCGCAGCTCAATAGGGTCTGAGGGGGTACCTGAGCAGGGCCACGATTCCCCCGAAGGCCGAAACCTGCTTTCCTAACTCCAGCGATGAATCGGCCAGGTGCACCGAACCTCCTTTCGCCTCCACCGTGTTGAGGGTATCGACCAGGGCGTCCTCGTCGGTCCCTGAAGAGAAGACGTCGTCGGATACGGCGCAGGCTTCAACCGCTCCCGCC
>DASPOB010000017.1:0-13299 GCA_035626235.1 Nitrososphaerales archaeon | reverse complement strand
CTTGCTCGTCTTTCCAATCATCTCCCTCACGGGGACGCAGCTGGCTGACGTGCTCAGCATCCTGTCTTTCTACTTCGTCCTTTATGGTGTCGTCGAGACTGTCTACTCGTACGCGCAGACGAGAAAGCCCGATACCCTTCTCATCGCCCTTGGGCTGTCTCTGATTGGGGGAGGGACGTTCTTCCAATGGTTATCACTATTGTACCAATATGTCGCGGTTCTTTCACTACTGCAAATTATACTGCAGGAAATGGGACTCTTGATACTGTTCACACCTGTCTTGAGGTTCGCAATGGGAGGAGTGAAGGAGAATGGCCCAGTATAGGACACAGGTTAGAATAATCGCTGACGTTCTCAGCACCGCCCGGGACCTGAACACAGAGGGTAACGGGGTGGGGGTCACCACCCTCCTCCGGAGGGGGAACATGTCCTACACCAGGATGTCGAAGCTGCTCTCCGAGCTAGTGGGCTCAGGTCTGCTTGTGGAGCTGAACAAGGAAAAGATATCAAAATACATGATCTCCGAGAAAGGAATGCAGTTCCTGACGGCCTACTACTCCTTCGAGGACTTCGCCCAGTCCTTCGGGCTCCGCCTCTAGAAGACGATCCTTCGTTCTTACACGAGAGCATCTGTTTATAGTATAGCGGACCTCACTCGAAGCGTTGATCGGAATAGCGGGAGCGGGCAGAGTAGGTGCGGCTGCCGCCTTCGAGATAGCATCTATGGGCCTCGATGACCTCTCCATGGTTGACATCGTCCCTGGGCTTGCAGAGGGGGAGGCCCTAGACATCAGTCACAGGCTGGCAGACGCAGGAGTAGACATCGATGTAAGGGGCTCCACCGACTTTTCTGCCCTCGCCGGCTCCGAATTGGCTGTGATAGCCGCCGGTCTTGCCAGGAAACCAGGAATGACAAGGATGGACCTGCTCAGCAAGAACGCGGGGATCATCGCAGACGTGACGAAGAACGTCGCGAAGCACGCCCCAGGTTGCGTGATTCTGATGGTCACCAACCCGATGGACGCCATGACCTACGTGGCGCTGAAGACCTCAGGCTTCCCCCGGGCGAGGGTGGTCGGCCAGGGCGGGGTCCTGGACAACTCGCGCTTCAAGTACGTCCTTTCGAAGAAGCTGGGGGTTTCCAGGGGGTCCATCACATCCATTGTGATGGGGGAGCACGGGGAGAACATGATACCCGTTGCGAGCCACACCTATGTCAGTGGGGTCCCGCTGACGAGCCTTCTCTCGGACGAGGAGATTCAGCAGGCCATCGACGACACGAGGAAGGTGGCGGCAGAAGTCATAGCGAAGAAGGGGGCGACGATTTTCGCGCCTGGAAGGTCCGTGGCCAGGATGGCAAACGCCATAGTGAACGACACCAAGGAGGTCCTCGCGGCGTCCGCCTACCTTGAGGGGGAGTACGGCCTCTCGGGGCTCTGCATAGGGGTCCCTGTGAAGCTAGGAAAGGGGGGAGTAGAGAGGATCTACGAGGTCAAGCTCTCTGACAAAGAACGTGATTGGTTCAACAAGGGAGCCGACACACTGAGAGAGGCTCTGGCGACCCTCACCGTCTAACTAGAAAGTTCCCCCGATAAGGCCCTTCAGTGGTCAGGAGACCGGTAAAGTGGACTTGACTGCTCTAGGTGGACTTTGCTCTGGGTGATGGCGCTGCCGAAACTTGCGGGGGTACCGCAGGCTCGGCCGCGACTTGACGCGAGCTCGGTTCTCTCACAATGTCAACACATACACTGCAGAGGGGGATGGGCGGGTAGCCGCTCATGTTTAGGACTGACATGCCTCTCTTCGGCTTGCTGTTGATTTCCTTTCTCCTGGCCATGTCGAGCAGCTGGGCCTGCACGTCATAGTACAGTAAGCCTTCTGCGATCATGAACTCCAGCCCGTCGAATAGGTTCAATCCATCGAAGCTTGACTTGTATCGGTTGGAGTCGACCCTTCCGCTCTCGTCGTTTGCTATGTGCCTGCGCCACTTCGCCTCGAACTGGTCCACCATTTTACTCAGCAGGTCCCTGTCTGCCTTTTCGAAGGGTGAAAGGGCGCCGAAGCCGGGTACCTCTCCGTCTCCCTTCCGGAGGACCAGGGCCACCTTTTCGAGCCAGTCAACCGTCAGCCTCTTCGCGTCGACGATCTCTCCCAACAGTTTGGTCGGAACGGTGATTTCTCCCAGCAGTCCATTCCCGATCCGTATGGACTTGAACTGGTCGGCGTTGGACGTCACGAATTTGAAGCCATATTCCTTGAACTCCTTGGGGATTCCCTTCCTCCACACATCGGCCGATGCGATGAAATCCGCCCTGAACCTGGTGACCTGGGACATCTGCTGTAGGATCTCCCTCTCCCGGGGCGTCTGTACGTTCGCGAAGGCCGAGACCTCGGCCTCGGACCTGTGGCAGACCCAGCAGCGCGACTCTTCTGACATAGTCTTAACACTCCCCCTGGAATTGATTAAAGCATAATTTCCGTTTTGGTGGAGAACAGTATCCATCTTTCTTCCATATCGGCGATACCTATTACACTCCAACGAGATCTCCAGACTAGTTGTCCCCGAATGGCCATAGAAGGCATTGGCCTGCTGCGTGCTCTCCCCCAATGCATGACTAGACCCCATTTCTCCCCCCGCAATCAGAAAACTAAAAGAACGGTCACCTTCGCGCGTCGCCTTTGTTTTGCTCGTCATCGTCCTACTGAAAGGTGTCCCCGCTAGGACCACCCGGGCCGTCCAGATGGGAGGGGTCCTGAACCGGGAGGCCATGGACCTCGTCCTGAACCCTCACGACGCCAAGGCCATCGAAGCTGCCGACTTCCTGAAGAGGAGGGTGGGCGGCAAGGTCGTCGCCCTCTCCTCTACTCAAGATCGCCCACTATCCGATAGTAGGGGACCTCTACGAAGTGCTCCCGAACCTGATGAGGGGGATTGGAGGCGGAAGGGTCGCGGAGTGAGTTCGACGTAATAGTGGTGGGGGCCGGACCGGCCGGCTCGGCCGCGGCCCTTTCGCTTGCCAGGAAGGGAGTCAACGTCCTGGTCCTGGAGAAGGGGAAGGTTCCAGGCGAACGGAACATGACGGGCGGTGTCATCTACGGCGATTTCCCCGGCGAATGGGGGCTGATCAGCCTGGTCCCTGACTTCGAGTCAGCGGCCCCTCTGGAGAGGAGGGTCGTCTCCCACGAGGTTGTCGTCCTCGACTCCCCCGACCTGAAGAAAGGAATTAGCAGGTACTACAGGCTCTCGAAGGTCTCCTTCCCGGCAAGGGTGGGGGTGTTCCCGTTGTCGTTCGAGACGGCCCACGACCACACGGTCCTGCGGCGCCCCTTCGACAGTTGGTTTGCCAACGCTGCCGTGCAGGCGGGGGCGATGCTTTCAACAGAGTCCACGGTGGATGGGCTCATCAAAGACAAAGACTCGGTCGTGGGGGTCCGGACCTCAAAAGAGGAGCTGCGGGCCAAGCTCGTCATCGACGCTTCCGGAGTCACCTCGGCCCTGGTGACAGAAGCAGGCCTGAGGGAAAGGCTCACCCCCCGCCAGCTCTATCACGGGATCAAGCGGGTCTACAGGCTCGACCAGGGGACGATCGAGGAGAGGTTCAGGGTGAAGCCAGGCGAAGGAAGGGCCGTCTTCTTCTTGGGCAGGTTCATGCACGAGATCGGCGGAGGGGCCTTCGTCTACACCAACAAGGAGACGCTCTCCGTGGGGCTCGTGGTGTCCATGGACTCGCTCATCAGGAGCACGACTGAACGCTTTGACGAAGTCGGCAAGCTCATCGACGTCCTGGACGAGTTCGAGGCTCATCCCATGGTGGCCGAGCTCCTTGATGGGGCCCAGGCCCAGGAATACTCGGCGCACAACATCCCGAAAGGCTTCAGAGCGATTCCAAAGCGTCCTTACACCGACGGATACCTCGTCGCGGGGGACGCCCTGGGGGCTTTCGTAAAGATAGGCCCGATGATAGACGGCATGCGCCGGGCGGTGACGTCGGGGATGATGGCCGCTTCCACCTATCTTGAGGCGAGCGTCTCGGGCTCCTTCAGGGGGAAGAACCTTTCACGGTACAGAGACCTGCTCACACCCATCTACGAAGACGTGAACAGGTCGGGCAGAGACAGCTTCATCTCTGAGAGCTCGTTCACCTACCACACCCTGCCGAGGCTCCTCTTCGCCACGAGAGTAGCGTCCAGCGTCCGCAGGTTCCAGCCCAAGACGACCTCCCCTGAACCCGAAGACGCAGTCTCCCGAGTCCAGGACGGGACGGGGCTGCTCGCCTACGACGAAGACGAGGGGTACTCTCACATCAAGGTTGACGCCGGACTGGCGTCCAACTCGCTCACGAAGCCCTGGGTACCGGCGTGCCCCACAAACTGCTACACCATATTTACACCCAAGGGGGTGTTCGCCTCCTTCAAGGACCTCTACGAACACAACCTCGCCCTCGCCAACGGCGGGGACGGAGGTAGCAGGGGGAAGGCCATGGCCACGACCAGGGAGGACATCGCCTCCAGCCAGCTCCGCTTCGACCACGTGGCATGCGTCGCCTGCGGCACCTGCGGCGCGATAGGACCCCCAGAGATGGTCACCTTCGGCCACGAAAAGGACGGACACGGCGTCAAGTACAGGTTCGGCTGAGTTCGCCCGCGTCCAAAAACATAATACTCCGCCCGGGCTTGTGGGCCGCGTGGCCTGGGGCGACCTCCTGGCCTTGAGGGGCTCGTCTCGAGGCCGACACAGCCATAGAGTTGGATCAGATGTCGTACAGCTACCTCGATAGGCTCGACAAGACGGTCAGGCAGCATCAGGAGTGGAGGACCAAGGAGTGCCTGAACCTGATTCCGTCCGAGAACAGAGGGAGCCCCGAGATGAGGGCCATGTTCCTGGGGGACCTGGGCAACAGGTACAACGCTCCCGACAGGTTCTACAGAGGGACGAAGTTCGCCGACGAGCTTCTTTCGCTGACCGAGGAGCTGGCTCGGAAGGTATTCGGGGCGAGGTACGCGGACGTAAGGTCGCTGTCAGGGCACACCGCAGACATGGCCGTCCTGCTCTCCCTTGCCCAGGCGGGGGACAAGGTGCTCTCGGTTCACCCGGACGACGGCGGATACCCTGGGATAACCCACCTTGGCCTTGGCGCGCTTCTCCGGCTCCAGAACCTCTACTTCACTTACGACCGCACCGCCGTAAACATCGAAGTCAGGGAGTCGGCCGCTCTAATCCGTTCAGAGCAACCGAAGGTAGTGTTCTTCGGCGCCAGCTTCATACCGTTTCCCCACCCCGTCAAGCAGCTCGCTTCCATTGCAAAGGGGGAGTGCGTCTACGATGGTTCGCACGTCCTGGGCCTCATAGCGGGAGGCGAATTCCAAGACCCCCTGAGGGAGGGGTGCTCGCTGATGATCGGCTCCACCCACAAGAGCCTCCCTGGCCCCCAGGGAGGGATCATCCTCTCCAACAACGAAGAGGCCTTCGCAAAGGTGGCCGGGAAGATCCACCCTGGCATTGTCGACAACATCCATCTTGACAGGGTGGCCGCCCTCGCCGTGGCGCTGGCGGAGATGCTCCAGTTCGGCAAGCCATACGCCCAGACCGTCATCAAGAACGCCCAGGCACTCGCGAAGGCGCTTGTGGCCGATGGGGTCAAGGTCAGGGGGGCGTCCTACGGATACACGAAGTCCCACCAGGTCCTCCTCGACTACGAGCCCCAGAAGCTCCAGTCACTGGGGTCGAGACTCGAGCAGGCCAACATCATCACCGACAACGGAGGAAGGCTGGGGACGTCCGAGCTGACCAGGATGGGCTACGGGACCGGGGAGATGGACACCGTGGCCGAACTCATCGCTCAGATAGTCCTCGGCAAGAAGCCTATCGACTTCGTCCAGAAGAGGGTGAAGGCCTTGGTAAAGCAGTTCCAACAACCTCGGTTCGTACTCCGTTCAGGTGCAGGGCCTCCTGGGTAGCCACCTGGGCAGAGAAACGGGAGCACGGAATCGAACGAATGCGACTAAATCTCTTTGAATAGCATCGCGTCCAACGGGGCCAGCCTTTCGCGATATTCATCGGGGTACAGAATGCGTTCGGTTGCGGCTAAACTGCTCATAAGACTGTTACCATCCTGGGGCGTGAAACAGAAGCCCAGCACCTCGCTTCCGTTTCGTACGTGAACCGACGGAAGAAACACGACGGCCTGATTCAGGATTCTCCCGAACCTTCCTTGGTCGCGCCCGAACGAGAATACGAGGCTCGCCATGTCCTTGTAGGTCACGGCGATCCTTGGATTTGAAGAGATTCTCTCGCGTACTTCCTCTTCTGTTACACGCTCGTCCAGAAGCAAGTCGAACCAGATGCAGTGCATGTACTGCGAATTCGTTTTGACTTCGCTCGAAAACAAATTCAAGTCCATGCCCAGCGTCTTGAACAGATAGTAAGCGTCTCGCGCATGATGCGTTCCCCACGGAGCCTCATGGGTGCCCAACTTTGGCGAGGGTACGAACTCCTTGCTGTCGCTAACGTCGCTGGCCCTGCGTATGCAAAGGAACTTCCCGTCTTTCAGAACACTATGCCCATCCCTCACCCCCAGCGTGTTCAAAATCACGGCGATGTTGTGCGTGTTGCAGCTTACGATCTGGACGAATTGGTCGTCCTTCGAGAACGCGCTGTCATTGATTCCGTAGGCGTACGGCTTCCCAAATCCGAATTCGGAGCCTTGGGCCAGGAAACCTCGAACTTGTTCGGCGTGTTTTTCGTAGAACTTCTGCTTGTTGCTGTTTCCGCTCCCGTCTGGGGTGCAGTCGATGACGACAGACGCTCGCGCAATCGCCTCTTCATAGTCATACACTGGCTCCATTTCCAACTTCCGGAAATCGTCCCATTTTGCCTTCTCCGCGGCAAGCTTGGCGCCACGCCTCATGAGACTGATGACCTTCGATCTGTCTCCCAGTAGGGGACTCTTTTTGGCGAAGGTGACTTCGTCGATTCCGAGTTCCCTTCTCAGGTCAGCCAGGATGCCGATTAGCGGCGCTCCAAGCGTTCCGGTTCCCACTACGTGAACGACATTATTGGTCATCAGACTTGATTTGAAGTTCGATGAAACGCGATATAACCCTTACGAGGGATGAGCCTGCCTCGCTTTCTGTCTTATGAGAATCAGATTGCACGCCGTGCGTACGAACGACATAGAAGAGTCAGGGAATCGAGCGGGGCCGGCGTCGCTTCTGGGAACGCCGTATGCCACCTGAAGGGTCTCCCCACCTTATGGCATGCCTTCTTCGGGGTCTTCCTGTCGAGGGCCGAAGGCCAATCGAGCGATTCGTGTTGCTCCTCCTCGTGTGTCGGCGGAGCCGTGCCTCCTCATGAAGTGTAGCCTGACAAGAAATTGTCGTAGTCCTTGCTTGCGTGAACCCTTTCTGGTTTCCTATTGTCAGAAGCGGGCCCAGGCGACAGACCTTGAGCCCTTGGATAATCTCTTATGTACGGCAGAAGTCGGTGGCCTCTGGATGGCGATAACGGTAGGGATAAACGGCTTCGGGAGAATCGGAAGGCTCCTGCTACGGGCCGCCATAGAAAGAGACGCAGACATAGACTTCGTTGCCCTCAACGACATTGCTCCCGCAAAGACGCTGGCGTATCTGCTGAAGTATGATTCGGTCCACGGAAGGTTCAACGGGACGGTCGAAGCGAGCGACAACGTCATCACGGTTAACGGCAAGGATGTAAAGGTCTTGACAGAGAAGGACCCCGCTCTGCTCCCTTGGGAAGGCCTAGGCGTCTATCTCGCCGTGGAGTCGACGGGGCTTTACACTGAACGAGCGTCGGCGTCGAGACACCTCAAGGCGGGAGCGAAAAAAGTGCTGATATCGGCGCCAGCGGAAAATCCCGACATCACCATCGTCATCGGGGTGAACGAAAAAAGGTACGACCATGAAAGACACAACATTCTTTCAAACGCCTCCTGCACGACAAACTGCCTCGCGCCGGTGGCAAAGGTGCTGAACGACAACTTTGGGATTAAGTACGGACTCATGACCACAGCCCACGCTTACACCAACGATCAAAGAATCCAAGACTTGGTTCACAGAGACCTCCGTCGGGCAAGGGCGGCAGCTCTCAACATCATTCCAACCAGCACCGGGGCGGCGAAGGCCGTCGGGCTTGTTCTACCAGAGTTGCGAGGGAAGCTGAATGGCATCGCCCTGAGGGTGCCGACCCCCGATGTCTCAATAGTGGATCTCACAGTGGAACTAGAGAAATCCACCAGCAAGGAAGAAATCAACTCCGCTTTCTCAATGGCATGCAACGGCCCCCTGAAGGGCATACTCGAATACACGGAAGACTCGATAGTGTCGAGCGACGTACTGCACACGACTTTCTCCGGCGTCTTCGACGCCCAATCAACAATGGTCGTTGGAGAAGAGGGGACCTTCGCCAAGGTGTTCGCCTGGTACGACAACGAATGGGGGTTCTCCTGCAGAATGGTAGATCTCATAGAAATGATCGGCAAGAAGGAAGGGCTCTAGGACGACCTACTCGACTCTGGACGACGCTGATGTCAGAGGGAAGGTTGTTCTGGTCCGTGTAGACTTCAATTCGCCTGTAGACCCAGCGACGAGGACGATTCTGGACGACGTCAGGATTCGAGCACACGGAGGCACGACCATAAGAGAACTCGCCGAGAAGGGAGCAAAGGTAGTGGTCTTGGCCCACCAGGGGAGGAAGGGCGAACCAGATTTCATTCCTATGAAGCAGCATGCAGAGTTGCTTGCGAATATCCTCAACAAGCCTGTGAAGTACGTCGATGACGTCTGCGGTGAAAGGGCGAAGGAAGCAGTGACGAGCCTCAAGAGCGGAGAGGTTCTCGTCTTGGACAACGTCAGATTCCTGCCTTTCGAGACAAAGGAGATGCAGCCGGCGGACCACGCCAAGACAGAGCTCGTTCGGGGTTTGGCCCCTCTGGCGGATCTGTTTGTCCTTGACGCTTTTGCCTCCGCTCACAGGGCGCACTCCTCAGTCATAGGCTTCACCGTCGTGTTGCCCAGTGTCGCTGGCCGCGTGATGCAGAAGGAACTGACTTCACTCGACAGGGTCCTGGAGACACCTCGGAAACCATGCCTCTTCATTCTGGGTGGCTCAAAGGCCGACGATTCGCTGGAAATCTCAAGGTACGTGCTCAAGAACGGAATTGCTGACCGCGTCCTCACCGGCGGTGTGGTAGGACAGGTCTTCCTTGCTGCAAAGGGTTACGACCTGGGCCGGCAGAACATGGCCTTCCTCGAAACGAAGGGGGTGACGGCGCTCATTCCTGGGGTCAGAGAGCTCATCCGCGACTATCCGCGTCGGGTCGTCCTCCCTGAAGACGTGGCAGTGAAGGTTCACGGAAGACGAGAGGAGATACCAGTGAACAAGCTGCCCACCGAGTACAAGATAGAGGACATCGGCGAAAGGACGATAGAGAGCTACGGCAGGCTCATAAAAGATGCCGGGTCGATTGTCTTCAGCGGGCCGATGGGGGTCTACGAGGATCGGGAGATGGCTATGGGAACAAGAAAAGTCTTTGAGAAGATCTCGAACTCCAAGGCCTTTTCACTTGCGGGAGGTGGGCACACGATATCTGCTTTGGAAGAATTCGGACTCTCAGGCAGAGTGTCTTACATCAGCACTGCCGGGGGAGCCCTGACTGAATACCTGATGGGCAAAAAGCTTCCTGGTGTCGTTGCCTTGGAGACAGCAGCGACAACCAGAAAGAAGGGAGATTAATCCTAGGCTTCCGTTGGAGCTATTTCGAGGCAGGCTCTGCATCAGGTTCCGCTCGGTGACCCACGGTTTCTGTGGCTAGCGCTCTGGGGTCCCGAACCCCTCGCCCAGGGTTACCACGCTGCTCCATACGTCAGGGACTTCGCGCCTTGGCCCCCACTTATCAGCTGCTCTCTCCAGAGCATCGATCATCGGAAGTCGCTTTCCAGCGAGATACTGGACCAGCGCACTACCTGCAGTGCTTACGTGGTCTATTTGCTCCTGAACGCCGTACTTCCGAGCAGCAGACGAAAGTTGCCCCCCGCTGATTATCGTCGTCCCGAGAGAGGAAGCCATGGCCCTCAGCAGGTTCTCTGTCCCGGAGCCGAATTCGTCCAATTCAAAAGCTCCGGGAGGACCGCTCATGAAGACAGTCCCAGCTCCTTTGATGAGGCGCGAGTAGCGTTCGACAGTCTTAGGCCCTATGTCGAGCATGGATGCCTTGGCGGTTAGGTCTGTAGGGTCGACATCCTTTCTCCCACGGTCGACCTTGATTCCGATATCAGCGGGCAACGCAAAACGCTCAGGGTCTGCGTCAAGCAGCTGCCTTGCCTTGATGACGAGCCTCTGCTCGCCTTCAAGCCCTAGTTCCCCCCTGAGCTTTCCCGCCGCCCTCAAGAAGACGAGTCCCACCACCCCGCAGAGGAGCACATTGTCTGCCCTGTTGTTCGCGACCAAGGCGTCTATCGCCTCCAGCCTGTCGTTAACCTTGGTCCCTCCTAGTACGGTCACATAGGGGCCCTTCTCCACAGACGACATCCTGTCGAGCATGCGGAGTTCCTTCCCGACGTTCCTCCCTGCACAGGTAGGGACCAGACCCGCGAAGCCCACTATGGTCGGCGAAGCGCGATGGGCGGTTGAGAAGGCGTCGAGGACGCAGACATCCACGTGTTCCCTCATTCTCCTCACCAGGAACGTCTTTTCAGCGTCTGCCGGCTTGTACTCCTGGTTCTCCTCAGCCGTAAATCGCAGGTTGTCGAGGACTAGGACGCTGCCATCGGACAGCGAGTCAATCTCTGACATGGCTTCCGGCCCGAAGACGTCTGGGACGAACTGGACAGGCTTCCCGACGAATTCCTCTAGGGCTTTCGAGTGTGCTTCCAAGCTAGTATAGTCTGAGCGCCCCACCCTCCCCTGGTGGGATGCGACAACCACCCTGGACTTTGGCAGGTCGCGAATCGTTACCGCTGCCTCCTCCAGCCTTGCCTTCTCCAACAGCTTCCCGGTCTCGTGGTCGATGGGCGTGTTGATGTCGACTCGAAGGAACACGCGCTTCCCTTCCAGCTCCAGGTCGTCCAGCGTCAGCATCTTGATGGGCATTGGCGCCAATGGTGGCGCCGGACCCTCCGATTATATGCGTTGTGAATCCAACTTTCGCCTTCGACGCTTGCTGGCGGCATAACTTACCGCGTTAAGATAACGCGGCAGATACGAGCTACGTCACCGCCGGTTTGTCCTAACACCGCCTGATTAGCCTAACCGGCCCCTACCAGGATGCTTGCCACCCCGCTAGATATTGCGATTATCCCAAGGGCGATTGCGAGCAATGCAATCTTGTTGCTACCTGCGACCCTGAGCAGTAGTCGGATGAAGCTGACGCCGATCAGGACGGTCACCAAGATGGAAACCAAAATCACGGGGACGCCGGCAGCTGATATGGCGGCTGATATCTGAGCAGGCGAGAGCACAATCGTGACCCCAGCAGCACCGATTGACGCCGGAATCAGGGCCAGAAAGGAGAGCTTGAAGGAGTCTCTGGGATTTATTCCAAGCAGTAACATGGCCGAGACAGTAGCCCCTGACCGGCTGACCCCGGGGAAGGCTGCTACTCCCTGGACGAGGCCGACTATCACAAGGTCTCTCAGTGAGAGATCTTTCAGTCCCTTGGAAGGGACGTATCTCCCCTTTGCAATCGTGATTACGATGCCATCGCCTATCAGGACGCACCCAAGGACCATCATGGGGATGCCGAGGACGGGTCCGGTAGTGGCTTCCGAGACCATCTTGTAGATCACCACCCCAACGATTGCTGTGAAAATGGTCACCACGACCAAGAATTTCAGAAGGAGCCGCCCTTCGTCGTTCCCCTTGCCCACCAGGGCAAGCAGGACTCCCCAGACTTCCCTCCGGAAATAGTAGAGTGCAGCGAAGAACGTCCCTGCTTCAAGGAACAGGCCGAGAGCGTAGGCTTGGTTGAACGACAGCCCGAACAGGAAGGTCGAAGCAATTATGACCTGTGTCTTGCTGCTGATCGGGAGCCATTCGCTGACTCCCTGCACTACCCCAAGGACGATGCCCAAGAGCCAATTGGCCAAATTGTATGCGGCCCCCACTAGGTTTCGTCCTTAAAGCGTTCCTTCATCTCTCGCGTGGGTGACTGGCGCGTCCTGCCGAGGCTCGTGTTATGCTTAAAGATGAGAGGGCGAAGGCGGATTCGGAAATCCAGTGCGGAGCGGGACTCTCACCAACATCTTCTGGGGCCTATTTCTCATCTGGTTCGGCGTGGTCGCGGCTTGGTTGAAGGGGGACTTCGGAGCAACCATCAACTCCCCACTATTCGCCATAGGGACCGGCGCCCTTCTGCTCGGGTTGAACCTGGCCAGGTCTCTGCTGAGGCTGAAAATCAGCGTTCTCACGATAGCCCTTGGATTACTTCTTACAGCCGCCAACATCGTGGTCCTGGAATTCAACCTGACCGTTCCGTTTCTCCCGGAGCTCCTGATGATAGCAGGGTTGGCGCTTGTCATAGGCGCCTTTCGTACGAGGAACTTTGAGACGTACTAGAACCCCTGCGATGGGGGACGAGACGGGCTAATGAGGAGCTAAAGGCCCACGGCATGCGCCCTCATGTGGACCGTGTACATCTCCTGGTACGGAGTCACGAAGTTGCACCACGGGCACTTGAAGACGTTCGCTGGGAGGGACATCGCCTTTCTTCCTCGGGCGCGGGCCAGGGGGTCTGCAGAGTGGACCACGAGGCTCTCCCCATTCGCGTCGAGCGAGTAATATTCGGCCTCCCTGCGCTTCGATAGGAAACTGCGTATGATTGCGGCTACGTCCGAGGGGTCAGGGTCCGGGTTCGAAAGCGGGTCGAGAACGATTTGGGTGTCTTTCACGAGCGCCACCGCCCGCCCCCCTAGCCCGTCTGAGATGGCCGCAGCCAGCGCGAGTTGCTCGTCGACGGTCAATTCGTGGCAATCGATGGTAATCACGGAATCCTTCCCTGCCAGCGACCCCCCCGTTTCTAAGGCGGAACTCTTATGTGTTGAAGTCGTAATCAAAGATTCGTGCCTCGTAGGCGAGATGTCTCGATCGCAGCAGTGTTGGTGCTCATGCTGCTTGGGTTCTTCACATTGTTAGAGCCCCCGCCTGTCTCGGCGTCGGGGTCCGGCTGCATCGACGTTCAGCCCAGCCCAGTGCTCCAGGACTCAGGCTGGGGCACTTTCAACGGGACTGCGACCTTCTCGACACAATACCTCGGCGGCTCCGTGATCAAGTGGGGGCAGACTTTC
>DASPOB010000016.1:0-7018 GCA_035626235.1 Nitrososphaerales archaeon | reverse complement strand
AGCTTCTTGCCAGGGCCTTGCTTTCTAAGCGATCTTGACCCCTGGGTTCAGTATCCCCTTGGGGTCGTAGGCCTCCTTCACCTCTCGCATGATCCAATAGGTCTTCGGATACTGCCTCTCGACATACTTCGCCCTGAGCATGCCGTCACCGTGCTCCCCTGTCATCGAGCCGCGCATTTTCCACACCGCCTCGAAGCAGTCCTGCATCAGCTCGTCGAGGGCCTCCCTTCCCTTCCTCTCGGTCACGTCCATCAGGGGCCTGGCGTGTAGGTTCGCGTCACCGGCGTGCCCGTAGGAAATGTACTCTAACCCCCTGCTTTCAAATTGTTCCACCAGGAGCTTGACTAGGTCACCGAGCCTTTCTGGAGGGACGACTAGGTCCTCGACCCCGGGCGCAACGGTCTTTGTCCCCTTCCTGATCTCTTGGGCAAGGGTGAGGGTCTCGTTCCTCACTTCCCACGCCCCGGCTATCTCCGAAGCGCTGGATAGGACCATCGGATCGTAGCCGGCAACCCTCGAGTCTGCCAGAGCCTCGGCCACGGGAGACGAATCCCCTTCGTCCCCGTCGAATTCGCAGAAGACCATGAACTGCCGTTCGGAGCGCGAGTATTTCGCTACCCTCTCCCACTTGTTCATCATCCGAAACACGGACTTGTCGACCAGCTCGAGGGCAACGGGCGAGTGCTCTCGGAAGGCGCTCACGACACGGTCCAGCTCGTCAAGGGACGACTCAACGATGAACAGCAGCTTCCATTTGGGCCTGACCACCGTCCGAAGCGTCGCAAGGGTCAAGACACCCAAGGTTCCTTCCGAACCCACGAAGAGCTTGGGGAGATCGAATACTCCGTCATGGATTATCCTCTCCAACCTGTAACCCGATGAGTTTTTCGTGGTTCTCGGCCTGTCCTGAGCAATCAGCTCTTGGTTCTCTTGGATGAGTGACGCCACCTTTCTAGTCCTGGCGTCCGCCGACAGGGCCCGCGCGACTGGCATGGGGACCAGAGCCCTCGCCTTCTCGCCAGGAATGACAACTCGCAGCTCTGACACGAAGTCGATTGTGGATCCATACCTCGGCGTCCTGACCCCGGAAGAGTTGTTGGCCACCATTCCCCCCACTGTGCAGCTCTCGTAGCTCGACGGGTCGACGGGCATCCACCTGTCCGTAGACGACAGCATCCTGTTGAGGTCCGCTTTCACCATCGCCGGCTGACATGCAACGCTTCCGTCGGGCCGGAGCTCGGCCAGGTCTCGTGACTGAAGCAGAATCGCCCCCTGTCCCACCGACTGGCTGGGGATCGAGGTTCCGCCGCCCCTAGGGGTCACACCGAGTTTCCTTGACTCCGATTCAGCGAGTCCCTGGGCGACTTCCTCCTCCGTCTGGGCTACGAGGACAAGTCTGGGCCTAAGCTTGATTATGCCTGCGTCGACCGATAGCTCCTCGAGCTCGGGACCTTCGGAGATTGTTCGCAACAGGCACCGTCTTGCTGCCGCTCTATATCGGCGTTGCCGAGGCTACCCGCTTACTACTATGACAGTCCCCTGCATCCATGCGTGGTAGGTACAGTGGTAGGTGTAGGTCCCCGGGGTCGTGAAGGTGACCTGGGCTGAAGCCCCCTGGTTGATGTTCCCGGTGTCGAACACCCCAGCCGTGTCGGAGGTCGCGGTATGAATCGCGGCGTCGTCGTTGGTCCAGTAAACCGTATTGTTCTTCCCAATCACTACTGTGACCACGTCAGGGCTGAACCCGTACTGAGTCTTGGCTCCCTGGGTGTATCCTGAAGGAGGGGACGAGGCTCCGCTCGCTATGGTAACGTTGACGCATTGGGCCGACGGACAAGTGACGGCCGGAGGGCCAGAAGTGGTCGACGTGCTCGCAAAGGCGGGCGCGACCTCTAGCTGGTAGTATCCGATGGTGGCAACGGCGCCAATGATCAGGATGGCAACAACAACCCCGACCAGGGCGGAACTGCTGCTGCTCATGTCGAGTTCGGCTTGCTCGACTGCAACACGCTTTAACGTTTTCGGGACCCAGTTCGTCTCAGTTTGCCATCAAGAAGCCTAAAAAGCGCCCTTCGTCACCCCGTAGCTGATAGCCGATTATGGAGGACACCAAGGACAAAGCGCCCTCCCCGAGCAATCCTTCGGAAACGGCGAAGAAGCCACAGTCGCCCACATCCCCCTCTCCGCGCCCCGCTTCCGCACCACCGGCACAGACGCCCCCTCCCAGGCCGGCGACCCCTTCTCCACGGCCGCAGCCCCAGCCTCAACCTCAGCCAACTGCTGCTGGGCAGCAGAAGGACAAGGGAAGGAGGACCTTCTTGAAGTTCCTCTTTGCCATTGGTGCGATTCTGTCGATTGTCCCATTCGTTCCCTGGGGCTCGTTCCTATCCTCCTCGGTCTCGAGCACAGGTGCCTACAAACGGCAGCAGGTCGTTCTTGACCTAAACACGCCGGCTAACAACAATGCGAACAAGGCGGTCGCAGGCAAGGTTGTCAATGTCAACGACCTGACCTCCTTCCCGCCGAACTCGACGTGGCTCATCACCTATCCTTCATCGGGGGACATCAACGTCGATTCCCAGAACGTCGATACCTTCGTGAAGTTCGCTCTCATCAGGCTGCCCAACGAGCTAGGAGGGTCGAACCAGACAGCAGCCGCCTTCGTGGCCTTTAGCAAGGTCTGCGTGCATCTTTGGTGCAGCCCCAACTACGACCCAGAGCACTCGACCGACCCCTCCGACGAGACGTATCAGTGCCCATGCCACGGCAGCATATACAAGCCCCCCGACGGCCTCGCGATTGCGGGCCCTGCTTCTCTGCAGCCTGCGCCGACAAACGCGATACCGATGCTCACATTGACGCAAGATTCCAGCGGCAACCTGTACATCGAGCCTCCAGTCTGGGACGTCGACCACAACGGAATCCTGGGTTACGGCAGGAACTACCAGAGCTACGAGGACTACATCCTGCCTGCGGCAGAGGGAAAGTCGTGATCGGATGAGCCAGCCCCCCCAGAACCGCAACGTCGTCTCGAGACTCTATCACTGGATCGTTGACGGTCTCGAAAGGACGGTTTACATGGGCGTCCAGTACACGTTCCCGAAGCGTTTCGTCAGTCCTCTGGGATACCTCGGGGTCCTTACCGGGATCACTTTCCTCGTCCTGGGTGTCACCGGCGGGTTGCTCATGATCTACTACCAGCCGACCCTCTCGGGCTGCGGGAACCTCACCTGCGCCTTCGCCAGCGTTGAGAGAATCAACGATTCGGTTCCCTTCGGCTGGCTCCTAAGGAACATCCACTACACCGCATCCAACGCGATGGTCCTCCTCGCCGTCCTCCACATGTACTATCAGTACTTCAGCGGAAGATTCAAGATAAAGAACGAAGTCCTCTGGGTGACCGGTGTCATCCTGGGCATTATCACCGGGGTGGAGGCCTACAGCGGCTATGACCTCCTCTTCAACCAGAGGGCAGGGCTTGCCATCGAAATAGGTTCCTCACTGGCCAATGCGTCCCCGCTGATAGGCGGGGCACTCCGCCTCGCTACTTTCGGAGCTGGCTTCACCGACTTCGTGCTGAGGCTGTACGCCGCCCACGTCTTCATCCTCCCCATGATAATGCTAATCCTAGTGTTCATCCATTTCCCCCGTTACCTTGTCTTCGACCTTCCCGTCATATCTACACTCGTTGGGGGCCTCTTTCTCGTCGCCGCGATTTTCCCGGTGGCCCTGGGCTCCCCCTACAGCCCGAGCAACCCCCAGCTCACCATCCCTGAGTGGTACGTGAACGCTCTCTACGCCTTGCTAAGGACGGAGTTCAACAAGTTCGTCATGGGTGGGCTCATGCCTGCTCTCTTCTTCCTGATGGCTATAGTCATCCCATTCGTGGACACCTCCAAGAAGCTCAACTGGAAGGACAGACCCTTCTTCACCGCGCTGGGCATAACGACAATCGCACAAGTACTGATCACCACCGCCTGGGGCTTTTACGTCAACCCCGACACGAGCCTCCCGACCCTCCAGAGGCTCTTCGTGGACCCTGTCCTCTACTTCTCCTCGATGCTCGGAGTGACGGCCCTCTGCTTCATTGGCACCTACGCATTCCTCCGCTACCTGAAGTCAAAGGAGAGGGTCAGGAAAGCGGTGTCCCCCATGGGGCCAATCCTGACGAGGAAGTGGGTCTACATCATCTTCCTCCTGCTCATCCTGGCCCAGGTGGCCATAAACGGGCTCGCAGCTCAGGCAATCGCTTCTGGGCTTCGAAACATGGCCCTCTTTGACGCAGGGGCCATACTCGTAACCTTCGGCGTCATCGCCCACCTCTACAGATACAGCCAGAGCCTTCCCTTCTAGCGGGGTGCGCGTATCTCAGCAGCCATCTCGAGCCACCGGGGTCCGACTTCCCTGACCTTCCTCACCGCGTACCTCGTCCCCTCGGGCAGAAACCCTTTCAGCTCATCACGGAGGGCACCCTCAGCCTCCCCGACATCCCTCCCCAGCACGTGCCTGTAGTAGTGTATCATCGCCCCCTTCTTGGACATCAGAAGCGCCGTCGGCAGGAACCTGTCCGCCTCGGCCGGCAGAGGCATCAGGACCCTGTCGAATCTGCGTGCGACCAGGCTCGGGAGGTTCAGAGCGTCTTCGTTGACGACGCTCACCAGCTTCTCGACCTTGTTGAGCCTGTCGTTCTCTTCGTGAAGTTCCGCTGCGTATTCGTTCATCTCACAGGAGGTCACCCTTGCACCAGCCAGCTTGGCGATGGGGATAGAGTACGGCCCTACACCAGCGAACATGTTCAGGACCCTCTCCTCGGGTTTCACAAGGCGAGTGACCCTAAGCCTCTCGGTGGAGAGCCGGGGAGAGAAGTAGCATCTCGCCACGTCCACCTTGAAGGCGCACCCGTTCTCCCTGTGAACAGTCAGAGTCCGTCTCTCTCCCCCAAGGTGCTTGAGCTTCCTCAACCTGAACTCTCCCTCGATTCCTCCTTCCTGCTCCATAACCACCTTGACGTTCTTCGTCTCTTCGATGAGCTCCCGAGCCACGCCTCTCTTCTCCTTGGACGAGAACCCCGCGAGCCTGACTATGGCTATGTCTCCGACGATGTCGACCCCAGAGGAGATACGATCTGGGTTGTCGACGTTGGCCCTCTCCAGCGCGGTCTTAATCAGCCGCGGCACTCTCTTCCCTCTGCGCGGAGACGTAGTAGTAGGTGCCTTTCTCCTTCTGCTCCCTGTCGAGTTTACTCCCCGGCTTGTTCACCCTTGGCCTCCCTGTGTTGACGTCTCTCCTGTATGTGAGCCCGACCTTCCTCAGGAATTCGTTCATCCCCTCCTCCTTCGTCAAGGGCGATGTGGCCTCGCCGGATATGCCGGGGTCCCCCGAGAAGACAAGTAGCCTATCGGAGACGATGTCGACCACTTGTAGGTCGTGGTCGATTATCACGGCCGCCTTCCCCCTCGCCTTCACCATCCTGTTGATTGCCCTCGCGACCACGAACCTGTCTTCCACGTCAAGGAATGCAGAAGGTTCGTCCAAGGCATACACCTCTGTCTCCTGAGCCATGGTAGCAACGATTGCCACCTTCTGCAGCTCTCCACCGCTGAGCTCCTCCACTCTCCGGGCCAGGAGCTTCTCCATCCGGAGAGGGACCGCCAACGAGTCCTGTAATAGTGGGTCGCCGTACTTCGTCCCCAGGGACGACTGGAAGAAATCCTCCACCGTTCCATCGAACTCAGAGCTAAGGTACTGGGGCTTGTAGGCTACCTTAGCATCGACGTGCACCGTTCCCTTGGCCGGTCTTTCCTCCCCCGCGAGCATCTTCAGGAACGTCGTCTTTCCTAGGGCGTTCGCTCCCACGACCCCCAGGATCGTCCCGCTGTTGATCTGGCCTGCCCCCACCGTCAGCTCGAACTCGGGATAGGATTTCGCAAGCCTGGTGTACTCTGCGACGACTTCTTCGCTCTCCACCGTTTCCCCGGCGGCTCGCTGGCCGAAGGAGACGGCATGGTCCCGGAACCTGATGTTCTCCTGCGGGAGGTAGCCGTCGAGTAGCGCGTTTATCCCCGTCCTCGACGCGTAGAGCCCTGAGACTATCCCGTACGCCCCGGGCTCACCATAGATGACCTGCACGTAGTTTGCCACATAATCCAGGAATGCGATGTCGTGCTCTACGACGAGTACGGACTTGCCTGACTCGGCGATCCCGCTGATAAGCCTGGATACGGCCAGCCTCTGGTAGACATCGTTGTAGGAAGACGGTTCGTCGAAGAGGTAGAGGTCAGCGTCCTTCAACGCCGCAGCCGCCACAGCCACCCTCTGAAGCTCGCCCCCGCTGAGATCAGGGACCTTCTTCCTCAGTGTCTCCCTGAGGTTAAGGGTCTCCACGACTTCGTCCATCTTCTTTCTCTCGTCCATCTTTTCTAACAGTAGGTCGGTCTCTTTCTTCCAGGCTTCTGGGAGCCTGTAGACTGCCTGGGGCTTCAGGGACACCCGGAGCTCCCCGTCCGCTATCCTCTCGAAGTGTTCCTTCATCTCTCGTCCGCTGAGGTACTGCAGGAACCGGTCCCAGCTCGCCTTCGCCTCATAGTCCCCGAGGTTGGGGACGAGTTGACCCGCCAGTATTTTCAGCGCGGTCGATTTGCCGATGCCATTCCTCCCTACGAGCCCCACGACCTGGCCACGCCTTACCGTGGGGATTCTGAAGAGGCGAAACGAGTTGACTCCGTATTGGTGGATCTTGTCGACCTTTAGCTCCTCGCTCAGGTTCAGTATGTCGATGGCGTCGAAGGGGCAGACCTTGATGCAGATTCCGCACCCGATGCAGAGCTCCTCCGAAATCAGCGCGAGCTTGTTCCCCCCGAGGACGATGCACTCCTGTCCGTTGATGTTCACCGGACACTCCTTGATGCATTCCAGTCCGCATTTCCTCGACTGGCAGAGCTCTGAATCGACTACCGCGACTCGATGGACCATCGCTTTCACCTAGTGCTCGGAAAGCCTCTTCGGTATTGGACAGAAT
>DASPOB010000015.1:0-3466 GCA_035626235.1 Nitrososphaerales archaeon | reverse complement strand
CACGACCACATGAGGGGGATGAGGAGTTTCTTCGAGCCCGCAAGCATCGCCGTGGCCGGAGTCTCGACTGACCCTGACAAGCTGGGCTCGATAATCTTCGACAACCTGGTTGTCAACTCGAAAAAAGGCATCCTCAAGGCGTCGCTTTACGCCCAGAACCCCGCTTACGAGCGCATTGGGGACCGGCCCTGTTACCCTTCATTGGATGATCTCCCCGAGACACCCGAGCTGCTGATAGTCGCGGTCCCCGAGTCTCTGACCCCTGGGCTGATTAAGGAGGCCGCAGAATCCGGAGTCAAGGCTGCAGTAGTAATCGCCAGCGGCTATGCAGAGGTCGGCAGGAAAGGGCTGGAGGCAGAGATTGGAAAGGTCGCAGAGAAACACGGCATGCGGATACTCGGGCCGAACACGATCGGCCTACTCGACACGAGGTCGGGGGTCAATTCGCTTTTCCTGCGTCCTACGAAGACGCTGCCTGACGGGAGCCAGATTGTCTCGTTGATTAGGCCCCTCGACGGAGAAATCACCATAGTCACTCAGAGCGGGCACCTCGGAGAGACCATCGCAGAGGAGCTGGCCTCGAATGGGGTTGGAATAAGGGCGCTCGTCGGGACGGGGAACCAGCTTGATGTTTCGGTCGAGGATGTGATTCAGTACTTCGCTGACGACCCAGGCACGAAGGTAGTGGTCGTCTACTTGGAAGGGCTAAGAGACGGGAGGAGATTCTTGGAGGTGGCTGCGAACGCCGCCAGCAAGAAGCCCTTAGTGGTCTTCAAGGTCGGCAAGACATCCGTCGGAGCCAGGGCGGCTCTGACTCACACGGCATCGCTTGTGGGGAGCTACGAGGTATACCAGGCGGCCTTCCGCAAGGCTGGGGTAATCGAGGCGAACAGCCTCCAAGAACTGGTGGACTACTCGGTCGCCCTCGTCACTCTCCCGAAGCCGAAGGGGAACAGGCTTGCGATCGTGACCAACGCTGGAGGCGTGGCGGCCATCGCAGCCGACGAAGCCGCGAGACTCGGTCTTAGAGTAGATACGCTTAGCAAGAAGGCCCAGCGGCAACTTCGCGCTGAGTTCGCGGGGGCTGCGTTCACCTCTAACGCCTCAGTCGTAAACCCCTTCGACCTCACCGCGTCTGTGACCACCGATGAGCTCGCCGAATTCAGCAAGTCCGTCTTGGTGCAACCAGCATATGACCTTCTCCTGGAGTTGCCGACTCATCAGGCCCCTGCGATGGGTTACGACCTTGGCAGGCGAATTGGGGACGCAGTGTCGAATGCGAAGAAGCCTGTCTGCATGTGCGTGATAGGCGACTCCGAGCTAGCGGGGAGAATCCGCAGAGATTTCATGGAGAGAGGCGTTCCAAGCTTCCCGACCCCTGAGCGGGCGGCGAGAGCGCTCGGAGTCGTAGTCGCATATGAAAAGGTCAGGAGAGCTATCGGGGGGCGGCCTCACCTTCACAAGAGGCACTTACTCCGCTTCAGCCAGAAGAGGGGCCAGCTTTCCCCTGATGACGTAAGCAGGGTGCTCCATTCGTGTAGAATCGGCGAACCGAAATCGGTCGTGATTCACTCCCCAAGTGAAATTCAGAAGTTGGAGATGATCGGCTTCCCCGTGGCATGCAAGCTCCTTTCGAGGGGGCTCGTCCACAAGAGCGATGTGGGGGGCGTAGCCCTCGATGTCGCGGGCGTAGAGGAAGCGAAGTTGGTCTTCGCGCGGTATAGAAAGCTGGCCAGCCGGAAGGGCCTGAAGTTCGACGGGATGCTCGTTCAAGAGATGGTCGAGGGCGGCATCGAACTGATACTTGGAGGGACGAGGGACCTGACGTTCGGTCCGGTGCTTGTACTGGGCTTCGGAGGCATCCATACGGAACTCATGCGCGAATACCTTCTTGCGCTGTCTCCCGTGACTCCGAGTGAAGTCGAGGCGATGCTGTCGCAGACTAAGCTAGGCCGCATACTCCACGGCTACAGGGGCGGGCCTGCCGTCGAGGTTGGTTGCCTATCCAAGGTTGTCTCTCGCTTCTCGGCGGTCATGGTCGACAATCCCCCAATCGACCAGATGGAGGTGAACCCGCTGATCGCAAGAGGGGAGGAGATTCTGTCTGCGGACGCCAGGGTCGTGGTGGGTCCGGGCAAAACTCGCGTCGCTTCACTGGATGTCTGAGACCCTGGCAGCGGCCAGTGGAATCATCATTTCCTCCGCGGACAGGCCGCCATGGTGCCCCCTGAGGCCCATCGGCTCACTCTTTCTGTATCTGAACCAGACAGTGTTCGACCCGTATGGCAAGACCATTAGGTTTCCCACCCGCCTCATGAACTTCCTGCTAGGCTTGTTGATCCCAAAGAGCCCCTGCTCGATGGCCTCCCCCGTTCTTAGGACCGTTGCAATTCCGGAGAGCTTCTTCTCAAGATAGCGCTCCGTCTCGTCCAGGCGATTCTCGTCGACCCTCATGTACGTGTCCCTGGCGCTCCCCCATGGAGGGATCGTGCGCCCCGATGGCGTGCGCTCTAGGTTTCTGACGAGCTTGCCGAACCGGTTCATGTAGAGTGTCTTCTCTGGCGCGACTGTGAGCTGCCCGTGGTCCGCGGTCACGAGCACGAGGGTCCTCCTTGCAGCGTCTTTGCGCAGCTTCGAAAGGAAGCCTTCTTGGAGCGCGTAAGAAATGAGCGAGCCTTCCACTTCGGCCTCGTCCGTGCTGGGGCCATAGATGTGTTCGATCGTGTCCACATAAGGCCAATAGGCATAGAAAAGATTCCGCCCTTTGGAACCCTCGACGAGCCGCCTGAGGGAGACGGTCAAGTCCGACGCTGTTGCGTAGGGCACCATGTCGCTCCCCGCCCTGGAGATCCTGGAATACGAAGTATAGGCTAGCCCCCTGCTCGCCATGGACACGCAGTTGATCCCCTCTTCCTTGAGGCGTTGGAAAATCGTCCGCCCGTCGAACAGCGCCTTCGGGTCGAACTCGCCCACTAGGGTGTCTCTCCCAGAGTCGCCGACTCTGGTGAAGGGAAGTGTAACGATTACGGAGCCCAGCTCTTCCATGTATACGAACCACTCAGGGAGGCCATGCTCCTGCGGGGTCAATCCCGTGCTAACCGCAGTAAGAGCGGCCGCGGTCGTAGACGGGAAGACTGTAGTGATGGGCCTGACGCTCCCTTTCTTGGACATCGCCCCAAAGAAGCCCTTCTGACTCTGCCTCTGCCATTCGTTGTATCCCATGCCATCACATAGCAGCAAGACGATGTTCTCCACCCCCGAGGTTTCCACGTCCCCAAGGGCATCCGTTGGGAGCGTCGGTCGGGCCACGTCAATGCCGAAGAACGAGAGGATGGCTGTTGGGATGTTAGACAGGCAGTACCCATTGTAGTCAGGTTTCACTGCCCCCGGCGGAAGCATCGAACGGCTCCTGTTTCTGGCCCTGATATGTGTTGTCGGCATGCTGTTGACCAAATACGCCGAATAG
>DASPOB010000014.1:0-61144 GCA_035626235.1 Nitrososphaerales archaeon | reverse complement strand
CGCAGGATAATGCTGAACGCCATAGACGTTCCAGTCACCGAGAACTCGGCAAAGTAGACGAGTTCCGACGACGGAGGCAAGTGCCGGCCGGCGGGCAGTCATTGGCCAGCACCATCACCGGCCCGCCGAGGCGATCTGATCTAGGGTACGGTTGGTTGCTGCGGAAGAATCGTAGTCGTTGGCGTCGAAGCCTTCAACCGAGTACTCGTCACGGTGCTTGATTAGAAGCCACGACTCCTTGCCCTTCCAGCCAGAAGTTCGCACCAGCGCGAAAGAGCCTCTCAGTTTGCTCCCGTGCAGAAAGAACTTCAGGTTGCCTTCCTTCAGTTCCCTCGCTGCGGTCATCTCCGCATCCTGCCTCTGAAGTACCTTCGCTCTAGCACCGCCGCTGTGCTCGATCTCGGGGTCGTAGGTCCCGCGGTCCCAAATCATGACCGGCCCCGCCCCGTATTGGCCCGCAGGGATGACCCCCTCGAAGTTGCGGTAGTCCAGAGCGTGGTCGCCAGTAGGCATTGCCAGCCTCCTCACCGCGCTGTCCAAAGTGGGGCCTTTCGGCACCGACCAGGACGGCATCACCCCTCCGATCTCTAGGCGGAAATCGTAATGAAGGGACGTCGCCCTGTGCTTATGGACGACGAAGTAGAGCCCGGATGTCAAGACAATCCTCCTCGGTCACTGAAAGCCCCTGTATAGATTATTGTGCGATGGGCCGGCCACTACATTTTGACCGAGGGACTCGGTCACTCCCGTACTCGCCCGAAGTCAGGCGGGGGGTATGGCGACGAGCTCAGCATCGAGACAGTCTGGTGCTGGAGTGGGAACAGAATTCTCCGAGAGAAGCTGACCGCTACGGGCTTTGGAGCTGCGCGGTTTCAAGGGCCTAAGCGGAGACAAGTCCGAAACCTCGGTAGATGTTCCGCACAATAAAGGGTGGCACAGCCCCTTTTGGGGACTGTGTCTAATTCGTTGATGTATTCGATGTCTGTCCGAGACTGCGCTTTCGGGCAACCACTGCCAGCAACCCGAAGCTAACCGCGACGACCACGAGTCCCGACCCACCTGGGAATTGAGGGACACTGCTTACTGTCGTGGGGGACGCGATGAGCACCGGAGTACTTGGTGTTGCCAGTGCGGTCACGGGTATGTTTCCGCAGATCGTGTTGGGAGATGTGAAGGTCGTGGCGACTGATACCCAAGCATTTCCGTTCCAGTATTCCATAACGGTGCTGGAGCTCACGATCGATGACGTGAAGCATACGTTCGCCGTTCCAGCCGTAAGGCCGAGTATGGACAGGTCGTAGTAGTTCGGACTGGAGACGCTTGGAGCGGTCGTCCCTGCAGGCTGCGATCCGAAGAGGTCTTCGATCGTCATGCTTGCGCAGGCACCTGGCGGCGCCCCACCGGTCACACTGACGTCAGCCGTGCTGCCGTCTGTGAAGGTGACCGTGGGCCAGGACGTGCTACCTGATGGATCCAGACAGCCAGATGTGGCCGCGGCCGCGAAGGCGATGGCGTACCCTGCGGGACTCCAGCCGCCGGAGGCCGAGATCCCCGTGGCGCTGCAGCCATCGTATACGACATCGGAACCGCCGCAGGACGAACCGAGCAGGTTGACCATCGCGTTGAGCAGTTCATCCCTGACCGCGTACAACACTGTACCGGATTGCGGGATGTTGAACGTGGTGGAGCTGTACTGGGTACCTGTGCCGGTCCAGTACGGGTCGTAAGTTGGTGCGACCAGCTCGGGTCCGGTAAAGACCTGGTCAGTGGTGCCGACGGGGGTCCACCCGGTGAGCCCTGATGGGTCAGTGGTCATCCAGAGCGAGTAGTAGTCGCCTTCGTAACAGCAGTCTGTGATGGTTATGCTGACAGTTCCTGTATAGGTGATCGAGAAGATGGTGGCACTCCAACTGTTCCCGTCCCCTGCGGGGACGGAGCACCCAGCAAGCCCTCCGGGGCATGCTGTGTTGTAGTCGGTGTCATCAGACGTGGAAGTGGGCAAGGTGGTTACAGAAATGCCATCGGGCCCGGCCGAACCCTTGTTGGGGGACGAGGCTGCATGGACTTGGTTCATTAGCAATGGACTTCCGAGGAAGGTGAGGGATAGGAGGAATAGGAGGACGAGTACTGTAGGCTTCAAATATGTTCTGACGCATTGGGAAGGCCAACGTATTTAATTTGGAAAGGTGCTGGAATTCACATACTTGGATTTGAAATTCATATGGAAAGCTCGCATTCATCGCGCAGCTTGAGGCCGCGGCGGACGCCCGCATGTCAATGAAGCGGGGACGCGGTTACCAACACTTGAAGATTAATCGTCGCTGCGAGGGCGTAGGGCGCAAAAGGTCGTTCGTCTCGCAGCGTCACCGTCTGGGGGCCTGATTGGACCGCCCGAAAGAGGTAGTCCCTTATCTGGGGGCCGCCGATAAGCGGGCTCGTCGACACTACCGTGTAGTTCAGGTATTGAATGCCTTGGCTCGTGCTCACATTCCAGTCGTACCCGGTTGAGGCGGCGTTTGAAGCCAGTTGGACGACGAAGGTCTGGCCGACCCATGCAGAAATGGACGCCGTCAGGTTAGAAGTAGGGTAGGCGTATTTTGCTACCGTGCCAGAGGACGCCGTGACTGCGAAGTAGGCGAAGGCCAGGTTTCCCCATTCGTCCCCAGCCACTACCGTGTAGGCCCCAGGCGTGAAGGGCGTGGGCGCCCTCGAGAAGCCAGTGCCCGCATTGTAAGTTCCGCTCACATTGACAATCGCTGCCATTGGCGCCGCCTCCGAGCCGGGGAGGACTACCGCGTTGTCGCTCGTCGGCTGGAATTGGTAGCCGGCTATGTATCTTACGAGCATCGGGCAAGGCACCACTGGGAAGACCCGGAGCGGCATCTCCTGGGACGCGTTTGCGACGGTGTACACCCCCTGGTAGACGGCGACTCCGAGCGGGAGGTACAGCGATGGACATCCCCCTGTCGCAAGGCCGTCCACGGCCCAGGCGGCCTCCCTCGTCAAGTTCAGCGCGAACGGCGACGGGTTGTAGTCGCTCGCGTTGATGGTGAGAGTGGCTCCCGAGGCTATCTCGAGGGAGCTGAGCTCTAGCCTCATGTCTACGGAGCTGACGGACTGCGGCGTGACCACGAAGCTCTCAGTGATATTGACTTGGGTGAGGACCTCGAGGGGCATGACTATGCCCGAGCCGCAGTTCTGGTCCGCGCCTTCAATCCACAGCACGTAGGAGCCGGCTGACAGAGAGAGCCCGATGTGGGACGAGTTAACGAGCCCCGTCGAGTAGACCCAGTCTGAGGGGTGGCCCTGAAACGCTGATGCCGCCTGTTGAGCAGTGGCGACATAGGCTGCCACGCCCGGAGCCCCGGCCTTGAATCCGCCAGTGAGCGCGGAACGCTCGGGCAGGGTGAAGTTCAAGGAGTAATGGCCCGCGACGCAGTCGAAGCTTGAGGAGACCTTGATGACTGTCCCCGCAGGAAGGACGGTCAGCCCTCCGCTGCTGGTTTCGTGGGCCGGCGTCCCAGCCATTGAGAGTGCCCCAATCGCCGCAGCGGTCGCTACGATCAGGGTCATGAAGAGTGCCATAGGCAGCGAAATGCCCGACTTCATCCCAAATCAAAGGCAGTATTCCGCCGAGTCATCTTAAGTCTACTCGCCAGAACATGCCGTTCTGAACCCTTGAATGATGCGACATGGCCCAATACTGTCATGGTGAAATGGAAGCCGAGCTGATTGACGGCGCCTTCGGCTTCGCTGGGGCAAGCTCGTTTGCGGGACGGGACTCTTCTGCGCCCAGGCGAGTGCCTGCGGGCGGCTGCGGAGGAAGCAGCATGACACTAGTGCAGCAGTGCCGTGGCGTATAGAAGGAAGAAACCGATTGCCATGGCGAGGAATATCCTTGAGCCGAGCCGCGCAGGCGAGTCCCCTCCAATCTTGAAATTCGGCCTCGTCGCCTCTGCCAGCCTCAGTGCTGCATATAGTGCAGACGTCACTCCGAAAGCATAGAAATACGTGGTGTCAAAGGACACGAAATAGCCCAGACCGGCACCGACAACCGAAGGCCCTCCGAAGAGGAGACCGAGGAGTGGGATGTGCCACCACTTGGCTCTCACGACGCCGCTGCTTCTGACCACGTAGCACGCGTACACTGCCGCGATTATGCTTGCCTCCAGCAGCTTGTGAAGCGGGTACGAGACGACTGCCGGGACGTCGCCGAATGCTTGCACGAGGACCAGCGAGATCGAAGTGCTGTTGGTCGGCGCCGTGGCAACAGCGGAAGCGGCGTCCCATCCCTCTCCCAAGCCATGGACCCCCATGACAAGCGCGACGGCGACGGGAATCAGGAGAAGTAACATCGAGCGCTGGTTTACGTTTTCTGCTCGTTCCGAGGAGGAGCTTCCTCTGGGCCGAACCGCGTAGTGGTCAAAGATTGCGAGCGCGGCAATGCCAGCGGCGAAGGCCGCGATAACTGCGATGTGAGAGAGACCTCCGAACAGCCCCGGCGGGTAAACAGGACTGTTTACGTCCAGAGAGTCGGCGTCGCCCATGGTGTCGAAAAAGAACCAAAAAGTGAGACCGATGCCTGCTGCGGCGATGTACTTTGTGTGAAGAAACCTCAAGTTCGTGACGAGGTACAAGGCGATGTATGCCGGAACCAGAGTCGCGGCAATGATGCCGAAGAAGATTAGATCGAACCCAACCAAACCTCGGAAGGCACTTGTCTTGCGGAGCCTTCGTTGAGCTGACTTAAGTTTTTGGATTCAGTGGCATACAAGGAGCGAAGGGTTGGCCCAAGCCAGCTACGATACGATCAGCTCTCCATTCTGCATGAAAACGTGGATCGCGCAGAAGATGTCGCAGTATATCCTGAATGTTCCTCTCTCGTTGGCAGTGAAGGTGACGTCGTAGGACTTGCCGGGCGGTATGGCGTTGATTGTCTTGTCATCATAGTGGTCGATGGCGAAACCATGTGATTCACTGGACGCGCAGTTGATGACGTGAATCGACACGACCTGTCCCAGCTTTACGTGCATGATTGGCCATGGTTTGCTGAGGTTTTGAGATTCCTGAATCGCGCTCCCGTTTATGCCCTCATAGGGGCTTCCGGGGTCGGCTTCCACGATTAGAAAGTAGGCGTGAGGGCCGCTACCGCTGCTCGCCGATCCTACCACCGCCGGTATGCTATTGGATATGGAGTCGCAATTGGCGTACATTAGGCCCGGGCCACCGGGTGGTGGAGATGTCTGGGAGAGCCCGTACTCCAGCGCCGCATAACCTGCTACGACGGCGACTACGGCTAAGGCCAACAGGACAGCTATCCGAGTCCTCGACCTCCCCTGCCGAACGGGAACCGCGGTGTCCGTTTCCGTGATCATCCGCCAATTGGGGCGGCCTCGCAAATCAGTTATGGCTTTCGGGGGTGGCCGCGTTGCTCTCCGAAACGGTATGGGCTCCACTTATTTCGTGGGGGCGCCATGGTAGGGCCACTCGGCGCATCGCAGGCGCCCGGCATAGCTTCGGTCAGCCAGAACGAGACTCCTCCAGATTTGGGGAACCCTGCTGTATGCTGTGGAGGCCGGCTTTGTGAGCGAAACCTATGGTGAGCGTCATTGCTGCGCGTAAGAGCAGGAACATGAGTGTGGCAGCCGTGGCGGCGATAGGAGTGATCATCGCCGTCGTCGGAGCGGCCACAGTAACGATTCGAGGCGCCCCCTTTCGTGGCCCCGGTCTGGGCACGGTCCTATTGGTCGTGGGAATCGTGCTTCTTCTAGTCGCCGCGTTGAGATACACGAGAAGTAGCAAACCTTCCCAATAGGAGCCGGTCACGGCTCTCCGGTGATGACTTTGCCGCCCAGCGAATACCATGCACAGAGCCAATCTTACAGTAAGGTTGGACTTCGCTATGCGCAAGTATGGCGCCCTGGCCGGGACTTTCGTCTCAGCGATTTCGAACCCGGGTCGCTGCCGCTCTGCCAGGCATAGCCTGGTGACAGGGCAGCATACTGACCTCTATACGACCAGGGCGTCCAAGCGACCCGCGCAACCTCAGCTATTTAATCTGCGAGCCGGGGCCATAGTCGTTGGTCAATCGGATGCACGCTCCAAGGGAAGTCAAAGGCGTGAGCTTGACCCGTCACTGAGCCAATCGCGCCTCGCAGCGCCTGCGCATTGAGGCGAAACGTCAAGGGAGTAGTCACCGAACTCACTGCTGACCTAATCGGCGCCGCACCTGCAAGATTCTGATGCTGGTGCCTCACAGGAACTTCTATACTCTCTGATAGGGCTAGAACGTAATTCGGCAACCGATATGGCGTCGGGCAGCTAAGCCCTCCCAAGGAAGGAGCCAGACCAGGGATGGAGGGATATAGCAAGCGGGAGAGTTTCTCGGAACGGACAGCGGATGTGCGATTCTTAGCAGGCCTGGGTGGACCCAAGGAGCCCGGGACCGAATCATGACGGCATCATACCACCGGAACCGAACGGAGAACCAGCCCGTCACCTGTGCTCTGTGTGGGAGGATGCTTGGCATGACATTTCACTTCGCATGTCACGTCTGCGGTACTGCCTACTGCTATGTCCACATGCCTGAGAAGTGTATCCACACCCGGACAAAGGCCCCCTTACTTATCGCCGGCAAGATCGTGGTGTGAACGATAAAGACCCCAGCGTCCTGTGATTCTATCTGAGCTCGCGCTTCGCTAGAAAAATCGGACCGTATCTTTCTGCAAGCAACGCCAGAAGCTCTTCGGTATGTTTCTCAAGCACATGATTGAGAAATGTGCTCGCCGCATCCTGGAAGGCCTGCGGGCCACCTCCATCGAAAGCGCGGTCTGCGATCTCGATGCAGGTATCGCAGCGCGCGATGGGAGTGGACCTTTCCAACCTTCCGAGCTTCGTTCTGCCGCGGTATTTACACTCTTCTAAGGATAGGAAAATGCGAGAGAAAAAATCCACGCGCAGGGACAAGCCGGATCGCTTTCCTCCTCCAATCGGACTCGCCAGCTTCCACGTCCAGCATGCGGCTAGTTGCCATTCGGTCGGAGCAATCAAGAAGGGGCTGATCTTCGAACAGGCTGTGTCACTCTTGCGCTAGTAGCCTGCGTGCATGAACACGTGAGGCGCCCCGAAGGATGGGATGAATACCTCATCGCACTTGACTCCGGATAGGAGTCGCTTGCCCAATTCGAGGGCCAACCTCCTCTCCTTGGGAGCGTATGCAAGTTCCACAGACGAACCGATGTACTGGCTGCAGCGGCCCCCGCACTTTTCGCTGACATCCGCGTAGAGCCGCCTCAGGACCGCAAGGCTGTCGGTCAGTCCGACGGGGGACTCGGTGAAATCGACGATGGCCGCGTCGAAATGCTCGTGGGTCTCATGGATGAACCTGAAGGCGTCGGCGATGACTATCCTGACTCTTTGGTCGTCGAATGCCTTCTTTACCCCTTTGATGTGCATCCTACAGGCCTCGACGACCATTCCGTCTATCTCGGCCACCGTGACTTGGCTGACCTCGTGAGATTCCAACAGCGACATCGCAGTCTGGCCGCTTCCACCTCCGAGAACGATGAGCCGTTTCAGCCCGCTCCTCTTGGCCCGGCCGCAGAGGGCGTCATTAAAGATCCGAGCGTCGTACGATGTATGCTGGAGATTGTTGTCCAGCAGGAGCATTCTTCCGTACGCGTCGTTGTCGATGATGTCTATCTTCTGGTACCTGGACCGTCCCGAGAAACAGAACTTTTTGGCATGGTAGGCGATGTGCAGCCCCGCGTAGGGCTGGTACACCACGTACTGTGACTTCTTGAAGCAGATTTTTCCTCCCTCACGAACAACCATTCTGAGCTGGGGAGGCTCGAAGCAACTATATTACGTCTCCAAGCCTGCCGACAGGAGATGAGTAGGCCCCTCTACGACCAACTTGTGTCATACTACGAGCTCCTTGAGGGCCGCGATTGGGAGGGTGAGGTGAGGATGATCTCGTCAGTGCTGGAAAGGCACGGATGCAGGTCGGTGATTGACCTGGGATGCGGTACCGGTCGGCATGTCCGTGAGCTCGCGAAGCTCGGGTTCGAGGCTACTGGCGTCGACATCTCTGCGCACAACATAAGATTCGCCAAGAAGGAAGCCTCCAAGGAAGGAGTAGATGCTCGGTTCGTCAAAGGAAGCTACTTCGACGTTCTTCCGTCCGCTCAGTACGACGCAGCTGTCTGCCTGAACTGGTCCATTCCTGTGAGTGATGGCCAGATCAGGAAGCTGCTGGTCAGGGTGTTCTCCTTCCTGAGGCCCCGGGGAGTGATGATTTTCGACTACGAGAAGGTCGCGGACATAGTGTGGGATAGCGTTGGAAGACCATCTGTGGAGAAGTGGACAGTGAAAGGAAAGGTCGTCGCAAGGGTGTCGGTGGGAAAGATAAGGTCGAACGTGATGATTTCTGACGACGTTTACCTGACTTTCCCCGAGTCTCCGGCCGAGATACCCCGGGACGAGGCGTCCCGCTACGAACCAGTCAAACAGGGTCGAGGGGTGAAGGTTTACGTGGACAGGTCGTTCGTGAGGTTCTTCACCACCCCTGAGTTGAAACGCTTCGCCCAGCAGTGCGGCTTTAGGACAATAGCAAACTTTGTCTTGCCCAGAAACGGGTACAGGAGGAACTACGCCGTCTTGATGAAGGAGTTCCCTCGCGCGAGGGCAGTAAAGGAAGGGTCGAGAGCAGTGGCCGCATTCTAGGGGAAACATTAGCACCACGAGGCTGGATTGCAAGACCTGCGGGATTCCTATGGTCGGTCGTCAGCCGGAACGGCGCTGGTAACTGGGGTCCTCGTGCGACTCCTGGGCCGCCTGACGTGGGGGTACGATAATCCTTCGATTACCTTCACCGCAAGGAGCGACCCTCGCCATGATAGGACAAGGTCGACGCCAGCCAGCATGCTTGTCGCCTCCATGCATGCGAACGAAAATGGCTGAGACACTCAACGCGCAGGTCATGGCCTGAAACCTCCTGAGGCCGTCATTCGCGCGAGGAACCCCCCCAGCCAGAAGCTATCCAAAGTGTCGATAGGAATCATTTGAGCTGCAAAGAAGGCCATCAAGAGCAGCGGCCATGAGGTCGGCTCAATACTTATGGCATGGCCACCAGGTGCAACGGGTTGGGGCGTCTTCAGTCTGAATATTGAAACCTACGACCTCACGATGAACGTCGACTTCGATAAGGCTGTCGTGAATGGGTCGGTTGACATCGACGTGGAGGGAGCGGAGGACCCACTTTCGTTGGACGCCGTGGATATGCGTATCGAGAGAGTCCTGGTCAACGGCGCAGGAACTAAGTTCAGGTATGACAAGCGCAAGGGCAAGCTGGCAATACGTGGCGTTCCAGGGAAACGAGCCGAGGTCCAAGTCGATTTCGTAAAGCACGTTTCCGACGGAGCCATTGTCGGACTATACAAGTCGAAGTACGGGAAAAACTATCTCCTCGCCACAGACTTCGAGCCCGCACGGGCGAGGACCGCCTTCCCTTGCAAGGACGAGCCGTCGTACAAGGCAGTCTTCAGGCTCAGGGTCATCACCCGGAAGGGGTTGTCTGTGATCTCTAATACCCGGGTGGCCTCGACCAGGGAAGAGCCCGGCGGCCGGACCAGGTTCGTCTTCGAGCCTACTCCTAGGATGTCGACCTATCTGTTCTTCCTGGGGGTGGGAGGGTACGAAGAGTCGAGCAAGAAGTCTGGAAACGTAACAGTTGTGGCGGCAACGAGGCCTGGCCAGTCGAAGAGCGCTCGGTTCGCCCTAGACATATCCTCTTCTGTGCTAGAGGAGTATGGACGCTACTTCGCAATCCCGTACCCCCTTCCCAAGCTTCACCTCATCGCGCTCCCGGAGTATCGGGCGGGAGCCATGGAGAACTGGGGGGCCATCACCTTCAGAGAGGCTCTGCTTCTCGCCGACAGCGGGTCGAGCACCTCGGACCTTCGGGGCGTCGCACACGTCAGCGCGCACGAGATTGCGCACCAGTGGTTCGGCGATTTGGTGACGATGAAGTGGTGGGACGACCTCTGGCTGAACGAGAGTTTCGCCTCCTTCATGGACAACAAGGTGCTCGAGAGACTCCACCCTGAATGGGACAACTGGGGTGACTTCCTAAGGTACAACACTTTCCGCGCTCTGAACTCTGACGCCCTCTCCGGAACGCATCCGATTCAAGGGAAGGTCAAGAAGGTCGAAGAAATAGAAGGAATCTTCGACGATATCAGCTACGGGAAAGGCGCGTCCGTCCTACGAATGATCGAATCCTACATTGGTGAGAGCCAGTTCAGGAAGGGCGTGTCCGCATACCTTCGCAGGTTCGCCTATTCGAACGCAGAGGGGAAGGACCTCTGGGAATCGCTCGGGAAGGCCTCGGGGCTTCCAGTTTCGAGGGTGGCCGGCGCCTGGATTCAGAAAGCGGGATTCCCGATCGTAAGAGTCACTACGTCGAAGGGAAGAATCAGATTCAGCCAGAGGAGGTTCAGCTTCGGGGGTAAGGAGCCGGGAAGCACGTGGCCGATCCCCCTGACGTTGCTTGTCGAAGGGAAACGCCGGGCGCTGCTGCTCGATCGCCCTTCCTCCTCCATCAAGTCGGCATCGCGACGAGGCCTCATTGTAAATCCGGGGCGAACTGGGTTCTATAGCGTGCTTTACGACATGAATGCTTACGACGGAATCGCGGAGGGTTTCGCCAGGCTCCACCCCCACGACAGGGCAGGCACCATGAACGACCTCTATCTCTTCATGCGGGCGGGGATGGTCGAGCCGAATCTTTACTTCCGGTTCGTCTCCGTCTGCGGCGGCGTCTCCGATTCCATGACCGCGGGCTCCGTCGTGGACCAGCTGATCAATCTCAGGGCGATAGCAGATGAGGCGGCGGCCGTGAGAAAGGGCTACTCGCAGTTTTACGAGTCCCAAATCAAGAAGCTGGGCCTTCACGCAAGAAAGGGAGAAGACGAGACCATCGCCGAGGTCAGAGAGCTGGTCTCCACCCAGCTTGCACGGACCAGTCTCGATTTCGCGCGCCGGCTATCTCCACACTTCGAAGATTACGAGGCCGTCGACCCTGACTTGAAGTCGGCCGTCGCGGTGGCATACGTGATGGCGGGAGGCGAGTCCGCCTTCGACGCCCTAGTGAAGCTTGTCAAGACTGAGAAGAGGGAAGCGGAGCGAGTGAGGTATTACCGTGCGCTGGCATCCCCTCCCGACGCTCGTCTCGTCGAAAGGTGCCTCGACCTTTCCGCGAGCGGAGCGGTGAGCCGTTCCGACTCCGTGTACGCTGTTTCGCTTGCGTCGGCGAATCCAAGGGCGCGGGCAGTGCTGTGGGAATGGCTCGAGAGGCACTACGACCTCTTGCGCGACACCTATGGCCTTGGGACCTTACTGGGAGCAGTCAACTCGGCGGTTCCCAGGTGCGGCGTCGGGCGTGAGCAGGAAGTGCGAAAGTTCTTCTCCGGGGGGCGATACAAAGAGGGGGAGAGTACGGTCAAGAGGACCTTCGAACTCTTGGAGGTCAATTCCCGGCTGCGAGAGAAACTGATGGCCGCCTAGCGCGTACGGAGGGGCGAATCGATGGCGGGCGAGTGTTTGACAGGCATTCAAGGAGCGGGCGGAGGAGCAGTTTCGGGAAAATCTCAATCGCGCCGAGGACGAGCCGTCATCCAAATCAGGAAGCCGTAAGTAATCCACGTTTGGCCCGCTTACGTCCGAACTTGGTCCAACGGCCGCAGTTGCACCGCGCTGTAGCCGCTCTGGCAATCCTCGTCCTCACGGCATCTGCCTTTGTCGCCCTGGTCGTGCCTTTTCCATTGCGGACAGCTTACGGATCCTCGGCGGCTCCTCTCCTGTACGATGATTTCACACATGATACCAGCCTGAATGCGAGTCTGTGGCAAATCAACGGATCTGTCGGAGCGGCTTTTGCGCCTCATGAGGTTGGCATCTCGCTCGTCACGCTGCAACCCACCTTTTCTCCGGCGGGGATGGAGATTGCTCAGGTGAATGATAGGCAGGAAGTGGGTACGATTCAGAGTGTCGAATCCTTCACGCCGCCCTTCACGGCAATTGCCGCCGTAAAAGGCACGATCTCCAATGGACACACGTTTGGCTTTGCCATATCCTCTACAAACGCTAGCTCTGGTGTCGACATTTACGGTAACCTGAATGACACGAACTGCAGCAATCTGGGCGATTGCGGCAACCCGGCGGTCTGCGGCAACACAGCCAATCCACTTGTCACCCCAGCGAATCAATGTTACTATGGCATCGAGGCGAAGTATGCGCAAAGCGGGGGGAATTGGGGCAATAAGACGAAGTTGTATCTGACGCCAAGCGAGAACGTGACCTACACGCTTCTGATTTCCGTCGACGCCTCGGGGAGCGCCAGCTTCGGTGTCAGCCAGGGAGGGCAGGCCTTGGGTAGGGCGGGGACTGCCCAGGTCGGGACAGGTCCGTTCTACATCATATTGGATCAGGGAGAAGGGTCGCCTGTCGGCAACGGCCGCGGCAATCAAGCGTACTGGATGTCCATCATGCTGACCTCATCGGCCTCGACCACTACAACCTCGAGTTCGTCCGTCACGGGGCCGCCGCCGAGCACCTCCACGGCGGAGTGGATGGTCATTGTGATAGTGGCCGCAGTCATGATACTCATCCTCATTCTGCTGTATTACCGCAGGGGCGGCTTTACGGTCACGGTCCTGGATTCACAGACGCGTTCGACAATCATTGAAGCGCGGGTTTCGGCGGACGGACCGAAGAATCTTGCGGGCGTCACGGGTAAGGATGGTAAGGTAGCTTTCGGCAAGGTGAAAGAGGGCGACTATTCAGTTCAAGCCGCCGCCCGGGGATACAACACTTCGAGTCCAGCAATCGTTCATGTGAAGAGGAAGACCGAGTACTCCATAGGATTGGACCGAACCGCACCTGCTCCCCCGGCGGGGCTGGCCGCTAATGCGCCTTCGGTAGGACCGAGCCAGAGTCCTGGGCCCCAGCAGCCCCCGGTTGCGGTCACTTCTCAGCCTCAGCAAGGAGTAGCTCCCGCGATGGCGAAGGCGGAATCAGCGCCCGCCCCTACCGCCCAGCAGGAAAAGGAAGAGCAAGAGGGCGGGGGAGGCAGAGTCGGTCAGATTATCAAGAAATTCCAAGAGAAGGGCGCCGTCAGTCCGGAGACTGCTCTGACCGCAGAGGAGCTCGGCCTGTCGAGAATGTTCGTGAGGATAATGAAACGTCGGAAGGGGAAGACAAGAATCTTCATCGAAATCAACGGCAAGTACTATCTCGACCAAAAGGCCCTTCAAGAGACAAGCTAGTGCGACGCACGTTCATCTGGCTTGGGGCCCTAAGAAATCCGAAGTCGGACGCCGAGCCGTGCCACCTATGAAGAGCAGGAGAGGCGCGGAGCCCAGTCAGACACTCACGCTGAACTGGGAGCCAACTTCCCGACACCATCACCCTTGGGAAGGTCATAGACTCACTAAGGGAAAATGGATTCAAGGCTGAACTCGTCGCCGACTCGAACCAGGCACTAGCCAGGGTGCAGTCTCTGCTGCCTGACGGCGCCACCGTGATGACCACAGGTTCCAGCACTTTGGACGAAATCGGGTTTACCGGCTTGCTCAAGGCGGGACAGCATGCCTGGATGAACCTCAAAGACCGGATACTCGCCGAGAAGGACCCTGTCAGGCAGGATGCAGTGAGGAGGAGCGCGACGCAATCGAAGTACTTCCTCGGGGAGAGTGCATGCGGTGACAGAGAAAGGACAGCTTGTGGTGGGCAGCGGGACAGGTAGCCAAATTGCTGCCTACTCGTACGAGGCGGACAACGTCATCCTGTTCGTGGGGGCGCAGAAAGTTACAAGCGACCTTGGCGAGGCGATGGCGAGGCTTAGGAGTCACTCCTATGCATTGGAGGACGCGAGGATGAAGGCCTTAGGATATCCTGGGGCTAACCTTCCCAAGATCCTGATTTGGGAGAACGAGAGAAAGCGCAGCGTCAACGTGATTCTCGTCAACGAAAAGCTCGGTTTCTAGTGAACAGTCGGTGCCAACGCATGCCGAAGCGCGCCAGGACACGACGGCCGGCGTCAGCCCTCTTGAACACAAGGGCCACTCCTGAAGACGACGTGGGAGGAGGGATGCTGAACGTGCCCGAACTGCCCAGGGCCGTCCGTCTTCGAGGGACGCCTGAGGGCCACGTAGGAAGCCGTAATGGCCATTACTAGGACGGCCAGAGCCACAATCAGAAGTGGATACTCCGAAACCGACCCCTGATTGCTGACAGCGCTGGCGCCGCCCGTCGGAGTCGAGACAATACCGACACCTGACGAAGTAGCGATGGTTGACCCGCTTGCCGATGTCATTCGGGCCTGTGTCGAAGCGCCGGGTGTATTACTTGGGTAGGCGCAGGGATGCGTGTTAGGACGTATCGAGTAGGCATAGACACCGAGCTGTGACCTGTTGGTCGAGTTCAATTGCCCACCTGCCGCATAGCTCGGGACTAGCAGGTAATCTGAGGCGACCGTCACTCCTCCCCATATCCCGAACGGGAGCCTTGTAGCAAAGAGCCCCTGGCCGTTTTTCATGGAGAGCGCCTCGACGTCGCCCGCTTCATCTCCGAAGAACACCACGCCTTTCGAGAGTGCAATGGCTCCAATGACTTGACTTCCCTGAGGAGCCGACCAAGAATCCGTCTGGTTTCGGGGGAAGAATGCCGTCACACCTGCGTAGTTCTCTTGATAGGTCGGGGCAAAAATCTCGGTATTAGCACCGGTCCCGACAAAGCCGGCGTTGCCGATGGAATGGACGTAATTGCCGTTCAGGTAGGTTGTCGAGAGCAATGCGCCATTGGTTCGGTCAAAGATGTAGTAGTTGCCGTCCTTTGACGCCAGACCGACAGCCCTATACTCCACTCCGCCGGTCGCGTATGAAAATAGGTTCGGAGTGGCGCCGAAGTCCTTGTCGTGAGTGTCATCCGCGTGAACTTGATTGTACCAAATCAGCTTCCCGCTCGCTGCGTTCAACGCAATCATGGAGTCGGAATAGAGAGTCGAGGTTGTGTTTCCGTAGGGATTTCCCGTCCCGAAGTAAATCGTATCCGAGTCGTTGTCCACGGCGACTGAACCCCAGGTTCCCGCCCCGCCCGACGTCCCCATTCCCGTGATGAAGCGCCAGATGACCGCCCCCGACGTTGCATTCAGAGCGTCGAGCTGCCCCCGCAGCGACGAGTTTGTCTCGTCTCCCAAGCCCGCGAGGCCGATGAATAGCCTGCCGTCGTATACGATGGGCGAACTCCAGATGCCGAGACCCGGGTCCGACGAGATTGCAGTGTCCCAGACTATCCTACCATTGGTCTCGTTGAGGGCGTAGACAGTTGAATCAGAAAGGATGGCGAAATAGACCAAGCCGCCCGCGACGGCCGGAGTCCCAGTAACCTGCGTGTTGTCGTGAAGGTGAACCTTCCAGTTGAGAATCCCTGTGGACAGGTTTAGGGAGTAGGCATTCGCGGCCCAGTCTCCAAAGTACACGCTTCCGTTGGAGACAATGGGCTGGGAAGTCACAGAGGCAGAACCGGTCGAGAACACCCAAGCAAGTCCAAGATTGCAGACGTTCGAGATGTTGATCCCCGAACCGGGGTTGTAACGCGAGTTCTGATTGTCGTAGATGAACGATGGCCAACTGTTGGGCTGACTGTTGGACCCTGACTCAGCAACGAGGTTCTGTGTGGCATTCACCGAAGTGGACATCACGAGCAGCGAGCAGAGGAACACGATAGAAGAGGCCACGGTCTTTCTCACGGATTTCTCACTGCCATGCAAGATTGCCCAGTGCCCACTATATTTCGATTATCGGGTCGGCTCTTCGGACAAATGGCTAGGATCGGCGCACTTCAGGGCGGGATAATTCCAAACCAAGGTTTGCGGGCCCGACGGGGGTCGCATCAAAAGCGCAGCTAGAAGTGGGTACACAAACGGGTTCATGTCCTCTTGGATCCGAACCCTTTCTTCAGGTCCTCTAGCGTCCCTGGCAGGGAATCTACACGGTTCAAGTCGGCCCCAGTCATTCCTATGGGTGCTCAAGTGCGCTAGAATCTAGATCTTGTCATCCTGTCAACCTACTTCTTCCTTGGATGCAAGCAGCAACAATCGCGAACGAGCTGGGTCATCTGAAGCACCATGCGCAGTATCCAGCAAGCAGGAGTCAAGTCGTGGCCGCATGCAACAACATGTCCGACGTCAGTGAAGGGAACCGCGACTGGTTCTCCGAGAACCTCCCAGAAGGGACCTACAAGAACGAAGTCGTGGGCGCTCTTCTCACAAAGGTCTAGGGAACGAATCTTTCGGAAACCGCAGGGCGTCTCTCTCTTTATCAGAAGGGTCCCCCGGGGGGGCCTGCTTTAACCTCCCAAATGGGTTCGAACCCGATTCGTCAAGCTCCTCGGCGGGGACTAACACCTACGGGTGAGATTCCCATCCTACTATGGCGATGGTGAACAGTCTTCTGATACTCGACCCGTATACTCCAAGTGCCGACAATCCCCAATGGCTTCAGACGCGGGCGTCGAACCCCTGCCGGACCAACACCCCGGTGTCAAAGGCCCTTATGGAACTGTGCGGAATTTGAACCTCCGATTCTGGCAACGTTGCGAATGCGAAGAGGAAGTGACACGAACCATACGAACAGACTCAACTGTCTCAGAGGCTAAATAGAAGGTCGTGTATATCGCCGATATGGGAGCGATTGGCACCTGCCCCTGCGGATGGACGCTTGTCTCCCCGCAGGGAATTGAGGATGTAAAAAAGCACGCCATGCTACACATGAAGGAGGTTCACCCTGACACGGTCATGACGTCCGAAGAGCTCATGACGCACATCAAGCAGTTCTGATCTACCAGAATTCAGCACAAAAAGGGAACCGGCTAGGTTTGGAGACTTGGATTGATTCCCCTGCGGCAACTCAGGATTGCAGTTTTGACTCGATCTGCGAGTCAATCCAGTTCGGGCGTTTGGGTTCAATCACTTCTTTCAGTATGAACAGCATGCATCGTCTGACCCCTTCCAGCCCTAGTGCTTCAACGGCGGACACTTCTGGTTCGGCTATCGTGAATCCGAATAGGCCCGCGAGAATCATGTCGGCCGTAGGACTTCTCATATTCCAAAGTCTGTCTCCGTACTTCTCTCTTAACCATCCTGAAACCGCACCTCGCTTCTGCGGGTCGATTACCAATTCGAGTTCATAGAAGACAAGACCCGCTTGCTTCCGGGGGTCAATTACGGCCTTGGTGCGAATGGCGCCTGACCTTAGTAGCTTCGAAATCCGGTAGCCTACCATTCGCTCGGTCACTGATAGGGACTCCGACAGGTCTCTGTCACTGGATCTCGCGTCGTACCTCAGGCCCTTCATGACTTGCCAGTCCAGATTGTCGAGGTGGGAGACAGGCGCTTTAATCGTCCTGCTCCCCAGCGTGGTAGTCCCTAATTCGTATCTCGACGCCAAATAGTCAGCCCCGTTTCTAGCCTCCTCTCTCGTCGCGCCTGCGATGCTCCCGGTAAGAAACGGTCCGAGGTAGTCAGAAGTTTCGACCAACCTCGGCACTTCATGAAGACGATTGACAATCGCGTTCTTGGTCGACAGGTTCAACGCCTCGAACCTGAAAAGACTGACGACCTGCATCCCGAACAGGCCGAGACTTGGAGTCGCCTGGTAGTACTTTATGAAGCCAGACTCCTCCATCCGGTTCACCCTGACTCTCACCGTCTTCTTGTCCAAACCGAGTTTCCTTCCCAGGTCCGCCGCGCTTGGGTGCCTCTCCTCGAACTCCTCATAGCCCGAATCCGTAAACGCCATTTCGCAGAAGATCCTCACATCGGTCGAATCCAACGTGAGAGACCTAACGCCAGTTCGTTATAAGCGGATTCAGGTCCAGTCTGTAGATATGGGGCGCAGGTCTCCCCCAATCACTATATCAGCCCGAGGCGATCATTGCGTTCATGACTCAAAGAGCGCAAAGTGCGCAAAACCAGAAAAGAGCGAACGAGTGAGTTTGGCTAAGCTTATTTTCAACGCCACTCACGGAAAGGATGACCCTGAGCGTGCTTCCCTCCCCTTCGTGGCAGGAAACGTTGCAGCGACCGCCGGCCAGGAAGCCATCGTCTTTTGCACAATCGAGGCAGTTTGGCTTGGAACGAAAGGAGGTAACGACGGCATCGCGTCAAAGGGCCTTGACCCCCTCTCGAAGATTTACTCCGACTTCGTGGGTAAAGGGGGGAAGGTGTGGCTGTGCGGCGCCTGTACCAAGCCCCGTGGGATAACCGAAGACCAATTGGCTGTCGGAACCACAATCGTAGGCGCAGCGAAGGTGGTCGAGGAAATCGCCTTGGGAGCCTCCACGACTAGCTTCGGATAGGGAGAGGGAATGGAAACAGTGAAGCCGTTCACCCCAACGAAAACCGTGGACGAAGCAACGGCCGAGGAGTTCGTGGTTGCCTTGTCGGATCGTGATGCCGAGAGGCTTGGAGCCTGCCTCCATGCCGAAGTCCGCATGCGCGCCCTCGTACCATCCGGGCTCCAGGAACTCAGGGGGCCATCGGCCGTGATAGCCAGGCTCAACTCCTGGTTCGCAGAGGCAGAAAGCATCCAGGTCATGGAGAAGAACATCTACAGGGTGGCTGACCGACTCCACGTCCGTTATCGCTTCAGAGAACGTTATGCAGATGGCGAGGTGGAGATAATCGAACAGGATGCATACTTCGGCCTTCGCGACGGGTCAATCAATGCCATCGATTTGCTCTGCTCCGGCCACCGTCCTGAACTAGGAAACGAGAGAAGGGCTGCACATCACTTCGAGGCAGGCGACCTAGGCTGCTCGAGTGGACTCCCTGAGGAGTTTCGTCGCCAAATCGACGCAATACCAGTTGGGTGCGTCTTGGAAGTTGTGACCCGCGACCCTTCGGCCAAGGAGGACCTCCCGTCACTGTCGCGTCTCCTGGGCCACAAAGTCGTCTCTGTCAAGGATTCACCGGACGGCAGCACACTGCTTACTGTCCAGAGAGGTAGATAGCCTGGCCATGCCCCTGCCATCACCTGCATTCAAACCATATGTCGAGAAATGGCTCGCAGGAATACAGGAAATTACCGACCCTGCGAAAGGTCTGGGAACAGTCCGCGCCGACTCGAAGCTGGTGGGCGACCAATTGCAGGAGGCAAGGATGAGGGACTACGCGCTCATCTGCGACGAACCCTCGGCATTGGGAGGGTCAGACAAAGGACCAAATCCCCTAGAGTTCTTCATGTCAGCTATTGGGTTCTGTGAGAACGTGACACTCGCAAGGTTCGCGGCCCTTCGTGGGCTTGCGTTAGACTCGATTGAAACGAGTGTTAGGGGGCACTGGGACAGAAGAGGGCAAGGAGAGTGGGATGGCATAGAACCGACCTTCAGGGACTTTGTCGTCGAGACGCGAACAACGACGGGCGCCCCGCTTCATGAGATACGCGAGCTGGTCAGAACGACACATTCACGATGCCCGATGCACGCGAGTATTCTGAGAATTGGGCCAGTCACTGACAGGCTCTTCGTCAATGGAACTGAAATCCTGCTGTAGGTCATTCTCTGCGCGCTAGCGTTGGGTTCGATTCCCTCTTCCCCCATTCTCCTAAAGTGGCTTGAATCAGATTCTATTTGTCAAATAGAGTTCAAAAATCGCGGGCCCGACGGGAGTCGAACCCGTTTAGGGGCTTCCGCTGACCCTCGGGTTAAAAGCCCGATGCTCTGCCTGGCTCCTCTCCCGTTTGGATCTAAGCTACGGGCCCGCCTCAGTCATCGAGACGACTGAGTTATTTTACGTTGAGTTTTCACTTGATGAAACGACGAACGGTGGACAGGCTCTGCTTCATGGCCGCAACGTCAGCAAATGGCGTCTCCATGATGAGGGGCCGCTCCAGTATCCCCTTGTAGCGTAGGATAGCCTTCATCCCCTTTGCACCTATCTTCCCCTTCCCCACAATCTCGTGTCTGTCTAGGTTGCTCCCCAGCGCCCCCTTCGAGTCGTTGAGGTGGACGACCTTCAGTCTATCATTGCCCACGCATTCGTCGAAGACTGCCATGGTCGCACTGACTGCTTCGTCACTTCCAAGGTCGAAGCCAGCAGCGTACATGTGGCAGGTATCCAAACAGACACCCACCCTTCCGTCCCGCTTTACCTTGCCCAGAATCATGTCAAGCTCTTCAAAGCGGGCGCCCACGCAGTTCTTCTGGCCTGCCATGTTCTCGAGAAGAATCGTTGACTCTCCTCTGGTCCGGACGAGGGCAGCGTTGATAGCCTCCGAGATATTCCTTACGCCCGAAGCAGTCCCGGCCCCCCTGTGGCTCCCTAGGTGTATGACTAGGTAGTCGATTCCCAACGAGTCGCAGCGCTTGACCTCTTCGTTCAAGGCGCTCCTGCTTGCCTTCATGATGACCGGTTCAGAGGAAGCGAGATTTGGCAGATATGGCATATGGTCAACAACCCGCCTGAGGCCAGTCTTCGCCCTCTTTTCGCGAAATGCTGTGACGACCTCATCCGGTATGGGACTGAACTGCCATTTGTTGGGATTACGGGTGAACAGCTGGAATGTGGTCGCGCCGACCTCCGTTGCGCGGTCGAACGCAAGATCGAGTGAACCAGCCGCGGAAACATGAAGTCCAATCTGAGGCTCTGGCATCATGAAAATGGGAAGAGTGTGGGTTTAAGGGCGTTTCCCACTAAACCCACACTCGTCTCTCTCTTCTCTCGCTTAGCGTTTCCTAGTCCGCGTGCTGCGCGTTGACCTCGCGGGGGAGGTGCTTCTAACTGGGGCAGTCCTTCGCCTGTACGTCCGGGTCGGCTTTCTTGCCGCGGACGCCCCGAAGGAGATCGCCGAGGGTGGCGCGTATGTGACAGGAGGGGGTGAGACTTCCGGCTGCACGTTCTCGTAGATAGCCGGAGGAGGGGACGGAGCTGGCTCTGGCTCTGCCGCCGCGGCAAGTACGTCGGCCGGAGGCACTACCTGCTCATCAGTCTGAGCAAACGTCATCTCGACCGGCTCGACTGCAGCGCCAGACACCTTCTTTCGCGTATGTCCGAGGTAACCCCTTGGTGCAGCGTACAGCACTGCGATAGCGCCTATGCAGACGCCAAGCAAGACCGTCGCGACTTCAAGGAACATATTCAGAAGCAACAATGACCTCGAGGGGCAAATCTAATGCAGAGTCAAACCAAGTGCACAATTACATCAGGTAATGTCAACCAATCCTCGAGCGGCGGCCCTTCGGGATTGCCGCTCGAAGTCTCCCGTCGCCCTTATAACATTGGGGGACTCCCAACCGAGGGGATGCTTCAGACAAGATACGAAAAGGTCTGCACAGAGATCTTCAAGTTCGACAGGCGCGTTAGGTTCGCGGCCATCCTCGACCGCACAGGGAGACAGATAGCGGGAGGAATGAAGAAGGGCATCCCCTCCCTTGAGCCGGTCAGCGAGGACTTGAGGCTAATCGCCAACGTGACCATACAGCTCAGCACCGAACGTACCTGGGACCAGTACTTCGGGAAGATTCAATACACGTTCATCAAAAGGGAGAAGGTGAATATCCTCACCTTCAACCTCGGGGACAAGCTGATCTACGTCTCGACCGAGCCTGAGTTCACCCTTCAGCAGGCTCAGGACGTAAGGAACCAGATAGTTACCAATCACTCTGCGGAATTTGGATAAAGAAAAAGGGGCTGAGTTAGGTCTAGTTAAGACCTAGCTCGGGGAACTTCGCTTGGACTAGCCCTAGTTCGCTCTGCAGGGTCCGGATGCGCTCGGCATACTTCTTCATGTCAGCCACGTTCTTCTGAACCTTGGCGACCTTGTAGCCTCTCCAGGCCTTCTTCAAAGCGCCCCAAGTTTGTCCTTTGTTGTATTGAGACGTAGCGTTTCGCCTATGAGAGGTGCGCGTCTCATGCTATTTAACGTTGATGCGTCTCATTGCCCACTTCAAAGGGGACCCTGTTGCCGTTGTGGTCGAACACCCCTATGCAGGAGTCGTCAGTGTACGGGTATCCCATTATCACCATGATTCTCCCTGTCGAGTGGAGGAGGTCCTCGTGAGAAGGGACCACATACCCCGATGGGTGAGAATGGGCGACCCCGAGGTAAGAAAGGTCCAAGGGGAGCATCCACCAGTTGAATGAAGAGTAGCTGCGGGAGTGCACGGCGGCGGGAGGAACCGCCACGCTGGTGACCTCGACGACCCCTTTCTTCGACCTGCCCCGTAGCAGGAGGATACCTTCGTCCGGGTAGGCCATCTTGGCGTAGGACAAGAGGCTGTCGACCACCTCCGGCGCGAAGACGACGTTCTTGACCGGCATCGCTATCGCCTATGATAGAAGGCCTAGGAAGTTGGCCACCAAACGGTTCCCTTCAGGGTTCTCGGAGGTGTAGCGTTCGGGATGCGACTGCACGCCGTAGATAGGAAGCTTCTCGTGCTTCATGGCCGCTATTTTCGAAGTCTCACTTCGTGCGATGAGTTTGAACCCTCGCGGGAGTGATTCAACTACCTCGTGTCGAGATTCCACCAACATTATAGATTTCGGAAGGCCTTCGAACAAAGGGTCGTCGGCGGTCACTTCGGTCCTCACAAATTCGACCACGGGACGCACGTCCTTTACCACCCTGGAGCCGAACGCGATTGCAGCCAACTGATGGCCGAAGCAGACGCCGAGGATGGGAGTCTTGGTCTCCCTTATCGCCTCGACTTCGGCGGAGAACTTGGTCTGTGCAGCTTCGGTCGACGCCATGTCAGGGGAGCCGGAAAGGACAACGCCATCGTACCCGCTGAAATTCGAAACCGAGCATTCTGTCCACCCCGTCACATTAACCAGGGCACCGTTCAGTTCCAGGCACTTGCGAAGCCTGTCGAAACGATCTGTAGAGGGATAATTGTTGACAGCGAGCACATTAGTCATGCTCGCCCGTTCGCACCGCCGACCCGATATGAACTTTCGGGATGGGCGATGGACAATAGCGGAATCGGTTCCAAATCAACGAGCCGAGGTACCCGAACGTGAGGAGCGCATCGGCGACGCCAGATGCGTCCGACATCCCAAGAGAGTGCGGGAGTAGACACAGGGTACTGGCGGGTTTCTCGACGCGGACGCTGACTACACGAAAATGCCACAGGGACGGGTCGGAACCCAAACAGTTTAAAAGTGGATGCCAAGGCGTTGGTCAAAAGGAGCAAGAAAACACAATGTTTGCACCCTCTGCGGGTTACGACAGGGCGATTACGATATTCTCTCCGGACGGAAGGTTGTACCAAGTCGAATACGCCCTTGAGACGGTCAGGAGAGGGAGCCTGGCGGTCGGCATTAGGACGAAACAGGGAGTAGTCATGGCAGTGGAAGAGAAGGGAAGGAAACTCCAGAGCGACGACTCCGTCATTAAGATGTTTCAGGTCGATGACCACATCGGCGCCGTGGGGGCTGGATACATCCCTGACGCCAGAATCCAGGTTGACAACGCGCGCGTCATGGCTCAGAGCAATCGGCTCATCTACGACGAGCCAGTAGACGTCGAGGCCATCGCCAAAAGGATAGCCGACATGAATCAACAGTACACTCAGTATGCTGGGGTCAGGCCGTTCGGCGTGTCGCTCATCATTGCGGGGGTAGACGAGGACAACGGACCGGTAGTGTTCCTCGCGGACCCTACCGGAACCTATTCAGGGTTCCACGCCATCGCAATCGGTCAGGGGAGCGACCAAGTCAATGACTACCTCGAGAAGAATTACGAGGCCAGCCTTTCCCTGGACGACGCGATAAAGCTGGCCATCGAATGCATCTATGTCGTGAGCGAGGACAAGTCGGGGACGGCGCACATCAAGGTGGCAGTGGTTGACTCTGAGTCGAAGAAGATGCGCAGGCTCACGGAGCAGGAGATTGGGAAGTACGCATCCGGCGCGAGGACCAGGTCGGACAAGCCCCCAGCCAAGAGCTCCTAGGATCGATGCTTTCCGATGAGCGGTTTCGGACACACTTCAGGGTACACTAGGGCCAGGACCAAGGAGCCGTCGAAGTACACGACTGTGAGGCTCATTATCGAAGGCGAACACTTCGAGGTGCTCGTGAACCCCGATTCCGCGCTCAGCTTCAAACAAGGTAAGAACGTGGAGCCGTCACAGGTCATCGTGATGGACGAGGTCTACTCAGACTCGAACAAGGGACTGCGCGTGGGGGTAGAGAAGCTGAGAAAGTATTTCCAGACCGAGGACGAAGCGGCAGTTGCCCTAGATATCCTGAAACGCGGCGAGCTGAACCTTACTCAGGATCAGAGGAAGAGGCTGACGGACGAGAAGAGGAAGGCGGTAATAGCGATAATATCGAAGAACTTCGTCGATCCAAAGACGATGCTTCCCCACCCGCCTCTGAGGGTCGACCAAGCGATGCAGGAGGCCAGAGTGGCGATCGACCCGTTCCAGGACGCAAACGAGCAGACCAAGCTTGTCATCGAGAAGCTCAGGACGATCTTGCCCCTGAAGTCAGAGAAGATTAGGCTTCAAGTGAAGGTCCCCGCCCAGTACTCAGGGCAAGCAATCGGCGTGCTGAAAAACTTCGGCGAGATCCACAGGGAGGAATGGGGGGCGGACGGGACCCTATCGGCAATAGTAGAAATACCAGCTGGTGGACAGCCCGGCCTGCTAGACCGTCTAGGCTCCACTACGAAAGGTGCAGCCCAGGTCACGGTGGTGAAATGAGAAAGTGCCATTGGTAGAGAGGAAACAAGTGATTCCCGGAGACGTAATCGCCAGGGGCGACTATCGATACGGGAGCTACATTGAGAAGCGGGGAGACTCCTACGTAGCGCTTAGGGTTGGACTAGCAGAGGTCGGCAGAGAAGGAATCAAGCTGAACCCCCTAACCGGGCCGTACCTACCCAGGCCCGACGACGAAGTAATCGGCAAGGTGATCGACATTAACGGCTTCGGGTGGGTCATCGACATCAACTCTTGCTTCGATGGCTTTCTCCCCGCTTCCTTCGTCTTCGGGAGAGAGTTCTCCCCGTCGACCCACGACCTCACGACGAAATTCAGAGTCGGCGACATCGTCGGGTGCAGGATCGAGTCGTTTGAACGGTCCAGGGACCCCCAGCTAAGCATACGAGGGCACGGGTACGGGAAAATCCCGAAGGGGGAGATAATCAAGCTATCACCGACGAAAGTTCCCCGCCTGATAGGCAGGAGAGGGACGATGATCAACATGATAAGCGAAAGGACGAGCTGCGACGTGAAGGTCGGCCAGAACGGCGTGGTCGTTGTCGTCGGTCCCCCGGAGGGAATCGTGAAGACAGTTAACGCGATCAAGATGATAGAGAACGAAACGCATGCTGCGGACTTGGCCAAGAAGGTCGAGGAGTACTTGGGAGGGGCTCCGGTTGGAAGCTAAGCGCAAACTCATCGGCGAAGACGGGCTCAGGCTCGACGGAAGGGCATGGGACCAGCTCAGGCCGATAAAGCTGGAAGTGGGGTTGCTGAAGAATGCGGACGGTTCTGCCTACATCGAGTGGGGAAAGAACAAGATAATCGCCGCCGTCTATGGGCCGAAGGAGGTCCACCCCAAGCACCAGGTCCTGCCAGACAGGGCGCTCGTGAGGACGAGATACCACATGGCACCATTCTCCGTGGACGAGCGAAAGAACCCGGCTCCCTCAAGGAGGGAGATTGAGATCTCGAAGGTCATCAGGGAGGCCCTTGAGCCCGCCGTGATAGTCGAAGACTACCCAAGGACGGCCATAGAAGTCTGGGTTGAGGTCCTCCAGTCGGATGGCGGGTCGAGGGTCGCGGGGATAACCGCCTCATCCCTGGCCCTGGCGGACGCAGGCATCAACCTGAGAGACCTGGTGGTCGGATGCTCCTGCGGAATCATAGAAGGCCAGGTGGTCGCCGACCTTGATGATACTGAGGACAAGGAGGGGTCTGGGGACATGCCAGTGGCGATAATGCCCAACCTTAACAATGTCACTCTGCTTCAGGTCGACGGAATCTACTCCAGGGAGCAGTTCCAGCAGGCGTTCGAGCTTGCGATTCAAAAGGGGAGAGAGGTGTACTCGATGCAGAGGGAGGCCCTGACAAAGAAGTTCTTCGGAGATGGGCAGCCTTCGACTTCGGAGGAGGTTGATTAGAGATGTCCATGATGAAGAAGAATTACGTCGTCGAGACAATCAGGAAGGCCCAGATGGTGGAGCTCCTCGCCAAGGGGGAGCGCATGGACGGGAGAGCCCCAGACGAGCACAGACCGATCAAGATCCAGACCGGAGTCATTCAAAAGGCCAACGGCTCGGCGTTAGTGAACCTCGGCAACACAGAAGTCTTAGCCGGCGTCAAGATAGCCACGGGGGTTCCTTTCCCCGATACTCCTGACAAAGGGCTACTGGTGGTGAATGCGGAGATTCTTCCGCTTGCCTCGGCATATGCGGAGCCGGGACCCCCGAGTGAAGAGGCAATCGAGCTTGCCAGGGTAGTGGACCGCGGAGTCAGGGAATCAGAGATGGTGGACCTAACCAAGCTGTGCCTGATCGAGGGGAAGAGCGTCTACACGGTGTTCGTCGATGTGAACATAATGAACGTAGATGGCAACCTCTTCGACGCGACAAGCTACGCGGTCGTCTCTGCGCTTAGGACGGCGAAAATGAAGAAGTACGTGGTGGAGGACGAAAAACCCAAGGCCACGGATGAGGTAGTCCCCGTGCCCGTCGAGAGGGTTCCAGTGTCGGTAACGATGGCGAGAATCGGGGACGCCCTGGTGGTCGACCCCATGTCAGAAGAGGAGGCGGCCATGGACATGAGAATCACCATAACCACCGACGACGACGGGAACATCTGCGCCAGCCAGAAGGGAGAGGCGAGCACGATCTCCCCCGAGAAAGTGCTCGAGGCGGCCGACATGTCGATCAGGATAGGCAGGGAGATTCGAGAGAAGATCTTAGAGGCGACCCGCTAGTGCCGCGCTCGGAAGAAGGCGTGAGGGGGCTGGGGGCGAAGTACGGCGGGACACTCAGGAAGAGGTACGCGAGGATTTACCGGACGCAGAAGGCCGCGAGGGAATGCCCTTCATGCTCGAGCATGAAGCTCAAGCGTCAGGCGTCGGGGATCTGGAAGTGCGTCTCCTGTGGGTATGTCGTCGCCGGGGGTGCGTACGAACTCGCCCAGGCAAAAGCCAGATAGGCCCATCAAATCTGTCGAACTCAAGATTTCCGTCGCAGCAGACAGGGAGACGGCGACACGGATCAAGGAGTCGTTCCCTGCAGCCTCGTATGACAGGGGCATGTGCCGCATAGAAATCCGCGGGAGGTCTCCGGCCGACGTAGCAAAGCAGGTGCAGCTGTTCAGGGCCAGCGCGCCGAGGGCAGCCCGCAAGCCCGAAAGGCTTTAAGTAGACAGCGAGGTCGCCGAGCACGAATTGAGTCAACCCGAACTTCCTCCTGCCTTGAGAGAGCAGCTAGCGAGATTCGACCAGATGCAGCAGAACCTGCAGGCCGTCATGATACAGAAGCAGCAGGTGGAGATGGAGCTGTCGGAAACGGAAAAGGCACTGGAGGAATTGGGAAAGGCCGCCGATTCGGAGGCCATATACAAGTTCGTGGGGAACCTGCTTCTGAAGGTGGAGAAGGAAACTATGGTCAAAGAGCTCACGGAGAAGAAGGAGCTCGCGACCACTCGAAAGCTGGTCTTGACCAAGCAGGAGGGGAGGTTTAGGGAGAGCCTGAAGGAGCTTCAGACCAAGATTGACGATGCAGTGAGGGGTAAACCTGCGGCGGCCCCGCCCGAAGACCAGTAGGCCGTGCCCTTCGTTTGAGCGCAGATACAGAGAGCGAAAAGTTTCCCTTTATCGACCCCAAGAGACTGCGAAGAGCTGTCGTGATCTGCCACAGAAACGCCGACGCCGACTCATATCTCTCGGCCTATGCCGTCTCCTTCCTTCTCAGGGCGGTTTCTCCGAACTGCTCGGTCGACATAGCGACCCCGGAAGGCATGACCACGCTCACCATCAAGCTGAGCAAGAAGTTCCCGCACGCAGTAGTCGAAGGGGGCTCTGAAGACTACGACCTGTACGTGGTTGTCGACGTCGGGGACACTGAGCTGCTGAAGGACTGGCTTGACAGGCTCAGGCGGGGGGGTGGTCTGAAGTTGCTGATCGACCATCACCCTCTCCGGGCCGCTTCCGTCTATGACCGACTGATCGTCGACGAGAGCGCAACGTCCACGGGTGAACTCGTGTGGAAGCTCTTTGGCGAACTCGGGGTCGTGCCAGCGCCCCGGACTGCCCAGGCGCTGCTCGAGGCAATCATGTTCGACTCGTCTCACCTTTCCATTGCAGGCGAGTCTGCCTTGCGGGCCGTCGTGGGCCTAATCGATGCCGGTGCAGACCTACGGGAGGCCAGGAAAGACCTGAGGTCAGAGCCGGACTACGGCGAAGTCCTCGCCAAGCTGAAGGGGGCACAGCGGCTAAGGATCCTCAAGGCGGGCGAATGGGTCGTGGCCACGAGCCTGGTCGGCTCGTTCCAGGCCCACGTCGCCCGGTCCTTGATCTTTCTGGGAGCCGACATAGCCGTCGTCGCGGGGGATACCGATGACGAGACTCGGGTCAGCTTGAGGTCAACTCAAAAGTTCTACGACACCACTGGGATTCATCTGGGTACCAAGGTGGCGGGGGAACTAGGGAGCGCCCTCGGCGGGCACGGAGGGGGGCACTCCACGGCCGCGTCGCTATCCTGCAACGTCGGCGAGGACGAAGCCTTGGCCAGCACCCTCAGGACAATCGGGTCGTTGGTCGGTGCGCCGCTCGCGGAAGTGGACTAGGGCTGGCTCAGGTACCTTCTTGAAACTGGGTTCTTCATGAAGCCCTGCAACGAGAGCTTGAACCAAGGGGTATAGAGGCCTGGGTTCCTCTCGACGTCCCTTTCCACATCTCTGATGCTGGCCCAGCGCACCGCAGCGATCTCGTCGGGGTTCGGACTGATCTTCCCGTCGAATTCCCCCACCAGTAGCCTGCAGAATTCGTTCTCGGCATGGGACCCCTGAGGCGCGAAGTAGACGAATGAGTAGACATCGGTCAGGTCTCCTAGCCGGGCACCAAGCTCCTGGACCCCCTTCCGGGCCGCGGCCTCCCCGTAGGTCTCGCCGGGGTACACGTGGCTCGTAAAAGACACGTCCCATCCGCCGGGCCAGAGCTGCTTCTTCTTGCTGCGTTGCTGAAGCAGTAGCTTCCCTTCGTAGAAGAGGAAGACGGTATAGGCCCTGTGCCGCTTTCCGCTCCCTCGATGGCAGTTCTCTCTGGTGTCGGTGCCGATTTCGTTGTCTTTCTCGTCAACCAGCACCAGCATCTCGGGTTTAGCCAATCGGAGCCTCCTCGGCCGTTGGTTCGTAGATAAGTCGTTCGATGGCGCCTGGCCTCCGGGTCAATCCAGGTAGACGGTCACGGTACAGTCGTCGCCGTCACCCAGGCCCAAGGTCTTCCTCAGGTTCGACGGCGAGACCACTTCTATCACCGAGTCGTCGTAGTGAGTACGTTCGATTCCCAAGACGGCTGCGGGGCGGCCGTTCTCGAGGAGCGCCCTGAAACAGGTCACTGGCCCGTAGGTCCTGCTCCCGTCTTCGAATCCCTGGATCTCTATCCCCTTCAGGAACTGCAGTTGTCGTCTTTGCTCCATCTGAACGGGAGAAGACAGGCGGAGGTTGAGGGTCCCGGGGAACGGCTCGAAGCCAAGCTTCCCGAGGAACTGCTTCGCGTATCCGTGAAGGGAAACGTAGTATCCTCCCTCTCCGAGGCCGGTGAAAACCTTCCCGCTGAAGACGAACTCTGACAGGCGACCCTCCATGGCTCCCTTCAGCGACCCGTAGAAGGAGTGCACGGCCTCGAGCCCTGTTTCGGTAAGCTTCACGCTAAACCCCCTGCCCGAATGCTTCCTGTCGATCATCCCTCTCTTCTCGAGCTCCAGAAGCCTCCTGGAGGCCGCCTGCTGGGTCAGCGCGAGAGCGCTCCCCAACGCCGCAGACGAGATCGAGACGTAGGAGTCCCCCGCCCTGGTCTTGAATAGCTCGAGCAGCGTGGTGATGTCTTGGGGGGAGAGCCCGCTGCGGGTACGCTTAGGCAACTACAAATTTTCTTTTAGCTACCAAAGCATTATAAGGATAGCGAGCCTCGCCGTGCTCGGTCCCGATGGAGAAGGCACGCTTTGACAGCGTATCGGTGGCCGGTATTGCGGTCTTCGGCGCCCTGGCGACCCTCCTGGCAGCCGTTTCACAGTCGCTGGGCCTGAATTTCCCCCTCGTGCCCTATCTCCAGTTCGACCTTGCTGAGGTCGCTATAATCATGGCGTTCTTCATATTCGGGCCACTCCCTGCGGTGGCGTCGTCGGTCGTTGAGTTCGCGGCACTCCTCGTCTTCGGCCAGAACGTGCCGGTCGGGCCGGTCTTGAAGCTCTTCGCCCTACTGTCCACGATCGGCGGGATGTGGGTCGGGTCGAGAATCTCGTTTAGGCTCAGGACGCCCACCTTGCTCAAGGTCGTGGTCGTGAGCGCCGTGTTCGGGTCCATCATCAGGGCCGTGGTCATGACCATCCCGAACTACTACATCATCGTCTTTCTTTACTCCCTGCAGGGTGTCGAGGGACTGGTGAAGAGTGCATTTGCATCGGCGGGGGTCAGCCTGACAGACGCCAACGCGCTGGCATTGATCCTCGGATTCACTGCACTCTTCAACGTCGCGCAACTTGCGATCGTAATCGGGCTTTCCTACCTGGTTCTCAGGGTCCCGCCAGTTTCCAACATGAAGGTGGGGGGAAGACCCCCCTGGTTCGTCTCCGTGACGAGCGGTAGGGCAAAGGCGGAGGGCGGGAAGCAATGACTCCGGGCAGCGCCGCCATTAGAAGCTCCTGCGCCAGGCTGGGATAGGCGCAGAGCTTCGGGGAGGGGCATTTTGGCTGAGATAGTAAGGGCAGAGAACTACAGCTTTCGGTACAGCGAATCGAAGAAGTGGGCGGTCAAGAACTTCGACCTGTCAGTCAGAAGTGGCGAGATCATCGTCCTGGCAGGGCCGAGCGGTTGCGGCAAGTCCACTTTGCTCAGGTCAGTGAACGGTCTAATCCCGCACATGTACGCGGGCCAGACTGAGGGGAGCATGTCCGTGGACGGACATGTCGTGGCCGACACCCCCATGAGCGTCCTAGCGCAAGAAGTAGGCCTTCTCTTCCAGAATCCAGAGAATCAGATCTTCATGTTCAGCGTAGAGAGGGACGTAGCTTTCGGGCTGGAGAACCTTGGAGTCCCGAGAGGGGAGATGAGAGAAAGGGTCGACAGGGCGATGCGGCTCATGGGGGTCACCGAGCTCGCCGGTCGAGCCCCGCACGAACTCTCAGACGGGCAGAAGCAGAGGGTGGCCCTCGCTGGAGTCGTCGCGATGAACCCGAAATTGATCATCCTAGACGAGCCTACTTCCCTTCTCGACCCCAAGACCGCGTTGGAGCTGGTGAATCAGCTAGAGAGGCTCAGGAGGGAGAACGGGACCACCCTTGTGGTCGTCGAGCACAGGCTCGACCTGCTCGTGACGGTCGCGGACAGGATAGTCGTTATGAACGAAGGGACGAAGGCTCTCGACGGCGCTCCGAGGGACGTCCTCTTCGGCGACTTGGCCGGGGGCTACGGCATCTCCGTGCCGGCGATCACGCGCGTGCAAAAGCTACTGGCAAGGGACGGCAAGATTTCCGCCGACAGGCTGCTCTCCGCCAGGGAGATGGCGGGGTTGCTCGGAGGGGCTGGGCCGCGATAGAGTTCCTTGACGTCACCTTCGTTCACCAGAACGGAGTCAAGGCCCTCGACCAGGTGAACCTCAAGGTCGAGCAGGGCGAAACAGTGGCCATCGTCGGCGAAAACGGGGCAGGGAAGACCACCCTGGTCAAGCACGTCACCGGCCTATTGAAGCCCACGTCTGGGGTGGTCAGGGTAAAGGGCGTCGAAACGACGAAGGCCAGCACCGCGCAGCTCTCCCGGAGTGTGGGGGTCGCCTTCCAGAACCCAGACCATCAGCTCTTCTCAGAGAGCGTTTACGAAGAAATCGCGTTTGCTCTGCGCAACTTCGGATTCTCCCCCGAGCTCGTGGAGAAGAGGGTGACCTGGGGACTAGAGCTGTTCGGGCTGGAAGAGTACAGGGAGTCGTCGCCGTTGGTGCTGAGCGGGGGAGAGAAGAAGAGGCTTACCCTTGCCTGCATACTCGCGTGGGACCCCGATGTCGTGATACTCGATGAGCCAACCGTCGGGCAAGACGCAATCCAGAAGGAGAGGTTGGCTGGGACGATCAAACTCCTTGGCGCTGCGGGAAAGACGGTGGTAGTGGTTTCCCACGACATAGAATTCCTGTGGCCCATACAGCCAAGGGTCGTAGTGATGAAGTCAGGCCGAATCGTTGCAGACGGGCCTTCCTCGACCCTGATGCTCCAGAAGGACGTCTTGGAAGGGGCTCGGGTGTCACAGCCCGAACTGGTCACCTTCTACCAGGAGCTCTCTCGGAGGCCCGAGGCACCGTTCGTAGACCCGTCGGAAGCCGAAAGGTGGTTGAAGTAGGATGATGTGGCTCAGCGGTGGGTTCGTCTTCAGGAAGGGGAACTCGGTCTACCACAGACTGGACCCAAGAGTGAAGCTGCTGATCTCGGCGTTGCTCTTTACGACGACATTGCTGGTGAGGTCAATCTTCCAACTTGGGTTGGTGATAGCGTTCGCGATTGCAATCTCCGCCGTTGCTCGCGTCCTGAAGAGGGTGGGACGGACCATGATGCTTACCGCCACCTTCTCCGCCTTCATATTCGCCGTGAACATCTTCTTCACGAGGAACCTTGAGACCTCCGCCATCTATGCCATAAGGTTCATCGCCATCGTCGTCTCGACGAGCCTTTTCTTCATAACGGCCTCTCCCGACGAGCTTGAGCAGGTGATGAAGACCTTCAGGCTCCCCCGTGACGTTGTCTTCGCCTTCGTCACGGCCGTGAGGTTCATCCCGGTGATGATGCTTGACACGCTCCAGATCATGGACGCCCAGAAGTCTCGGGGGCTGGAGCTTGAGAAGGGAAACCTGTTTCAAAGGGTCCGGAATATGATTCCCGTGCTAATCCCACTCGTTGTCAACTCGGTTATCAGGAGTGGGGAGCTTGCTGAGGCAATGGAGTCAAGGGCCTACGGTGCGGTCGCGAAGCCCACGTCGCTCGTTCAATACAAGGCCCGGTTCGCCGACAGGGTCACCGCGCTTGCGGCGGTCCTGCTTTTCGCCGCTGGGGTCTATTCCTTTTATTTTGTCCTGCCGACCTACCTGCCGTGATTCCTACCCGTGTAGTGGCCGACGAGAGGGAGAGGGCCAGTGGAGTTCCGGAAGAGCTGTCGAAGCTCAACGTGCGCGTCTACTTCGGCAAGCTGCCTGTGGGGGACTACGTGCTCAACCCGGACATAGCGGTCGAGCGCAAGGCAATCAGAGACCTCGTGTCGTCGGTGTACGACTCCAGAATCTTCTATCAGTCAGCGCGAATGGCCGCCTCATTCGCGAAGCCGTACCTGCTGGTGGAGGGTGACTCCAAGGAGGTCGAGAAGCTGGCGAGAAACCTCAAGTCGTACTATGGGGCAATTGCCAACGTCACCATGGCCTACGGATTGAGGGTTCTCTTCACAGCGAACCAGAAAGAGACTGCGATAGCCATAGCGGAGTTGCTCAACCACGCTAGGGCAAAGCCCCTTTCGAGGATGCCGTCCGAGACGGCCCCCAAGGCAAAGAACCTGTCCCAGCAGCAGCTGTACCTCGTTTCATCCATGCCTGGAGTAGGGAGGAGACTCGGCGAGAAGCTCCTGCTGAAGTACGGCTCCCCGAGGCGCGTGCTCAACCTGACCGCCGGCGAGCTGGCGATGACTGGAGGAATAGGGTGGAAGAGGGCGGAGAAGATCAAGGAGATGCTCGACACAAGGTACTCGAGGAGGGAGGAGGGCCACCAGCAGACGAGGTTGGAAGAATGAAGGTCGCAATCCTGGGGGGGACCGGGGCCATGGGCTCCGGGTTAGCCTCGCAGCTGTCGAAGAAGCACGAAGTGCAGATAGGATCTAGGGACCTAAGGAAGGCGCGGGAAGCGGCAGCCAAGATTGCCGGGGTAAGGGGAGACACAAACAGAGCCGCCGCGCTCTGGTGCGAGACTGCGGTCGTCGCGGTTCCTTTCTCTGCTGTCGGGTCTCTCAAGGAGTTTTCTCGTGCACTGTCAGGGAAGCTGGTGGTCTCGACCATCAACCCTCTCAGGTCGGAGGGCACCGTGCTGCAGTACGCCTCGGATGGGCCCTCGGCCGCGGAGCTAGTCGCGCGGTCGCTCCCCCAGAGCTCCGTGTCCACGGCCTTCAACAACGTCCCGGCTGCGTTTGTCCGCCGGCCTCCAAAGGTCGGAGTACACGTCCTTGTGGCGACGGACACCAGAGACGCCTACGAAGAGACAGCGATGCTCGTCCGAGCCGTGCCGCGGATGGAGCCGCTTTACGTCGGACCGCTTTCGCAGGCGGAGTCAGTCGAAAGGCTCACAGTCATGGTGCTGAACGCCGCCTCGTTCGAGGGAAACCTCAGGTTCGCCCCGCGGTTCGTTTCAAAGTGAGTTCGCTCTTATCGCATAGTTGAGAGGCGGCAGAGTTGTAGGCGCTGCCCGTCAGCGTCTGCGGTAGGTAGTCATCCCCCCTCTCCAGCCGGTGTACAGGATGGGCCTGTACTCCTTGTATGCCCAGAAGTCGGAGAAGTCGCCCGACGCGTAGCATGCTTCGACCTTTCCGACAAGGAGGACGTGGTCGCCGAACCTACGCTTCGAATGAAGAGAGCATTCTATGGTCGCTGCCGAACCCGATATCACTGGAGCGTCCACCCTGGCCCCTGGAGCATGTACCAGTCCGACCTCCGCAAGCTTGTCTTCGACCTTGGCTCCGCTGACGGCGGCGAGTTCCTCAAAGACATCGAGGCTTCGGGCGTCGAGAAGGCTTAGGGAGAACGCCCGACCCTTCACGCACAGCTTGCACGTGAAAGCGTGGGGGTTGCACGCGACAGCTACCAACGGAGGAGAGTCGGAGATCGAGGCGTAGGCCACGACAGGCATGGAGGAGACCCTTCCAAGATATGATGCTGAGAGAAGGAGGGGAACCTGAGGATAGAAGAGCCGGTGCAGCTTGGAGAATTCGACGTTCAATGCAGGAATCCGTCCAGGCCGATTAGATAAGGCGATGGCCACGCCCTGTGTGGCGGATCCCCTCGGGCGCAGCCCTGCTCGTTTCGAGACCACGAAGGCGGTTTCGCGGCGGCCTTCACCCGCGGCGCGAGTACCGGCGGAGAGCCGCTGACCCTTCCCTAGGATGTCATGAGCCTGTCTCGGAGCCTGGTGCGTACCTCGGCCGACTCGATGATGCGCCTGGAGAACATTCCACCCTTCAGCATTTTCCTCCCTGACAAGAACTTCCTGACTTCGCCGACCCTCCCCACCGCACATCTCGGGATGACCACTTCATAATACAGCATCAGTTGCTGAGATCCAGCGTACAGGGTCCACATCTTCTCGTGTCTCTTGCGTATCCACTTCCATAGGACTTCCCTCGCCAAGGGATTGGAGGACGCCCGTGTCAGGGTGTAGGCGGAGTCTGACCTGGGCACTTCGCCACTGATGCCGAGCTCGAGGGCCTTTTCCACGAGGGCAGAGTCCTTGAACGATGTGAGGGCGGAATAGACCCTGCTTCGGTCGGCCTCGCTTTTCATGGACTTCACGAGCCTCACGAGAGGCGCGAAGGCTTCCTCGCCGTGGGTCCTGCCGTAGGCCGTCGTCACTGCGTCCTTTATGTCCGGCTGGACATCTTCGTAGGAGTCGAACATCGAAGCCAGCTTCGCAGTGTACTCTGTGTCCAGCCTGGCGACCAGCGAGGCAACGGCTTCCCTGGCTATCCTGTCGTGTGGCGATTCTCTCCTCTTCGAGGAGAAGCCGAGCCTCCTGACCTGAGCGACTGCGAAGTTGTTGACGACCCGGCGCAGCGATTCAGAACCGTCGGCAATCGTGTGCAGAAGAGACAGCTGGTCAGCGACCGTCTCGACCACGAGGGGATGACTCTCCTGCGAGCAGAGTGTGACGAATCGGTAGTACAGTTGCGGGTCAACCTTCCCCGCCTGGACGAACAGGTAAAGGTCGTTCATGAGGCCCCCTTTCTCGTAAGGGCTGCCCTGGCCGAAGTTCTCCCCTATGGTCTCGTACATCTCGGGGGAGTAGAGGACGCTGAAGTAGCCGGCGTGGCCAAGGTTGACGTCCAGGCTCTTCAGATCGGACGCGCTGACCCGCAAATCAGACCCGGCGAAGAGGGTGGCCTTGCGCTTTCCGTTCAGTTCGTAGGTCAGGGGAATCGGCCAGGTTTCGTCCGTCTCCCGCCCATTAAGGAGGAAGCGACACTGGGAGAAGGTCAGCTTTTCGTCGGAGTACTTGACCTTCACTAGGGGGAAGCCTGGCTTGGTGATCCACTCTCCCATGATTCGGGAGACCGGCAGGCCCGACGACTCCTGGAGTGACTTCCAGAGGTCCTTTCCCGCCGCGTTGGCGAAGCTGAACTTTCCTAGGTAGGATGACACCCCTGCCCTGAAGGCGTCTTCGCCCACATACGCCTCAATCATTCGGAGGACCGACGCGCCCTTACCGTAGCTGATGGCATCGAAGACTTGCCCTGCCTCCGCCGGGGACTTCACTTCGACCTGAATCGGGTGTGTCGTCGAGAGAGCGTCCGTTGCCTGGGAACGAAAGGTCGACCCCCTTAGGAAGAACGTCCAGGGGTCCCAGTCAGGGTGAAGCCTGTCGATGGCCTTGCACTCCATGAACGTCGCGAAGCTCTCGTTCAGCCAGAGGTCGTCCCACCATTTCATGGTGACGAGGTCGCCGAACCATTGATGGGCGATCTCGTGCGCCATCACGAGCCCCGCCCCCTGCCTGTCGGAGACGCTCGAGCGGTCGCTCACCAGCGCGTACGCCTCCCGCGAGGTGATCGCACCCCAATTTTCCATGGCGCCGGTGTGATACTCCGGGAGCGCGATCAAATGCAACTTCTTCAGCGGGTACGGGACCCGGAAATAGTCCTGGTAGTATCCCAGCACCGAAGCGCCGAGGCCGAGCACGAACCTCCCGTTCTCGGACTCGCCAGGTCTGGCCGCGACGATGACCTCAATCCCGGCCTTCTTCTGCCTTATTTCCTCGAACTTTCCCACGCCTAGGAAGAACAGGTAGGTTGACATCCGCGGCGTGGGCTCGAAGACGAACCTGACCTTTGCCCCTAAGGCCTCCTTCGAAGCCAAGGGCGCGTTCGAGATGACCGCCAACCCCTCCTGAGTCGACACCGCGACTCTGAACACCGCCTTGAACGCAGGGTGGTCCTTGCAGGGAAAGACAGTCCTCGCTTCGGCGGGTTCGAGGTCGGTCGCCAAGACGTATTCCTTCCCATACCTCGACTTGTACAGCCCGAAGATGACTTCGTCGGAGACCTTCTTCAAGTAGGCTATTCTTACGGATGACTTTCCACGTGGGACGCCTTCCACCCTCAGCGTCCCGGCCTTTCTGTCCTGCTCGAATGATGCCTTCGAGCCGTCCACCTGGACATCGTGGACTTCGAGGTCCACCGCGTCCAGTACGAGGGGAGCTTCTCCCTTTGAGAGTTGAACCGTCACCACTCCTTTGACGGTCGCGCCGCGGAAGTCCACGTCCAAGTCCAGGTCGTAGTAGCTTATTTCCAAAGAAACTCTCTCCCCCGCCAGGGGCTCGGCGACATCGCGGCCTTAAGGTTAGGCAGGCCCTATTCCTTGTCGATGAACTCTTCCGCCTTCGGCGGCTCCGGCGGAAGCCCCTTGCGCTTCCTGATTTCGGTGACCAGCCCCCACAGCATGTTCTGGGGGACGGCCTGCCAAGTCTTGAAGTGCGTGTTCCAGACCGCTTTCCCGGCGGTCGCGCCGCGCATTTTCTCGCTCAGATCGAAGGTCTCGGACGCGGGAATCTCGCCCTCGACAACCGTCATCACTTCTTTTTGGTCAATCTTCACCAGCTTCCCTCTCTTGGCGCTGATCACCCCAGTGACGGCACCTATGAGGTCCGAGGGGCCCTTGACTTCAATCCCCAAGATGGGCTCCAGAAGCGTCGGGTTGGCGGACAGCAGAGCACCCAGGATGGCCCTCCTAGAAGCGGGCATGAGCTGGGCGTAGGTCCTGTGGGCGGGATCCTCATGCGGCACGAAGTTGGTGAGTGCCACCTTTACCCCCCTCGTGAACTCGTACGCAAGGGGCCCGTTCTTCATGATGTCGTCGAAACCGGCCCTGATGGAGTCCATGGACTCTTGGAGGAACTGGACTCCCTTCGTCACCTCCGTCATCATGTTCCCTCTCTCGTCGACGGCCTGGAAGTTCCTCGCCTGGTCTGGGTCCCAGCCGTGGTCGCGAAGGGTCTTGATGACTGCCTTCTTCTCTACGTTCTCGCTGATGGTGCCGTTGCGGATCAGCTCGATTACGTCCGGCTCGAGTGGCTCGACCTCGATGAAGATCTTGTTGTGCCTGTTGGGCGACCTCGACATTACGGGCCCCGCGCGAGAGCGGATGGTCTCCCTATAGTTGATGATCGGCGGAGACGTCACTATCTCGAGGCCTGCCTGTTGAATCATTGTCGTGGCAATCTCGAGATGGAGGACCCCCATCCCCGACATGAGAGTCTCCCCTGACTCCTGGTTGATGGTGACTACCAGGTTCGGGTCCTCAATGTTCAGCCTTCGCATCACTTCGACCAGCTTTGGGAGGTCCCTGGGATGCTTCGCTTCGACGGCGACCGTGACCACCGGCTCGCTGACGTAGTGTATCGATTCGAAGGTCGCGACTCCTTTCAGGTTAGAGATGGTCTCGCCTGACCGTATGTCAAGCCCTAGGAGCGCAGGTATGTTGCCCGCCGGGAGCGAATCGACGATCTCCCTTTGGAACCCCATGAAAATCTGTACCGACTGAATCTTACCTTCCCTCTTCGAGTTGAGGAGGTAGACCGGGTCTCCGTTCGAGACGCTGCCAGAGAACAGCCTCCCGGTAGCAACGAGGCCGGCTGCCGGGTCAACAACGACGTTTGTGACCATCATGACCGTGGGCCCGTTCTCGTCGCAGGCGAGCAGAGCTTTCCCCACGTCGCTGTTCAGGTCTCCCTGCGACCATATCTTGGGAATCCTGTAGGCCTGGGCGACGTGAGGCGGGGGGTGATGCCTGACCACCATGCCCAGCAAGGCCTCGTGAAGCGGAAGCTTCTGGCCGAGTGACTCCGGGGTTGAAGTCGAGTAAGCATTGATTATGTCCTTGAAGGACAGACCCGCCGCCCTCGCCATATCGAAGTTGAAGCCCCACCTGTCCTTGGAAGAGCCGAAGGCGACCTGCGCGTCCTGGATTGATACCCTCCACTTCTGCCTGTAATCGGGCTCGGCATAGGTCTCGATCAGGTGGTTGAACTCCTTCACGATGTTGAAGAGCCAGTCCTGCATCTTCTCGGGGGAAAGGCGGAGCTCCTTGATCAGCCGGTCAATCTTGTTGATGTAGATAACAGGTCGCACCCTCTCCTCCAGGGCCTGCCTGAGGACAGTGTCGGTCTGGGTCATTATCCCCTCCACCGCGTCCACGACTACGATCGCACCGTCGACTGCCCGCAGGGACCTGGTGACCTTTCCGGTGAAATCGATGTGCCCCGGCGTGTCGATTAGGTTGATTACGTAGGGCTTCTCGTCCTTCTCGTAGTACAGCGTAACGTTCGCCGCCTTTATCGTCATCTGCCTCTGCTGCTCAAGCTCCATGTAGTCCAAGGCGAGTGCCTGGCCCGCAACCGACGGGGATAGCATGCCGCAGGCCGCCAGAAGCGAGTCAGACGTCGTAGTCTTCCCGTGGTCCACGTGGGCAATTATTCCGAGGTTCCTGATCTGGTCCCTGTTGTGGACTATCTTGAGAGCCTCGGATGTCGTTTTGAACTTCGGCATGGCTTACTTCGGCTTTCCGTGTTCCCTTTCGGGAAGTGGTTATGAAGGTTTCCTATTGAGAGGGCGCGCGTTGGATGCCCCTCTACCCGAAGCTGTCCTTCAGAGTGTGGGCCAGGAGCTCGGTCATGGCCTTGTTCTCGGGAACGAGGGCCTGGAAGTAGAACTTCCGGACGCCTGCATCTAGCTTCTTCCCAAGGGCGTCTGCCACCTCTTCAGGGGCGCCGCAGGGGGCTCCCCTCGTCCTGAGACGCTTGATGAGCTCGTCAGGGGTCAGGTCTTGGCCCAACTTCGAGACCTGAAGCCGCGCGTTGGACTCGAGCTCGGACTGGTCCCTGCCGATCAAGAACGGGCCCATCTCGGAGAGCTCGACCCTTCTGCCCGCTGCCAGGCTATCGAGAAGCGACGCGTTCTGGGCAACGGCCTCGGGGGGCGACACCAGCGTGTTCCACTCGTCGGCCAGCCTGGCCGCGACCCTCACGATGCTTCTTGTCCTCGCCCCGACAACGACGTGAACCGGGCCGGCAGGACGGGGGAGACAGTCTGTGTGCGCGGAGTAGTGTTTGCCATCGAAGTCCACCCTCCCCTTCCTTATCAACGGGAGGATCACGGAAAGCGCCTCCCGGAATTGCGACTTTCGCACCGAGAAGGGCGGAAACCCGATGCCATGGGCAGTGTACTCAGCCTCGTACCACCCTGCGCCGAGGCCGAGCTGAAGCCTTCCACCGGAGAACGAGTGGAGCGTGCAAGCCATCTTCGCAAGGAGCGCTGGATTCCTGAAACCCACGGGCGTCACCAGCGGGCCGAAACTCAGACGGGTAGTCGATGCCGCGACCGCGCCCAGGCTGGTCCAGCACTCGGGAGAATCTATCCCGCGCCTGTTGTCAGTCGGGAGAAGGTGGTCCGACCTGAGCAGGTAGCCGAAGCCCATGCCCTCGACCTCCCTTGCCGTCGTCAGCAGCAGCTGCATACTCATCCCGAGTTGGGGTTCCAACATGAGCCCGCAGTTGCGAATTGAGAACAGGTGACCTCGCCCCTCGACCATGCAAGGCCGATTTATTAGATGTCGGACGTAGCAATTCAGAAGAGTACGGGCGTCGACGAAGGGGATAGCACGAAGGAACTGGAGGGCGGGGTTCCGAGCGCGATTGTCCGGCGACAGAGGTGAGCGAGGGCGAGCCAGTTAGACGGGGCTCGCCCTCGTTCGGGGAGCCCTACACGCGGTCCGCCGTCACCTTCCCCAGGAGGGCTGCGCCATTGGCGCTTCTGCTGACTTGATCCGTAGCCGTATCCGAGATCCCATCCGATCAACTTCGAGTTCGATGAATCCTCCCGGCTTTACCTGCGACAGGGCCAGGAGGAGATCTTTCGTGTGCGAGACCTGGTGTCCTGCGGCTCCCAGGACGACGTCCCCGGCCTGAAGCCCGGCCGCGTGGGCCGGGCCGTTGGGGACCACTTCGGCAACGAAGAACCCGGACTGGGCAGGAATCCCGTACCTCCTCGCCAGAGGTTGGGTGAGGTCTAGCCCGGATACGCCGATCCAGGGCCTTGCGACCCGTCCCTTCTCCATGATTTCGTTCGTAATTCGCTTGACGGTGTTGATGGGTATCGCGAACCCGACGCCCTGCGCGAAGGGGATCATCGCTGAGTTGATGCCGATCACCCTCCCCTCGAGGTCCGCGAGGGGGCCGCCGCTGTTCCCAGGGTTGACCGCCGCGTCGGTCTGCAGGAGGCCCTCGAAGATGAGGTCCGCGCCGGGGAGCGGCCTCCCCATGGCGCTGAGCACCCCCAGCGAGACCGTCGGGCCGCCGGGTAGCCCGAGGGCGTTCCCGATGGCCAGCACGAACTGGCCCACCTTGAGCGACTCTGAGTCGCCTAGCTCGGCGGCCGGCAGGTTGCTGGCGTCGACCCTGATCACGGCTATGTCAGTCGCCTCGTCTGACCCCACGACTTCGCCGACCAAGGTCCTACCGTCCTTGAAACTGACCTGAACCCTGGCGGCACCGTCGATGACGTGACTGTTGGTAAGGATGAGACCCTTCTTGTCGAGTATGACTCCCGATCCCTGTCCCTCGAGCGGTACGATTCCGAAGAACCTCCGTTCGAGGCGCATGCTGCTGACGCTGACGAGGCTTTCGCTAACCTTCTCCACGGCCTGCGTGACGTAGTTCTCGAACCCTGAAATGGCCACGCTTCTCACTCCTCCAAGCCCCAGCTCCTGACGGTCCTCGGTGTAATCACCATCAGGGTGCTTCCATTGGCTTCTTGTGGACTCGCACTCCCCCTGACCTCCACCCCTCTCGCCCTCCATGGGTGGGTGGAGACGACATCGTCCACGACGAGTGCCACCTTGCTGTTGAGGGCAAGGTTTCTGAACTTGAGTGAACTCCGAAGGCTCCAACCCCCGAAGGAGATTTCAGCACCGTCAAATCTGTACGCCACGGGAACCACGTGCGGCTGTCCCGAGGGCGATACGGTTGCTACTCTCCCCAGAAAGTTCTCGGCGAGGTACTCAGCCTCCCTTTCGGAGAAAGGCGCCAGTCGCCCGCCGTGCGGTCCGTCCTTGACAGTCGAATTCATGGAAGGTACTGGTCAGTCATCTTTATTAATGTGGTAGTAAACTGCTACCAATTAGGTAAGAGAGGGATGAGCAAGTCAGTTCAGCTTGACCAGCGGACGATCAACTCGTGCGCCGTAGTGCACGCCGCCTGGAACGAAATAACCAGGACGTGGACGCTCCCTACGATTCACGCCCTAGGCCTGAAGGAACCTGCGCGTTTCAACGAGTTGAAGAGGCGGATAAACGGAATAAGCGCAACCTCTCTCGCGGAGAGGCTGACGCAGCTCGAAAAGGTCGGGGTCATCCAGAGAAAGGTATACGCCGACGTTCACCCCAGAATCGAGTACTCGCTCACAATCAAGGGGCACGAAGTCTATGCGATATTGGGCGACTTGGCGAAGTGGGCGCAGCGGTGGGCTGGGAAGGAGCCGAACAGCAGAGAGTTTTTGGTCCCGAAGTGAAGCCACGCGGGCTGCGCGGCGGAAGCCCACCTCGCACCCTCTGGGGCTCACTCTCACGACTCCGGCGGGACGGACATACTCCTCATGTAGCTCGACTCAGCGAGGGGCGGAATCTTGACCGCTGACACGGGGCAACGGTACCCTGAACCGACGGTCGGCGCACTCATTCTGAACGCAAGAGGAGAGATGCTCCTCGTCAAGTCGGTGAAGTGGGGAGACAGGTTGACAGTCGCGGGAGGCCACGTGGAAGTGGGCGAGACCTTGGAGGCCGCGCTCAAGAGGGAGATCAAGGAAGAGGTAGGGCTCGTGATACGGGACATCAGGCTGCTCATGGTGCAGCAGGCCATCTTCAGCAGGGACTTCCATCGGCGCAGACACTTCATCTTCTTTGACTACGTGTGCAGAGCGGTGGGCGACAGACCGAAGCTGGACGGCGTGGAGATTCAGGGCTTCCGATGGGTCCTCCCGAAGAAAGCGCTAAGTCTGCCACTGGAGAAATTCACCCGAAGGATGGTGCGAAAGTACCTAGCTGGCGCTACGGGACCGGAGGGGCCTCTTCGTCCTGGCGTGTCTTCGAGACGCGGTAGAATACCGTCCCGAAGAGGACGGCGGCGACGACCGGCGCAAAGGCAGCCAGGGAAATGACGATGGGCTGTCTGGGCATGTTGTCGACCTGGGACGCCAGTACGGCTCTTTCCTCCGAGCCGTTGGCCTGGGAGACTCCGCCGCTGATCCCAAGCGTCGCGTGAGGGCTCTGTATGTTCGCCAGACTCGAGTTGGCCGCACCCCTGGGCGCGGACCCGGTGGTGGTGGCAGCGAAGGTAGCGGTAGAAACCGAGGAGACCGCCGAGATGGTGGACGATTCCTGCGCGGCCGCGGAATACAGGGGCACCTGCACGTTCTGGGCGGCGGGCGGGCCGGGAGTATATATGGCGGTGGAGCCCACTACCACAAGGAACCCTAGGAGCAGCCCGGCGAAGAGGCCGATCCCGAACCGCGCGCGCATGTTCATTCTGTGGTTTTCTCCCCGTAGATAGTTCTAGCCTTCAGAACGGCTTCCTCCTCCAGACTCGCCATGCTTCATACCAAAAGACACAGGTTCCTCCCAAGGTTCCGATGAGCGCGTAGAGGTCCAGAAGGTTGCGGTTCGTAACGAGATAGGCGATAGTGATCGTGCTAAAGAAAGCCGCGTAGAACCCGAGTCTCGGCAGGGTAAGGCCCGCGACATTCACGAACGAATGCAATATGCCCGTGTCGACCTTTTTCACCAAAACGTAGCGCTCGTATTCGTCCCTTTCGATTATTCCTAAGTTGATAAGCTTGTCCAGGTGATGAAATGCAACGCTGGGGCTGGAAAAACCCAATTCCTTCTGAATCTCGCGTACTCCCACTGCTTTCCCGTGCCTGAGGAGGTAAAGGTAGACCTTGAGGGTCTTCCCCCTCAGCTCATAATCGACCTTCTCCCTTTCCTTGGCCTCGGCCATCCTGTAGGAGGCTCGTCCTTGATGAATTAAGGCGTTTGTTCGCATGTTCAGAACGCAATCTTGCGCGTGGGAGCAAGAAACTGGCCACGGGCGAAAATGGAAAAGGGGACTGAAGAAATCTCTATGAATGGCCGGCAGGCTCGGCGGGCTCTGCCTTCTTCCCCTTCCTGCTGAAGATATAGTAGATGGCGGGCCCGGAAAGCAGGAAGACCGCGACGACCACCAACATCAGATATGAGAGCAGGTTGGCGGTCCCAGGCGAAATGCTGCTAAGCATGAGGGTTGCCAATGTCAACTCGACTTTCCTCCCCCCGCCGATGGGGTTTATAGAAACGTTGCTGAATGAAGGACCCGTTCCGCGAATGTGTGCAGGCGGGCAAAGTCATATTAGTTCCAAAGGCGTCCCGAAGGGTATGCCAAAGTGGACGGTTCGGCCCGCCGATGTCCTACGAAAGTACAGGGTGGTCGCTGTAGTGGGGGCATCGAAGTCCCCTGACAAGGAGGCATTCACCGTCCCACTCTACATGAAGCAGCATGGTTATGTCGTAATCCCGGTCAACCCTACGACTGACAGCATCCACGGTGAAAAGGCCTACCCCAGCCTCGCTGACCTCCCCAGCGACCTCGCCAAGACGGTGGATGTAGTTGAGGTGTTCAGGCCGTCGGAGGAACTGCCAAGCGTGGCTGCGCAGGTGGCCGAGATGAAGGGGAAGACGGGCAGACCCTTCGTCTTCTGGGCGCAGCTTGGCCTCGAGAATGAGGAGGCGAAGAAGATACTGGCAACCAATGGAGTGGATTTCGTGATGAATGCCTGCATGCGAACCCAGCACCAGATGCTTGGGGCCCCCGGGTAGGAGAGGGAACCACAGTATGAACAGCCGATGGCACCGGTTGCACCGGATGCCAGCGAATCCCACGAGGAAACAGCGCGTCGAGTGGCATAGGCGACACGAGGAAAACTGCGGGTGCAGGCCGGTACCAGAGGACTTGCGCCTCGAAGTGGCCTCGTTGAGGTCAGATGAGGGCGCCCGTCGGGCTAATTAGCCACACGGAATCGACCCCGAGAGTTGCCCGACCCGGCCTACGCACTTCTGGCCTCCTTGATCTGGGCCTTCAGCCCCGTCTACTATAGGGGCTTCCTGAAAAAATTCGATTTCCTCCAGCTAAATCTGATGAGGACATCGATGTCGGCAGTTGTCCTTGCCGCCCCGGCAATCCTCCTCGGGTTCGGCGCGGGGCTCGAATACTCAATCCTGAGCGGGGTCATCACACTGGCGGTAGGGGACAGCCTCTTCCTGCTTTCGATCGGGGAGATGGGCGCGTCCATAGCCACTCCCGTCGCGTACACCTATGTGCTGTTCGTGCAGCTGACCGCGACCACTGTCGGAGAGAACGTCCCGACAGCCAACTTCTTAGCCGCGCTCATGGTGATAGTTGGGGTCTTCCTTGTTTCCCGAGGGGGCGGGACCAAACCGAGAGCGAGGGGGGTCGCGCTCGCGGTCGCGGGGGCATTGGTCTGGACCGTGGGCCAAGACCTGATACGCGTGGCAACGAACGCCGGAGGTAGCGCCGTCGGCGTCGCATTCGGGCGAGTCATCGCTGCGTCCGTCGCCCTTTTCGCGGCTGCCCTCGTGACTGGCAGGGTAAAGGCCTGGCCGAGGGGCTTCACGAGAAGGGAGTACTGCTTCCTGGCCTTGGTTGCGGTCAGCGACCTCGCGGTTGGTTCCCTCCTGTACGTCTATTCGATTTCATTGGTGGGGGTGGCGGTGACGGTAATACTGACCAGCCTCTCTCCCCTCCTAACCCAGATCCTTTCGAAGGCCCTGGGGAAGGAATCCCCGTCGAGGTTGGACTACTCAGGAGGGGCTCTGATTGTCGCCGCGGTGGTTCTTGCAGTGATACTCTGAACCCAGCCTACTCCAGGCTGGCAGCGACGGAGTCCTCGTTGTTCTCCGCCCTGAGGAACACTGGGACGTTCCTCTGCTTCGTAGCTTTGAACGAGACGAAGAGCCACTCCCCGGTGCCGAGGTCTGCCGACCGCTCTAGGACCTCGTAGGGGAGTGCGAAGGCGTCGGCGATGACCATCCTATCGTACATCCTTGGGAGGGTGCTCACGAAGTAGCTGTGGAGCTGCTGGAGGGCGTTCACGTTGAGCCTGGCCACTCTTTGGGTAGCCATCCAGCAGTGGAGGCGATACTTCCTCCCCTGCCTCAGGAGCTGCTCGACCGCGCGGTTCGACTGCGTGGTGTACTCCTTGTCTGTATGCTCGTCGGGGATGTATTCTTGCGCCTCGTCGAGGACGACCAGCACCCTCTTCCTGTTGCCCACCTTCTTCTTGAGGAAGAGAAGGCGCTTGATCAGCCGCTCTGCAGTGGCCCTGGCTTGGATAGGGTCCGGCATGTACAGCACATTCAGTCTCGACGCTGTCCCCCTGGCCAGGTGTTCGGCCAGTCTTTCAGGAGTGAGCTGGGGAACGAACGTGGAGCCGAAGTCGCCAGTCTCGAGCATCTCGATTATCAGGTCGAGGTCTGCCCTCAGCCCCGACCTCTCGTTGACCTTGTCGTTTATCTCCTTCAGCAGAAGGGAAAGCTCCTTTCGTGCCTCCTCGTCCAGCTCAGTGAGGCGAGTGCCCTGCCTGAGCCCCCTCTTCTCATAGAAGGAGGCCGAGAGCTTTGTAATGCCGAGCTTTGCGGGAGTGGCCCCGGCCCTGGCGTTGTCAACGGTCGCCTGAAGGAGCTGCTGTATCCAAAGCAGGTCGATCCCGCCCGCCTCCTGCAGCGAAATCCGCTCGACCCCCCTCGAGTAGACCTTCCTGAGCGCCCTCTCGATTGCCTCTCTGCCCACGGATTCCTCCAAGCTCTCTGGGACCGCCTGCGAGTTGACGAACTCGTCTTCACTGTCGAAGGTCTCTGTGGACATGACCTTGGAATTGTCCCCCAGCAAATCGAGGAGATTTACCGCGTACTCGCCCGCGATGTCGAAGACTACCAGGGCCAGGGAAGGGTCGTGGACGAGGGCCTGCCTCACCAAGGCGCTGGTGAGGTTCGACTTCCCAGACCCAGTGAAGGCGAAGAATCCGCAGTGGTACCGGATGAGGTTGTCCATGCTGACCGTGAAGGGCAGGTTGAACCCGGCCATGGTCCCTATCCGCTCTCCCCCCGCCACGCAGACAAGTTTCTCGACAGCCTCCTTCGACAGAAGGAAGGCCTGCGCCCCGGGGAGGGGGACGTGGGGAGCCCGTTCGAACTCTAGCCCCTGGCCGTCGACCTTCGCGACGTATGAAGTAGGAATCGCTAGGAGGTCGATCCAAGTCTCCTGCGACTTCCCCCAGCTCTCCTTGATCGTGTCCAGGTACTCCTTCCGCAGAAGGGTTGGCATTGAAGCGTCCAGGCCCGAGAGCTGATAGTGGGTCGGGCTTACTCCGACGACCTCGTACACCACGTACCTCGGTGCGGCGTCGACCGTCCGCTCGATGGCAATGAAGTTCGGGAAGTACAGCCTGTCAAGGACTCTGTAGCTGAACCTTGCCTCGACGATTGCCAGTGGGTTTGAGACCGTGAGCTCTCTCCCGTCGCTTCTTGAGGTCCGGGAGGTTATCGTGTTCCTCTTCAGGCGAGCGTCGAACTCGCCCCCCATGGTGTCGAAAGCCCAATGCCCCGCGCTCATCTTCCTGACTTACCGTCCAATCCTCGCGTGCTCCGCCTCGGCCCTCTGCTGCCTATAAGTAGTAACGAGGCCGAAAATCTTGCGACGCCGAGAGACGCCGCCCACTCTGAGGTCCGCGACCCCCCGAAGAGAACTCCTCAGCATCCTGACCTCGGACTTCACCGCCTTGTCTGCGAGATAGAGGAGCTGATTGTGACCGTAGGCCTCGAAGACCTCAGGGTTGTCGTTCATGGAAAGAATGTGGAGAATCAGGTTCGAAAGGTCGCTCCTACTGTCTCCTTCGAAGTATGCCTCGATGGTTGTCTCGCCGAAGCGTTCCCGGACCTCGAAAGTGCGCAGCGCCCGGGAGTCGTGGGCCTCGTCATACAACCTATCGAAGAGGAAAACCTGCGAACGGACGGACGGGTCGCTCTTCAGGGTCCTCAGCTGGAAGAACGAACGGGCGAATAACTTCTCTCTGGAAACGACCTTGCGGGCCCCTACGAACTTCCCGTCGAACTCGACCATGGTGGAGTAGGACGAGTCGTAACTGACCGTCCGCCATGGGGTTGTTATGGATGGGTTCTCCGAGCTCAGAATCGCGAGGAAAGCCTTGTCGTTCTTGAGCCTTGGAGGGGGCGACTTCAGGTGTACGAACCCGCTCGAGGATGCAAAAGGAAGAACGGCCCTCGTGATGTCGGTCGCGGTCGTGTCCTTGGCAATCCCGATGAGAAGCAAGTGTGCCTTCTGCGCCCGCTCGCAGAGTAGGAGGAGCAGGAAGAGCGCTACCGCGTTGACGTCGAGGATCGTGAGATACTGGTCGCCTCCGACCGCCAGCGGGTGCTTCTCGCCCTCGAAAACCTCCCGCGAGTAGTCGAGCGATAGCGTCGAGACCCGCTTCCAGTATCCCGCCGCATCCTCGTTCAGCTTAATCCCAGAGGCGGAGAAATCGGCCAGTAGAGTGTTCCCGTGCCTGGAATCGAGCCTCCCGATGACCCTAGCTGAACGCTTGATTTCGCCCTCGGTCGCGGCCAGCGACGCTGCGAGTTCGGCGAAGGTCATGGGCCCCTGCAGTAGGAGCTTCACCATCGCGAGCGGCAGGAAGCGCTGCCTCGTTGGCACGATCAATGCGGGCGAGCCGAGGTTCACCGCCAACTCTAGGTCGAGCGCCGTGACCCGGTGGTTCCTGTCCCACTCTGCGAGCCTGCTTTCTCCCCTCCTGAGGAGGTTCCTCGCGTCCCTCGACAGGGTCGAGAAAGTGCCAGACAACGGGCGGTCCAGGAAGATCACGTCAGCCGTCTCGGCTGCTTTCAGCGCCAGGTACAGCTCTCCAAGAGTCATGAACGAGTTCGGTATCCTGTCCATCGAGTGCTCGAGCTCTATGTCCAGCTCGGGTTCGCGGCTGAATATGCTGCCGAGGTCCTCGGCCCAGAGGGGAATAGCGGCTGACGCCGCGAGCTTCTCCTCACGACGAGCGGCCGCCAAGTCGAATTGCACGTGGGAGCCCACCGTGAAAGGGCAGCTGTATGCTGTAGCGTTCGAGTAGAACAGCATCATCTGAAGCCTTTCGTCGAAGTCCATTGAGCCGTCGATGCCAACTGCCGTGTGCTCTCCCTCACCGAACAGCTCGCGCGCCGACCGCTCGGCTTCCGCCACGCCAACGGGGACCACAAATTCCGAGAGGTCGTTTCTTCCTCTGAACCCGTTGGCGCGTTGCTCGAACCTGGAGACCAATTCGCGCGTCTGCTTGGAAAGTTCCTCGGCTATCCTGGCGGACATCTGCCCCTCGTTGTTAGATGAAGCCGGTTAATAGCCCCAGTCATTCGTAGAGACGCCAATGGCCAGAATGCGTTAATAGGAAGCGAGCGCGCCGACCAATCATGAAGTTCAGGCTGGAGCACGCCCTCCCTAGGAAGCTAAGGTACGCCAAGGTCTATCTTGAGGCGGGCCCGGCATCACTGTTCTTCTCTCTCGACGGGACGACTGCCGATTGGCGCGCCAGCATCGGCCGCAAGCCGGCTAGACTGCAGCTGACTGACCGCGAGTATTCCCGGCTCCGGGCTTCGGCCCCTGCGGTCGAGACCCTGGCAGATGACGGAAGGATGTTCGTTGTTCGGAGTGCGCATGGGCGAGAGGAGACCTGGTTGCGGCCTCGGTGGACCCTTCTGCGGGCAGAAGAGCGAAAACGTCAGGCCACCGTGCCCGACCGATGAGCGCAGAAACCTTTACCACGAACCTGTCAAATCTCGCCGAACCGCTAACACAGTTTAAATTTGAACGCGAAACCTTGTCGGTCGGATGGAGAGCGTAGTGGTGCTGCCGGCTAACGGGCTGGAGGCCGCCATGCAAATCATCGACAGTGCGGAGTCCAAGGGAGTTAGGCTCAGGTTGTTGGGGGGTCTCGCGTTCAAGAGCCTCTGCCCCAGCGCCGCGGACTCCCGTTACTATCGGGAGAACAAAGACATAGACCTGATGGGAAGACGAGAGGACACTAAAGAGATCATGAAAACCATGGAAACACTGGGTTACAAGCCCCGCGATGTCTTCAACAAGCTCAACATGGGGCAGCGCCTGATCTATTACGACCTCGGCAACAGGCGTAGGGTTGATATCTTCCTCGACGAATTCGTAATGTGCCACAAGTTCAACTTCAAGGAGAGCATCCTTGCGGGCACCTACACACTCCCGGTGACCCAGCTGGTGATGACGAAGCTGCAGGTGGTCGAAAAGACCGACAAGGAGTACCTAGACCTGCTGGCCGTTTTCAGGGACTTTCCGGTCACTAGTGGACCCGTTGGGATCAGGGGTGACGAGATCTCAGAACTCTGTTCCAGGGATTGGGGGATGTACACCACATTCCGCAAGAGCCTCGAGGCGACATCGGCAAGGGCCCAGCTTCTTGAACAGAAGGAACGGGACCGAATACTTCCTCGGATTCACGAGCTTCTGAGGATGATGGAATCGCAGCCCAAGAGCCTGTCGTGGAAGATGAGGGCCAGGATAGGCGAGAAAGCCCGTTGGTACGAGCTGCCCGAATCAGACGGCGACTCGGTATTCGGCTAGGATCTCCGTACTCGGAGCACCGCTCCGCCTTCTCTGCCCACGGTGTAGTACGTCTTCTCGTCTGATATGCGGATTTTCCTTCCTACGCCAGAGGACACAGACTTCGCAAGCACATGGGCATCGTCTTCGATGATGATTGAAAGCGGGTCACCCTTCTTGACCCCGATTCTCTCGGCCATCTCCGCTGTCAGGAAGACACCGTCCCCCTTCGGGTCGAAGTCTATGGAAACCTTCTTCCCTCCGTAGCTTGTCGTGCCCACGAATCCCTCCTCCGTGAAGGCAGTTACGTCAACGACAAACAGAATCTCCCCACCGTCGGCTGCGGCCACGGAGCGACCACCTACTCTTCGGGCTCGTCTCCGGCTCCGTCCTCGTCCTGGTCTATGGGGAATTCGTCCTCTACAATCGCCTCCCCGTGCTCCCCTGCCAGGTCCTCCATCGGATACCAGTGCATCTTTCCGTCGAGGCCGGGCATCTCGACTTCGCAGAAGCCGGCCAGGGTAGTTCCAGTAAGGACGCCAACGCGGCTTCCGTCGTCGGGCAGGGAGACCTTGTTCACCGCGACTGATTCCTCCCCGAAGACGGCTTCCCGACGGGCGTTGACTTTGACCTTGAATCCCTTCGTCGGCTTGACTTCCAAGCGATGCCCGAGTGCGTCTCGGGGTTACTTAAGCTCTAAGAGACTCGACTTTCCTCATGCAGCTTTGGTCCCGCTGGCTCGGAGTGACGAGTCTGCCAACGGAGTTCCTTGGTTAAGGCGGGGGGCAATATTGGCCGGGATAGACCAGAGTGCTGTTCACATTCCCGGTCGCGGCGACGCTGTGAAAGGCCAAGAGCTGCGTAGAAATTGTGACGTATACTTCACCAGTGTTCGGATTGAATGCGAGGTCCTGAACCCCGAAGTAACCGAAGGAAGGCACCTTCGTCAGGGAGTACATGTTCACCAAGACCCCAGATGCTCCATCGTAAACTAGAACATAGTTGTAATCGAATGAAGTTGCGAGCACCTGGTCTGACGATTGAATGATGGACATGTCGCTGAAAACGCATGTCTGAGGATTCACCTCGTAAATCGTCTTCCCATTGGTTCCATTGAGAGCCATGAGTTGGGCCACACCCGAAAGATAGACAACGTTTGTCTTGGGGTTCACCGCCACGGTCGGAATTGCATCTGCACCCAGATTGAGGGTATTGACTACTGACCTGCTCGTTCCGTTCACGAAAGATGCCTCTGAGAAGCAGAGGAAGCTATTGGTGCAACCCACCGCGTAGACCATGTGCGTGAGTGGATCGATTGCAAGGTCCCACGCCCAGAATCCTAGGGAAATGTTTGCTACGAGCGAACCCGTCCTGACATCAAAACCTAGCAGGCTGCCACTGTAGTTATTGGCAGCTATTTGCCGGGCTGTCGCACCGTAGATGACACGGGCGGCCGGATCGTAGGCCAAGGCCCCAGGCACCAGGTCGACCTGTAACTCGCCCGCGACTTTGTTCGTCGAACCGTTCACCTCTGCAATCCCCCCCTCGACTAAGACATAGACCATGTTGGCGTGGTAGTCTATGGCGATTCCTCTGTCGCTCATCGCCGGCAACGTGACCGTTGCGACCAGCGAGTGCGTCGAGGCATCCACTACAGTGAGATTCCTAGAGTAATCGTCTTCGACGTAGATCCTACCGGAGTCCGGATTTACTGCGATTACGCCCGGTGTCCCCCCGATGGTGATGTTCGCCGTCTCGACGTTCGCAACAGGTATGGGAGACCCTCCGACAGTGAAGGGCACGAAGAAGGTCGTCGAGTGCGTGATTGACGACGAGTTCCAACCCCAAGAGAGCGTAAGGTTTGCAACGAACGTGCCCGTCCGAACGAGCATGATGATTGAAGGATGGTTCAAAGGAGTACTCAGGTACTCCATGGCGCCCGGCTGAATTGCTTTCGTTGCCATGAGGGCGCATCCCGACGAACCATAGGGGTTTCGAACCAGCGCCGCGCCACTCGAGGGGATGACCGACAGGCCGAGAGAAGTCGAACAGGAGTCCCATATGTAGACTGGGACATCCGCCATGTTCCGTACTGTCAAGTTGAAGACGAGGTACCCTCCGTTTGAAGCGTTGTAATCAAGGCTGTGAATAGACCTTGCTGATTCCAGCAGGAACGGATATGGCGAAGAAGTGACCGATATCACCGTGGTCCCGTGAGTCCTTGTGGACGTCACGGCAACTGTCTGAATGGAAGTCGAAGTGGATGTGGAGAGAGAATAGGCGGTCGATGTAATGGTCTGTCGGTTCCCCACTCCAGCCAGATAGCCAGCGCCTAGACTGCCTGCGACCAAGATTGCCAGAGTTACCGCGACGACCGAGCTCCTCATCTCATGTCGAAAGTCTTGCGGAATCGCGACTTTTGAAGCTATCAGACGGAGAGCCGCAGGCCGAATCCTGACCTTGCTCGGGTAAACTAATTAGCATGCGTGGAACCTGTGGGAACGGTGGCCAAACTTCTCAATGACGGCGAAGTGAGCTTGCGACTTGCGAGACTCAAAGGGTGGAAGAGGGAAGGCCAATTCATAACGAAGTCATTCAGCTTTGAGACCTTCATGGACGGGATCAAGTTCCTGAACAGAGTCGCCAGGGTGGCGGAGAAGCATGAACACCATCCTGACATCCACGTCAGATACACCGAGGTCACGCTCTCGATTCAGACACATTCGGAAGGGGGACTGACCACCCGGGACTTCGACCTTGCCGAGAGAATCGACGGGATAAGAGCCTAGGGCAATCCCCCCGTTCGTGCGATGGAAGACTTATAGCCCATCGGTATACAACCCGCCAGCGTCAACCTATGTCCGCACAGGCTATTCCAGCCATGACGTCATCGGGGCAGCCCGTCTTGATTCTGAAGGAGGGGTCAAGCCAGAACAGGGGCAGAGAAGCCCAGAGGAACAACATCACGGCGGCGAAGCTCATCGCCGAGATCGTGAGATCCTCGCTGGGTCCCAGAGGGATGGACAAGATGCTCGTCGACTCGCTGGGCGATGTTACGATTACGAACGACGGCGCGACCATGCTGAAAGAAATCGACGTTCAGCACCCGGCCGCGAAGATGCTGGTCGAGGTCTCCAAGACCACCGATAACGAGGTGGGAGACGGGACCACCTCGGCCGTAGTCTTGGCCGGGGCGCTGCTCGAGAAGGCAGAGGAGCTCCTGGACAAGGACGTCCACCCGACAGTGATCGTGGACGGCTACTCGAAGGCCGCCCGCAAGGCAGCTGAAGCCCTCGAGGCCGCCGCCGAGAAGGTTTCCCCAGACGACAGAGAGTCGCTCGTGAAGGTCGCGAAGACGAGCATGCAGACCAAGCTTGTCTCAAGGGAGGCCGCCGAACTGGCCGAGCTCGTGGTCGAAGCCACCCTCGCGGTCGCCGAGAAAGACGAGAAGGGCCACAGGGTAGACATTGACAACGTCAAGGTGGAGAAGAAGCCCGGCGGCTCGTTAAAGGACACCAAGCTCATCGAGGGGATCGTCCTAGACAAGGAGGTCGTGCACTCGGGGATGCCGAAGCGCATCGAGAAGGCGAAGATAGCCCTCATCAGCGCCCCGTTCGAAATCGAGAAGACAGAGTTCGACGCAAAGCTAAACATCAACGACCCGTCGATGATGAAGAAGTTCCTCGACGAGGAGACTAAACTCCTCAAGGGGATGGTCGACAAGATGGCCGACGTCGGGGCAACGGTAGTCATCTGCCAGAAGGGGATGGACGACATCGCCCAGCACTATCTTGCGAAGGCCGGAATCCTCGCGGTGAGGAGGGCAAAGGAGAGCGACATGACGAAGCTCTCGAGGGCCACCGGCGCGAGGGTCGTCAACAACTTCGAAGACCTTTCCGCCGACGACCTGGGCTACGCTGCCCTTGTCGAAGAGAGGAAGATTGAGGAGGACAGATGGGTCTTCGTGGAAGGGTGCAAGAATCCAAAGGCCGTCACCGTCCTCATCAGGGGCGGAACGCAGAGAATAGTCGACGAAGGAGAGCGCTCTCTTCACGACGCCCTGATGGTGACGAAGGACGTGATCGAGAGGCCGGCCATAGTCGCCGGGGGCGGAGCGGCCGAAGCCGAGGCCGCCTACCAGGTCCTGAAGTGGGCCGAGAAGCTGTCGGGCCGCGAGCAGCTGGCTGCCCAGAAGTTCGCAGAAGCACTGGAGTCCATTCCAATAGCTCTAGCGGAGAACGCAGGCTTGGACCCCATCGACGCCCAAGTCGAGTTCAGGGCGAAGCACGCGGAGAACGGGAAGTGGTTCGGCATTGAGGCGGCTGACGGGAAGGTCAAGGACATGTACCAGAGGCAGGTGCTGGAGCCGCTTGCCGTGAAGATGCAGATCATCAGGTCTGCCACCGAAGCAGCCTCGATGATACTCCGCATCGACGACGTTATCGCCGCCGGGAAGACGAAGGCACCGCCGACTCCTCCAGGAGGGGGCGGCATGGGCGGCGAAGGCGCCGGAGAGTTCGACTAGGCGCGTAGGCCCGCGGTCTCGCCCGCGGGCAACCTGCTGTTTTCTTCCAAAGCTTAATACCGCGAATGAGGCTGCGCGGCATCGTGAAAGCCGAGAGGAGTAAGGTGACGGCGGCGAGAATTCTGCAGGCAGCCTCGGACCTCTTCTCGGAGAAGGGCTACGCCAACGTTTCAATCCGAGACATATGCCGCGTCACCAAGACCACTGCCCCAGTCATCTACTACTACTTCGGGAGCAAGAAGAAGCTCTTCGACGCAGTTGCGCGCAAGCAGATATCGATGGAGGACTTCATCGGAGACCTTGCCCGCTTCTCGGGGACGGACAGCCCGCGGGCGGAGATAGGCTCATTCGTCGCCAAGTACCTTTCTTCCTTCCCCGAGCACTCGTTTCACCCCGGCCTCTACCTTCGCGACTCGGCCAGCCTTGACAGACGGAGCGCTGAGATGGCCGAGAGGGACCTGGAGAGAATCAGGAGGATAGCGGTAGGCATGATCGAGAGGGGTATCGAGGCCAGGGAGTTCCGAAAGACAGACGCTGTCGCTGCGGCCGACTGCCTGCTCGGGATGTTGAACAGAGTCATCTTCCAGCACATCCACTTTTCCAAGACTTCGGACAGAGAGGCGTACAGGCGCTTCGTGACAGACTTCTTCTTCAGGGCGATGGAGAACCGTCCCTAGTCGCCAGCAAGAGGGTATCCGCCGAGAATCCAGTTCATTGCTTCAGCTTCGCGGCATATTCCTCGAGCATCCGGTTGTAAATGCTCCTTGGAGGGAACCCGACGCTGCAAAGGTAGGTGGAGAACTTGACTTTCTTTCTGGGGTCTCCTATCTCCTGCTCGATCCTGCGTATGTCCTGGGCCTCCACTGCGTATGAGGTCGCGTACCCGGGGAAGATCCCCTCGTGCGCCGGGAAGAGTTGGAAGTACATGCTGCTCCTGGGGACTCCCGTGTGCTCGTGGGCCCAATCGACGAACTCCAGGAGGTCCTTCTTCCCCGTATTGACCCAGACGTCCCCGATGACGCGGAGGAACCTGATCAGCCTCCACTTCCTTGTCATGAACTCGATTTCGAGGTTGATTTGCTTGAGCCCTCCGTACTTGTCCAAGACCCGAACGTAGTCCTTCTCGGCCTTGCTCAGCCTCTTCTTCGTCTCCAGGGCCTTCGACGCCTCGAAGAACTCGATCTCCCTGTTCAGGGACAGCCCCTCCGTGATGGGCCCGCCCAGCGCCCCGATCGGGACCATCTGGAGTGGCGGGATCTTGCCCATGAAGCCGACGGCACTGTTGGAGTGGTGTACGCAGTGGCCGTACTCCTCGTGGACCAGTAGGTTGATCATTGCCGCCACCGACTTGTCAGGGTCCTTCTTCGGATCTGTTGTCGCGAAGAAGTACTGGAACGGCTTCTTGGTGTAAGTGTCGAAGAACTGCGCGGCCCCCGAAGGCGTCGTCCCCGTCAGATAGGACGGCGTTTCGATCAGCTTGGTGTTGTACCTGGGGTTGATGGCGCAGACGTCCTCGTTGGTGAACGCCTGGATGACCTTGCGAATCTCCAATGCCACCTTCACTAGCTTCTTCGGCTCCAGTTTCGTCCTTGCGTTGATCTTTGCCTCCACATCGTCCGGAACCGGGTTGCACCCAAACCGCTCAGCCAGCCTCTCAGTGACCAGTACGAATCGAGGGAGTTCCTCGTCGATCCACGAAATGGCGTTCCTCTCCAGTTCGGCAGGCGACTCCCGGTAGTCCAGCCCGGCCCTCAGGGCCTTCGGATAGAACTTCTGCCTTCCAAGGTCGAAGCCGCGCTTTCTGAATATCCTCTCGGCATTCGGGAACTCGCCTCTCCCCCAGCCTTCGAGTTCGAAGAGCTTGACGTAATCCGAAACTTTCACCTTCAGAGCGTCGCAGGCCGCCTTCACCTTTGGGCTCCTGCTCTCCCCCTTGACGGCGTCGAGGATCTCGAGGACCCCTTCCAGCCTGTAGAGGGTGAGGGCCTTTACGGCGACGGGGATGGTCTTCTTCGAATAGCGCTCTTTGCACGCTGCGACGTCCCTCATCGCGTAGTCGAGCAGGGACAGCATGTGCTCGTCGTTTACTCCCTCCTTTGCGAGGTGGGCGAAGATCGCAGAGACGATGTCGTCCATGACCGGCTGAGGTTCGTCGAAGAGGAGACCGACCTCGAACGAGTCGAGCAGCTTCTTCTGGAGCTCCGTCTCCGCTTTCGATTTCAATGCGCGAACCTTTCGAAGGGAAGCCCTGATGTTCTCCTCGGATGCTATGAACAGCTTGCCAGCGTATTCGTTGAACCCTACTAGGTATGCCCCTGAGGGGTTCGACTCCTTCATGAATTCCATGATCTGAGAATCGAGAGAAGCCTTGGCCATGGCGGACGGACCGCCCGCGCGGCTATTTCTAGTTCGCTGCGTCGAGGGGCTGGAACTTCTCGACCGTCTCGGCGAGCTCCTTGGATAGGGCTTTCCGCCACCCATCGAACCCGTCTGGCGATTCCGGGTAGCCTAGGTTGATATCGACGAGGGCTGCGCTCTTCTTGACGGTGTACCTGAGCCCCCTCGCAAGGGGGAGCTGGCCCAAGACCCTGAACCACATCACGGGGTTCATGAACCTGGCCCTGTTGAATGACGGGTGCTTTCGCTCCGTGATTGCGTTGACGTCTTCCTCGGAGAGGAAGTGTTTCATGCCGTAGTTGATCTGGTCGTTGGTGACCGTCTGCAGGTAGCGCCTCAGGACCTCGAAGCTGGCCATCGGGTAACCGTGGGTCTTCATGTACCCGACGTTGTACTTCCAGAGGCTGCCTTCGCTGGTGTCCCCCGCCTCGATGGCCTCGGCGGCCACCTTGCCTAGGATACTCCCGCCGTAGATCGAGGGGCTTATTCCCCCCGCGTCGATGGGCCTGGGCATCCAGGCGGCGTCTCCCACGACCGCGAAGCCGTTGGCCACCATGCAGTCGTTGTGACGCCTGACCGGGACCTGCCAGTTCCCTTTCGTGTTCCCCGAGTCGCCGTCCGCCTGTGGCTGCCTCGGGTTCCTGATGACCGGGTTGTCAGCTACGTACTTGTCGATGAGGCTCTGCAGGCTGTCGTTGAGCTTGAACCTCCTGTTCCGCCTCTCCAAGCCGGACTTCGACACGCCGAGCCCGATGTTGGTCTTCGCTCTCCCCTTTGGGAACACCCAGCCGTAGCCGGCCGGTGCGATGAACTGGTCGAGGTGGATGATGCAGAAGTCGGGGTCAAAAAATTCTCTCGCCTCCTTGGCAGGGTCGAACTCGAGGATGTACCGCCCTGTGACGACGACGTCGTCCGCGTCGATCTCTTTTTCAATCTTCGACTGGATGGGAAGAGAGCGCCTGAGCACCGAAGAGGCGCCGGACGCGTCGATGACCATCTTTGCGGAGACGCGGAACGGGGAACGGTCCGACATTCTGCCCGCGATGCCCGTGACCCTTGCCCCGTCCGAGAGTAGAGTTTCGGCCGTCGCGTTGAACATGAACTCCACTCCCACCCTCTTGGCGTCCTCAACCTGTCGCCTTGGAGCCACCTTCCTGTTGAGAATGAAGCCCTCTCCTTCGAAGAGAACCTTCGTCTTCCTGTCGGGTGAGTAGACGTAGACGCCCTTGACGGCGTGTTCGAGCTCGGGGGGACCGTACCGGACGCCCACATGCTCGGCCAGGTAGTCGAGGCTCCTCTTGCTAGTCGCATCGCCGCAGGTCCATCCGTTGTGCGTCTTCCTTCCGGGTTCGCTTTCCGCGTTCCTGTCGATTATCAGAACCCTAGCTCCTCCCTTCGTGTGGTGGCCGATTGAAGCCGCCGTGATCAGGCCGGCCATGCCGCCTCCGGCTATGACGACGTCGTAGTCTTTCATCGCCATTAGTAGGATTCGCTACTAAAACCTATATAAGAGCCTTTCCTCCCGATGAACGATTGGACACCCGCGCGCTGATTGAACAGCTGAAGAACCTGGGGTTGACGAGTTACGAGGCCAAGTGCTTTGTTTCTCTTGTCAGGCTGGGGCCGGCAAGCCCGCGCGCCGTGGCATCCGACGCCTCGATCCCCTACCCAAGCGCCTACGGTGCGCTCAGGGCCCTGGCGAGGGATGACTGGGCCGAAGTCGTGACAAAGAAGCCGGCGACGTACAGGGCGAGGAAGCCCGCATCGGTGAGGGTGATGGTCGCATCCCGGGTGGGGAACACGTTTGAAGAGCTCGAGCGCATGTACAATCCCCAGCCCACCGAGGAGGCGGAGCTCGTCTACACGGCGAGGGGAAGGGAGAAGGTCCTCGCGAAAATCTACGAGTTGGTCGAAGGAGCGACGGAGAGGATTGTCCTGGTCGCGCCCACGATGGGCCTGGAGGACGCTGGGCTACTAGAGTCGCTGGAACGTGCGATTGCCAGAGGGGTCGAGTTGAAGGCGGTGGGGGACGAGGGGGCGGCAGGGGTACTCCCTCCAGGGGCGGAAATCAGAACGGGGACGCTTGTGGCAGTTGACCTGCTCGTCGACAACAAGACAGCGCTGATATCCCTTCCTGACTATTCGGCATGCGGATGGGTAGACAGCCCGGCCGTCGCCAGCCACTTCAAGCAGTTCCTCGAACTCCTCTGGAACACGTCTTCGCCTGCGTAGGGGACAGGGAAGCCCACCCTCAGAAATTGGGAGGGCCTTCCGGCTCTCCGCCGAAGGGCCCGCTAGGTTCTATTCGCTTGTGAAGATGGACTGCCCAGTCGTGTTGGGGACGTCGGGGAGCGATTCGCTCATCCTCTTCTCGGCTATGGCCGACGCCTCCGCGAGTATCTTGTCCGCTTCCTCACTGTTCTCGGCCTGGTAGAACGAGGTGCCAGTTATCTGACCCACGTCAGCCATGATCGAGGTGAGCTGCGCTCCGATCTCTCCCAGTGCGCCCTGCGCGTCAGGCATCGCTTCGCCAAGTGTCGCGCGTACGTTCCTGATCACCCCGATGGCCGGGGCGATTGTAGCAGCGAAGTCGCCGATGTCGGTGACGGTCTGCAGCCTCGTGGTGATCTGCTCTAGGGCAATCTTGGACTGCGTGACAATCTTCTCCATCTTGCGGACCTCGTTGAGCTCGTTGGAGTACGCCTTGCCCGACTCCTGGTCGTGAGCCTGGACGGCGGCCACAGTCTTCTTGAAGATAGAGGACTCGCGCTGCTTCAGCCGATTCATCGCCTGGTCCAGACGGTTGATCTCACCAGCGAGCTGCTGGGTCGCCTTCTGAATCTGCGGACGCATCGGCTTGGGGCCGCGGACGGTTTCGCGGACCTGCTTCCCGAAGCTCTCCTTCTCCTGGGCCTTCCATTCCTTCTCGAACTTGCTCATCGTGATATTCGGACGATGCGACGCCAGT
>DASPOB010000013.1:0-54656 GCA_035626235.1 Nitrososphaerales archaeon | reverse complement strand
GGTGTCCCGTAGAATGGACAAAACCCCGAGCCGCTACGCTTAAGAACAGTGGGCCGGTGCAGACCTTCGAATGAGCAGCAAGAAAAACAACGCACCAATGCCCGCATCGAGCGCAGGCCTCCTCACCTTCTTCAACGAATCCACGCAGGGCGTGAAGATACGGCCTGAAATAGTCCTGATTGGCTCGATTGTGCTGATAGCTGCGTCAATTGCAGTCAACATCCTCCTCCGCTGAACTTCCAGCCACAAAGCGGTCGGCCACCGAGGCCCTCGCGGCAAGGTACAGGCATCTTTTCGTCCTGCCGCAGACCGCAGCGTTGATCGCACTAGCGGTACTGGCATGCCTTCTCCTCGGTCTTGTCGCCCGAGGAGGGCAATGGCCGGTCGCCTTCCTGGCCTCTCTTGCCGTGTTATTGCTCTCCGCTTCAGCGCTTTCTAGCGCCCTGGCTATCAAGGACGGTGCGACGATTGCCACCTTCAGGAGGATGACCGCGGTACTCATCGCCAGCCAGCTCGTCTGGCTCCTATTCACGGGAATCGGGTGGGCCTATTCCGCCATCGTCGGCTCCGACCAACCGCTGGCAAGCGTGATAATGTTCTCCGCGTTCGTCTGTATCGGGCTGGAGTTTCTGGTAATCAGGGGTGCGTTCACCAGCAGCACCTCTCTATCTGCGGCCTTGGCGCTGGTACACCCGGTTGGAACCTTCCTGGCGATAGGGTCCATGCCGCCCGAAAGTCTCCTCACGGTAGTTTCAGGCTTGGCGGCTCTGGCGGCCCTCGCAATCATCGTCGCTTTCCCTATCCTCTTGGCACGGCGGAAGACTAGCCGCGGCCACGGTGTGATAGCCCTCTTCCAAGCTTTCATGAAGACGTGGACCAGCGGGAGAGCGATGGACCTCGAAACAATAATTCAGGACCACGCTGAACCCACCACAGTCACTACCAAGGTGATGAGGTTCCAGAAACAAGACGGCGACATATTCATCGTGATGCCGGGAGTGCACCCGGGTCCGTTCTTCCCCGTCGGCAGCTACAACCTCCCCGGGCTGGTGACCAGGGAGTTCAAGGGGCTGGGGCCGGTCATGGTGCTCCACAGGCCGGGTGGCCACGAGAGGAACTTGGCGAGCAACAACGAAGCGGTGGCGTACGCCTCGGCGATCAGGGATCTTGCAAAGGCGGTGGAGCCAATCCAACCGGGAACCATCGGCGGGCCGGTCAGCTCAAGCGTAGGGAAGGCGGTCGTCACCTCGACGGCATTCGGGAGAGACCTGCTGTTGACGATCTCCTTTGCACCTCTCGGTTCGGACGACCTCGAACCTCGCGTGGAGGACGAACTCTCGCTTGCTGCTTCGAAGGTAGGATTTGATGCATCCGTAGTCGACGCCCACAACTCAATCAGCCACGGGCGGGAGAACCCCGACACCTCCGACCCAGGCTGGAACAAGTTATTCGGCCTCGTAGGTGGGGCGCAGGCCAAATCCATGAGAATAGCCTATGCCCATTCGAGCGAAACAGACTTCTCGGCGGGGGCAGACATCACGGAGAACGGGGTGGGGCTCGTCATGTTTGAAGCGGAGGGCGTGAAGTCGGTCCTGATTCTTGCGGACGCGAACAACGCCGTCCCCGTCGTCCACGAAGAGGTGTCGCAGGCCCTGGAATCGGCGGGGTACAACCTCATCGAGTTCTGCACCTCTGACAGCCACGACCTTGCAGCCAAGGGCCTCACCGTCGCCAGGGGCTACAAGGCCCTGGGCGAGGACACCCCGGTCGAGTCGATAAAGGGACTGGCTGTGAAGCTCGCCAGGCTGGCGGAGTCCAGACTTTCGCCCTGCCGCTATGGGTCGGGAAAGCTGACGGGCGAGGCAAGGCTGTTCGGGGCGTCCGCCTTGGAGGAATTCGCCTCAGTCGTCCAGGCGAGTTCCAGTTTCGCCAAGAGGTACTCGAAGTTCGCGGGCTTCTGCACCGCGATTCTCTTCGTGCTCGCACTGGCGGCCTGAGAAACGGATTTAGACCAACAAGTGCGCGTGAGGCCCGTGGAAAGGCCGAAGGCTCTCCTAGTGGCAATCGAGGGAATCGACGCGGTGGGGAAGAGAACCCAAAGCTCGCTCTTGGCGGCATGGCTCAGGTCCAGAAAAGTAGCGTCGGGTCTTATTTCATTTCCAGATTACAGCACTGTGATCGGCGGTGAAATCAAGAGCTACCTTCACGGCGATCGGACTTACTCAGCCGAAGTCGGACACATGCTGTACGCCATCAACAGATGGGAGAGGAAGGCGGAAATCGAGAGAATGCTGGCCAGCTCTGAAGTGGTGGTCGTCAACAGGTACTCCCCATCAAACTTCGCGTATGGGACTGCGAGGGGGCTGAGCCTGCCGTGGCTGATAGGCCTTGAGGAAGGACTCCCCAAACCCGACCTGGTTCTCGTCCTAGACGCTCCGCCGTCAGGGCTAGTCACCCGTAGAGGAACCCGCAAAGACAACTACGAGCGGAACGTCCCGTTTCAGGAGCGGGTCCGTCACGCCTACCTCCGACTGAGCAAGGAATTCGGGTGGACCACGGTCAACGCTGACCAAGGAATCCAGGGCACGAGCCAGCTCATCACATCGGCAGTCTCCGAAATCCTGGCCGCGAGGGGGCGGCCAGTCCCAGGAGCTTCAGGGGCAAGACCCTCTTGATGTTGAAACCTGTGGCCGAAATCAGAGATCCTGTTCACGGCTACGTCAAAGTGACCGAGGTCGAACGTGAGTTGATTGACTCCCCCTTTCTTCAGAGGCTCCGAAGGGTCCACCAGCTCGCAGGCTCGTATCTCGTGTTTCCGGGGGCGGTCCATACTCGCTTCGAACACGTGATTGGAACCATGCACCTTGCTGGGGAGGTTGCCGAGTCCTTGGCGACGACCTCCGGGCTCAGCAAAGACCAAGCTCAGGAGGTCAGGCTCGCGGCCCTGCTTCACGACGTCGGCCACGGACCCTTCTCCCACATGTACGAGGAGGTGCTCAGCGAGAAGTCGGGAACGACTCACGAAGACATATCCGAAAGGATTGTCCGTGAGACATCCGTCGGGGACATCCTGCAGAAGCACGGCTTCTCCCCCAGGCAGATGTCCGCTTTCGCCGTCGGCAGGCAGGGCGGCAAACCCAGGTTCATGAACGAAATCATCGCCGGGGGGCTGAGCGCCGACATCATGGACTATCTCCTCAGGGATTCGTACTTCACGGGGGTGGAGTACGGCGCTGTGGACATCCAGAGGATAGTGGATTCTCTCCAGACAGTAGAAGACCGCCTCGTCCTCGACGGCGCGGCACTTCACGCTTTCGAGGCCCTGCTCCTGGCCCGCTACCAGATGTTCAAGGCCGTTTACTTCCATAGGACCGTCCGCGCGGCCGAACTCATGCTCGTGCATTCGATGCAACTCGCAGACGGTGCCCTGGGTCTTACCGACCTTACCGACCTAGACCGGTACCTAGACCTTACTGACGAGGTCGTGCTTCACCAGCTCGCCCACCTCGATCAGTCGACTGCCGAGCTGAAGGAAGCCAGGAGACTCGCGGTGGACTTCTTGAATCGGAGGTTGGTCAAATGCGTCTTCGAGCGGCTCGTGCAGAGAAAGGACAGGGTCGTGGAGCAACTCTTCGACAAGGGAACGCTCAGGAACCAAGTCATCTCCGACCTCGCCGAAGGCGCCAAGGTCAACAGGATGCACGTATTCCTAGATGTGCCGACGACCCCCTCCGTCCCGTATACTTCCTCCAGGGAAGCGCTTACCCAAATCCGGGTGTTCCGGAGGGAAGGGGAGAAAACGAGAGTCACGGCGATTCCGATCAGCGACCTCCCTCTCGTCAGTTCCATAGCCGGTTTCATGGATGTGATTCGGGTCTACACGACCCAGGAACATAGGAGTGCAGTCGAAAGGGCGACCGCGAGATTGTTCGGGGATGAGAACTACACGACGAGGATTTCCGTCTAGTCGCGGAGCTAAAATACTGTCCGCGCCTACTTGCGTGTGGAAATAGAGGAAGTATTCGCCTACGACTCTTTCCGCCCCGGGCAGAAGGAGCTAGCGTTGCAAGTTCGCCAAACTTGCCTCTCTGGAGGGATTCTCATGGCCGAGGCGATGAGCGGCTTCGGCAAGACGGCCGCAATCCTCGCCGGGGCTGTCTCCGTCGCTGAACAGACAGGGTGCAGAATCGTCTATGCCTGCAGGACAAAGAGGCAGATTCTGAGGGTGATCGAGGAGCTCTCCAGGCTCCAGAGCAAGCACCATGTCGCCGCCGCGCCGATGCTGTCTAAATTCGACTACTGTCTGCTCAAACAGGGGAGCCCGAGGCCCCCTCCACAGCGGTCGTTTGGCTGGTATTGTTGGTTCAACGTCCACAACAACCTTTGTTCGTACTTCCTCAACGTAGGACTGCTGGGCGCCGAGTTCGACCAGGCGGTGCGAGATGCATTGGCAGAGGTTCCCAGCCACCAAGACCTGTTGAAGAAGTCCCAATCGATTCACGTATGCCCTTACGAGGTCGAGCGGCTCGCTGTCTCCCAGGCCAAGCTCGCGGTCGTTCCCTACCACTACGTCTTCGACCCAGCCTCCTCCCCCGTCCTCTTCGACCGCAATTCAATCGAGAGGGCGAAAGCCATCCTGGTGGTCGACGAGGCTCACAATCTCCGCGACTTCCTGAGAGGTGTCAACTCCGCCACCCTCACTACAAAAGAGCTGGAGGGGGCCACAAGAGAGGCTCAGGGGCTTTTCATGGACAAGGTCGCTCTGGCTTTGGGGGAGCTAAGTGGCGCCCTAAAGAGGGCCCTGGACGGGACCCGGGGTTGGCTCCTCGACAGGGACAGGGTGCTCGAGGAGTTCAGGGAGACTTACGGCTCTGCTTGGCTGCAGAATCTCTCGTATGAGCTCACCGCCTGTTCGGAGGCTGCGTGGGGTGCAGTGGCCTACGAGCACAGGCTGCCGTCATTGTTGCTCAAGGTCGGCGAGTTCCTGGTCAGGCTGACCACCTCCACCAGGGGGGTCCTGGTGAGATGGGAGCAGTCCCTGGCCCTGATCGACCCCGATCCAGTACACGACCTGGCGGAGCATCTGGGGCGCTTCAAGAGTGCGGTCCTAATCTCAGCGACCATGAACCCTTCGGCCGTGTTTGCCCGGTCTTTGGGACTGGGCGCCGCAGGTGCTACTGTCTACCACGTCCCCTCGGAGCCCTCAGTGTCGGTCATGACCGTAATAGAGACGGGGGTAACCACGAAGTACAAGGAGCGAACCCCCCAGATGTACTCGAAGATCGCTGAAAAGATTGCGTCCATCATCAGACAGACTGAGACCGGAGTTGGCGTGTTCGCTCCTTCATACTCGGTCCTCGAACCGATCAGCAGCATGGTCTCCAGGAGAATCGAGGGGAGGCTCCTGCTTGCGGAGAGCAGGGGGTTTTCCAGCCAGGATGCGGCCGAGCTCTTCGACTCTCTGCGACTGCACAGGGGATCAGTCCTATTCGCGGTGCAGGGAGGGAGGTTTTCGGAGGGGGAAGACTTCAGAGAAGACTTGATGGGAGCAGTCATAGTGGTGGGGCTCTCTCTACCTCCGCCGTCCCCAATACTGTACGCCGAGTACGCCTGCCTAAAGCGCTCCGGCGAACCTGACTCATTCCTCATGCTCTCCCGACTCCCAGCTCTGCGCAAGGCCTTCCAAGCCGCCGGCCGGCACATAAGAAACCCGGGAAAACGAGGGCTGGTCTTCCTGATGGACCGTAGGTTCGAATCGGAAGCTGTCAGGGAGCTGATGCCATCATGGATGAAGAAGGACTTGGTCAGCGGGGACTTCACGCCAGAAGGACTCGGGCACCTCACACGCGATTTCTGGGGGGCTGGTTGAATGCGATTCCCTTTCTAAGAGCTATTCGTGCTGCAGCTCGCTGGTCCCCCTGGACTCCTTTCATCCTCAACCCCTTCACGGACGTCCCTGCCTCGTCCACGATTTCGACTGCCGCGTTCGGCACTCGGTTGACCACGGAGAGCGCCAACCCCATTGCGAGTGCCGAGTTGCCGTTCCCTATCCTCACCAACCACCCCTTCGCCGGCACCTTGTTGGCATATGCCGCAACCCTCGAGCAGAGGACCTCCGCGGAACCAAATGTGCTGAACTCCAGGTTCACGTCTCCGTAAAATGCCGCCATCCCGATTCTCCTTCCGGGGTCCACCCCGATCAGTAGTGTCTCGCGCCCGCCGACCATCCGTGACAGAACCTGTCCCTTGAATATGAAGGGGTCGTCGTCCAACTGTTCGGCCGGCAAGGCGCCCGGGCCGATGGTGCCGACTTCGGCGCGGGTAGTCAGGACCAGGTCGCTTTCTGAACAACGAGTGCCGGTAACGAGGCTGGTGAAAGGGAGACCGGCTTCCCTCAGCCTGGAAACCAAAGAATAGTAAGCCCTCGCCTGGGAGGTCATAACGCATATCCGGGCCATCGACGACGCGCTCCTGCAGGTTTGCGCTGCTCTACCGGCTAATGAGCTTAACCACTGCCATCGCCTCCCGCGAGCACTTCCTTCTGTCGGTACTTCGCCCAGGCGTTGTTGACCGGAAAGGCAAGTCGCTTGCCGATGATTCTCTCCGCCCAAATTGGGATGAGAAATCTTCTGTCGACGTCGAAATAGCGATAGTACTTCTCGTCTCCTGTTTCCTTCTTGGCGAGGATTTGACGTGCCACGAAGTCTCCGCAAAATGTCGCCCAAGGAAGGCCGACGCACCCAAGGACTCTGTGGACCCAAGGGGTGCTTGGGTCCTTCAGCACGGTCGGGAGCAGGTCTCTTGTCATGTCAATCCTTCCCATCCAGTACTGTGCGAATCGGACGGTATGCAGGTCCGGAAACATCAGTCTGAATCCCCTTATCACATGGTCGATTACCCTGGAATTCGTGTCATCATTCCGAGCGTAGGTGGTCAACAGGCTACCGCCACCCAGAAGAAGACGCTTGCTGCCAGTCAGCCGGTAATAGGAATAGATCAAGTCCGAGTCCCAGCACTGGAATGGCCCCTGTGGGAACATCGATTCCTGTTCGGCCAAGCTCAATGGCTCCGTGATGGACAAGAATGTCTGCTCATGGTATACGTTCCACCAATACGGGCTAAGCTCTGGCCCAAGCTTGTCGGCACAGAAGATCACCTCATCGGCGGTGACTGACCCCATGTGGGTCCTTGCCACGTGTCCAGAGAAAGAGATCACGGCGGACGACTCGTAGACATCCACGCCGCCATCGATCAGCCCACCCTTGACGCCCTGGGCGTACCTTAGCGCGTCGATTCCGTAGGTGTCTTGGTATCTGATGGCAGCAGAGTATCCCTTGGAGCCAATCACCGAGCCGACTTCTTCGTCGAGGTAGAGCTTGGACTCGAAGCCCAGACTTCTCCGCGAGGCGTCCTCCTCCTTGACTGCTTTGATTCCTCCCCTGCCCTTGCCAAGGTAAAGGCTGTCCTGCCTCTGCAGGTCGCAGTCTATTCCGCTCGCCTTCGCGAGTGATATCATCAATTCGACTCCTCTGACCGGAACCTCCCACAGGTCCTTTGCCCCGCGAATCCCGAAGCGCCTAATCAGCTGGGAAAGCTCCAGCTCGCTGTCCGGGGTAAGGAATCCCGCGCTCTTGCCCGTCGAGCTTCCTCCACAGATGTTCTTGTCAAGCAGGACGACTTTCTTGCCCGTCCCCGCCAGCCTAGCCGCCGCGGCAAGCCCGGCGGCTCCACCCCCGACAACGAGGACGTCGCATTTCACGTCTCTTTTCAGAGGAGGCTGGATCGGACGCTCCGTTCCTATCAGTGTCGTGAACCACCAGTTCTGCAGGAGCAATCCCCACTATCCCTCCTTGTCGCCGCGGGCCAATCCCGAAAGCCAGGAGGCGACCGAGAGGTGCCTTTCGCGCGTGTTCTCCTCCCTGAACCAAATCACACGAGCTTGAAACGTATCGTCTCTAGTGAACAGGCCAACTGGCCTGCCATCAGAATCGACAACGGGGAGGCTCCCAGTGTCAGTCTCTGCTAGCCTGTCGGCAGCTGCCCTTGTAGGCTCGTCTGGGTGCGCGACCGCGCGAAGGGGACCCGCAAACTCACCTACTGTCATTCCAAGGGAGCTTTCTCCTCGTGCGGCCTTGGACACGTCGTCGTGTAGCAGGTACCCGACCATCCGCCCGTTCGAATCCACGACAGGGTAGCCGATGGCAACCTTCCCCGAGGATGCTCTCGCCGCTAGCGCGCTGACCGGGGCATCCTTGTCAATCGCTTCGAAGTCCCTCCGCATCACCTGGGACACCCGAATCTGCTCGAGGACGTCGACCTGGTACTCTTGGGACACGTGCACTCCCTTCCTGGCCACCTTCTCTGTCAGAATCGATCGCTTCATCGTGAAGACTGTGACGAAGTCAGCTACAATCGCTCCCACGAGCAGCAGCGGCATGGCGTTTAGGTCCCTGGTCAGTTCGAGTGTGAAGACCACCCCTGTGAATGGTGACCTCATCGCGCCTCCGAGCATCGCCCCCATGCTCACCACCGCTAGGAGGGAGGACGTTCCCGCGGGCAAGAAGAGCGATTCTAGCGACCCAAGGGCTCCACCCATCATCAACAGAGGGGCCAGGACCCCGCCGGAGGTTCCAGACCCAAGGGATAGCGACCAGATGACTGCCTTCACGACCAGAAGGACTGCCACGGTGCCCACGGCCAGCTGCCCTACAAGGAGCATGTCAATGGTGTCGTAGCCGACTCCAAGGGCTCTTGGGGCGATGAGGCCCCCAATTCCCACGACTAGCCCTCCTATCGCCGGCCACCACATCCAGTGTATTGGGAGTCTCTTGAATGCATCTTCGGAGGCGTATACTGCGTAGGTGAGGAGGGTAGATGCCAACCCGGCAATCAAGCCGACCACGACTGCCGACAGCATCATCGTCACGTCTGGTAAAGGAGTCTGCGGCACAGGGAAGAGGGATACGTTGCCAAGGATTGACCATCTGACCACCGTCGCCGTCACGCTGGCTATGCCGACTGGGATTAGGCTCCTCGGCTTCCATTCGAAGAGCAGGAGCTCGACCGCGAGTAGGACCGCGGCTACGGGGGCATTGAATGTGGCCGCCATCCCGGCCGCCGCGCCCGCCACCAAGAGGGTCTTTCTCTCGGAAGAAGAGAGTCGGAACATCTGCCCCAGCACGGAGCCGAATGACCCCCCAGTCATGATGATTGGACCTTCGGCCCCGAAAGGCCCTCCGGAGCCTATCGAAATCGCGGTCGAAAGCGGCTTCAGAATCGTGACTTTAGGCTCGATTCGGCTCTTGTTGATCAGTATTGCTTCCAGCGCTTCGGGAATGCCATGCCCGCGAATTCGGTCGGAGCCGTACTTGGCCATGGCGCCGACGACTAGGCCGCCTGCAACGGGGACGGCGACGGCGAGGTACCCGAGCTGGTTGCCGGCGGGTGAAACGAGCACGAACGAGACTCTCCCGTAATAGAGGATGTTGGTGAAGAACCCAATCAGGTACAGAAGGGCCGCTGCGATGAACGCCCCTGCCACCCCTATGCCCACGGCAATCGCGCCGACTGCAACAATCCTCGAGTTCGCAGTGGGAAAGTCTCCCAGCTTGTCAACGCTCACCGTGTCGTTCGTCTTGTCGGGCCTCCGAAGTTTTGGTGGCGGCGCCAGTCATCCACGGTATTTACAACTTGCTGAAGAGACGCATTGTTCAGCATGGTCTCCACTGGCTGTTCAGCGCCCACAAGACACAGACGCCCTGTCGTGGGACACGTTTAACACGAGCCAGCCGACACCATCCCAGCGTGAGCGACAGGGTGTCGCAGGGGGACTCCTTCATCGACCCTCTGTACGGACACACAACGACCTTCCTGGTGGACAGCAGGCAGACCAACCTCGCCCTCGCCAGAACCCTCGTCTCAAGGCTAACGCGAAGCGAGGCTCAGCTCGCGGTGCTCGACATCGACGCGCTCTATTCATCCGACTCGGAGTACATATTCGCACCCGTCTCTGAAGATGAGGCCCGTGCAACCAGAATCTTCGTTCCCAATCCCGGCTCTGCCCTTGAGGCTGACATCGCGGAACTCTTGGCCTCTGGCCAGGCGAGGGCGCTGATTGTTGACAGTCTGAACAGCCTCTACCACCTGCTTTCCAATGGTGGGCGTAGCCCAAGGAACCTGAGCCTCGCTTTCGCCGTGGCCCTGCTCTCATACATCGCCCGCATCGAGAAGAAAGCCGTGTTCCTAACAATGTACCAGAGGGAGAAGATGGCACGTTTCGGGCGCCAACGGGCGATTTCTGAACTGTCCGACTTGACGGTCTCGGCCAGCGCTCGAGGCAGGATACTGACCCTTAGGTGCCAGCGTGGGTCAGCTTGGGCCGCGAAGGGCCTGTCGGTCTCTATCCCTTGACGTTGACTAGGTAGAGCCCGGTCAAGATAGACATGGTTATCAGCATCAGCGCCACCGCGAGGTAGAGATTGACCATCCTCGACCTCGTCGTCTGCCTCCCGCTCATGTAAGTCAGGTAAATCCCCGCTCCGCCGAGAAGAATCACCATCGCGTCGATGAATGTCTCGGGGAAGGTCTGGTAGCCACTCTGAGGGTACACTGCTACGGTTTGGTTCGGGACTGGCAGAACCACGGCGTTGACGAATCCGGCCATGAGGGCAACCACGACCAGAACGTACACAACCTGAATCGCTCCCCACTTGTTGGTGGCCGAGGTGGCCGATCGCTTTAGGAGGTTCCAGAGCGCCCCCAAAGTCCTCCTGTAAGCGGAATCAAGGACTGTTCTTATCATTCAAGATGACCTGCCAGCAACTTTGCTACCTCTTTCGCCCATTGGCCAGTTTCAGCATTCGTAATAACCCTATCCAAATAAGTCTTCCAATCCACGGCGCCGTACGCCTTCACCCACTGGCTGTAGGCAGATTCCACTCGTTCTCTGGCCCGTGAGTGGTAACTACAGAGTTCTGCGGCCGCTTCGCGGCTACACAGTAGGCATTTCATCTTCTTATTTCGCCTTCGACGGACAGCTGGGATTTACGCAAAGCCTCCAGGAATGCCTCCCCCTCCCGACGTAGACTACTGGCCATAGACACCGCCGGCAAGGGCTAGGAGAAGCTTTGACCGTGCCTCGCTGGGGCAGGGGGGCGGAAGCCCTGCACGCAGCCGGGTAGTTGGTGCACCCGACGAACCTCTTGCCAGTCTTTGCTGACCTGACAATCCTTAGGTTCCCCGTCTTGCAGACGGGGCAACGGCCCAGGATGTTGGAAGCAAAAAGCGTCGCTCTCGACGCCGACCCCAGCTGCGCCCCAATTTCCTCCTCATTCGTTCTGAGGACTATCAACTGTTCCGTGATTGATCTCACGGTGTCCCTCACCAGCTCCCGGCCGTCCTCTAACCCTCCTTCCACCGCCTCGAGCCGCCCCTCGATTCCTCTCGTGAGCCGGGTTGTCACTATAGACGGTGCGCTCGCCTCCATGACCTCGACGACCGACTGACCAAACGTTGTCACGGCGAGGCTCTCGCCGGAGATGTAGCCTCTCGCCAGCAACGTGGAGATTATCTCGGCCCTGGTGGCTTTTGTGCCTATCCCTTCCTGCTCCATCTTCTCCAGCAGGCTGCTCTGATTGTACCTTGGAGGCTTCGAGTCGAACTTCTCTTCGATTCGGAAATCGGCTACCCTGAGCCTGTCTCCTTCCTTTACCGGAGGAACGTCCACGTCTTTCCAACTCCAGTACCTGCCGTAGAAGGCGAACCAACCATGGTAAACAGTTCTGGTGCCCTCGAGGCGGAACTCGTGCTCCCCCACGGCTATGGTCACGGCGACTCTCTCCCTCTTGGCGGCGGGCGCAAAGGCGGACATGAACCTCCTGACTACCATGTCATACAACTTGGCCTCAGGCGAGTCCAAACGTCTTCTGGGGCGTTCTCCTGTCGGATGGATAGCTGGGTGTGCGAGATCCACCTTGGCCCCTTCGACCGGTCTGAGTTGCCCTTGCAGGAGTTCTCCCGCCTCCCTCGAATAGTCGGCCATCCCTTGGAGACCACGCAGGATCTGTCGGAAGTCTATCGATTTAGGAAGCTTCTGGCTGCTTGTCCTCGGGTACGAAATGAGCGATCCGAGGTACAGCCTTTCCGCAATGTGGAGCGTCCTGCTCGGAGGAAAGCCGAACGCCCTGTAAGCCTCTCTCTGAAGGTCCCCAATGTTGAAAGGGGGGTTCGGTGGCACCCATGCAATCGTCTTCCGTATCCCACTGACGATTCCTTCCCCACCTTCACAATCCCTCCTGACGCTCTCCGCGACCGCTTTGCTCTCGATTCTTTCTTTCGCGTAGAAGGCGGTGAACCTCGACTGGCCGTCTTCGAAAACGGCACGTGCCTTCCAGAAAGGTATTGGCACAAACTCCTGAATCTCGCATTCCCTCTCGGCCACAAACTTCAGTGTGGGGCCCTGGACCCGACCAATGCTCACGACTCTGTACCCCCCTGCCGACGCTGCCGACGAAAGGGCCCGCGACAGGTTGACGCCCCACAAGAAATCCACAAGGTGTCTCGCCCTTCCCGCTTTCGCGAGCCCCTGTCCTGCGCGGGGCTTCGCTGACTGGAACGACTCGACCAGCTCACCCGCCGTCAGCGTCGAGAATTTCGCCCTCAGAGCCTCCCCTTCCCTTCCTCGACACGCGTATCTCAGCAGGTTGAATCCGATGGTCTCTCCTTCGGCATCAAAGTCGCAGGCATTGACGAAGCGATTGGCGCCTTCAGCAAGCTTCCGGATCGCTTCGACTCTCCTCGCCGCGTTCGGGTTGTCCTTCTCTACAAGGTTAGACTGATACCATTCGGCATCGAAGATGGGGTACACGCTCCTCTCCTTGAAAGGGTCGGAAACGGCATAGACGTGCCCCTGCGCGGAGCAGACTACGAAATCCTCTGGTCCGCGCTTGAAGCGGTATATCGTGACTCCCTCTATCAGGGATCCTGCCGGGGGTCCGTCTGACAGCGCTTCGCAAATTCTTCTGGCGACGTCGGGCTTCTCGCAGATGACCAGCGTGTATCCACCTGGTCCCGAATTCTCACCCAACCGTATGGTGCACCTCAGACGTCCTTGTCTTCAGGGGGTCAGGAGAACGAGTCGTCCGCCCTTCTTACATCGACCCGGAATTTGTCGGTCGAAAGCTTTGCGCCACACTTCCTGCACCTATAGCCGACCAGCTTCAGCACGTCGTTCGGCGACCTCAGGTCGAAGCCGGAGTACAGGGCGCTACCACATGACGAGCAGGCAATCTCATAGGTCAACACTGCGCGGCGAACTTCACATCCCTAAAAGCGTATTCCAATCTCTCGAAGCCATCGATACTTGTGATGCCAATGATGGTTTGTTCGAAGTGGAATCTCCGATGTGGCTTCACGCCGGTGCCGCCCTGCACCGAGGCCGTGCGCTCAGATTCCGGCTTCCGGTCGAACCGCTCTGAAGGGATGGCGTCAGCTTCGGGGGCATCGAGGGCATCGGCACAACTGATTACGTGCCCGTCCCAGTGCCACATTGGCCTCACCGAGGGCGTGCGAATCATAGCGTCTAGATGGGTGGATTTTGCGCCGGCTCGGCTTCGAATCGCCGGGTGCCCCGGGACGCCTGATCCCTCGCGGACAAGGCGCGGCTCTTTCCGCGCTCTCTTAGAGTTCCTCGGGCCCTCCGGACCTGGGGATTTGCCCAAGCGCACTCGGGCACGACTCGACCGTGCCGAGTGTCGTTACCTCCCTTAAATACGGTCAACCCCCGCGCGAGCACCCGATGAAGACGACACAGCTGTACGGCTACCACCAAGCCCACGCGAAGCTCACCGAGTTCGCTGGGTATGAAATGCCTCTCTGGTATACGACGACATCAGAAGAGCATATGGCGGTGAGAAATAGCTGCGGAGTCTTCGACGTGTCTCACATGGGGCGCTTCGCTGTCAAGGGCCCTTCCGCTGGAAGGTTCCTCGAAGGTCTGGTCCCCACGCAAGTGCAGTCCCAACCCCCGGGGAAGGCGTTCTACACCCTGTTCCTGAACGAGAAAGGAGGGATAGTTGACGACCTGATCATCACAAAACTGGGTGAATCAGATTTCGTGGTGGTCGTTAACGCTGCAAACGCCCAGGTGGACATGGCTCACATGATGGAGCACTCCCCGGCCGGCGGGGTGCAGATTGAAGACATCACCGCGTCGACGGCTATGGTGGCCGTGCAAGGGCCGCACGCCGCCTCTGTCCTCCAACCCCTGACGCAATTGGACCTCAAACAGCTGAAGCGTTTCAGATGTGGGCCCGCGCAGGTTCTTCGACAGCCTTCGACAATCTCCAGGACAGGATATACCGGGGAGGATGGTTTTGAGGTAATCATACACAATACGACTGCGGATGCCCCGGACGCCGCACTCGCCGTTTGGGACGCGCTCGTGAAGAATTCTTCGCCCTGCGGACTCGCAGCCAGGGACTCGCTAAGGCTCGAGGCAGGGTTCCCACTGCACGGCTCAGACATCGACCAAGCGACGAACCCCTTCCAGGCCGACTTGGCTTGGGTGATTTCCACAGACAAGGAAGGATACATTGGGCACGAGGCGATATCCGCGGCCCGACGGGCGCCACCAGACGTGGTAAAGAAGGGGGCGGTGCTAGACAGGGGAATCCCACGCCACGGCTTTGACGTGCTCGGCTCCGGGTCTGACCGAATCGGCGTGGTTACCAGTGGGTCCTTCTCCCCCGTCCTGAAGAAAGGAATCGCCCTCTGTCGGGTCATGTTCGAGAACTCGGAGTCCGGTGGCACAGTGAAGGTCAGAGTGAGGGACTCTCTTGAAGGCGGACACCTCGTCAAGCCTCCGTTTTACGATGAAGTATCATACGGATGGAAGCGCGCCGCAACGTAAATAGAGTCCACGCGTCGAGCAGGCACTCAGCATGGACATAGGCGGCTTTCACATACCTGACGGACTCTCTTATACGAAGGAGCACGAGTGGGCGAAGGAGGAAGGACAGGTCGTCGTGGTAGGCATTACCGACTATGCCGCGAAGACCCTGAACGACATAGTCTACGTGACTTTACCTAAGGTGAACGACAGGGTGAAGCAGTTCAAGTCCATGGGGACAGTAGAATCCATCAAGGCGGTTTCCGAGCTATACTCACCTATCTCCGGAACGGTGGTCAGGGTCAACAAGGCGCTCGAATCTCATCCTGAACTCGTCAACAAGTCTCCATATGGCGAGGGCTGGCTGGTCGAGCTCAAGCCAGATAATCTGGCATCCGAGAAAAAGGCCCTCTTGGACCCCAAGGCATACGCCTCTCACGTCGGGTCGCTTCGGCACACGTAGGTTCCAGCTCAAAAGGCGGTTTTCGTCCGCCTCCGCAGAAGTTATTTACCCCACGACGGTTTGCGCCTTGCAATTGGACCTACTCGGCGGACTGAGGTCTCTGATGAAGAGGCCGGCGGTATCAAGAAGGGCCGTCATGATCGCGCTGGTCCTTTCAATAGTCTTCGCGGTTGCGGTCATCATAAGGGCTTACTCCGCCAAGTACGGCTACTACCTGAACGAGTTCGACCCCTACTACGACTATTATGCCGCCCAGCACATCGTCACACTGGCGCAACAGCACGGGCTGTACTACGCCTTCTTCAACAATCCCGCTGGGTGCACGGCGTCCGTACTTGACCCCGTCTGCCATTCGCAGCAGGGCTACTTCTACTGGCACGACATCAACACGTGGTTCCCGTATGGCAGGGACGTCGCCGCCACGTCGCAAGGGGGGCTGCAGACAGCAGGGGCCCTGATCTACCTACTCGTCCACAACGTGTTCGGGGTGCCAATAACTCTCTACTCCCTGCTAATCATCCTCCCCGTGTTCTTCGGGTCCCTGACATGCGTTCTGTTCTACCTCCTGGTCAGACGCATTGCAGGGGACGCGGCTGGGCTCTTCGCTGCCTTGATGATTGCCGTCTCTCCTCCGCTCATCGAGAGGGGGAACCTCGGATGGTTCAAGTCCGAACCTCTGGCAATTCTGATGTTCGTCGCTGCCAGCTACCTTCTGCTCACTGTCTTCGACAAAGAACGCACGCTGACCAACAAGATCTTCAGAGCAGCAGCAGCTGGGTTCTGTGCGGGATACTCGAGCGCAGCCTGGGGCGGGGGCGACTACTTCAGTGCCGCCTTCGGCCTCTTCTTCCTCCTGGTGCCGTTCCTGAACTTCGACCTCCCCAGCGTCTCCCCCGCCATGATCACCTTCAGCGCCATGACCATCATCACTGGTGCCGCCTTCCCAAGGCCTGGCGTTGGGCTGGTCACCAATCCCGCAGGCCTCGCCCTGATTGGAGGAACGATCTTCGTCCTTATGGCCCAATGGGCCAAGACTTGGACGAGGCCTACGGAATACAGAAGCACCCTGTTCAAGCTGCTCTTCGCATTCGTCCTCGTCGGACTGGTCGCGGTCGGCTCGGGGCTCGTAGGGAGCCTGTCTCTCAGGTATCTGTCCGCCATTGACCCCTCCGCCCGGACCAGTAGCGCCCTGGTCGAGTCTGTGGCGGAGCAGGCCGTCCCCACCGGAGAGGACTACTTCACCTCATACGCCCTGTTGCTGGCCCTCGGCGTGGCGGGGGCGCTGGTCGCGCTCAGAAGGAAGAATATTCCGACAATCTACGCATTGGTAATCGGGCTGACAGCCCTCTACTTCTCGGCGTCCTTTTCCCGCCTGTTGGTCTACTCTTCCATCGCACTGGGGCTTCTGGCGGGAATCGGGTTCGCCGAGCTCGCCTTCGCCCTCGTCAAGCCAACAGGGCCCTCCCTGATCAAGAAGAAACCATCCTACGCCGCCAGGAACGAGATGAAGGTGGTCTTCTCGGTAGCCTTGATCGCCCTGATAGCACTACCGGCGGGAACCTACTGGATTCCCAACCCCATCACGTGCTCGTCGGCTGGTCAGGTCTTCTGCAACGGGGCCAGCCCAGCGGACTCGGCCGTGAGCCTGGCCAACGGTGCGACCAGCTTCTCCCGAGCGACGTTCCCAGACTGGGTGGACACATTGCAGTGGATACGCCAAGACACTCCCACGAACGCAGTGGTCATATCGTGGTGGGACTACGGATACTGGATAACGGTAATGGGGAACCGGACGAGCGCAGCCGACAACTCGACAATCAACGGCTCTCGGATCGCCCAAATCGGCCAGATGTTCATGGCCAATGCTACCCAGGCCGCAAGAATCGCGAAGCAAATCGCCACGGGCCCTGACGGGAAGCAGCGGCCTGTCTATGTCCTAGAGTTCATCACGGGAAGCATCATACCCGACGCCACGGGCACCCAGCACTATATCCTCCAGGTGCCGTCCGGGTCGGGATGGTTTACAGCTGGCGGAGGGGACGAGAGCAAGAAGCAATGGTTCATCAGGATTGGCGGGCTCAACGAGTCAAAATACCTGGAGTGCGTTAGCACGGCGGAGCCCGGGTGCACCACGACGGACGACTTCAACCTGACGCCCTACGGGGCCGAGGACACACTCTTCGGCTTACTGCTCCCATTCAAGTTTGACGGATACATCATACCGTCCGAAACCACGAGCGCTACCTCAGTGACTCTGACACATGCAACGACATACTCAGATGGTAGCATCGGGTCGACACCGGTGTCGCCTTTCCAGTCCTTCGCATACCCGTACAGTCCGACCTTTGGAACAAATAGCACTGGGCCGTTCAGGTTAGCTTATCTTTCGCCCAGCATAGTCAATCCGACAGCCTGCCCGGGGAACTCCCAGATCAACTGCTTCAACGGCATCGTGGTTTACCAAGTCTATCCCTAGCCCGACCTGGCGTAGGCAAGGGGGCTTCTGAGCCGGGCGTACCTGTCGTCGGGTGAATACCTTGCTGGATGCACTGTGGCGGTGTTCCCTCCGCAGCGGGGGCACCTGTCACCCATTGTATACTTCCTACAGACATTGCACTTGAGCATGAGAGTCTTCAGGTGGCACCACCGTATTTCCTCGATATTTCACGCTTGAAGCTGAAGCCATCATGTTTCCCCACTCCGTCCTTGACCTTCTCGATTACACCGTCCAGCGCCTTTTCGGCCTGCTTATAGTCATCTGCGGTGATGCGGATTCTGTATCTGGGCGCGCCGGCGTACGTTATGTGCACCTCAGCGGACGCAGAGTTCGCGGCGGTCAGGAGTGTCTTCTTGATGTGGTCGATACCGTCGGGGGACTTTGAGGACATTTCTACCAGCGCCCCGACTTCGTATCTCGGAGGAATGATCTTCTCTCCAGCAACCTCCACGACAGCTTCCGCGGTATCTGAGGGGAGTTCAAGAGACTGAAACGCCTTCTCCTTCTTCTTGGCAGCAGCTTCCAGCGACGCGTAAAGGGTCCCAAATTCCTCTTCGAGCCTTGCCACCAACGACTTCGTCTGCTCCTCACTGAGCCCGAGCTTGTTCTTCACCGCACCAATTATCGCCAATGCCCTTTCCTCTCTTTTCCATTCAATTACTTTAGCCCTCCTCTCTTCGTTGGTCACCTGTCGAAGGGACAGGTCGATTTCCCTTCTCATCCGGTTGGCCCTGATCACCTTCAGCACCAGCTTCTGCTGCACCTTGGCCACCCGCTCGATGTTCTTCACCCAGCCAGTTGAAATCTCAGAGACGTGGAGAAAGCCATTCATCCCCTCGTACTGGTCAAGGTTCACGTAAATGCCATGGGAGGTGATTTCCCTTACTGTGCAAATCACGATCTCCCCTGCCTCGGGCATGCCGCTCTCTGAGCTCATTCGGGCCATCGGAGCGTGGAACTGCTAATAGGCGTTTCTGAGAGTCGCTGCGCAGATTAGGCTGAGCCTGTTCAGCCGAGTTTCTTGGTTACCTGGGCCAGGACTATCGCCTTTCCGCCTCTGCTCTCGGCCAACTTCCTTCCGCACCCTCTGCACCCTACATCCTTGGCTGAGTTGGAGAACAGAATCCTCTCTTCGCCGCAGTCAGGACACTTCACTTGGAGGAACGTGCTCCTCATCCTCGGAATCGGCTCCCTTCCTCTCTTCAAGCCGCAATCTCCGCCTTTCGCAGTCTGATACCTTTCCTCATGACCTCTTTGTTGCACTCCTTACAGTGGAGCTTCAGTGTCGCCTTCTTAGTGGTCTTAGCCGTCCTAATCAATTCAGGGAACTTCTGACCGCCGTATCCCCTCTTTCTCCCCGCCTGCCGCCTCGCCCCCCAGGACGTGGCCCTCTCTTTCCCCCTCTTGTACAGCGAGACGGTGTGCTGCGTGTGCTTGTTGCACGAAGGGCAATACGTGCGCATTTCCTTGGGAAGCTTCATGCTCTCTACCGGGGCGTCCGGGCTCCGTTTTTCCACCCCTTAAAAGCGTTGGCTCCAGCTGCGACCCGGTTCCTCTGGTGAAATGGTACAGAGCCCTGATTGGAGTGGTTCCATCGAAGCCTCTTGGAACATCCGCCCGAAACCAATCAGACTTTATTAACTGACCCTCTCGAACCTCATTCAGGCGAGCCAAGGTACTTGCTGTTCCTCAAGACCGCGAGTTCCGTCGAGTGGAAGGCAGTCGCTTCGGCCATCAAGACTTTGGTCGAGGAGGCGACATTCGAAGCTGGAACCGAGGGGTTGTCGTTCAGGGCGATGGACCCCTCCCACGTGGCGCTGGTCGACCTTCACTGGCCTAGCACATCATTCATGAAATACGAATGCGAAAAGCCCTACAAATTTACCCTGAGGGTGGAAGACCTCGTCAAGCTCATCGGGAGAAGCGACTCAAAAGACAGCGTAGAAATCTCCTCCACCGAGGAGGACACGATTTCCGTGAAGTTCATGAACGGCTACAAGCGCGAGTTCGACATCCATCTGATTGAGAGCAGCGCAGGACCGGCCCCGCTTCCCAAACTGGAATTCGACACAAAGGTGACGCTCACGAAATCCATATTCGAGAAGATTCTGAGCGACGTATCAGTCGTGTCCGACCAAGTGACGATTCAGGCGGTCGGCGAGAAGCTGTCTTTCTCCGGCAAGTCTGACATCGGGAAGGCCGGAATAGAACTTCAGAAGAACGACGCTGATGTGCTCGAAATGAAAGTGGGGGCCGAGAGCAAGGCCACCTACTCGATCGACTACCTGGCGAACATCATCCGTTCGGCAGGCAGCGCATCCGACACGGTCGTGTGCAACTTCAGCACCAAGAAGCCGATTCTGCTCCAGTTCGCGCTGAACGACCTTGGTGCGCGGATTGACTTCTTCCTGGCGCCACGCGTGAGTTCGGAATAGCCCCAGCGATACGCGCAGCCGGCAACCGCCAAGAGTTTAATCATCGTAGCTCAGATCCCAGCTCATGATCACGCGGGTTGCGTCTGTGGCTGTCTTAGTGTGGGACGCGGACAAAGCCGCCGGGTGGTACAGGGATAAGCTGGGCTTCGAAGTCAGCGGGCAGGGACACTGGGTAGAGGTCAAGCCCCCTGGAGGCCCATTCGTGCTGCACCTTTGCGGGAAGTGCGAAGAGTGGGAAGAAGACAGGCCAGGAGGTCACACTGGCATCCTCCTCGTGACAGATGACAAGGAGAAGACATACCGCGAGCTCAAGTCCAAGGGAGTGGAGTTCGACGTCGAACTGACCGAGGCCCCGTGGGGAGGAGGGAAGTACGCGATCTTCAGAGACCCAGACGGAAACAAGTTCTGGATGTAGCCCGACCATCACGCCAGCGGTGACCCGGGAGCCGATCTCACGTCAGCAAGGAGACTCCTTATCTTCCTCGCATGCGGAAAGGCATCCGATTGAACGACTCGACCAGGGCTTTCCTGAAACAAGCCTATAGGCAGTACTATTTCGGCCGGGCCGACCAAATCGAGTTCCCAAAGGACATCGAATCGAGGGAATTCGGTTACATTCCTTTCGGAGGAGGCATGGTGAGGCATCTGTCGTTCAAGAACCCAGGGGAAGCTGTAGCCGAAATCGTCAGGCAGGCGCCGTCATCGGTGTACTGCTCGAACGCCCGCTATTCGGCGCCGACGTTGCCAATGGAAGAGAAAGGCTGGAACGGGGCGGAGCTCATCTTCGACATAGACGCGACAGACATTCCCACCGGGTGCAAGAGAGAGCACGACATTTGGTACTGCGAGGGGTGTGGCCACTCTGGAAGGTTACCGAACCCGAAGAAATGCCCAAAGTGCAGGGGGAACACGGCCGAGCTGAAAGGAACATGCAAGACATGTCTCGACGCCTCGAAGGATCACGCCTTCCGCGTCGTCAAGTTTCTCACCGATGATTTCGGCACTTCTCCAGAAGACATTCGGATCTACTTCTCCGGGAACAGGGGTTACCACCTGCACGTGTTCGACAGCAGATTCTTCCTGCTGGACCAGCAGGCCAGAGGTGAGATAGCGGACTACCTCAGAGGAGGCTCTCTGCCTGCCATCCAGACTCTGGCGGCCGAAGTGAGAAGGGGTGGAAACTGGTCCACGACTTCGGGCTGGATGAAGAAGGTTATTACGTACGTGCAAGACAAAGGTGTGGGCTACGCTGGAACGCTGCAGAAGTTGGTCTCCGAGGCCGTCTCGTCTCAGCGGGCGATGGTCGACGCCTCTGTGACCATCGACATTCACAGGGTGTTCAGACTGGCTGGGACACTTCATGGCAATACCGGGATGCGAAAGACGCGCGTCACTTCATTCGATTCGTTCGACCCCCAGGTGGACCCCGTCGTTCTGAGTTCAGAGCCCGTCAAGGTCCAGGTGAGGTTCTGGCCCAAATTCTCAATTGGAGGGAACTCGTTCGGTCCCTTCAGGTCGACGATTGCGACAATCCCTATTTACGCCGCGGTATCGATTTTAACGAGGGGGCTCGGGGAGGTCGCCAGTTGACGGAGACGATTCTCGAGTTCATCAAGAGGCACCTCGACTCGGAGATCCAGTCGGAAGGACTGCACCAGCTTCCCAGCGACTTCTACTCCAGAATCTCACAGTACAGCCAGAAGCTCTGGCGCTCGGCAGGCTCGGGCAACTCCGACGTTTCGGTCAGGCTCATTACCAGGCAGACGGAGATGATCGAATCCATGACTAGGCAGCTGCTTGAGCTGCGGGCCCGGAAGGCGGCCTCTGGCGGCTCCTTCCTTCAGCTCCTCCCTGAGGAAAGGTATGTCTGCCTATCCCAACAGAGCTTCCAGAGGCGATTCGACGCGTTCGTCAATGCCCTGTCTGCTGGGAAGCCTGCTCATGTGGAGTTCGCCCATAGGACCGAATCCGCCAGGAGCATGACCATCCGGTTCGTTAGGCGCACCAAAGAGTTGGTCGGCGTCGACCTGAAGCGCTACGGGCCCTTCGAAGAGAATGATGTCGCTTCGCTACCGGCCGCGAGCGCGGCCATTCTAGTTGCGGGCGGTGACGCTGTGGAGGTCTACATCCGCCAGGCGCCCTAGGAATAGGAGCGCCATGTGTGGTTGCACTTCACACACCTGTAGAACTGCGTCGGTGGTTCGTCTCCGCTCCTGGTCTGCAGGAACCACCAACTCGCTTCATCATGGCCGCACTTCGGGCATTCTATCTTGGTCGTCGGAAGTGTGTTGAGCTTGTTCTCCGCGTCCCCCACGACTTTGATTGGTGCGGCGATCGCCAGCTCCTCTTCCGTCGGCTGAGTCACGGCCTTTCCAGCCTTGTTGCTGTAGCCGCAGTTGTCGCATACGTTTGTAATCATGACTTCACGGGGGCCCTTGATCTGCTTCAGTTTGAGCCTCGTGCCGCACTTCGGGCAGAACTTCAGCCTGGCCCACCGCCGAGTTCTTTCTCGACGCTCTCGTAAAGCTCATGGGTGGTCTCCACCGCTCTCTGGACGCTGCTGACAAATGCCTTTTCGGGCTTTACGCGCTGGGCCCTCACCTTCAAGACCAGCTTCTTGACTAGAGGGTGGGGTGGCAACACGCCTGCGAAGGTAACGCTCTTCTCCTCGAGAAGCTCATGGTGGACTATCTCAGCCAAGGAGTAGTCCTCCCCGACTATCTCGACCGTCAGCCCCTTCTCATCTTCGCTGGTGGTCTGAAGCTGCAATTTGCTTGACGTGCCGTCGGAATCCTCGTTATAAATGGTGCGGCACGGATTGATGAATCCCCCCCTCGGCGCGGTGTGCTTCGCGCTTCTTGCGTAGACGACGGGAGTTGAAAGAGACGGGGATGCGTTCCCAAGCTCACGGCTGGATTGGAAACCTGCCGAAGTCGGCCGCGAGCTTTCTTTCTTCGACGTTGCCGCATTCGTCACACTTGGCCTTGTTCCCGCCCCTCAGCAGTGACCTCCCACAGCTCCCGCAGAGGGCGTACATTACCCCCATCTCGTCTTCGTTGACTGACAGGTGGATGATTCCGTTCAGGAGGCTAAACACCCTGCATCTGACGACGTCACCCAGTTTGACCGGCGGTCCCCTCGGACCCCCTCTCCCCCTGCGATCGCTCCGGAGGGACAGTGAACCCGTGAAGTCCTTGTCGGTCGGCTTCCCGTTCAAGTAGCAGATCTTGACGTTAGCAGAGCCCGCCTGCGCCCCCTCGACCTGCCCCACCACAACGTCCCCCACCTTGATGACGCCCGCCTCTGCGGCAGGCTTGACCGAAATCTCCATGTTCTTCGTGTCTCGGTGCACCCTCCCGACCACCAAAGCCCTGATCAGCCCGGAGTCGTCGTAAGCGTGCGGGCCGGGAAGGAACTCCTCAGAAACGGCCAGTTTGTCTCCCGGGAGCACTATGGGAGTCTTGTCCACTCTACTCTCGCCTCCGCGCCCGTCCCACGGTCAGTTCTATCCATTTAGGTCTTTGAAGGAACTCCCCAAGCTCCCTGCCGTCCAGGAGTGCGACAAGAGCGTCCGCCTGCGGAATCGAAAGCACGGGCCGGTCGAAATTGAAACCGTCGATGGAAATCCTCGGGCACGCGGTTTGCACGAACGCCTCAATGTCCCTTTGCGGGGCCAACCGCTCTGGGGTAATGTCCCTTAGCGCCAGCTGGACCACCTTGCGGCCATGCGCCTCCAGTCTATCCGATATCCACCTGCTCCGGCCCAGCATCTTCTGCCCCTCTTTCAGCCCGGTGATTACTCCGAAGACCCTGGCGTCCATGGCCTTGTACACGGCCAGAATGGCCCTCTTCTTCCTCTCTTCGGCCGCGGCCGCCATGTCTGTAACCTCGTTCATGTAGGGGTCAAGCATGTACGTAGGCTTGCCCGTGGCCAGCGCCAGTCCCACAGCGTGAAACTCGCTCTCCCCAAGGAAGCAAAAGGCGTCCACTTTGTCGCGCAGAGGGAAGACCGTCGAGAAGTCACAGCCGAACATCTGGCTCCCCAGCAGAAGGTTGTTGTTCCTGCCAACGAAGACCTCAAAGCCCATCGCCTCGAGCTTCGCCTTGACCGGCAGAAGCTGTTGCATGTGCTGGCTGAAGGTGACCAACCCTATCCTCCTGCTCCCCCGTAGGAGCGGGCCCGCCTTCGCGACCACGTCGTCGAAGGCGACGTCGTCTACGGCATCGATGAGGTAAGTGAAGTCGCCCACCATATTCACTGCCGCGTTGTGTCCGATGTGAAGCGCCATGTCGGCCTGCAAGTCCCTTACATCCCGGTCAGCAGTGTCGCAAATCCCGAAGCAACTGTCGCCTGCAAGAATGCACTTGACTCCGTATTTTTCCCTAAGCTTCTCCATGAGCTCCCGTGTCTGCCGCAGCAGGCCGCCGGGGGCATTCACTACAATTACTGCGGGCTTCTTCTGTTCGACGAGCTCGTAGACGCGAGCCTCGTCAATCCTAACGGTCATTGAGCGATCGGCTTCTGAAGCTCCGTGACTTCGGTCCTGGTCTTCATCGGGAGCTTCGTCGCGGCTGCCTTCATCGCCATTTTCCCTTTCTCCATGTTCTCAGACTTCAAGCTCAGTTCGAGGACAGTATCCCCGATGTCGACCCGCGCGGCGAGCCCGATGGGCTTCCCGAACGCCTTGCGCATCCCCTCTTGGAGTCGGTCAGCCCCGGCCGTTGCAATCATCTTGTTCTCTCTGAGTATTATGTGAGGGTACGACACCACTTTCAGGAAGAAGTTCTCTTCGCCGATTGCAGCCACCTTCTTGCTGGCAGCGACCCTCGCTGCCTCAAGGGCGTTGTGCCTGATCTGGACCTTCCCCTCTGAGATGAGTCTGAACAGGTAGTCGTAATCGGGTCTGCTCTTCCCGGTCGTGAAACGAGCCACTTTGGGGTTCGGTGCGCCCGGGGCGAACTGCTTGCTCGTGTATGCCATTCCCTTCCATTGACGGTAATTCTTACCATGCATCAGCGCTTCACAGGAGTAGAGTCCGCCTTTTGGCTCTCCTAATTAACCTTCACGAAACAGGAGTCAATGCCTTGAAGTGGAGTCGAGAAGCGCTCCCTGGTGTGCCTCGCACGACCTCCTCCTTTCCCTCACACTCTAGGCTAACGATAAGGGCCCCTACTGCGGCCAAGCCGAGAAGTGCCAGGGATGCAATGTCCGTCAGCCCACCGCTATGTTCGAACAGGCTAGGCTCATGGTGACGGTCTGTCCTTGCTCAAGGTGAGTCAGCGTGTAAATGTCAGCGGTGGTCATTGTCCACGAATCACATGTCACGGTCGTGTTTGAAATCTTGACTATATACTGGTCTCCGCCGCCGGTGTTCACCATAGTGTAACCTTGGAATGTTCCTGAGACATACGTGCTTTGCAACTGCCTCTGGCTGAAATACGAAGCAACACTCCAGACCACGAAAATCAGGATGACCGCGACGACGACGATGACGACGACATGCCCAATTCCTCGCCTCTCCCTCGTTTTCACTCATCCTCCTCGAGTTTGCCGAGTAGCGCCAGGCGCAACACGACCGCCTTCCTGATGAACGCGCTCTTCGATTCGTGCATTTCCTTGGCAGTGCTGACAATCAATTCGTCGAGATCTTCCCTCAGTGGAAAGCAGGCGGTAGCCAGTGCATCGGACTTCGTAGGCGTACCTACCAGTTCAACCTGAAATCTCCAGACTTCCACGTCAGTGTGGACCATCGGCAACTTCACTTCGTCTGGAATCGCTATTATGAAGCGCCCAGCTCCTGACTTCTTTGCGGCGTTCAGCTTCCTGTCCACATCGTTCGGGAATATGTAGCATTCGACCACAGCCTTCTCTGAGCCTCTTTTCGCCACGATGTCTGCCACGTCATCATCTCCAACACGTTTGTCGATTTCGATGTCCTTGTAGCCTTCTGAAACCAATCGTTCGATGGCGTGTCTCCTTAGTTCCTTGTGCGTCAGCGCCTCGGGCACAGCTTTCGCCTGATGGCGGTACCCGCCTGTATATTAATTAAACTTATAGGCGTATTCCAAGAGAACATATTAGAAAAACTATAAATAACGTTTAGTGCCACACGCGTGACGGTGAAGAGGAGTTGGTGGATTTCTCCGATCCTGTAACGGACATGGCAATCATCATACTTCTCTTGATTGTCGCATGGTTCGCCGTATCCACATGGAGGAGGGTGAGGCCAACTGAAAAGGGGCTGATTGAACGCCTAGGGATGTATCACAAATTTGCCGAAGGCGGGCTCACATTCGTCCTCCCGTTCATAGACAAAATAATCAAAGTCAACGTTACGGAGAGGATGACGCCTGTTGAGCCTCAAGAAATAATCACGAAGGACAAGGTCTTCCTCAAAGTAGACGCCGTAATCTTCTACAAGATCAAGCCCGACGAGGTTTCCGTCAAGGCGTCCGAATACAACGTGGCTAACTTCGCGGCGCAGATCGACACCCTAGCCAGAACCGTGCTGAGAGACATCATAGGAGGCATGGACATGGTGGATGCCAACACTTCAAGATCTCAGATAAATGAGAAGCTCCTCGAGCAACTTGAGCAGCTGACAAACAGCTGGGGCATTCACATAACACGCGCCGAAATCAAGGACATCATTCCACCACTAGACTTGGTCACATCGATGGAAGAAGTGCTCAAAGCAGACAACGTGCGCCAGGCCAACGAGAAGAAGGCGATTGCAGTGAAGGTCCTGGCCGAAGGCGAGGCGAACGCTGCCGTCGCGACCGCAGAAGGACAGAAGAAGTCACAAATTCTGAGAGCCGAGGGAGAAAGACAGTCAGCAATCTTGGTCGCCGAGGGCCAGGCGAAGGCCACAGAACTGACGCAGACCGCGCTCAACAAGTACTTCGTGGACAACGCAAGGGCATTCAAAGAACTGGACGTGACACAGAACGCGCTGATGAACAACACCAAATTCATCGTCCCCGAGGGGAAGTCGCTTACCCTCATCATGGACGAACGAAGGAACCTCGCGGACACGGTCACGCCCGTCCAATCGGACCCGAACAACCGGTCTAATCCGCCCAAGAAGAGCATGGGCTCCTAGCCTCTGCGGGGCTCGCCTTCGCTGTCAACGGCTTCGGCTGCGAGCTCTCACATTTATTACGAGAGGCTCTGAACTCGGCAGAGCCGCGGATGCCCTATCTCCTACCACGCTCCCTTTGGGCTACCCACAGAGTCGCCCTCGTCACCGCGTTCGGCAGCCTCTCGAACCTTGAAGCGTGCAGCATTATGACGCGGGGAATCTTGAAGCTTGAGACCCCCTGCGAAAGGGTCAGCGTGTTCGACCTCGTCAGCCCGGCTGCTGCATCGATACCGCGGCTTTCCGGGGTTCTCAAGGCGGCGCCGATGATCGACTACATAGACGGGAATCACGCCGAACCCTCGGCACTGGTGGAAGCCATCATCCGGAACGTGGACACCGTCCCCACCCTGTCGCTGAGCGGTTATGACATCGACGTGGGCGACTACGAGGTACTGGTAAGGTCCCTCCTCGACGAGTTCAGGGCGAAGGGCTTCAGGAAGATCCGCCTCCTCCGGCCCAAGGGCAACGAGCTGAGGGCTGAGGACGTGCTGTCACGCAGGTCGCTCGACGTCGTGGCCTTTCCCTACAGGGGGGGTTATGCCTTGGGACCCACGGCTTGGGTGCCTGACTCCGCTCGTATGAGAGAAAGGGGGGTCCGCAAGCCCGCCCCACACTCTGAGATCTCGCTGTCACCCCGGCTCGCCGGTCTCCTTCTGAACCTCACGGGGCTCCCGGCCGGGAAGACCATCCTGGACCCCTTCTGTGGTTCGGGGACGATACTCTCGGAAGCTCTTATCAGGTCCTACAGGTGCCTTGGCTTCGACTCGAGCAAAGGCAGGCTCAGGGACGCGAGGAGAAACCTGAGTTGGCTGGCATCGGACCTTCGCGGAGCAAAATTCAACCTTCGAGAAGGAGACGCGAGGGACCTTCCGGCGGTCCTCGGGAGTACGTTGGTGGATGCGGTGGTTACGGAACCCCTCCTTCTTCCATCCTTGACGGCCAGGCCACGAACGGAGACCGCGACCTCTCTCGTCGAATCGGCGGGGCGGGTCTACGCGGACGCCCTCGAGTCAGCCGCCCGAGTGCTCTCGCCTGGAGGGAGGATTGTCATCGTCGTTCCCGTCGTCCCGACGATGGAAGGGAAGGAGGTGTCCATCACCCTGGACGGAAAGCCCTTCGGTCTCAGGCTGCACCAACCCGGTCCGATCAGCTTTGACTATCCAGTCAGGCTTTCCTTCGAGAGTACCCGCTGGGTGAGGCGCGCCGTCTACGTCTTTGAGTCCAGGTCCTGAAGCTCCCCCATCCTCAGAGTTGCCTTTCTGAAGACGCCGCTGAACATTTGCAGCTGTCTGTCGGTCAGACCCGACCCGGCAGCGATTCTCTTCACCGCCTCCCTGAGGTTCCTCGCCTTGTGAGGCTGCAGCCTCGAGGCAACTGCCAACCTGTAGAAGCTGTCGGCGAAAACCCTGCGCGCTGTCTGGCTCTGTGGATGCCCTCCCCTGGCGTGCCCCCTCGAGATCACGTAGAGCATGATTGCGACTGCATTCCCCAGGTTAAGCGCCCTGTACGAAGGTGAAGTGTCGATCGTCGTAGTCACATCGCACATCCGAATCTCTTCGTTGGTGAGTCCTGTCGTGTCCCTTCCGAACACCAAGGAGGATGGCTTGGAAGCCACAAGCAACTCGCGGACCCCTTCGGGCCTGACTACCTTGCGAATTACGTTCGACCCCTTCGTGGCGCGGACCGCGGTGGTAGCCACCAACAGCTCGTTTACTTCCCTGAGCCTCCGCAGGGAGATTGTTTCCGCGTCGTCGAGAACCCTTGCCGCGTGGGAGGCGTAGACTGCCGCTGCTGAGATGTCGACCTGAGGGTTCACCAAGTACAGCTTCTTGACGCCGAAGTTCATCATCAGCCTCGCTGTGTGGCCGAGATTCACTGGATAGTGGGGTTCAACAAGCGTCACCGAGACGCCTTCTGGGACCATGCCGCCACTTAGCGCCGGCGGGATAAATCCCTCGCTAAGGATGCCGTCCGGCAGATTTCGTGGACTTCACCAGGGGCAAGGGAGTATACCCTTCTCCTTCCGAAGTCGTCTGCTAACGGTTGGAGCCCGAATTGCGCGAGGGCGGAGGAGACTTCGCGCCTTCTCAGGGAGAAGAGCTTCTTGATGTTGGAGATTTCCCCCTCGGATAGCCTGAGCTTAGGTCGCACGTCAACTAGCACAGAGTTGACCCGTGGCGGAGGCGAGAACGCGTCTCTCCTGACCCTGGCGAGCCTCCTGATCCCTGAGGAAATCTGGGCGATGGCGGAGACCGCTCTGTAATCCCTGCTTCCAGGGGGCGAAAGAACCTTCCTGACGAAGTCCTCCTGCAGGAGGACCACTGCTCTGTTGTACTCTACTTGGCTAATCCATTCTACGAAATCCTGAGACCGAGAGTACGGGAGACTCGACACCAGCACGTCGAACTTAGGTCTCTCAGAGAAGGCGTCGACACGGTGCATGCGGACCCTGGTTCCGCGGGATCTCGCGAGAGTCTTCTTGTAGTTGTCTGGGTCAACCTCGTATCCATCCAGCCTGGCGCACATGCCCGCTAGTCTCTGTGTCAAGACCCCTTCGCCTGTCCCGATTTCGACTACCGACTCAGTCTCTTTCACCATCGCGGCTGAAATCATCAACCGGATCGCGTCCGGGTCAATGAGGTAGTGCTGGCCTAGGCTATGCCGTTTCATCTCTTCACAAACAAGCTGATTCTGGAACCCCCTGAGAGTTCCTCGACTATCCTCTTGGCTACCATCTTTGATGGTTCACGCAGCCCAACGCGATTCTGGATGTCTTCGAAGCTACTGAATAGCTGCTTTTCTCTCATGGCTATTATCTCCTTCATGAATGTCTTACCTATCCCTGGAATCAACTCTAGTCCGTGCAGTCGAGGGGTCAGGGGCTGAAGCTCGTTGAAGTACGCGACGTACCTCGCTTCGTTGGCCTTCACGAGGTTCTCGACGACGGCGGGAAGTGTCCCTTTGGACTCGGATGTGAGCTCTTCGAAGGTCAACTTCCCCAAGACGCTGATTATCTTCTCGCGCCCCTCTTTCCCAATCTTGACCTTCTCGCCTACATCGAAGTTCTGATTCTCCATCGCGAGGAGTTCAAGTAGGGTGAGCCTCTCCTCCCCTATGGCCTGCACCACGGGGCCCTCTCTCCCCTTGATCACCACGGACTTACCTCTTGGGAGGAAGTCCAGCACGTAAGCGAACTCCTCGTATTTCTTGTCGGCTGAAAGCAATTCCGGAAAGGCACCTCCGATGACTACGCTACTGTAGGGTGGGTTCCCCCAAGCGCGAGAGCGTCCCCTTGCACATTCGCTTTCCCCCTGACTACCTCTCTTCTCCGAAACCCTGCTTTGTATTTAATGCTTGGCAGTCAATGGCTCGGAATGCAGGATTTTGAGAATCTTCTCGAGAGTTTCGGTCGGCAAGAGTTTCCTCCAGCCAGAGGTAAAGGTTCTCAGCTCCTCCATCGACTTCGGCATGACGTTCACGAGCTCGACGGCCTCCTCCTCGCTCAGCCCACAGTCAGTTTCAAGCTCCCTCCGGAGTTTCTTGGCACCCTCAGGGGCCGTCTTCGAGAACTTCGACGTGTAATCGAGAGTCCTTTTCTGAATCTGGTCCGCCTTTTCGATGTCCATCTTCTGAAGTATCTGGCCTGCCTCCGGTATCGACAGCACCTTCTTGGCCGGCTTCTCGGACATCAGCTAGCCTCCAAAGGGACGATGTGCTCCTTTCTGGCTATCAAAGTCTTCACCTTGTCTCCCACGGGCACATCGAGGGTCACCACTCTCCTGTCAACCTCTCTCACGACCCCCACCAGCCCGTTGAACCGCCTGTGGGGCATTCCCTTCACTTGAGACGGATCAATCTTGATTACTACCCTGTCGTTGGGCTCGTATTCCCTAAGCAGGCTGGTCAGCCCCCTTTTCTCCGACGACCTAAGGAGCGACCGAGTCCTTCTCCTATACCCATGTGACTTTGGCAAATCCGAATTCCCCAGTTTCTCTGACTTCGCGGATGTCGAAGGTGCGGCATCTGACCTCAGTTTTTAAGACTTCCGACACGGAAGGCGAGACCAACTCCCCACTGACAAACCTCTTGACGGGCAGCCCCCCGTCGAGAACCGCTTCTATCGTCAATTTCTTCCCACGCCTGCTCGCCCGCGCAAGGTAGACCGTCTTGGAGGTCGGCCTTTCATGGGGCCGCTCGAACCTAACTGTCGCCCTCCTGAATCGCCTCCTCATCTCAGCGAGGTCTTCTGGACCGACCTCTTTCGCGGCCGTCGCCTTGATCATGGTCCTGAACCTGAAGGGTGGCATGCTTGTTGGCTTCGACTTGAGTATCTTCCCTCTGGTGACCTCGATGAGGCCTCCCTTCGCTCTCATCCTGAAGCGTTTCGGCACATCCCGCGTGACGGGGTTCTTCAGCTCTGCAACGAAGGGTCTCCCTGGAGGGTACACTCGACTCTCCTTGTCCTCGCTTCCAAGCCATGTGAACCTCACTCTGTCGCTTCCACTCGCCCGCGTCAGTTTCCCTCGAATCTGCTCCTCGACGCTCGGGCCCCTGTCGTACCCAGTCATTCCGCACTTCGCGCACCCCCTGCCGGAACACTCCTTGCAAAACATCCTCTTCTGGGAGATTCCCGGGGGCTTCGTGTACCTGCCATAGAAATAGACGGGCCTTGAAGAGACGGCGACGCCGCCGTCATCCAAATCGACGACGGCTGTAAGGTCCGGCCTCGCCCTGTCGATTCTCTTGCGGGCCATGGAAGCTACGCCTTGAGCTATCAGCCTAGCGGCCTGGGCCCTTATCGTCTCTCCACCCATTAGCTTCAGGTTGGCCCTAAGTTCATCTTCCCTTTCCTGGACCCCTTCTGGCAGAGAGACCCCTACCGAGAAGCTTTCGAATTGGTATCGCTTCACGCGCCGCGCGACCTCTCTCGCCCTGGCGTCCACCTCGTCCATCAACCCTCCGCATATGTAGCATCCGTTCCCCGGCGAAGAGACGGACTCACTCGCTTCGATACCTTGCCTCTCGGAACATAGGGCGCAAAGCTGGTATTCCTGCGCAGCCTTCGAGGGAATCACATCCCACCCATGCGCCTGGCGAGCTGCCTGAAGTCGCGCCCCTTGGTCGTCTTTACAAGTGTCTTCATCTGCTTGTACCTAGAGAGAAGCTCTCTCACGTCCTTCTCGCTCCTCCCAGAGCCGGCGGCTATTCTTCTGAGCCTCGAGGAGTTGATCTTGTCGGGGTTCTCCCTCTCCACCTTGGTCATCGACTGTATGATCGACTTGTAGACCTTGACCCTGTCCTCGGCTTTGTCCAGCTCTGCCGAGTCCACAGCCCCCGAGAATCCGGGAATATGGTCGAGAACTTTCTTCAAGGACCCGAACTTCTTCATTTGGTCGAACTGAACCATCAGGTCATCCATGGTAAGCTTCCCTGACATCACCCTCTGGACCATCTTCTCGTCTACCCCTGCCTCAGCCTCTCGCACCATCTCCATGAGCGCCTTCAGGTCGCCCATGCCGAGGAGCCTCCCCACGAAGCGCGTCGGCACGAACTCCTCTAGGTCGTCGATTCTCTCCCCCGTCCCGATGAAGAAAACCTTGGCCCCGGTAGCAGCCGACGCCGCCAGGGCTCCGCCCCCCTTTGCCGCCCCGTCGAGCTTCGTCACGATGATTCCTCCGACGGGAGCGGCTTGGTGAAAGGCGAGGGCCTGGTTGTAGCACTGTTGGCCGATGGTTCCATCGATGACCAGGAGAGTGGCGTCGGGCTTGACCTCTCCCACAACGTCCTTCATTTCCTGAAGCAGTCCCTTCTCTTCCTTGTGTCTGCCCGCGGTGTCGATGATGACCAGGTTCTTCGAGTCCTCGAAATGTTTCTTCCCCGCCTTGGCAATCTTGACGGAGCTCTTCTCCTTCTCGTCGCTGTAGACCTCGACCTCCGCGGTCGAGACGAGGGTCCGTAGTTGCGCCACCGCGCCGGGCCTGAAGGTGTCCGCGGCCACCACCCCCACCTTGAATCCCCTCTTGGAGTAGAGTCGGGCGAGCTTCGCCGTGGTTGTGGTCTTGCCCGACCCCTGGACCCCAAGCATCACGGCGACGTTTAGTCTGTCCTTGCTGAGCCGAAGGCCTCCTTCATCACCGAGCAAGTGAGCGAGCTCTTCGTAAAGAATCGAAACGATCTGGTCTTTCCGCGTGACTCCGCCCGTGGGCCTTTCTTCGAGGGCTCTCTTCTGCACGCGTTCCGTGACCTCAAGGGCCATCCTCACATTCACATCGGCCTGAATCATCGTTCTCTGCAGGTCGCGGATGAACTCCTTGATGGTCTTCTCGTCGACCACCCCCGAGCCGACAAGCCGCTTCACCGCAGCCTGGAGGCCCTCTCTCAGTGAATCCAGCATCTGACCCGCTGCCCCCCTCTTCGGTATTTATTGTCTTAACCAGACTGGCGCAGACTTGGGAACAGCGGGGGAGAGGTATCAGGTGACATTATATCCGACCGGAGAGCGCAGGTACCATGAAGCTTCGGGAGACGCCCCTGGTGCTCGCCATCATGGCGGGGGCGTTCTGCGCGGTTGTCCTGTCGTCCGGTGCCCAACTCGCGCCGGCCTACGCTCAGTCGCCGCAGACCGTCCGAGTGTCTATCGTCGCGGGCGCAGCCACACTCGGGTCTAATGCCTATTCTCCCGACAACATCACGGTCGTCATTGGTGTAAACAACACCATATCTTGGGTAAACAACGACGTCGTCGACCATACGGCAACAGGGTCCGGGTTCGATACCGGAATCATCGCCCCTGGAAGTTCCGCCAGCCACACATTCACCTCGCCGGGGACATACAACTATCATTGTTCCATTCATCCCACCATGGTGGGGACCGTTATCGTAGTTGGCGCCGCCGCTGCGACCAGCTCGTCATCCGAGACGGGAAGCAATTCACCGACGGGCACTACCTCGGGGACAACCTCTGGAGGCGTCCCCGAATTCCCCTATCAACAGCTTGCCACAGTTCTCTTGATTACAGCGTTGGTAGTATCATATGTTGCGGCCAGGGGAAGAGTGTCCCGCACCAAGTAACATTGTTTGCGGCCCCACAGGCACAGATCAAGCCCGCCCAGACGCGCCAGAACCAAACCGATGCTTAGAGCAAGCCCAATCGGCGTCGGAGTTCCTGGTCACCAGCCACTCACGGAGATCTTCACTGCGCTCCTGACAGATTGGCCGACGCGCTTCGACATGGCATCAGGCAGCAGGTTCCTGATTTTGAAATCTACATCGATAGATTTCTGCTTCGGACGGCTTAAATCGCAACCGATTTTCATGTGAATAGAATAAAATCATGCAACGGAATTCAATCAAGAATACCAAGACTTGGATAGCAATAACCTCAATCCTAGCCATGCTCCTGCTCTCCCCCGCAGTCTCGACGGCGTTAGCGGCGTCGACCGCGGGATCGAGAGCATCCGTAGTCAGTCACCCCGCGTTGTCCGACCCGCCACTGAGCTCGACCCCACTGTACGCAATCTCTGGTGATTACAGCTACCAGGCGGCCGGCGCGGCGATGAGGGACCAGGGCTACGGCTCAATCACCGTCTCATGGACGGGAACCCTCGTCAAGGCCTACCTGATTTGGGACACCCTAGACAACACTTTGCCTGGCAATCCTACACTACCAGCGACAGCGGCAGATGCCGATGGCAATATCAACGGCCACTCCATTGTAGGGGTGTCACAGGGCACTGACGTTAGCCCCTGCTGGCCCTCCACGAACATCTTCGCCTACGCGGCCGATGTGACGCCATACGTCACCAGCGGGGCGAACTCCCTTACCGGGTTCGCATCGGGTGACACTTCGGGCGGGGACCCATGGTCCGACGCGTACGTATCGCCCGCGGCCGAGGGAGCCACCTTGGTCGTCATAACGACGGGTGCAACCTCGAACGACATCTATCTGTACACTGGAACCCAGTCGAACGTGGCAGTGAACCCAATCACGAGCACCTTCAACTACGGGGCTGCTGACGCGACAACAGCGACAACAACATACATCGTTGGCGACGGACAGTTCTCCAACAACTACGCGGTCTGGAACGGCGCGACAGTCGACTCGAACGCCTTCCCGGGCAGCGACCCGAAGGCATCATCGGCCACATGGACCAATGGTAACCTGTGGGACACAAAGACGTATTCCGTCTCTGTAGCCCTAGGTTCGACCTCAGCAACGGCGCAAATCGGAAGCAACTCTGACGACTGCATCACCTGGTCCGGACAAGTACTCAGCATTCCCTCCATCGTTCCAATCCAGGGAGTTCCTCAGTTCGGGCTCCCGGCGACGATAGTCGCACCACTTCTGGCAGTACTCCTCCTAGCACTTCGACCTGTGCTGCTGCGCAAGTCCAAGCTACAATTGTGAGATTCTAGCCTTCGGCAGATCTCACAACCCTCCTGTTTTGATTAGGCTGGATTTCCTTTACCCTTGCAGAGCGCGCTTGGTGAGCGAGAAGGAACCGGTCCTGCGCGGCGCTGAATGCGGGCCCCTGCTATAGGGCAAGTCTTATACTCGTTCCTTTAGGCCACTAATTGGGCGACGCCCAACGAGAATTGGCGCACTCTTCTCAGGAGGCAAGGACTCGACGTACGCCGCCTACTTGGAGTCGAAGCGCCATGAGCTTGCATGCTTGATTACGGTCTTCCCAAGGTCCGACATGTCCTACATGTTCCACTTCCCCAACCTCAGGTGGACCCACCTCCAGTCTGACGCCATGGGAGTTCCTCAGGTCACGGAGGAGTCTCCAGGCCAGAAGGAGGAAGAACTCGCCGACCTGACCCGCGCGATGCAGCGGGCGAAGACCGAGTACGAGATTGAAGGAGTCTGCACAGGAGCGCTTGCAAGTGTCTACCAGAAGAGTCGGGTGGAGAGGGTCTGCAGTGCCCTTGGTCTCCAGTGCATCTCGCCCCTTTGGGGGGCCGAACCAGAACCATACCTGCGGAGGCTCGTCGCCGACGGGCTCGTAGCGGCGGTGGTCGGCGTCTCCGCAATGGGACTCACCCGGGACTGGCTCGGGAGGACCCTTGACGGCGTGGCGGTCGACGAACTCGTCGCCCTAGGGAAGAAGTTTCATTTCCACGCCGGTCTCGAGGGCGGAGAAGGGGAAACTTTCGTCCTCGATGCTCCCTCATTCGCGAAGAGGGTCGAAGTGCGCTCGGGGGTCAAGCACTGGAGGGGAGACGCTGGATACTACGAAATCACCGATGCGGCACTGGTCCCAAAGCCTAGGCCGAAGGGGCCGGGGGCCTGGTTCCAAGAATCAGGTTCACAGTCATCGGGTGTCCACCCCTGATTATTTGCAGCACGACAGTCTGACCGGCCGTCGCGTACTCGGCCAAGTACGAGGAAAGGGCGTCTGTGTTGATGATCTTGGTCCCATTTACCGAGACAATGATGTCGCCCCCGATGGAGTAGCTGACTCCTTGGACCTCCTGAGTCTGCGTCCCAGCTCGTAGTCCCGCCTTGTCGGCGGGCCCACCTTGCGTGAGGTTCTGAACCAACACGCCGTATGTCACGTTGGTATTCTGGAGTTGTGCGAGCTGGTAGTTCATGTCCACACTGGTAATCCCCATGAAGGGATGCAGGCTGTAGCTGCCCGTCGCCACCAGATACGGTAGCTCCTTGATTATCGTATCAGACGGTATGGCGAAGCCGACTCCTTGCGAACTCGCAACGATCGCCGTGGTGATGCCCACGACGGCGCCGCCGGCGTCGAGGAGCGGGCCGCCCGAGTTCCCCGGGTTTATCGGCGCGCTGAACTGGATGACATTCGCAATCGCGAAGTTCCCTGCCAGGGACTCCGAAAGCGTCCTCCCCAGTTGACTGACGATGCCATAGGTCATGGACCCGGAGAGGCCGAACGGGTTACCGATGGCCACCACCGGCTGGCCGACGACAAGCTCTGATGAACTGACGATTTGAAGTGGGTGGAATTCGAAGGCTGGTGCGGTCAAGTTCAGCACCGCGAGGTCACTGTACCCGTCGCTCCCGACCACTTCAGCAGGGTATGCGTCGCCGTCTTGGAAGGTGACGGTTATGTCGTTGACTCCCCGGACCACGTGAAAGTTGGTGACGACATAATGTGCCGCGGAAAAGTCGGTGACGAACCCGGATCCGAGGACGGAAGAGTTGCCTAGTCCTGAACCCTCAACACCCTGCACGGTGACGACGCTGGCAGAGTCATCCTTGTAAATCTCCACGGGGTTCAGCCCGATTAGGCTCCCATTCAAAGCGGGCCTCTGGGCAGTCAACTCCTTCTGTAGCGCCGCGTTCTGGCTCTCGAGGGCCGTGAGTAGGGCCTGATTGGACGCGGGCGCGCTTGAAGGCGTCCTGAGATTCGAGACAGCGGAGTAGGTCAGCAGTGACGCGAGCAGGATGGATGCCACATACAGCACCCAGTAGGCCGCTCCGACTCCACTCCGCATGAGCATGTTTTGCGCACCATCTCGCGCCCGCACAAAAACCTATTGCAGAACATTCGGCGCGACTTCTGTTGAGAAGGCTCAACCGCCGAGCCAGCCTAAAACCAAAGCCCGATGAATGCCTAGTCTACTCCCGCAACGGTGCGGGCCGCCTCACAGGCACGACTGGTGAAGCCACATCGGCCGGAGGAGCCAAGGCCCAGTGACACATAGCGATTGAACCCGTCGGGAAATACCGTCACCACAGTGCCATGACTCTCCAGCAGCTTCTTCGCTGCGAGGAAATTCGCGCCCGATGAGACGCCTACGCAGTAGCCGTAACTCGCTTCTATCACTTTCGCTGCCTCCACCGCGTCATTGCTCCTGACGCGAACGACCTCGTCTATTACCGGGCTGAGCCGTCCCTTCCTTCCTTTCACTAACGCTGGAACGAAACCATCGCCTATTCCTTGGATTGCGTGCGGTCCGGGTTCCCCACCGCTCATTACCGCCGATTCGTCGGGCTCAACCGCCACAATGCGGATTCTGGGGTTGACTTCGCGCAGGGCCTCAGCGACTCCCATGAGTGTCCCTCCGGTTCCCACTCCCGCGACAAAAGCATCGGCGACTCTGGACTCGGCTCTCAGTTGGCGAATAATCTCTTGGCCAGTCGTTCCGTAGTGGCATTCGACGTTGAGTCGATTCGAGAACTGGTCGGTGCTGAAATAGTGGTTGTTCTTTGCCAATTCATCTCTCATGCGTACCGCTTCGGGAAAGCTTCCTTGGGAAGAGCAGAGAACGAGCCTTGCACCGAAGCTCTTGATTAGCCTCTTGCGCTCTTCAGTCATATTATCGGGCATGATGATCGTGACATCGTATCCTTTCTGCTTCGCGTACCAACTGAGGGCAATCCCAGTGTTCCCACTGGTGGCTTCGACTATGATCATGCCTTTCTTCAGCAGGCCCCGCTTTTCGCTCTCGTCCACAATGAACTTGGCCATGCGATCCTTGATGCTTCCAGTGGGGTTCACACACTCGAGTTTCGCATAGACTCCTTCGAGCCTGATTAGGGGGGTGTTTCCGACCTCCATCAGGCCCTCTTGCTTCATGAAACGGCGGATTGGCCCAGGCAACTAATTAACGTTGAACCTAATCTTTGGGGGAAGCCCAACCGCACGAGAAAGTGAAATCGGGTACACTGAGATAAGGCTATATTCCGAGCCGCCTTAGCAGTCACGCTCTAGATGAAGGGATTCGGAAGAGCCGTCTGAGCTCATCGATGAAGACACCAAACCACAGATAGAGCACTGCTGCTGGGAACGAATTCACCCAAGTCGGCTTTCGGTCCAAAACGAAATCTCTCAGGCGGCTTGGACAACAATTGGAAAGCTTCAGATGCGGCGCCCAGTCATGGTGCGCAGTGGTAACCAAGCTCACTCCCAATCAGGTCGACGCATGGCGCCTGCGCAGACACAGCCTGATTGACAGAGCCGACAGGAGGGAGCTTGCAAAAGTGGTTTCATCAATCTGCGGAATACAGGCTCAAATCTTACCTGCAGCGGAGCTGGCGATTCGGGCCCGGGTTGAAGGCGTGCACCGCCAGGACGTCCTGGACGGCCTCTGGAAGAGCCACTCCTTGGTCAAGACATGGTCCATGCGCGGGACCCTGCACATTCTGGCATCTTCCGACCTTCCCCTGTACGTCGCTGCCCTGCGGACGAAGCTTGATGAAACAAAACTCTGGCTGCAAAAGGAAGGAGTCACACCTGCCGAGGTCGACGCCATCTCCGAAGAAATCGGCAAGGCGCTAACCAGGCAGAAGCTGAGCCGCGAAGACCTGTCGAGAGAGGTGGAGCGACGCACGAATCTGGCTCCCAAGACAAGGAGATACCTCAGGTCGCCCTGGGGGGTGCTGCTGCGCCCCGCGGCCTATCAGGGAAGGCTCGCCTTCGGGGAGGGCATCGGGTCCAAGGTGACGTTCGTCGGTCCTCCGAAGGGGACCAATCCGAGGGACGAGCCGTCGACTGAACAAGCATTCGTAACGCTCTTCCGCAGATTCATCGAATGCTACGGTCCCACGACCGTGGGGGAATTTGCCCGCTGGTGGGGAGGCATAGGAGACAGGAGCAGGTCAATCCTCCAGTCCACTGAAGGCGAACTGGAAGAGGTCGAATTCGGCGGCTTCAGAGGCATAATGCTCAGGCGAGACGCCGAAAAGGCTGGGGACCTGGAAGCTCCTAGCGGGGTCCGGCTGCTCCCAAGTTTCGACTGCTACGCCATGCACTACTTTCCAAGAGATCTATTCGTCTCCGACGCCCATCGGGGCAGAATCTTCAGGCGAACCGCGGGGTGGAACTACCCCGCTGTAATCACAGGTGGTAAGGCAGTGGGCGTCTGGAGCATGAGCAAGCTCTCTCACCGGGTAGAGGTGACGGTCGAGGCGTTCCGTCCTTTGAACCTAGGCGAGAGAAGGGGTGTCGAAGAAGAAGTCATCGGAATCGGCGAATTCCTAGGATCGCCTGCTGAGGTCCGTTTCTCGGCAGCGCCCCGTCAGCCGCGCCAGACCAACACGCCCTCCGAATCCCCGGCTGCCCTGTGGAGCTGAATGAACAAATGCCCGAGCGGCCGGAATAAGTGCCTACTCCCGGGGGCAAGGAAGGCAGAATGCCTTGGAAAGAGCTATCACACTTCAACCTTCCACCCAATGTCAGATGCTTTCCGTGGTCGCGGATTTCGACGGCACGCTCGTCGAGAAGGACCTCCCAGAGCTCGCGCTGGAGAGGTTTGGCAAGAGAGGATGGAAAAGATACGACCAACTGCTCGCCACTGGCAAGATTTCGGTGGAACAGTGCGTAGCCAAGCAATATGCCATGATCGACGTTCGCACCCACCAACAGATACTGGGCTACATCGATGGCTTCTGCCAGTTCAGAGAAGGCTGCGACAAGCTGCTCTCCGAATGCAGGCGGTTGGGTGTGGGCTTTACCATAGTAAGCGCCGGTCTCGACTTCTGCATCCGACACGCATTTCGAGTATCAGGGTTGGAGACGCCCAGACTCGTCTGTCCCAAATCATCACTTGTCGCAGGAAAGGGTTTCAGGCTGTCTTTTCCTCCGCTTCGCAACTCGGCATCCAGGGATTTCAAAGAGGACGTGGTGATGTGTTACAGGGAAAAGGGGGACCGTGTTGTCTTCATCGGCGATGGAGCAGGGGACCTCAACGCAGCAGTGCAGGCCGATTTCTTATTCACGATTCGCGGTTCGCGGCTCGACACCATCTGTACCCAAAGGCGAATCCATCACCTATCCATTGGCACCATGGTGCCTGTCGTAAGGTTCATTCGCGCGAAGCTGGCACAATCGAACAGACCCCGCACGGTGTGACACGAGCGATGGGCAGCAAAGCCGCGCAAGTGCTTTCTGGAAGACGGAGAGCCCTCCGTGAGGCCCCCGCACTGGCCCGACTTCTCGGAGGGGCCCCTTACGATTCAGGGCGGAGTAGGCCAGGAACGCGAACCCTCGCCGGGCTAGGTCCACGGCACATTGCCGGAGCCAGGACCCCCGGGGGGTGGTGGGTCAGCGGAGAGTCACTTTACGGGTGTAGTACCAATCGACGAACCTGATGCCATTGGCCCAACCAAGGAGCTACGAGAAGGTGACCCGTGTCTTCGGGGAGTGCGAGCTCTGGACCACCCCGCGCGCACTCGCGGTGATGATGAGAATGCAGAGGCGGGGCTCTAGGGCTGCCTTGGGTAACGGTCAAATTCAAACCGTAGCTTGGCGCAGATTTCGTCGAAGATTTCCATGTGGCCGCTCATCCACGGGCTCAGTGAGTAGACCGTCCCGTACTTGTCGCCGCTGGGCACTACGAGCGAACTCCTTAGGAGCACCTTTACATGATGCTGCACGGCCTTGTACTGAAGGCCGAGCTGATTCGCGATCTGGTTAACGTTCCACGGACGTTCGCGAATCATGTCGATTATTCTGGCCCTGCTCAGCCCCCCTCTCGTTCCTCCGAGAAGGAACCAGAGCAGGCCCCGGAGTTCGGGGTCGTCCGGCAACGTCACTTACTTGGCTTCACCGTATTTATCCATTGGACATGAAGGCGAAGACTTCTGAAGAGATTTGGACAAACGGTTAAACGCCTGACCCGAGCCGAAGAATCTCATTGGCTCTAATGATGGTCCTGGCCACCGTTTTTGCCACCCTTAACGTGTTCCTTCTCGCAGGGCTGCTCTTCCTGTACGGGAGAATCTTCCAGAAGAGCAAGTCCATCTACACCATTGGCCTAGTTGTCTTTGCTCTGGCGCTTCTCTTCCAGAACGCCATGACCCTCTTCGCCTACTTCATGATGGCGCCTTTCTTCGAGGAAGGAGTCCTGCCGTATCTCTTGGCTGCTACAGTGTTCGAGTTCGCGTCGGTCGGGGCAGTTTTCGGTGTCACCGTGGGCACATGAAAACAGGCGGTACGGAGAAATGACTGCGAAAGTTGCTACGGACGCCGACAAAGACAGGCGAGAGACCAGTCAGCAGCCATACCTCGCGAACGAGAGAGAACAGGTATTCCTGAACTCCGCGTTCTTTGTCCTAGGATTCACGTTGGTCTTCTCGGTGGTGGGCGTCCTGCTGCAGACGGCCCTCTCGCAGGCATCCCTAGAAGCTGTCTTTACCATCAGGCTGGTCGGCGGTTCAGTCATCGTAGCATTCGGCGCCCTCATGATTGCATCAGCTAAGTACGCTATCCCATTCTTCAGCGTCGAGCACAAGATCCACGTGAGGAAGTTCAGGAACAGCTACATTACGTCATCTGTGTTCGGAATCTCCTTCGCGCTCGGATGGACCCCATGCGTGGGCGCGATCCTGGGTTCCGTCTACACCCTCGCCGCAGTCTCGCCCGGCCTGGGCTTCATCTACCTCCTGGCGTTCTCACTTGGGCTGGGAATCCCTTTCCTGCTGGCAGGGGCGTTCATATCAAGGGTGGCGGGGTTCCTTAGAAAGACCGGAAGATTTCTGCGCTACTTCAGCATAGTGAGCGGGCTCTTCCTGATGGCGGTAGGACTCCTGGTGGTCACCAACTACATCGGTGTCCTACAAATCTTCCTGAATGGCGTCGGCCCCCTGGGCTCGCTTGCGAACCCGTTCGGACAGTTTCAACTCAACTTCCTAATCGCGCTTTCGGCAGGTTTCTTGACGTTCATCTCGCCTTGCATCCTGCCCTTGGTCCCAGCATTCCTTGCCTATGTCTCTGGCACGTCGGTGGAGGCAGTCAAGCGATGAAGATTAATGCATACGTGGCGGTGTTCGGCATCGTCGCCGTAGTCATCGCGGCCGCCGCCATCTCCACTGTTGTGCTGACTCAGGGCCAGGGACAGTCAGGCGGAGCCGTTTCAAATCTCCCAGACCTCGGGAAGGCCGCCGACTTCCAAGGCATAGCGGGCTGGATCAATTCGCCTCCACTCAACATTTCTGAACTCAGGGGAAAGGTCGTCCTAATCGACTTCTGGACCTATTCTTGCATAAACTGCATACGGACAATTCCCTACCTTAACGCGTGGTACAGCAAGTACGGGAACGATGGCCTCGTAATAGTGGGGGTTGAAACTCCCGAGTTCCAGTTCGAAGGGAACTTCACGAACGTCCTTACCGCCGTCAAATCGTTCGGAATAAAGTACCCCGTAGCGATTGACAACAACGACGATACATGGAACGCCTACAACAATCACTACTGGCCTGCTGACTATCTGATAGACAAGAATGGTGACGTCAGGCTGATACAGATAGGGGAAGGCGACTACAACTCAACGGAGGCATCGATCAGGGTGCTTCTTCAGGAGGCGGGTTATACCCTGAACTCAGGGATCATCGCCAACTCGGTCAACGCGACCAAGGTGAACTTCGCGGAGATAGGGACCCCTGAGCTCTACGTCGGTTACGGAACCGCACGATCTCCGATCGGGAACGCACAAGGATTCTCCCCCGACCAGGTCGTGAACTATACTCTCGACGGTCCTCTGCAAAACAGCACGGCGTACTTCTCGGGGGCGTGGTATAACGCCCAGGATGGAATGATTGCGGCAGGAAACAACTCGAAAGTATATCTGGTTTATGATGCCAAAGTCGTCAACATCGTCGCGCAGGGGAACTCCAGCACCATTTCAGCGGAGCTAGACGGGAGAAACCTTTCCCCTGCATACCTCGGGACGGACATGGGACTGAAAGGCGGGCTCGCCTCCACCACAGTGTCCATGGCGAGACTCTACAACATCGTGAATGGGCCGTCCTATGGATGGCACGAGCTGGTGATAACCGCTGGCCCAGGGTTCAAGCTGTACACCTTTACGTTCGGCTGACCGAACCCCTCAAGGCATCGCGCTCACGCCGAAGGGGGATATTCGCCGAGGGACTCAGACCGAGGCAAGGGACTCTTGCTGAGGGGGCTCCTCGATTACGCGACGGAACCCTCGCATTGCCGGACGACTCTCCTGCAGATTAACCATTCAGCGCCCCCCAGCGCCCCACCTCTCCCCTTCAGGGTCTGCACCTCTTGCACCCTACCGCCCCGAAGTCCCTCCGCGCTTCAAATAGGCTGGCACTCCAATAGTACTTCGCCTTCTTGCCCTCGCCTAAAGATGTGTTCTCTACGAAACGATCATCGGACACTAAATCGCATAGAGGTGAATGTGCCCTTGGCGGTCTGGTCGTGGTGATCACAATCACGCCTTCCGCCCGCGCGATGACCCTGCGAAACTCTTTGATCGAGGCTATCTCCGTCGGAGGCGATGTTTTCTCCGTCTCCGGCGCCTTGGTAGGAGCCGCGACCTGATTCAGCGATTGGTTCAAAGACTCGACGGCCGTCCCATACTTGGCGCGAGGATTCTGCTCTTTGACCCATTTCTGTTGCGTCCAACAGAGTATGTTGTGCAGCCGGACCATCGTCAACGGAATGGGAAGGTCCACCAGTCTTTCCTGGAGCTCGTCGAATGATGCCCGGTTCTGAACTAGGTCTGCCCTAACAATCTCCATGCAGTCCCGTCCGATGCGGATTACTTCATCCTCAGAGAAGCGGTTTACCTCCATGTCATTGCCAGTCAGGAACTTCACAACGAGGGAATCGAGGGGAGGGAGGAGGCGGGGTCTCTTCAAGTGGAGGACCTTCGTCGTCTTGGCTAGGTCGACGCCACGAACGGAGACAAACACGGCAACCAGGGATAGAATGTCTCCTCTGATGTTTCTCCATTGCTCATCCGTCAAGTTCCCGATTTCCAGGTCCTTGATGACGCTTAGCTTTAGGGGAATTTCGGGGTTGTTGATTATCCTCTGGAAGTCAGCTCGCCTGATCTCCGCGTACAGGTTGTTCGCCGATTCGAGGTCTTCCGCTGTTATCGAGTCAGTGATGTTGTGGCGGTCGTCGTAACCTCCGGTGTAGTTCCTGTCCTTGTAGACCTCGACTTCACAGTATTCCCTTATCCTTTCTGCGGCTCGCTCGAACCTCGTCCCGTCTATGGTGATGGCCACGATACCGTGCCCTATTGACTACCTTGCGCCACTTATGAACGCTATACGTGGGCCCTGGTTCGGAATCCGAAGGCCAAGCTCTGCGACCGCATCGGTCACAGGCGACAGGCTGAGCCGGCTTCTCGTGACAAGACTGAGGACTGGGTCTTGAGAATGCGCTAGGTCTTCAATTAGACCCAGACGGCGTACTGATTGCCATTTCCGTTCCCCTCGAAATGCCTATTTGACATGGTCTGCATGCGCCGAGCAGGAAGGGGTCCGGGACTTGGGAAGAGCAGGAACATCTTGGGCACGCATGTCCAGCACCGTCATCACGCTTTTGCTTGTCCTCTCCTGTATGCCGGCATCGCAGGCTCACGCGTTCACGCCTGGCACTGCGGCTGAGTCGAGTCCTCCTTCAAGCTTCAGATTCGTGGGTATGGCACCCGAAGACATGCCCGTCCTTCTCAGCATGGCCATCCCCCTTCGAAACACAGGGCTGTTGAGCTCGATGACACAAGAAGTGTCCGACCCCCAATCCCCGCTGTTCAGGCACTTCCTCACTCCGGCCGAGATTCGCCAAGACTTCCTGCCTACGGACACCTACAATGCCATGCTGAGTCAGCTAAAGGGAGATGGGTTCCGCGTAATCGCTACCGCGATGGACTCGTTCATAGTCGTTTCAGCCACCGCGGCCCAGGTTAGCTCGCACTTCCATGGCAACGTGTACATGTATTCCAACGGGACCCTTTCGTATTACGAATCGTCAGGCCCATCGACTTTCGAGGGCGCACGAATCTACGCATCTAATGCCACAGCTCTGTTTGTCAAGCCACGCCTGGCGGCATCCTCGTTTTCAGGAGCTGGTGGCAACGTGACCCTGCCGGCCAATGACATTTCAGCGAAGCAGTTGCAAGCGGTTTACAACGCGACTTCACTCTACGCCGAAGGCCTAGAGGGCCAGGGCCAGACGATTGGACTCTTGGACTTCTTCGGCTCTCCCTCGGTCAGCCAGGACCTGCGGTCATTTGACCATCGTTTCGGAATCCCCGACTCCAACTTCACTGTAGTGCCGATAGGCCCCTACGATCCGAATCTTGGGGTCTACACCACGTGGAATATCGAGATTGCGCTGGACGCAGAGGTATCGCACGCCATGGCCCCCAAAGCCAACGAAATCATGTATGTAGCAAACAACGCGCTGACTCTGAGCGACATAATCGCATCTATCGTTCAGGACGACAAGGTCGGCACCCTCTCTCAGAGTTTCAGCTGGTTCTACGGCGACTGGCAAGTCTCGGAGGTGGGTCCTTCTGCGGTGTACTTCGACGTCTACTTGGCCGACCAGCAGTACATGCTCGGCTCGCTCGAGGGAATCTCCTTCCTCGTCTCATCAGGAGACGCGGGGGGCAGTGGCTACAGCGCGGGTCCGCTAGGCAACCTGAATTATCCTGACGCTTCCCCCTTCGTGACATCTGTAGGCGGCAGCCAGTCCTACGTCAACACCGAGCTGAACGGTACGGAACAGTCCACCCAGACGACCTGGTCGAATCTTGCGTTCGTCCCGAACTTGGTGAACTATGGTGGCGGAGGCGGGGGGGTGAGCATGCTCGAACCCAAGCCCTGGTATCAGAAGAACGAGCCGACTCCTGCGTCTTACCCGAATGGGAGGATGGAGCCGGACCTTGTGCTGCAGGCCGGCGTAGACCCAGCGACCTACATAGTAGCCGTGGGAGAGCTAGGCGGAGTCGGGGGAACCTCGGAATCTTCTCCGCTGCTGGCTGGTCTCCTAACCCTCGTCGCCCAGTCTAGCGGCGGCAAGCTGGGGCTCATAACACCAACGCTCTACTCGATTGGGAACAACCCTGTACAGAGGCAAAAGGTCTTCGTGCCCACTCCAATCGGCTACACGGTGCCCTTCGTACCGTCCAAGGGCTACAACCTTGCCAGCGGCTGGGGCGCCCCGAACATAGGCGAGCTAGCTCAGTACTACAAGTCGACCGGGTTGCATCCAGGTCTGAACGTCTCCGTCAGCGTGGAGAACCAAGCGACGGGGAAGAGCGATGAGTTCACGGCTGGTCAAACGCTGAAGGCCGAGGCCACAATAATGAATGGGGCGGCCAGCGTCACCACTGGCAACTTCACGGCGAGCGTAGAAACCCTGGGAGGCGCCTACGACGGGACCCCTATGTCGTACGACAGCACGCTCGGCGCCTGGACCGCCACGATGACGATTGGGCAGCAGTCGGGCCTTGCCTTCCTGAATGTTCAGGGGAGCTCGGCCGGCCTGTCCGGCAATGGCCTCGCGCGGTTCTTCGCGGGCTATCTGGCGACGTTCCTTTCGCCATCCCCCGTTCAACCTTGGACTACAGTTGGTGGGCTGAACGTAACGGTCACAGCGGCCGATATCAACGGGAACCCCGCTCCACCCGAGAGCATCGCAATGGAAGTCAACTCTTACAGCATACTGAAGAACCGCTATACCACTGTCGACACCCTACAGCTGACTCCGTCTGCATCGGTCTCGAGCGGCGCTTTCGCCAACCTGACCAAGAGTTACCCCACTGGACCCACCGACTTGACCTTGCAGGGCGACACGTACGGTTTCCTGCCGTTCCAGAACGGGATTTACCTCCAGACCACGGAAGTCTTTCCGCAGGTCGCGGCCGAGCCAGGGGCGGTCGCTCCAGGCCAGTCACTGCTGGTCCTCGCGGTCCCCGAGGCACCCGACAATCTCCAGAATGTCTATTCGCTGGAGACTGGCCAGACGCTGGGACTCGACGTCAAGGAAGGCTCGAATGTGAGCGCCATGCTGGTCAGCCCAGCCGGCGCGACGGTAACGAGGACGAACGTGGTCCTGCAGCCCTGCGACCAGTACGTCGTCCTGTGCACGGGGGGGATCAACTACACCGGCGAGCTCACGGTGCCGTCCGACGCGGTTCCCGGGTTGTACACGATACTTCTGAACGCGAGCTATACCGCGGTAACCCTTCAGACGGACTTCGGAGTGAATGGCATCAATGGCTCATTCTTCGCCCAGGTCTTGGTGACGGGGCCGGCCAGCATTCCAAGGATCGCCGTCTCTCCTCCCACGCTTTATGAAGGACAACGTGCGCACATAACAGCAGACATACACTACTCAAACGGGACAGAGACGCGGTTCGGCGAATACAGCGCATTTGTTTACCCGCAGCTCGTGTCGAAGCTCTACACTGAGGTCAACAACGTAGAGTTCCAGTCGGGGTACCTCATCCAACTAAGCTACAGTCCAGCAATTGATAGGTGGGTCGGAAACTTCACCGCCCCCTCTCCTTACAACAACGCCACCTTGGCACCAATTACTGGTTATGCCTTGTACTATTCCGGGCCCTACGACGTGTTCGTGACCGGCCACTCCTATGATGGAGTTCCGACCGACACGAACGTCAACACGCAACAGGCTTTCTTCATCCAGCCTTACACTCTAGTGGCCAACCAGACGGTCAGCTCCCTACAGCAAACGTCAGGGCTGGCGTTCAGCGGCGACACTATAACGACCTCTGCGGCGCTTTCTAACGACGTCTTCCTGGGCTCGAACGCGATTCGTGGAGGTGCCGTCACGATTAGCGACTCTTCGATATCGGGTACACTGAACGCCAGCGACACGGATCTCAATCTAATCAGCGTGTCCGGCGGCGCGATTTCTGCCTCGGACAGCGAGCTTCGCCTCGCTGATTCCAGCGTTGGCTCTCTGGCGCTGAGCGGTTCCAACGTTTCACTCGCGGCATCTTCATACCAGTCGATCTCGCCGCCTCTGCCAACAATCGAAGTCCAGCAACCCGCAGGAGCTTCTGCGTACAACGGTACGCTGAACATCAGCGCCTCCGTGGGGGGCGAGCAGATTTCATCAGTGGCGTTCTCCGTTGACGGGATGGCGCTGCAAGCATTTCCTCCCAGTAACGCGCCATACATCTACGCCCTCGACACCGCGAAACTTTCGGACGGCGTTCATACGCTGCTAGTGACCGTAACTCAAGGAGACGGAATCTCGTCGACGCTAACGACGTCATTCAGCACCGATGCCCACATGGCTTTCCTCTCGGGGCAGCTGAGGCAACTGAACGCCAATATCACATCACTTGTCTCACGATTGAACTCCAGCATTGGTTCACTGTCATCACGCCTGAACCAGGCCAACGAGTCGGAGGAGAGGTTCACGTACGTCTCCTACTTCTTAGGCGCCGTCGCCGCGGTGGCGGTCGTGGTCAGCATGGTGGCACTTCGTAAGAAGCGGTCCGAGCCCAACGAACCCTGAACACGCGGGCGCACGTTCAAGTTTCCCTGACGCTTCGTCTCGGACCAAGCTCTGATGATTGGCAATGCGGGTACAAGTCATCGAGCTCTCTTGAAGGGTTCTGCCGGAAGTGAAAGAGGTGGGCAGAGCACCTACAGTCAGAAGAGCCAAACATCCGAACCACAACCCTGCTTCCAGGGAGGGCTTCGACTGTTCGGCTGAGGGAGCATTCGGATAGGTCGCCCAGGTACCGTCTGACCTCAATGGCACTTCCGTGCCTGAGGAGGTAGTCGATATGCCACCTCATCTTCTTATTCCTCCTCAGATGCCTCGCAATCCTCGACTCAAGCCCACGCACGGCCCTTCCGGTGTAGACGTAGTAACCGGGGGGAAAGGCGAACCTTCCACGTCTGCCAATGACCATGGTTCGTTCCTCGGCGAGTCTGATGACCAGCTGGTAGGATCCCGAGTCTTTGACTTCGCCCGTCATTTTTCACCCCGGTCCTACGAGAGACTTGGGGCAGACGGATTTGAATTCGCAGGCCCTGCACTTCCCGATGCTCGTGCTCGAGGTTGGTTCCCGCTCGCCGGTCCAGTATCCAGCCTTGGCCATCACCGCCGCCGCGCCAGTTTCTCTGTTGTGAGTGAAGGTGTGTATCTTCATCAATCCGCCTTTTTTCAACTCCAGTTCTTTCGTCTTCCCCGACAGCAGAGCGTCCGACACCTCCGAGGTCCAGCGTCTCTTTTCATCGTCGGGCAAGTCCTGCGCTCTGACTCGCACCACCGCCAGGTTGAGCCTGGAGCAGTCGAACCCCATCAAGTCCAGAAGCAGGCCGTAGACCCTGGCTTGATTCTCCTGGTCCTCCCAGAGGGGATTGGGGTCGCCCTTCGTGGTCTTGAGTTCCACCAGCCAGAGAGGCTTTCCCGTTGACCAGACGATGTGGTCGGGTATTCCAACCAGCCTGAGGCCGCCGACTGATCCCCACACTCTGAGCACTGCGTAACTCGGCTTCCTTCCGCTGACCAATCTGGCGAAGTCTGTCGCTGTGACCTCGACCTCTGGTATGAGTTCGTCGTGTAGCTCTGTGCCCTTGGCCTTAGCCTCAGTCGAGATTTCCCCAAGGACGAACTCGTTCTCGGCCTTGTACTCGCAGTAGAATTGCCCCGCCAGGGCGGATACGCTGACCAGGGACGCACCGTGGCGGTATTCGGGCACGGCCGAAGACAAGAACTCTTCTTCCCGCCTCCAGAGGGCCCTCCAGAAGGACTGCAACTCGTCAGCTGCGGGCTGCGTGGGCTATCTAACCATTGGTCGCGGAATGGTGTCCTCGCCGGTGCCCGCGACGGACTGCGCCCACCAGCCTTCCCGCGTACGTCTCACGCGATGCCTAGGGTCTTGTTATCCAGCTTGTCCAGCCTTTCGAGCTCGCCCTTCGCTTTTTCGCCCCCTATTGCTGCCAGATGGCTGACATACTTCTCAGCCCTATGTTGGGCGTTCTCAGCCTTCTTTTGGGCATTTGCTGCGCTCTCCTTGCCCTGGGACCCGACCTGCACTCCAAAGAAGGCACCAACGAGGGTGCCGACGACACCGGTTATCAGGCCGAACACCGATGACACATCTGCGGCCATGGTGAATTTCAGGAGTGAGGCAGCAAAGGCGAGGCCGACGAGAAGGAAGCCTGCAATCACAATGTAGTAGCCGTACTTGATTCGCATCTGGTCAGTTTGGGCCGACGTAGCATCTTCACTCAAATTCAACTCACCTCCATTTCGGACAGGTCCGCTACCCTGGTGAGTCGAGTTCTTTCTTACGCGTTTGGGTGGTCCTTCCGTACGTTCTCGGATTCAGTCTCGCCACTTCGAAAGAGATAGAAGGCCGTCGCCGGTCCCTCGAAGGGACTGAAGGATGCGACCCTTTTCTCTAGCGGACGGCAGCTCCCGCCCTCTGTATCAACCGGGACTCGATCTTGCTACGATCGCATATTCTACGGTCCCTGCTGGACTAAGTGTGCGCTTCGGTATTCCCCCAACGCGCAGGCTGTTCCTTTGGAGATAACTATGGCTTCGTGGGCTGAGTTGGCTGCACTGGTTCAGTGGCAGCCTTCTTGGTGGCGGCTCTGTCTTTCCAGGTCCACCAGGCGACTCCTATGACGAGCAAGACTAGGCCGAGTATGGCTCCGATCAATCCGATGGTGCGGTGGTAGCCGGCTTCGTACATCCCCCCGCCGACTATGATTCCTAGGATTCCGATTATCGTGACCCAGATTCCTATCTTCATGCTCCTTTGCTTCTGTATCGTTGGTATATAGCCCTAAGCGGCCTATCTAAACACGATTCGCCGTTTAATCCTACCACGGGCTTCGATTGGGTTCAGAAATTAGCTAAGAAGCCGCATCCAGGGAGTCTCCGGGCCGGTCAATCCGGCCCTTGTTCCAAGTCCTCCGCATACGGAGGCTTTACAGACCGCATCACCGAATCCCGAAGCCATGGGCCAGAATCCCACTTCAGGACTTTCAAAGCCAGCCCTAGTCATCTGGGACATGCAGCACGGAATCGCGAACCGCGCGTTCAATCTGAACGAAATCGTCCCGAAAATCAAGACGTTGAGGGAGGCTTTCCACGCGGCGGGAACCCCTGTGGTTTACAGCCAGCACACCGGGCTTCCCTATGAATACATGAGCTCGACGAGCATCGCCTCGCTCAAGCGCAGGGGCCTTGACCCAAAGGTAGGGTTCATGCGTGAGGGTTCCAAGGAATGGGAGATAGTCGAGGAACTTCTTCCGTCCAGTGAGGATCTCGTTCTGAGGAAGCATACAGCGAGCTTCTTCTTCGGTACGATGCTGGACCAGATGCTACGCAACCGGGGCATCGACACGCTTGTGCTCACGGGGGTCAGTACCGAAGCAGGGATAGAGGGGACGGCGAGGAACGCCTCTTACCTCGGATACCTTCCCGTCATAGTAGAAGACGCTGTCGGGAGTTCGGACAGGGAGGCAAACGACAAGGCGCTCTGGCTGATGAGGAGGATGTTCGACGTGAAATCCACGGAAGCAGTGCTTTCGGCCATCAAGCAATCCCGCTAGACCACGCTCGGTTCTGCACTTCTATCACAGGCTTCGTCGGGGCGTCCGACAATGAAGGAAAGGCTCCGAGAGCATTGGTATCACTCATGCGTCGCCTCAACACCACGCCTGAGTCGCGAATTTTGGCTGAAATCCTCTGTCCTTCCGCTGGATTCCAGGGGCGAAGACGCAAAGAAGTATTACGGCCCTCGCTAAGCGTGGTCTTGGCTTGGCGAAGTGCTACTGTGGCTTCACCTGCGAAACCGAAGACGAGCTGAAGTCACACATAATCAAGGTTCACGGGGCCAGAGATGGGGACTGGAAAGGCTGGGTTAGCCGCTGATTACCCGCCTTTCTTGGAGACCCGAGGCCGGGAGGGCTGCGGGTGGGTTTACAAGCCCCCCCGGCTCGGCGCCAACTTTACCGATGGAGAGGAGCATTGCCGGGCAGGTCATAACAGTCGAGAATCTCAGGCACACCTATGACGGGAAGCACCTCGCCCTCGACGGCGTGACCTTCGGAGTGAGTAAAGGGGAGGTCTTCGGCCTCCTTGGGAAGAACGGCGCTGGCAAGACCACCCTCATCAAGGCGCTTACCACCCTGATCACCCCCACCTCCGGGACGTTGAGAATCCTCGGATTGGACCCACTCCATCACGGGCAGGATATCAGGAGAAGAATAGGGGTCGTCCAGCAGGGCGAATCCTTCGACTTCGCAACGGTCGAAGGGAACTTCAACATCTACGGTGTCCTGTGGGGGGTCCCGAGGAAAGTGAGGATGCAACGCCGGGAGGAGCTCATCAAGGCCTTCGGCCTGCAGGAGGTGAGGAGACAGCGTGCCTTCGACCTGTCCGGTGGACAGAAGAGGAGGGTTCAGGTCGCCCGCGAGATGATGCATGACATGGATATCCTGTTCCTGGACGAGCCGACGACGGGGTTGGACGTAATCATGAGGAGGGAGCTCCTGGATTCGGTGAAGGTGCAGGCGCATCGGGGGCTCACGGTCGTCTTCACGACCCACAATCTCGAGGAGGCGGACTACGTCTGCGACAGAGTTGCGGTCATAGACGAGGGTAAGATCCTGGCGATGGACACGGTCGAGAACCTGAAGCGGCTGTACCGGGGCAAGAAGACGGTAGAAGTCACCCTTTCAGGCGGAGACGCGGCGGCGTTCTACGACAGCCTGAGAGCGGGACTCGTTGGAAGCGACGTCAAGGCCGACGGAAACTCGGCGGTCATCCTGACCGACGACCCGAAGGAGGTTATTCAACGGATAATCGAGCTGTCACAGGCGAAGGGTGTCCAGATGGACTGGCTGAACGTCAGGAAGAACACCTTGGAGGACGTGTTCATCGGCTCGGTGACAAAGAAGGAGCAGGGGTGAAGTGGAGGTCCCCGGCATCGTGAAACTGATGTACCGGAACGTCATGGTGAACGTTGACCCTGGCACCCTGATTATCCTGATCGGGCTCCCTGCCATGTACTTGGTCTTCTTCGGCTTTGGCTTCGGTGCGATGATTCCCCTTCCTGGAGGGACTGCAGCTTATCTGACTTTCCTGACGCCAGGAATCATGTCGGTCCAGTGCCTGATGGCGGGGACGGTCGGAGGAAGCATGCTCTGGGCCGACAGGCGCTGGGGGATGCTCGCACAACTCCTAGTCGGGCCGTTCACCAGGCTCCAATACCTCCTCGGAATCATGTTCACCTCATTACTTTTCGGCTTGGTCGGGGCCCTCGTCATGCTCATGGGCGCTTTCCTCATAATCGGCTCGCTGCAGATAACACTCTGGGGGGCGCTGACGGCTTTTGCTGTCATAGCGCTTGGCTCAATCTTCTTCGGGTCACTTATGCTGCTCATCGCTGGCCTGGTAAAGTCGAACAATGCCTACAACAGCATACAGATCCTCATACTCTTCGTCGTGAACTTCGCGAGCACCGTTTTCTATTCGTTCAGCGGTGGCCT
>DASPOB010000012.1:0-3513 GCA_035626235.1 Nitrososphaerales archaeon | reverse complement strand
TGCCTTGGCGGCATTCAGAAGGAAGAACCCCCGTTCGCAGAGCTTGACCCCTTATGTTCTGGAAGAGCCGGGCAGACCAAGCAAGATGATTACGCTGAAGGCAATGAAGGTGCTTCAGCAGGTGAGCTAGTGCGCGCACCGGCTCTGGGCACCTCGACAGCAAGAGCGAAGCGTGAGATTGAGTCGGCTTCAGCCGCCTGACTCGGTTCGCGTCTCTAAAGCGAAGCCATCAGGGTGGAGCGGAAGTGATTGACGACAGCCAGGCCCGGCCGCCCTCTTCGTTGAACGTTGTCGAGATTCTCGCCTTCCGCACGTAATTCAACACCCAGCCGCGGCTGAACGCCTCCACTATCTCGTCCCGGGAGACTCTTCGTGGTCCTCCCCAATCGTCTGGCTCCTCATCGCTGAAGCAGAGCATGTAGTATGTTCCCGACCTGATCAGCGCCGCCCTCAGGCTCTCCACGAAGATGTCTCGTTCCCTGTCAGAGAGCGTGTGGAAGAGCCCGCAGTCCGTGATGGTGTCGAATCTCTGCCCGAGCCTGTCGAGGTGAAGTGCGTCGCCTACCAAGAACCTCGCCTCAGACCCCCTCTCGGCAGCTTTCCGCCTCGCTTTCTCTATCGCGAGGGGGGCCGAGTCGAGCCCCCAGGCTTCATTCCCCCGCCCAGCGAAGAAGATGGCATGCTCCCCCGTGCCGCAACCGACGTCGAGGACCTTCCCGCGGATGCCTCCCTGCTCGGCCACACGGACAAACTCCGGCTGGGGCCTCCCTATGTCCCAGGGTGGGATGCCCCTGTAGGATTCGTTGAAGGGGGGATGCCGCAAGACAGCCCCGTGAGTCGGCCGCCTTCACATAATCTTTGCTGGACCCCATGTGCCCCTCAGTACGAGAGCGGCGCGCGTGAATGCTCAGGCGCGAGTTACGTGGAATCAGGAAGGCGATTTGAAACGCCTGGCGGCGAGATAGCCGACCGATACGACGCAAGCGACAAGGAACGCCAAGCCGAACTGGAACTAGACGATTGAATGCGTCGCAAGTTCAGGGAGCAAGTGCACGAGAGTGAGTAGAGGAGAACCCCTACTCGTCTCTGCCGACATCGAGAAGCAGAACTCTACGCAGTTGCCCGGCCAGGTTCACACCATGGGCCATGACGGAAGCCTTGTGCCAGCCGGGAATCTGATTCCCGATCGAGTGCCGTTTCAGGTGCGCTCTACGGGAGCAGCTTCTCCCTGCTGATGAGCCGGCTCGAGAGCGAGTATGTGAGAAGGGCAAGTACGACTATCACCCCTGCAAGGATCAGGTCAATCCAGAAGGCCATCGACGGAATGATAAGAGGGAGGAAGTACGATGGCATCACAACGAGCGCCCCGATGGCCATCCCTAGCGGCTGATTCGAGCCCACCCTCTGCTTCTGCAGCGTGCTGAATGACATCATGAGCATCGATGCCAAGGACACCGCCGAGAGCGCGACGGTGACCAAGAGGCCTGAGATCCCAAGCGTCAACATGGGGACCCCCCTTATCAGGCCGACAGCCATGTCCGCAAGGACGTCAAACGCTGCGATTGCGGCGGCGAGCACCAGTGCCGCCTTGAGATACTGTCTGTAGATGTCTCGCTGATTCATCCCCAGAGACAGGAGGTACTCTAGAACGCCGTTGTTCTTGTCGTAGACGAAGAGCAGGAGGACCGGGGTGGCAAACATGATGGCGGCCAGGGCCTGGAAGGACACGGCCAGAAATGGCACAGCCGCCGCGGTGTCCCGGCCAGACGTGGCACCCGCGCCGACGGATGTCCCTACCATCGGGGCGCTGTTGGCCAAGCTAGGAAGGCTCAGGAAACCGAGGCCGACCAGAGTCATGAACGCCCCTATGAAGAGATAGGTCTTGGCGAGAGACACGCTTCTCTTGGCAATGATGAATCCCTGGCCTCCGCTCATGTCAGCTCGCCTCCGAGTCAGATTGGGAGGTCTCTTCGAAAAGACTCTGGAGAGGGTTGTCCAGCTCGCGCATCTCCGTGACCACCGCGCCGCTTTCGACGAGCTTCTTCAGTGTGAGGCCGGCCTCTTCCGGCGTTGCGAAGCTCATCACGTAGTAGCCCCCTTCCAGCTTGGCATCCACTACCTTCGAGATGTCGCTGGTCGTCCTGAACCCGACCCGGTACTCCTTCGACCTGATGTCGGAGATCTTGCCGTAGTAGCCGACTTCACCGTTTCTGATGAGTATCAGGTTCGTGCCGACATCCCGGGCCTCGTAGAGGTTGTGCGAAGAGTAGAGGACGATCCTCTCCTTCGACAGCCGCAGCAGGATGTCGCGTATTTCCTTCGACGCGGCGGGGTCGAGGCTGGAGGTGGGCTCGTCCAGAAGATACAGGTCCCTCTTCGTAAGGAAGACCTTCCCTATGGACACCCGTTTCTTCTGCCCTTGGGATAGGTCGGACACCCTCTTGTCTTTCAGCTCCTCGAGTTCGAGGAGCGAGATGGCATCGTCTGCGTTCCCGCCCTCGATCCTTGCGTAGAAGTCAAGGGCGTGCCGGACGGTCATCTCCTCCGGGATGGCGTTGTAGTGCGAAAGGTAGTTGATCCTCTTCCTCCCCTCGCTGGACTGCGTCAGGTCCTCCCCGTCGAGAAAGACGTGGCCCGTGCTGGGCTCGAGGATCCCGGCTATGGTCCTGAATAGGGTGGTCTTGCCCGCTCCGTTAGGCCCTAGCACGACGTAGATCGCCGGCTCGTCAGCCGCGAAGGTGATGCGATGGAGCACCTCTTTGCCTTCGTAACCTGAACTTACGTCCGCAAGCTCAAGCCTGGGCAAGCCTCCTGACCCGTCGGGCACTCCTCTAAAGAGATGTCCCCGCTCGTTCTGAGATGAGCAGCCGCGGCGCGCCACTGACCGGGAGCCTTGGCTGCTCAATTCACCAAACAAGTTGAAATATCATCAGGGTGCGTCGGAAACCACTCGGACCATGCGAAAGATCTCTGTCTTCATGTTTACGACCCTCGACGGCATCGCGGAATTCCCCGATTACCCCGACGACACCTCTCAGGAGGATCCGATGTGGGAGTCGCGTATGGCTTCAATCGATACGATCATCCTTGGCCGTCGTGCCTACGAGAAGTGGTTCGAATACTGGCCCCGCCAGAAGGACACGCCCACGAGCAGCGAGTGGCAGAAGAACTTCTCACGCTTCTGCGACCGTTGCACCAAGGTGGTGTTCTCGAAGAACCTCAAGGAGGCGAGGTGGAAAAACTCGGTCGTGGCCCGCGGGGACGTCCGGGAGGAGGTGGCGCGACTGAAGGCACTGCCGGGAATGGGCATCGCATTTGGTGGAGGGCCACGGCTCTTTCAGTCATTCCTGGACTACGATCTCGCGGACGAGGTACTGTTGGAGGTGTTCCCCAGCATCGTAGGGTCGGGAAAACCGCTGTTCCGAGTCGACAGTAACCCCGAGCACGACCCAGATGTCGTCCCCGTGGGGGCGACAGGTCGGCACGACTTCAAACTGCTTGAGGTGAAGCCGC
>DASPOB010000011.1:0-20479 GCA_035626235.1 Nitrososphaerales archaeon | reverse complement strand
AGCCCGGGTTCTCCACATGGGTGTCGTTGGATACGTCGTCGGCGTAGAAGAGCGTGCCGTTCACGTCCATCGCGAAGATTCTGCTCTTGAAGACGTAGGCCGTCGACAACGTCGCGGGTGGTGTGGAGGCGGAGACGACTGCTGTGGCCCGCTGGTTTGCGATGCCGACTAAGTAGCCCGTTCCCGCGCCCACTATCAGCACAACGACCATTATCGCCAATGTAGCATACGCATTCAATTTCCGGCGGGACCGAGGGGATGGCCTGCGTATTTACTGCTAACTATCAGAACGGGCCGTCCGGGGCATTCTGACTAGCACACGTCCAGCTCATGGCGGCGCGCAACGCCTGCCTACACCGGGTTCTTCAGCGGCAGAGGAACGCCCAGCTCCTCGGAGACCTTTGCGAGCTCCTTCTTCAGCCCCGCGTCGATGGGAATCCCGTGGGCTGACCTTTCCGCCGCGGTGATGGCCTCCTTCTCTCCCGGGAGGTAGACCTCGTCCCTGGCCTTGCCCTTGCCGCTGGTCTTGATCCCCTTGACCACTTCCTTCATGTCACGAAGGTACTCTTCGTAAGGCCTGAAGTGGGAGACGTCGACGGCCTGGACGTACAGCCCCCCCTCCGTGTAGTAGGCCATCTTGACCCGGGTGCTCCACTCTGCGCCCAGAAGGACGGAGGAGAAGAGCTCCACGGCCACCGCCAGGCCGTATCCCTTGTAGCCTCCGAACGGCAGGAGTGCCCCCTCCAGGGCCTCCTTCGGGCTCGTCGTCGGGTTGCCGTTCCTGTCCAGAGCCCAGCCCTCGGGAATGCTCTCGCCCCTGCTGGCGGCGGACATTATCTTGAAGGCCGCAGACTCCGAGGTGGCCATGTCCAAGACGACCGGGCCTGCGCCGTCGTATGGGAATGTGATGCAGACGGGGTTGGTGCCGAGGACGGGCTTCTTCCCTCCCGCCGCCGCCATGAACGGGGGGCTGTCGGTGAAGACCTGGCCGACCATCCTCCTCTCTGCGATCATCATCCCGTAATACGCCAGCATGCCGACGTGCGAGGTCCTCTTGACCCCGACCACGCCAACCCCGAACTCGGAGGCCTTCCTGGTGGCGAGCTCGGTAGCGTACTTGCCAGCCACCTGGCCCAGTGCGAAGTCCCCGTCGACCAGGGCGGTTGCCTTGCTGTCGGTGATGGTCCTTATCTTCGGGTCGACGTTCACCTCCCGCAGCCTTATGCCGCTCAGGTAGTAGGGAATCCTGGCGACGCCGTGGCTGTCGACGCCGCGGAGGTTGGCCTGAACCAGATGGTGGGCGACGGTCTCGGCGTGGGCCGCCTTGACTCCGGCCTTGATGAACACCACTTTCGTGAACTCCCGCAGGTCGGGTGCGGAGATGAAGCTCATTGCCGTCTCCGCCCGAGCCGACGTCCCTGTGGTTTCAAGTCGAGTGGCTCCTGCCTAGATCAGAACACCAGGATTGACCGCCCGAGAATCTCGCCTCTCTCAAGGGCGCCAAGCGCGTCGTTCACCTGCTTCAGGCTGTAGCGTTCCGTCACCGACCTCCTGGCGTCGATGATTCCCCTGTTTACCAGGTCCAGCAGCTCCGGCATATCTTGGCGCGGCTTTGCTCCGTAGGACCCCAGCAGTCTGATGCCCTTTCTGATGAATTTGTTCAGCTCGACGGGGATCGTAGTGCTCGCTGACGCCAGGCCCACGGCAACCACGCTGCCTCCCGACCGGACGCTGCCGAGGGCGGCGGCGTAGGTCTCGGGCCTCCCCGTCGACTCGAAGGCCGCGTCGACCCCCCTGCCGCCGGTGAGCTCCAGTATCCTGCGGGCCGCGTCATCCTTGGCGGCGTTCACCGTCTGGGTGGCCCCGGACTGCTTCGCGGCTTCGAGCTTGTTCTCCTTGACATCGACGGCAATGATCTCGGCCGCCCCGAAGACCTTGGCCACCTGAATGATGGAGGAGCCGACTCCCCCCACCCCTATTACGGCGACGGACTGGGAAGGCTTCAGCTGCGCCTGGTTCTTCACCGCCCCGTAGGCCGTCATGCCTGCGCAGCCCAGCACGCAGGAGTCTTCGGTCGGGATCCCGTCGGGGAGCTTGAACACCGCGTTGGAGGGGACGACCGCGTACTCGGCCATCCCGCCCATGCTGAACATCCAAACCGGCTGCCCCCTGCGGTCGAAAATGCGCGTGGTCCCGTCGTAGAGCACCCCCTTGAGCCTGTTGAGGAGGTAGAAGGTCTCGCAGAGATCCTCATGGCCGTTGATGCAATAGCGGCAGAACCCGCAGGGCATGATCACTGTGCAGACGACCCTGTCCCCCGCCGTCAGGCCGCTGCCCCCGCCTGCCGTTCGTTCTACTGTGCCCGAGACCTCGTGGCCCAGGACAGCTGGCAGGGGAAACGTCGTGTGGCCTTTCACCAGGTGGAGGTCGCTGTGGCAGACTCCGCAGGCGGCCACCTTGATCAGGACTTCATTCTCCTTCGGCTCAGGCTTTGCGAGGTCCTCGATGACGAGAGGCCCTCCGATTTGTCTGAGGACTGCCGCGTTCATGGTGGACGCGGTCTCATTCGGCCGAAGGCCAGTAAATACGCTTTCCAGTGAAGAGGTCCTGCCGATTTCTCCTTTTGCGTCCAAATCCTTTTCTAACCACGCGGGTCGCAGTCTCACGATGAAAGCCAACCAATCCGGCATGGTCGAGACCACGAACCCGGCGACTGGCGAGCACCTGGGGTCCTACCACATCATGTCAGACGACGAAGTGATGGCGGTTGCGAAGAAGGCGCATGCCGCGTTTGAGAAGTGGAGGAAGCTGCCGATGGAGGAGCGCGGCGGCTACCTGAAGAGGCTGGCGCTGGCGCTTGGGGCGAAGAAGAGCGCCTACGCCAAACTCATGACGCTAGAGATGGGAAAGCCGATCACCCAGTCCGAGGCGGAGATCGACAAGTGCGCCTGGACCGCGGAGTACTACGCCGAACACGCCAAGGGCTGGCTTGAGGAGGAACATGTGAAAACGGACTCCAAGTCGAGCTACGTGGAGTTCGACCCCCTCGGCGTCATCCTATCCGTTATGCCCTGGAACTACCCCTTCTGGCAGGTGCTGCGGTTCGCCATCCCGACATTGGTCGCCGGGAACACCACCATACTGAGACACTCAAGTTCGTGCCCGGGCTCGGCACTCGCGGTGCAGGACGCCTTCGAGAACGCCGGGTTCCCCACGGACGTCTTCACCTCCGTAATCACTGGGCACGACGTGGTGGAGAAGCTGATCGCGTCAAGGGAAGTCGCGGGGGTCTCCCTGACCGCCAGCGTCGAGGCGGGCGAGAGGATAGGTGGCCTCGCAGCACAGTACTTCAAGAAAGCCGTCCTCGAGCTGGGCGGGAGCGACCCGTACATAGTCCTGGAAGACGCCGACGTGAAGGAGGCCGCGAAAATCGGCGCCGACGCCAGGGTGCTCAACAACGGGCAGAGCTGCATCGCCGCGAAGAGGTTCATAGTGGTGGAGGCGGTCGCAGAGGAGTTCACCGATGAGTTCGCGTCACAGATGGGCAAGAAGAAGCTAGGAGACCCCATGGACAGGAAGACCGACGTGGGCCCGCTGGTGAACACCGAGGCAGTGGCAACCATTGACGGACAGGTGAGGAGCTCCGTCGTCGACGGCGCTCGCGCCAGGGTGGGCGGGAAGCCCCTGCCCGGGAAGGGCGCGTTCTATCCCCCTACGGTCCTCGACCGCGTCGAACCCGACATGAGAGTGATTCGAGAGGAGGTCTTTGGGCCCGTCGCGCCGGTGTGGGTGGTGCACGGCGAGGCGGAAGCGATCAGGGCCGCCAACGACTCAGACTTCGGCCTCGGGTCGAGCCTGTGGACCACGGACTTGGCGAGGGCGAAGAGGGTCGCCAGGGAGATCCAGTCGGGGATGGTCTTCGTCAACGCACTGACCAAGTCGGACCCGAGGATGCCCTTCGGGGGGGTCAAGAAGTCCGGGGTCGGCCGCGAGCTCTCGAAATACGGCCTGAAGGAGTTCGTGAACGTGAAATCCGTGAACATCTACGGCAGCTTCCACTGACGGCAGGCAGACCGATAGCCCGAGCACCCCAGGATCTCCTAGGGGAGTCTCCGCGCCGTGCCAGGTTCAACTGAGACCTCCCAGAACGGCCCGTGAGGGAGACTCGGATACGCCCTAAATAGGAAAGGGACCCCAAGCCGTCCCGTGCGGAGCAACCTGGTTTTCGAGTACGTCCTCGCTGTGGGCCTGGTGATTCTCGTAATCGCGCTGTACTCCATCGCCTTTGCCACCCTCAACAGCTTCTTCGCCCTTATCGTTGGCCTGCTATCCTCTCTGTTGGGCGCGTTCTTGATCCCGTTTGGATTCTGGGGCGCAGACTTTGCCTTCGACGCCGTCCGACGTGGGGAGAAGTACGTGTACGTCCCCTTCTTGGGAAGAAAGCACGAAGCGGGCACCGAGGCGAAGCCGGATTCGCGCGGGAGGAACTACACGCCGCTTGAATGGTGGAACCTCAACTGGCTGATCGTCACCGTAGGCGTGAGCTTCTTGATACTGGGACTCTTCGTCATCGGATACGTCGTCGGAAAAGGGGTCGCGTAGCCGGACGCGCACGGCGGGCGAGTCATCTCTTCTGGATCAGTTCGGTCTTGCGCCGACCGCGGAAAGATCTGGGAACAGTTCTTCGGCAGTCCTAGGCTTGCCATCTTCGAACACGGTATCGGGATACCAAGTCGCTCCGAAAGAAATGAAATCCATCAATATGGGAATCGTGTCCTGTCCCATCTTCGTCAGCCTCCATCGAACCAGTCTCGGCCCGCGCTGGATCGCGACCGGCTCGATGATGCCATCCTCCCGGAGTTCTCTCAGCCGGAGGGTGAGCACCCTGGGCGTCAGCCCGGGGATGGAGCGTAGGATGCGGTTGAATCTGTCGACCTTCAGGAATGCGATGTCTCTCAGAATGAGGAGGGTCCATTTCTTGCCCAGAACCCCCAGGCTGGTCCTGATGGGGCAGCTCTTGAAAGCGACCGTCGGGAGAATCGGCGTCTCCGCTTGCTCCTCCGAGGTCATTTGCTATACTATCGGTTCCTGCTTATTTATCTAGTATCTTTTGTATAGTCGTCGACGTGAGCACTCACTCGGCAAAGCCCAGAGGCAGGGGGGAAGGAACGAGGTTTGGCGTAATCGAACAGACGGTGGTCATCGGCGCGAGCCCCCGGGAAGTGTATCAGGCGTATGTGGACCCGGAGAAACACGCTGCGTTCACGGGGTTTGGGGCCACAGGTACTCCAAAGGTGGGAGGGAGATTTACCGCTGGAGACGGGTACATCAGTGGGAAATACATCGAGCTGAAGCCGGGGACGAGGATCAAGCACGAGTGGATCACTACCGAGTGGCCCGCCGGGTACCCGCCTTCGATCCTAGAGCTGACAATGAAGCCAAGAGGCAAGGGGACAGAGCTGACGATGGTCCATTCCAAGGTGCCTGCGGAGCAGGTCGAGTACTATGCCAAAGGATGGAAGGAGCACTACTGGAGACCACTCAGGAAGTACTTCGAGACTGGGCGACGGCCCAAGAAGTGAGCGATTTCCTGTACGTCAGCGTGGGCATCCATCATCCAAAGCCGGGCAAGGAGAAGGCGATACTCGAGACCATGGCGAAGTTCGGGAAGGCCCAGCGCGGAAAGACGGGCCTGATTACCGTCTTCGCGTGGAAGGACGACAAGACAGGGGCGCTTATTGGAACCGCCCTTTGGGATTCGAAGGCCGACTTCGAGGCCGCGAGGCCGGATATGGAGAAGGCCCTGGAAGGAGTGGACTTCGGCTCCCTCGAGTACTCGGTCGAGGCATACCGTGGTTCACCAGTGATTTGGGCGTGACGATAAAGAGAAGAATCGGAACCCAGCCATAGAACTCGTTGGATGCCGCCGCGTGCAGGGCCCATGTGTCTCCGCAGGGAGTGACTCCTCCAGCCTCAGGCCGAGGCCAATCGCACGCGCAGAACCTTCGAAACTCTAATTAGCCTACGGGGGCCGTCGCCTCTCATATGTCTCATCCAGCCGGCCCGGTCCATGAGCTCGTCAGGACGAAGGACTACTCGGAAGGCTATGTGAAGGCGCTCGGGTATTGGCTCTTCTACAGGAGCTTCGGGGACAGCAACAGGAAGGGGACCGTCCTCTGCCTGCACGGAGGCCCCGGAGGGTCTCAAGACGGCCTCTCCACAATGTCACGACTGACCGACCACGGATTCAGGGTCGTGATGTACGACCAGCTCGGGTGCGGGAAGTCCCAGGCACCCCCCGATAAACTGCTGTACAATGTGAACAGGTACGCGGACGAGGTGGAGGGGGTGAGGCAGGCGCTCAAGCTGGGAAGGGTGCACCTCTGGGGAGGAAGCTGGGGCGGGTTCCTGAACGTGGCCTATGCGGTGAAGTATTCCGACAACCTCGGGAGCCTTCTTCCGTCCAGCGGGACCTGCAGCGTGCCGGTGTGCATAGAAGAGTTCCTGAGGTTGAGATCCGAGCTCCCCAAGAAGGTGCGAGAGACGCTCGAGAAGTACGAGGCGACCGAGGATTACAGGAACGTCGACTACCTCAGGGCCCTGGAGTTCGTGTATAGGAAACACGTATGCAGACTGGACCCGTGGCCTCCGCAAATCCGTTCACCTCTGGAGCGCAGGCTCGGAGGGGGCGGAGCGGGCGCAGTGTACAAGCTGATGTGGGGAGAGAACGAGTTCTTCCCCGTGGGGAACCTGAGGTACTGGGACGTCACCGGCGAGCTTGGCAGGATTGAATGCCCCACGCTGATCACCTGCGGGGAGTACGACGAGGTGACTCCGAGGAATTCCCAACTCCTGCACCGAGGGATAAGGGGGTCCAAGATGGTTGTGTTCAAGGGGTGCTCACACATGGCGAGGTACGAGGACCCCGAGAGCTTCTTCGGCGTGCTCCGGGAGTTCCTCAGTGGGGTCGCGTGATGGCCCGCCAGCGACGGATGTCGTCCTCCTGATCTCGTGGTCAGGGTCAGGGAGCCCGACGGACGCCCCGTCAGGATTGGGCCGAGCCTTTGCTCGTTTCGGTCCATTTGTCCGCTAACTCATCGCGTTTCGGTCTGTAGACGTCCCCGAAGAATCGCTCAGCTGAGAGTAGAGTCTCCTTGTCGAAGGTCTTGACGTACGCGAGCGCCTCCCTCCAGGCGTCCGCGTAGGCGCGGCCGAACCTCGCCTTGACCTGCCGGTCGTAGTCTTCCTTCGTCTGGACCTTGCCGCCGATTGTGAAGCACAGGACGCCCCCCTCCTCGTCCTTGAACGCCATGTCGTCTCCAAGGTAGTAGACTCCGGCAGCCTTCGCGGTGCCTATGCTCCCGCCTCTCCCTGCTCCACCCTCGCCTCCCGACCCTCCCTTGAAGCCCTTCTTGGCCGCCGCGATGAATATGGCTCGGTTGAGGCCCCAAGAGAGCGAGGATTCGAGCGGGAGTCCGAGAACGCGTGCCCGGGCGGCCTGCAACAACGCCATGATCTGGAAGCGTCCGACTGCCAAGTAGTCCCGGCTCCTTTTTGCCCTGCGGGGAGCCTCTTAAAGGAACAGCCTCTCCTATCATAGTTTCGGCGTGTATTTTGTATCGAATCAGGTCACGCTTCTCCCGAAATCATGCGCGGCTCCAGTTCAGACCTCCCCAGGACCGTCGACGTCGACGAGCTGACGATCCGGGAAGCGGACTGGGGAGACATCCGTGTTAGCATCATCGTGTGCCACAAGACCCTGGACATCGCCCCTCTGCTGAAGGATTGCCTCAGGACATTTGCCAGTGCCCCCACTGGGGAATGGTTCTGAGGGGACGGAAGCTCGTGGAATACGCTGATCACGAGGAGGTCCTGAAGACAGGGGACGCATATTACATGGCGCGGGGGCACACGACCGTAACCGACGCGGGGACCGAGTGGCTCGAGTTCAGTCCGAGGAAAGAGTTGTCGCAAGGAATCTGGCGCGCCAAGAGAGTTGGTCTCCTCGGGGAACTCGGCCTCTTGGAGACGTCCTTCGTCCGACAAGTTCTCGGTTGAGGGGCGGGGGTTCTGAGATGAGAGTCCCCGTCGTCAATGGCACCCCCCATGCCGACGGTGGTTCTTCCGCCCCTCAAGAAACCTAACCGGTGTTATAGTAATTACCCGTTGCCTACGCGGTTCTGTTAATCCTGCTTCGATGTGTCGCCTTTGGCAGGATCTTTTCGTGACTCAGCCGTTCTTGCACAGATGCGGACCCATGCTGGTCCCGCCTATCGAGGGCGTCTAATCCTCCAGAAGCTCGAAAACCATCGTCCCATCCTTGAACGACTCGTCCTTCGCCCTGTATTCGCTCGAGTAGATCTCGCTGATGACTCCTCTCACGACGCCGATAAGGAAGTCGTCAACTGTTACCCGGTTCGCGCCAGCGCAGACCGCCGGTTCCCTGATCTTCACGGCGAATCTCGCCGTCCCTTTGGTCTCCGCCACCTCCAGCAGGCCCAGGCCGCTGGCCCTGAACAGGGCCTTCAGGTTGTCCATCAATACTGAGGCGTCGGGGGACGCGAACCTCTTCGATATGCCGCGCACGATCTCCCTGCCGAGCGCCGTTCCCTCCTCCCGGAGTATTACTTTCCCCCCGCTCTCGAATTCCTGAAGGATGGCCCTCACCAGCGCGGCCCAGGCGTCAGCGCTGATGGCGAAGACCCTGTAGTGGCCTCCGCTGGTGAGGGGGAACGAGCCCGCCTCGAAGTAGATCCTGTTCTTCGAGTAAGAGTTGGCGCTGACCACGAAGTCCTGGCCTCGGAGCTCGTTCACCACCGCTGCCATCGGGACGGTCGAACTTCCGCCCTCGACGTAGAATATCAGGTCGGCGTGCTTCTTGTCTTCGGTCACCTGGCCGTGGACACCGAGAATGTCGACGTTCTTCGAGCCGAAGATGTTCGATATCTTCCCCAAGATTGACGGTCGCGACACGACGCGGAGCCGGACTTCGTAGACGTCCTTGCCAGCCGGAGCCGAAATGCCGAGCGACCGTGGGACAGGTTCAGCAGGAACCGAACTCATCTGGGCTGCCGTTTGTTGCTTTGCTCACGTTTATGGTTTATGCATAGAGAATCCGATGAGATAGTAATCTCGGCACGAAGAAGGCCGCATGAAGTGGCGGCTGGGGGGCAGGTCTGAACGCCGGGGTCGGAGGACAGGCGCGGGGCGGCGCCCGCCAGCTTCTCAGTTTCACAGCCAGGGAGCCGAGGCTCTTCCACGTGTACCCTAGCTCCTTCAGAGCTTTCCCCCCCCGAAGTCGGTCTTCTCCTAGTCGCGCTGCAGCCTGTTCTCATACAGGCAAGTCTTCCCCATTCCAGAGCGAGCTGACGGCTCAGAGGAAGGCGGGGAGGAAGGAAACCAGTCCCACGGCAAGCTGGAGCAGGATCGCCTTTTTCACGGGTAGGCCCGCACGGCGGACCAAGACGAGTGCGAGTATGTTCGCAAAGGATCCCACCGGGGTGATGTTTCCAGCCAATCCCGCCTCCACCGCTATGCGCGGCGCAGCCTGGCGTGAAACGCCGACAGTTCCAAGCATCAACTGGGTCGCAGGGACGTTGCTGATGATGTTCGATGTCAGCCCTACGAAGAGGGCAGAATAAGGCTGGGTGCCCGACGCAGCCTGCGCGACATATGGGGCGAGTGCCGGGTCAAGCAGCGCGTCCGCTACCGCTATCGACCCGATAAGGAGCCAGAGAATCAGAAGACTCCTGTAGTCGAACTCCTTCGCGAACTGTCTGAGGTTGCGGAACGTAAAGCCGAATCCAAGAAGGAATGCCACGCCGAGGGCCACGGCGCTCGGGGCTCCCACGGCGTCCATGGAGAAGATGACTGCCCCCACAGCGATGAGGTACAACGGTGGCGACCGCGCTCCGATGGGAGCCGAGAACTCTCTGGCTCCTCCCTCTCCTCTTCTGAAGAAGTAGAGTGCCGCAGCCGTCAAAGCCCCTGAGATCAGAAGGGGTTGCCACGTCCCGAGCACGAACTGGCCAGCGGAGATGCCCGACCCTACCCATAGGAGGAGGTTCTGGGGGTTCCCGAAGGGCGTGAGCGAGCTGGCGATATTGACGAACGAGACTTCGGCAACCAAGAGCGGGGCGACGTCCACCCTGAACTGCTTGGCATACCTTGCAAGCACGGGAGTCAGAACAAGGACGACCACGTCGTTCAACACGAAAGGCGAGAAGAGCCCCGCGACGAGGACGACCGCGTAGAGAGCGCCCAGCCTTCGCTCCAACGAAGACATCAGCCTCCTCAGGAACGAATATCCGTCCATCGCCCTGAAGTGGGCCGCAATTCCGAAGAGGAGCGCGAGCGACAGGAAGATTGACGGGTCCAGATTCAATTGTCGGGATTGACCCCCTTGGAGTCTGCCTTCTTATGACTGCGAAGGCCGGTCAGAACTATTGAAGCAGACATGCTCCTTGATTCATCAATAGTATCTCGCGGCCAGGTAGTCCGTCAGCTCCATGAGGAGTGACCTCGCCCTGCACGCCGGGACGGAGAGCAGAACGTCCTTGGCATCTTTCGTGTAACGGATCACCTTCTCTCGCGCGTAGTCCAGGGAACCGTGCGTCCCAATTAGTCCCCTCAGCCTCGATATTTCCTCGCTCCCGTAGGGACCGGAGCGGTTCGCCAGGCCAATGATGAAGCTTCGGTCTTCGCCTGAGCAATGGCTCGCGCAGTGAATCAGGACCATGCTCTTCTTGCCCCCCCTCAAGTCGGTGAACACCGGTTTGCCCAAGACGGACTCGTCTCCGACGAGATCGAGCGTGTCGTCTTGAATCTGGTAGGCCATGCCGAGCGCCTCTCCGAAGTCGTCTGCCAGCGAAACCTGCTCGTCTGAAGCGCCGCCGACTATGGCCCCGCTGGCGCAGGGGGCACTCAGCAGGGTAGAAGTCTTGAGCCTGATCATCTCTTCGTATTCTCTCTCCAACCCCTCCTCCCCGCGAGCCAGCTCAAGGTCGAGGAACTCCCCCCACGTCGTCGCTCTGCATGCCTCGCCGACCAAGTCGAAAATCCGGGCCAGTCTTTCGCCCCCCAGGTAACCGTACCTCGCTACCATCTTCGGGACGTGAAAGAGGAGGAGGTCTGATGCGAGAATCGCGTTCTCCAGGCCGTACTTGGCGACGATGGACTCCTTTCCCCTCCTCGTGTTGGAATGGTCTATGATGTCGTCCTGCACGAGGGCGCTCGCATGCGCCAGTTCGTACGCCACCGCCAACGAGTTCGCGGGCCTGTAGTCTCCGGAGTACGCCTCGCACCACAGCAGCGCCAGGGCCGCCCTGACCCGTTTGCCGCCGGCGAACAGCGCGTCGGCAGCGGCTCTTTCCAGCGCGGTAGATTGGCGCGGGGGACACAGCTTCCTCAGTTCCGAGTCCACGGGATCCAGGTAATCCTTCAGCCAGGACGCGGCCTCCTGCATGCGACTCTAAGAAACGACCTACGCGTCGGGTAATACGTCTATTGCCTACGATGCTCTCGGAGACCGCCACTCTGAGTCTTATACGGCGCCGTCGGTCGGATGTGGCGATGAGTGGAAGAACAGGTGATTGGAACGCTCAGACGATAGCCGAGTTCCGTCGAAACCATGGAAAGGTAGGCGGCCCGTGGAAGGGCGCGCCCCTCCTGCTTCTGAATCACATCGGGGCCCGCAGCGGGAAACCCAGGGTCAACCCTATGATGTACCTCAAGGATGGCGACCGCTACGTGGTCTTTGCCTCGAAGGGAGGGGCCGACACCAGCCCAGACTGGTACTACAACCTCAAGGGGCGCCCGGAGGTCCAGATAGAAGTCGGTGACGAGACGATCGACGTGCACGCCATGGAGATTACGGGGCCTGAACGTGACAGGCTCTACGCGCGCCAGGCTTCCCTGTACCCCAGGTTCGCCGATTACCAGAGAAAGACGAAGCGGGTGATCCCCGTGATGGCCCTCCAGCCGAGGGCGAAGCAGCGTGGCAGCCTCAACCCATCAGATGAAGAGCCGCCGGCCTCAAATCAAGCTTTGGCCTCTTGAGAGGAGCCCAGGTCAACCTGAGGGGCGGTCTCCCATCTCACCGTGAGCTGAACCCAAGAGAAGGGCTCTCATTGTACCGCCCTCTCTGCGGGCACTGCAACCACCTCCTCGAACTCTATCTCCTTCCTGCTGCCTCTGAGGAGGTTTGGCACGATTGCAATCGCGTTTATGATTGCCATCGCGATGTAGACGTGGTTGATCGCCGCCGCGAACGCCGTCCTCTCGGCAATCGTCAGCGCTGTCGGGGTGGTCGCTGAAATAATCTGGGTGATGGTGGCGAGTGGAAGGTCGATGGTCATGATCAGAATCACCAGGTTCACGCTCAGAGTATAGCCGACGTTGAAGAACGTCGCCCTTAGAGCGGAGGCGACCGCCCTCCTCTTGGCCGGCACCGAACCCATCACGGAACTCATGTTGGGCGAGGCGAACAGCCCCAGGCCGGCGCCGCCAATCGCCAGGTAGAGCGCCAAGGGTGCGTAGGGCGTCGAAACTCCGAGAGTGCTGGACAGGAACAGTGCAAGGCTTATGACGACCAGCCCGGCCGTTGTAAACGGGCGTTTGCCGTACTTGTCGGAGTACCGTCCGCTGACGGGTCCCAGTGCCAGGAAAGCGACGTCAAAAGGTAGGATGGCGATGCCCGCCTGGAAGGGCGAATAACCCTGGACCAGTTGGAAGTAGAGGCTGATGATGAGCATGAACGACCCCCAGGCCATGGAGTTCAGGAGCCCGGTGATGATCCCGCCGGTGAACTCCCTGATCTTCAGCAGCTCCAGGTCGAGCAGCGGGTGATCCTTGCGCCTTTCTGTGCGAACGAAGAGCCAAAGGGAAGCCAGCGAAGCGATGAGTAGGGGCACGGCGAGCCAGAACTCCCCGAATCCGTAGGCCGCGTAGGTCATCGCCAGCAGGAGGCACGCCATGAAGATCGTGAAAGTGGCGAAACCAGTCCAGTCCATGGGTGGGACCACCTGCCGCTTCCTGACGTCTTTCAGGCGCCTGAGAGCCCAGACGGTCCCGAAGAGCCCTATCGGGACGTTGATGTAGAAGAGGAAAGGCCAGGCCAGGAAGGCCAGGATCACCCCGCTCAGTGTCAGGCCCGCCATTCCGCCGGCCCTGAACGCTATCTGGTTGATGCCCAGCGCAGTCCCCAGCTGCTTCGTCTCGAAGGCGTCCGTGATTATGGCTGCGCTGTTGGTGAAAAGGGCGGCCGAGCCGAGGCCCTGCAGCATCCTCGCCGCGATGAACGCGTTGGGGGTCCCCGAGAGGGCGGTAAGGAGCGAGCCTACCATGAATACGGTGAACCCTGCTGCATAGATCTTCACCTTGCCGAACATGTCGCTCACCCTTCCGATGAAGAGCAGGGCGATCGTGCTGCCTATGGTGTAGGCCTGGGTGAACCATATCGCCTGCTCTGCGTCCGCGTGCAGCGCCGCAGCGACGGTCGGGAGGCCGACGATCATGATTCGGCCGTCTATCCCGCTCATCAGGACGCCGACTGTCGTAACCGTGAGGACGGTCCACTTGTACTGCAACTTCCTCGCCTAGAGCTCGGAGGGCTCCTCCATCTCCTGCCTGACCTTGCGAAGCGCCCCGAGCACGGAGGTCTTCTCTTCACGGGTCAGGGTGGACCCCAGGTTGCCCGTGTACCGCCTGAACCTGCCGGAGATGCTCTTGAAGATTCGGGACCCTTTCTCGGTCGCCTCGATCACGTAGAGCCTCCGGTCCCTCTCGTCCCTCCTCCGCCTGACGAAGCCCTTCTTCTCCATCCTGTCTACCAGCCCCGTGACGTTGGCCGGAGCCACGAGCATGTGTTCGCCGAGCCTGTTCATCTGCATCGGCCCCTTCCGGTCGAGGGCGAGAAGCACGCTGTACTGAGAGAAGGTAATCCTCTCCCTGTCCAGCTTCGCGTTGAGCCTCTTGAGGGCCCCGCGGTAGATGTCCCTTATGACCTGCCACATCTCCACATCCGAGTCCGAAGGCGCAGACACCCCTGTCCCCACCTTCAGGCCGGCTTCCGCATGCTCAAATACTTAATGGTAAACATGTTAAAGAATCTGCCACGACGGTCTCGCGCAGTGGGGGCAGGGAAGTGGAATCCTTCCTCCCTCGCAAAGCCCCGATGAATCCACCTAAAGCGGGGCGCGTGGAAAAGGCGCCTGTCTACTGGCTCACTGCACCCCGTCAGGACCCGAACGCGAGAATGTTTGATTATCAAATAAATCGATATGTTAATTAACTCACGGTGCCCCGGCGTAGCCGTGTCCTCCGAGGAGATTGGCGACCTGATGATGGTCTTCTGGCAGAAGTGGAGGTCGGCGTCCCCGGTGAGGAGGGGAGCGATAACCAGGGAACAGTACTGGATACTGAGGCTGCTCATGGAGGGCGGGGAGATGAAGATCAAAGACCTCGCCTCGGCCATCGGCTGCACCGCGGGGTCCGCATCGGTCGCGGTGAAACGCCTCGAGAGGGCCGGGTTGGTCAGGAGGGCGAGAAGCGAGAAGGACGAGAGGGTGGTGACGGTGAGCTTGGGAAAGCAGGGCTTCAGGACACTCGATGCGTGGAGGGGGCAACAGCTGGCGTCCATGGCCACATTGTTCGAGCCCTTGAGCTCGGACGAAAGGAGAACTCTGCACGGCCTGCTTGAAAAGGCGCTGGCGGCCGGCGGCAGCCTGCCGACATCACCCATCAGGTCGCCCGGAGGAAGGAGAAGTTGACCGTAGCCCAGCTTCAGGCCCGAGGAGCCGAGCTGCCGGAGAACGGGACCCCCTTCGCGGTCCAGGTCTCGGGACTGACGAAGGTCTACCCGAACGGGCCGAGGGCCGTCGACTCGATTAGCTTCGACGTGAAGGAAGGCGAGATCTTCGGCCTCCTGGGCCCAAACGGCGCGGGAAAGACCACCACGATCAAGATGATAACGACGCTCTCGCCCCCCACTTCCGGCTCCATCAGGGTGTTCGGCATCGACGTGACGAGCTCTCCCCAGCGGGTCAGGGAGATGCTGGGGTTCGTCCCGCAGGCAATATCCGTCGACGGCGACCTGACGGGCTACGAGAACCTTCTGATCTTCGCGAAGCTCTTCTCCGTCGACCGCGAGAAGCGCAAAGAGAGGATCAACGAGGCGCTCGACCTGTTCGGGCTCGCCGACAGGGCCAACGACCTGGTCAAGCACTACTCGGGAGGGATGATGAGGCGCCTTGAAATCGCACAGGCCCTGGTCAACCGCCCCAGGCTCCTCTTCCTCGACGAGCCGAGCATCGGCCTCGACCCATATTCGAGAATGCAGGTCATCAGCCACATCAGGCAGCTGAACCGGGACTTCGGGACCACGATACTGATCACGACCCACGACATGGCCGAGGCGGACGAGCTGTGCGACCGGCTGGCGATAATGAACCTGGGGAAGATAGCGGTCTCCGGGGCGCCCAGGGAGCTCAAGAGGGCCGTGGGGGGAGACGTGCTGACCGTCACCATCTCAGGGAAGGTCCCCGACTCGATCCCGGCGGACCTCGGCTCGCTCGTCAGCTCCGAGCAGGGGACGGTCAAGATCCTCACGGTGGACGGCGAGAAGGCGATCCCCCACATCACGAACTACTTCGAGCAGAACGGGGTGGTGGTCGAATCAGTCTCACTCAGCCGGCCCACCCTCGACGACGTGTTCATGAAGTATGCGAAGGCACCGCTTCAGCAGGAAGGAAGCTTCAGGGAGGCGCGCTCCGCCCGGCGGACCATCTCGAGGCACGGACGATGATCAGCCTGCAGCGCTCAGTCTCGAGCGCCTTCACCATCGCTGAGATGGAGGCCAGGAAGATACGCCACGACTCGACCGAGCTCTGGATGAGGACCGTCCAGCCCGCCCTGTGGCTGCTGATCTTCGGGGAGGTCTTCAACACTCTGCGCGGCCTGGCTCCAGGCGGGTTCAGCTACATACAGTACATCGCGCCCGGCGTCCTCGCGCAGTCCGTCCTCTTCGTGGCGATATTCTACGGCATCAACATCGTCTGGGAGAGGGACGTCGGGCTGCTCACGAAGCTGCTCTCGACGCCGTCTTCGAGGACTTCGGTCGTCGTCGGGAAGGCCCTGGCGGCGGGCGTCAGGGGGATCTTCATGGGGGTGACGCTCTTCGCCCTGGCCCTGATAATAGGGGTCAACCTCCGGTTCGACCCCCTGGACGTGGCGGGGGTCTTCCTGGTGGTCGTGCTCTTCGCCATGTGCTTCTCGTGCCTCTCCATGACCCTCGCGTCCTTCCTGAAGACGCGGGACAGGATGATGGGCATAGGGCAGGTGATAACGATGCCCCTCTTCTTCGCAAGCAACGCCATCTACCCTCTTTCGCTCATGCCCGTGTGGCTGCAGTACGTCTCGAAGTACAACCCGCTGAGCTACGTCGTCGACGCGATGAGGTCGATGCTCCTGACGGGGGACTACTCCGGCCTGCCCGTGGACATCCTGGTCCTGCTGGCCTCCACCGCCTTCTTCGTCTTCTGCGGGTCGACGCTGATGAAGAGGCTGATAGAGTAGGCCTGCCGGCCTCTGTCAAGGGCCGGAAGAACGGCGCCCCGTCCCCTCCGCCTCGTGAAGTATTGGGTGGAAGAGGTCGAGGACGCGGACCGATGTCTCGAGATTCTTGATTGGCTCAGCCAGCGCATTCCTTGTGGTAGGACTTCTTGGTGAAGAACCCCTTCTTCACTTCCTGGCCTTCCGGAATCTCTTTCCCGCACTTCGCACACATGGTCATGGTCGTCGCTTCAAGAGGCAAACTTTCGGATGTTTAAACCTGTCCGTAAGCATCGCCGGAGGGAAGGAGGGGGCCATCAACGGCGAGGGTGCGAATCGGAGGCCGCATCGAGGGTGACTTTAACCGACGCTGAAGAAGTTGTAGACCCTCACGGGCTTGAAGCCCCTCCCTCCGTACAGGGCGTGAGTCGCTCCGTTGGACGTCCGGTAGTCGGCTATCGCCCTCGTCGCGCCTAGTTCGCGGAGCGCGTTCAACCCGGCGTCCAAGAGTGCGCCCCCGACTCCCATCCTTTGGAAGCGGGGAGTGACGGCTATTGCGAAGTCTCCCACGGAGCCGTAATGCCTCTTCTCCGCGATGATGAAGCCGACGAAGCTGCCGGTCACCCTCGTGGCGACGATGGTTCTGCATGATTGCTTTTTGGCCCAGTCTTTGAACGCTTTGTGCGAAACCTGTTCTTGGTACACCTCGCTGTAGAGCGACGAGAAGAATTCTTCGTCCCCAAACTTGAAGGGCCTCAGCGCGAAGCCCGGTGGGACGCTGACCGCCTTCGCTGTTGACAGAGCCCTCTCAGCCAGGACCAGGCCGTTGAACCACGGCAGCTTGAGGGTTCGCGCGATTCCGTGGACGAAATGGTTGTCGATGGCTCCTCGCATCAACAGTGGCCGCTCCTTTATCCCCGCCAGAACTTGGAGCCTGAAGGCATCGGCCCTGGCTTGATCTCTTCCGGAGATAGCGGTGCTGCCTCCGAACGTGCCTTCGAACGGTGCCCATGCCTCCTCCAAGACGAAAGCGCCCTCAACGCCCCTCCCGAGCGCGAAACCCGAGAGCCTCTGGTCTTCGAAGCAGAGCCAGGAGCTCGCTCCTCGCTGCCTCAACACTCGGGCGTTCAGCCGCGCGTACTCCCAGAATACCTCGTAGAGTCTTTCGGCGTTCCACTTCTCGCAGAGCCTAGCCACAAGAGCAAGGTCGGCGGACCTTGCCCAACGCACATTCAGAGGATGAGTGAGATGCTGTTTCATGTCTCATTCGGATCCCTCCTGGCCTGGTGACGCGCCGGATGACTTCTAAAGTCTTCGCAAGACTTCGGTGACCTTTGCTGCCGTGCTGGGCTCGGTCGCGCCTCCAGAGTAACGAAAGACGATTCTCTTATTTGCGGGCCTACCGTGGCTCGCCCGATGAATTCATACTCAATCCATTACGGTTTCAGCCAGCGGTTCGACGTTCCTGCAGGGGCGGCCTTCGATTGGTGCGTCGACTACAGACCCGACGACTGGGAGAGAATGGGAAAGAAGGGCACCAGGAAGATCAGACGCATGAACGAAGACACGCTCGTCCTCACCGACACGTATCCGGGGGAGGAAGGCCCGGTGACCAAGAAGAGGCTGGTCCGACTGAATCCTGAGCGCCTGGCCTGGACCAACACTCACATCGCCGGTCCCAACAGGCATTCCCAGTTCTGGTACCAGATCGTAGAAGAGGGGAAAGGCAGGTCGAGGTTGGACTTCACGGGCCTCCAGGTGAACTACGGCAGACGTCCCTCGGACGCGAAGATTGCACAGATGGCGAAGGAACTCAGGGCAGACGATTCCGGGATGTGGGTCCTGCTCGCCAAGGAGATGCACAAGGACCTCGCGGGAGAGCGACATTAGCGCGACCAGTCAGAAGCGTAAGGGTTCGCTTCGCTTCAACGCTGAGATGAATCGTTCCGCGTGGAGACAAAACGAACCTTGGCAAGGCGGAAAGGCAGATCTCGGCGTCACGCTTAACTGACGGTCCACGTGTGTGACTTCAAGATGACCCCGGAGGACTATCGCAGGATCGCACTGAGCTTTCCTGCGGCGACGGAGAGCAGCCACATGGACCATCCAGACTTCCGCGTCGGAGGCAAAATCTTCGCGACCCTCTGGAAGGGCGACGGGGTCGTCATGCTCTCGCCGGAACAGCAAGCGCAGCTCGTAAAGTCGAACGCCGGCGTCCTATTTCCAGTCAAGGGTGGCTGGGGTCGAAAGGGTGCCACAACCGTCCGTCTCGGAGGCGCAGACGAATCTCTGGTCCGGATGGCCCTATCGATGGCGTATCAACGCCGAGTCTCGAAGTCAGATTAGGGGAACAAGGCCCTGGCAGGACAGTGACGTCAGGGTCTCCTCGGCTCGGATAAATAACACGCGGCAATATGAGACGCCGTTGAACTACGGCAGAATCGGCGCGGTCGGCTATGGGCTGAACATAATCACCTACCTGGCCACGGCCGCGGCGCTGACGCTGTCGGTTCCGACGACCTACGATATCTCACACTTCGATCTCATTGGTCTCGTCACGCCCATTCCCGCGCTCGTCATCTCCGTCGCCTGGTGGGGCATGGGCAGGGACCGCAAGTCTACCCTCTTCCAGGCCACGGGTCTCATCGGGTTCTTGGTCTTCCTAACTGGTCTGGCGGACGCCATCTGGGCCGGCGTCTCGCCGTATTCGGAGGCGGCAAGCCCAGCCACTCCAGGTTACTTGATGTCCCTCCTTCCTTTGATTGTGATTGGCCTGGTGGTCGGGCTCCTCGTAATCATCGCCTTCCTGCTGGAGACCATTTCGTTCTTTTCCGCGGGGAAGGCCCTCGAGAACAGGCCTCTCAGGTACGCCGGCTGGAGCAGAATTTTCGCGATGGCCGCGACTCTGGTTGTCGTAGTCGTCGCGTCCATTCTCGGAGTCATCTCGATCCTGGGGGGCTACGGCTCCGGAGCGTCCGCAACGATGCAGTACACGCCCACCCCGACGCCCACTCCGGCTCAGACGGCCGCGTTCGCACGGGTGTTCGACCTGGCCTTTGCGGGCGTGTATCTCATCCTCTGTATCCCCGAAATCTTCGCATTCTTCGGGTTCCGTCGAATGCCCGCGCCGCAGCCGACCCCTCCTGCAGCCCAGCCGGTGGGCCCGTCTGCACCGCCTTCCGAGCCGCCGCCCGCTCCGACTGGGAGCCCTCCCGCCCCGTGACGGAAGGAAGAGGTTTCGGCGAAACATATGCGAGGCACCCTGTAGTCCAGCGCGGGACGGGTCACTCCAAGCGGAGCAGGGTGAGTCTCATGCGCAGTGGGAAAGAATGTCAGGCCAGCAAACGGGCGCCCGATTCCTTTCACTTCATATACGCGACCCGAACCCGCCAGTGACCGTGCAAGACGTAGTGGACTGGCTCCTCGAGCCCTCCCAGCCCGCCGTCCGCTACCTGGCAATGAGGGATCTTCTCGACGGAACAGGCCGCGCGGACCTGGAGGAAGCGAGGCGCGCAATCGCGTCAGCGGGCTGGGTGGCAGACATACTCGCAGAGCAGAAGCCAGGAGGGTACTGGATGAGCGCGGAGAAACTCTACAGGCCGAAGTACGTATCCACCAACTGGATGCTACTCACACTCTCCGACCTCGGCATCACCAGGAAGGACCCAAGGATATCCGAAGCCTGCTCCCTCTGGATGGACAGGTTCTCCAAGCCCGATGGAGGGTTCAACACCGACGGGGCCGGCAAGAAAAGCGAACACTGCCTCACGGGCAACACCGCGAGGGCCCTCATAAAATTCGGGTACGCCGACGAGCCGAGGGTAAGGAGCGCCTTCGAATGGCTAGTGAAGACGCAGAAGGAGAACGGCGGCTGGCACTGCTGGGCCTTCAGCGGGACGATCGACAGCTGGGAGGGGCTGAGCGCGTTCGC
>DASPOB010000010.1:0-33526 GCA_035626235.1 Nitrososphaerales archaeon | reverse complement strand
CACAGGGTTTATTTACCCGAATCGAAGGCCGTCCTCTTCAGCGGTACCGAAAGACGCTAGGATGTGAAAAGACGAGTTTCGGACGAGGGAGCTATGGCCGCAGCAGCAACAGTGGCTTCAGGTCCTTTAAGCCAAAGCCGGTTGAAGTCGGGAAGGAGTACGACGTAACCATTTCCGAAATCAGCAGGCGCGGAGACGGCATCGCGAAGATTGACGGTTTCGTCATATTCGTGGCCGGAGCAAAGCAGGGCTGGCAGGGCAAGGTCAAGGTGACCCAGGTAGCCAACAGGTTCGCCACAGGCGCGGTAGTGGGCGGGCCTGAGGGTTCCTCAGAGTCATCTGAGGCCGGTTCCTCAAACCAAAGCGAAGAGACAGGCATGTAAGACCCGCGTGGGCCTTGCGCTGTGCAGGCGGCCTGTCTCCAACGACGGCCGCCCCGATTTATTTTGGATTGCAGGGGCGTTTTCCCCAGTCGACTGAACAAAGGCTATAATGCCAGAACCACATGAACCAGCCCATGGTTCCAGCCCCCGCCCTGCGCGACGAGCTGACGGAGTCAACGACTCCGGTAGGAAGGATGGGGCCGCCCTCCGGAGGTCGTCGGCGGTGACGGTGATTGCATACATAGATGGGCTGGCCGAACCGCGAAACCCCGGAGTCGGCACGTACGGTTTCGTGATTTACCGGGACGGCAGGAGGCTCGCCGAGGGCGACGGGCTCGCAGGCTACAACGTGACGAACAATTTCGCAGAGTACACGGCGCTTGCGGAGGCGCTGAAGAAGCTGAAGGAGATGCACATCCTCTCAGGCGCAGTCGTGAGGACAGACTCGAAACTCCTGTACGGCCAGATGTCGCAGGGGTGGAAGGTCAAGGGAGGAGGCTACGTGCAGAAGCTGAAGGAGGTGAGGGACCTGCTCAGGGAGTTCGATTCGGTCACCTTCGAATGGGTCCCGCGCGAAAAGAACGAGGAGGCTGACCTCCTCTCCCGAGTCGCTTACGACAAGAACCGGAGCGCGTCTCGCCGCTAGTAGACAGACTTCGAATGAGTCAAAGAAGCTGCTGGGCTACGAAATGACGGTCACACGTAGATCCCGGAGAAAGGAATCGCTACCCCGTTGGAGAGGCTAATTGTGCCCTGGACGACCTGGCCCGGGAGCGTGGTCATCGGAGCGCCCGTGCAGGTAACCACCGACGAGCTCGTCCCGGCGGGAACAGTGGTCGAGCCTGTTGCGGCCGAGGTAGCTCCTGACAGAGAACAGGATACGACTGCAGCCCCGGCGTTGCCGGTGTTTCTGAGGGTCACCGCGCACGCCGAATCAGCCGCGCTGTTTGCGACGCACTGCACCCCGATTGCGGTCACGCTCGCGTTTCCCGAAAGGGTCCCGAAGAGCCCGAACGAGAAGCCAGCCATGGACACTCCAGACACGAGCGTTATTGCGATAAGGATGACTGTCGCGAGAACTGGAGAAATAGCCCTTCTCTTGCCGAATGGTCCGCCTTTCATTCTCGATTTGTGATTTACCCCGATTTTTCTCCTATAACCCTTGTGGAAGAGTACTACTGATTCGGGGTCTCTCTCTCGACGCCGCTGGTCGATTTGCTTTAGTTCCTTCTACAGCAATCCCTTTTTCAAATAAGGTCTCAGGATTAGGAACACATAGAAATCCGTCCTGCGAAGACCTCGCTTGGGGAGGAAGGGTGAAGGGCGAGGGGGCGCCGCCGGAGCTGAAAGGGAACGCGCTCAGGGTATACCTTCACGTGCTGAGGCACGGCCCGTGCGAGCTGAGGGACGTACAGCATGCCCTGGGCCTGTCGACCCCTTCGCTGGCGTCATACCATCTCGGCAGACTCGCCGAGGCCGGCTACGTGACGCAGTCAGACGACGGGAAGTATAGGCCGCTGCGGGACGCATCCGTGGAGATTCTTGCAGGGTACAGCAGGATCGGCATAGTGATAGTCCCCCAGTACTTCTTCTTCGCCCTCCTTTGCACCATGGTGACTGCCTTCTTTGCCTACAGAGCTTGGTTCGAACCCGCATACGTGCCGTACCTCGTCGCGACGGCAGGAGGCTGCGTGGCGGCGCTCTGGTACGAGACGATAAGGCTCTGGAGGAGGCTGGCGGCCTGGAGATAGGGCCTTTCCTGCGTTTCTATCGCAAAACATCCTGAAAGTCTGCAAGTCTGACACTTTCAAGACCTTTGAAAGCGACTTCAAGAACGCAGGATAATCTACGCCTCATGATACATGAATGGAGTCAGAGATGTCGATCAAGACCGGAACCCTGACACACTCGGCCGCTGCCGTTGGATTGGCCGTACTCATCATAGCGGCAGCAGTCTATTTCGGTCCCCCCTCCATGACGGGCACCCCCCAAGCTAGCACGCAGCCCACATCCGTCACTGTGATCACGGGGACCCCGAGCAGCGCAACGTCGCATTCATCCACGTCTTCTGTCTCCAGAGCATCGTCGACTGTTTCGCAGCATGCGTCCGCAACGTCGCAGAGCACTCAGCAGTCGAGCGTTCGCACCACAGTCTCAGGCTCTACGAGCCAAAGCACCCAGCAGACGACGGTTCAGACCACGGTTCCGGTCTCGACGTCCCAGACAACACAGCAGCACACGACTCAGAGCACGAGTTCCGTGGCTACGACGACGATCAGTACCCAGTCCGGCTCACCTACAACCACGACACATAGTGCAGGTGGAGGAGGAGGTGGTGGTGGTGGCGGAGGTGGCGGAGGAGGCGGTGGAGGTTCGTCAACCACAACCTCGACAACCACATCCACGTCCACGCCAGGTGGCCCGATACCGCTCTACGCCATTCTGCTGACGGATCCGCCCGAGCTCCCGCCCGGAACGACGAACCTCTTCTTGACGTATTCTGGTGTGTCGCTCAACGTAACCTCCATCAGCGGCGATCACGAGACGTTCTCCGCGGACTACGCGGGTACCGTCGACCTGACCCAGCTCACGAACCTGACCAAGACGATTGCGTCGATAGCCGTTCCCTACGGCTGGCAGGTCGAATCGGTGGGCCTTGACATATCGGGCATCCACATCTTCATCAACGGGACGTCGTCGGTGGTCTCTCCCCTTTCTAGCATGTTCACATTTCCCGTCTCAGATTCATCTCCCATCAACGCGAGCCTGGCAGGGTCGCTTCTCGACTTCTATCCTGCCGTCGAGCAGGTACAGGTCGTGAACGCGACGAGCGGCCAGCAGAACTATGCGTACATCTTCATGCCCGGCGGAATCGCGTTGGGGGAGGGTTCATTGAACTCCAGTCAGGCAGCCGTGGGCGACACGGCCAGCCTGACTCCAAGGGACTCCGGGCGACTGTTCATGCTTGGGAACCTCTACGCCAGGGACCTGTCCGTCACGTCGTCGCAGCTCTCGGCCAAGGGTAACGTGACTACCTTCTCCGTCACTCTTCGGAACAACGGCTCGGTGCCCTTGCCCATCTTCGGCATCTCGCTGAAGGGCCAGTTCAACATGACGGCCGTCCACTATAACTGCCCGAAGAAGGCGAAGACCTGCAGCGAGAAGTCGCATTACACGTACAGAAACTCGACAATCCCCTTCTGGGTAAACGGAACGGCCCTCCAGCCTGTCCTCGGGTCACTCGGCCAGGGAGGGTTCAGCGGCAGCTCGGTTTACATGCTGGGGGCCAACAAGACGGCTACCTTCAGCTTTACCGGGGTCATCCAGGCGCTGAGGCAGTTCCACCACGGATACAATCACATCGCGCTCACCCCGATTTCAGGCGATTCGTACAGGCTCACCGCGATCGGGCTGGAACGTGCAAGGTTCCATATCACCGCGACGTAGCATTACGCTCCCAGGTCCCGGCTTGCCATCAGCGAAATCGAGCTAGCCCGGGGGTTTTAGTTTCACGAAGGAAGAAGGAAACGAAGGTGCGGGTTCAGACTCACCGATCCGAAGTCATCGGCCGAGGACAGACGATAAGGAAGAATTCGAAATGCCGCTCATCCGGGTGACTTCTAGCCAGGCACGCCGATGGGCTCACCAGCATTCCCACCGACCTCCCTGAGCCTCGTCGCCTTCCAAGCGGCCAGGCAGAGGCACAGGATGGATGCCGACTTCTCAGCGACGTCGAAAGGAAACCAGGATGATTCGACAGCGTTCTGAATCGCGGCGAGAGGTATGTTCTGGGCGTATGCGAAGATGAACGCAGCCGATGCCAAGGCGACCACTCCTGGAGCGTTGCGGAGTCTGACACCGGTCCCCCTCAGCGACTCATGTATCATGAGGTAGAGAAAGAGGATCGTGAGCGCGTGGATCACGATGTTCATGTATAGGCGAGGGAGAAACGGGTTGAACCGCGTCACCTCCGGCCACGTCAGAACGGAGTCAAAGAAGACCGGCGCGTCATCTATGACCGCCCAGAAGAGCGACAAGAAAGCGAACAGAGCGATTCTCTCTTTCCTGGCCCAGAGAAGGGCCGAGCCCGCCGCCACTGGCAGGAGCACGCTCACGAACAACGTGGTGGTGTCATAGACCTGCGTCACTTCGGCATAGAGGACCCCAGCGAGGACAAATGCGGAAGCGGCCAGGACGGCCGAGAATTCATACAGCGCGGTTCTGCGAATCATGGTCCCATCTGCCGCAATCCGAAGCGACCACGTTTCAGCAGAACCGATTGAGGCCCATACCCCAGGCTGAACTCGTCAGGGAGCCCAGTCGCAGAACCCGACCTTGGAGGGGGTGTCAAGAGTTGGCAAGACTCGCTGGCAGGCCCGGCATGGCAATCGCGGGCCGCAAGCATTGAAGAGTTCCAAGGCTTTCGAGGACACCAGAGAGCCACGAGACCGAGCCAAAGGCGTCTCCCTAGAGAACCGGCCCTGCCGCAGGTCGCTGCCGCGAGCCGGACCCCGACCAAGCCGCCATCAGCCAGGCACAGCTCCCTCCCCTTCTCTGCCCGCGGCTCACAGACGCCCGATTTCGACCATCTTGGCGCCAGTCTTCGAGTAGCTCTTGATGACGGGCGGCACTCGGAGGGTCGCACTGCTTTCGTAGACCGACCTGACATTGCGGAACCCTTCATCGCCTTGCTGCGTCAGGTCGGCGACCTCATCCAGCAGTGCTGTGTCAGAATGAGAGAGGTCCTCATCCTTCCCTTCTATGAGCCCCCACGAGTCCCACGGGAGGAGTTCCACCTTGTTCAGCGATGCCAGGTCGCGGATGAGGTTCCCGCGAACGAACCAGAGCCCGTGCAGTTCGTTGATGCCGAACTTGTCCGGGTCCGCCTTTCCGGCCCGACAAAGCCGCCAGGCCTTCCCCCCAACCAGGAACTGATCGCTGGGGACGTCGAGGGGGTCGAACTTGATCCCCAGACTCTTTCGCTGAAGCGCGTCCAGCTGCGCATCGACCATCCTCCAGCCGCTCCCGTCCCGCCAATACTCGCTGACCCAGTGGTCTTCGAAGTGGTCGGGCTGAAAATAGGTGGCGAACCCGCAGCGAGCCCTTGCGGGGACGCCCTGATGCCTCAGCATGGAACACAGCATCAGCGAGAAGTCCCTGCAGTTCCCGAGGAGACGCCTTTCGGGCGGGCGGGGAATCTTCAAGGGCCCGCTGTCCAGCATCCGGACCTTCCTGAGCTTGTCCTCGACCGAGCGCAGCTGCAGCTCCTGCTCCCTGCTCTCGTCCACCGCCAGACCGTACCTCTGCGCCCAAAGGGCGTGCACGAGGAGTCCTTGAACCACCCCGCGAAGGTCGCCGACACCTGGAGGAAGGTCTGCATACAGAGCAGCCTCTTCCCCGGGGTCAGTCATCATTCCATGGTGACGGTAGTAGTCTGAAGAGTCCGGGGCCGGGTTCATAGACGCACACCGGTCCGGATCATCGCCCTGAGTAATAACCCTGTGGACCCGAACGTCTGCCAGTGGTCCGGCGATGACTCTCCACCGACCAGGCGCGACCACGATAAGCAATTCTGGCAAGACCAAGCCATGAGACCCGCCGACAGCACCGCTGCTAGGGGCAATTGATCAACCACCTGTCATGGCGTCCGCGCCGGGTGTCGTCGATCTCCCCGGTTCGGCGTGTCAGCTCATGCTTGAACCAACACGCCGGGGGGATCCTGGCAGGACATCCGTTTTCCACAGCTTAAGTATGCATTGCTTGCGTGCAGGAAGGGACTCCAATGAAGGAGCGGGAGAATGAAATCGGAGGCGGAAGGCCTTGAAGGTCGGCCTGATGGTCTTCACGGCGAACAACCGCTATGACTACAGCAAACGCCCTTACGATTCGATCCGAGAAGTAACGCGGGAAGCCGAAAGCGACGGCTTCGACAGCGTCTGGCTCGCAGACCACCTCTTGTATCGCAACCCTGGCGAGCCCACCCGAGGGATATGGGAATGCTGGACCGTGCTTTCGGCGCTTGCCGAAGCAACGGAGCGCGTCGAAATAGGCACCCTGGTGGCGTGCAGCTCATTCCGCAATCCGGCAATATTGGCGAAGATGGCCACGACGGTCGACGAGGTGAGCCATGGGCGCCTGATACTCGGGGTCGGAGCGGGATGGAACCAGCCCGAGTACGAAGCGTTCGGCCTGCCCTTCGACCACCGCGTGGATCGGTTCGAAGAAGCCCTTCAGATTCTGAAGCCGCTCTTGCATGACGGCCATGTCGATTTCAACGGGCGCTACTACCGGGCGACAAACTGCGACGACGTTCCCCGCGGACCGCGGGCCAACGGGCCTCCCCTGATGGTGGGAGGTGAGGGCCCGCGGATGCTCACCCTGACCTCGAAGTACGCCGACCTCTGGAACACTGGGTACATGGGCAAGCCCGAGACCATGGCCGAGCCGCTCGCGAGAATCCGGGCAGCTTGCCGCAAGACGGGGCGGGACCCCTCGACGCTGGGCGTAACGGCGCTGGTCGGACTATGGTTCCCCGACATCCTGCCAGCGAAACCCAGTTTCTTCGAGGACCCCCTGAAAGGTACGGTGCAGGAGATCGCCTCAGCGATGCGTGGATACGCGGACCTGGGCGCGCAACACATCATGTTTCAGTGCGAACCCTACACAAGGGAGACGATTCGTAGGCTGACAGAGGCCCTCCGACTTTACCGCGAAAGCGGCCAGCCATGAATGCTCGCCCGTTGGGAGACAATCGAGCAGCTGCGCGCACTGCCCTGACCCGCCCATGAGGCTGGGAAGTGGGCCGGGAGCGATTCGGACGCTCGACCTTGGCGCGCCGGCGCGCTTCGCCGTGTGAGAGCCTGACGGGAGTACACTCCTGACGTCCTACCAGGCTAGACGACCGGCCCACGTTAGGACCGAAAATTCCTGTCGATATGTGCTTTACTTCTTAAGGCCCACGGACCTGTTCTTCAGCCTGAGGTCGGAGGCCTTGCACTTGCGACACCGTTCCGCAGCCAGGGGGTTCCTGGCGCCGCACCTGAGGCAGACCTTGAGAAAGAGCCTCCTCTTCTGGGCGATCTGCTTCTTCGTCACATCGGCGATTGGCAACTTCGGCCTACGCCCTTCCGTATGCGCTTTTCAAGTTGTCGCCTGTCTGAGCAGGACGGGGACCTCGGAGGGGGTCATGGCCACCTTCACTCCGGCGTCGCGGAGGGCGGCAATCTTCGAGTCGGCGGTTCCGAAGTTGCCATAGATTATGGCCCCGGCGTGGCCCATCTTCTTCTCCTTCGGTGCGTGCCTCCCGGCTATGTACGCCACGACCGGCTTGCTGTGCGCCGCCTTCTTGATGTGTCTCGCGAGTCTCTCCTCCGCGTCCCCCCCTATTTCGCCTACTACCACCACCGCCTCGGTCTCGGGCATTGACTCGACGAAGTCGAGGCACTCCCCGGCTGTGATCCCGTTTATCGGGTCCCCGCCGATGCCCAGCGCGACCGACTGACCGAACCCGGCCCGGGTGAGCTGGTCGGCGATCTCGTACATCAGAGTCCCGCTGCGCGAGAAGACTGCGACCTTCCCGGGTGCGAATGCCGTCACCGGCATTATTCCCAGCTTCACCTTCCGGGACGGGACTATGAGGCCCGGGCAGTTCGGGCCCACTATCGAGGCGGAGTGCTGCCTGGCCAATTCGAGCATCTTGAGCTCGTCCCGGACGGGAATGCGCTCGGTTATGACGACCAGCAGCTTGATCCCTGCCAGAATCGCCTCCTCAGCGGCTGAATACGCGAACTCTGCGGGGACGAAGAAGGCGGACGCCCTGGCACCCGACTTCTCGACCGCTTCGGCGACAGTGTTGAAGACCGGTACCCCTTCGACCGACTGACCCGCCTTCCCGGGTGCAGCGCCGGCCGCGACGTTGGTGCCGTAGTCGAGCATCAGCTTCGTGTGGAGCCTCCCGTAGCGTCCGGTGATGTTCTGGACGATTACCGGTTCCCTTTCGCCCGGAAGCATCATATCGCGTTCACCACCGCCCGCACCGCATCGGGGGCGGTCCCATAGAGTTTCACTCGGGTGCCAGCCAGCATGTTCTTGGCCGCGTCCTCCTCGGCGCCGCTCACCCTGGCGTAGAGTGGCTTCGTGAGGCCTTCTGATATCACTGTCAGAATCCCCTGGGCCACGTCCGTCGTCCTCGTTATCCCGCCGAAGATGTTTACCAGAATCCTGTTCGCCTCGGGGAGCCTGTTCACCAGCCTGAGAGCCGCCTCTATCCTGTCCTGCTGGGCCCCTCCCCCCAGGTCGAGGAAGCACGCAGGCTTCCCTCCTGCGTCGCCAACGAGGTCCAGAGTGGAGAGAACGAGTCCGGCGCCGTTTCCGACGACAGCGATGTCGCCGCCGAGTCTGACGAACGCGAACCCCTGCCTGGATGCCTCTCCCTCGAACTCGTCTTCGGGGTGTAGCTTCGCGAACTCCGGGTGCCTGAAGAGGGCGTTGTCGTCCACGATCACCTTGGCGTCCAGGGGGAGCAGGCGGCCGGCCGCATCCACGGCGAGCGGGTTGATTTCAGCGAGCTCGCATTCCTTCTCTCTGCTGAGCCGCTCCAGGTCTACGAGGATTCTCGAGAACTGACCGGCCTGGGGAGGAGGGAGTGCGAGCTCGGCAGCCATGCCGCCCGCGAACGCCTCGTCGACTCCTGCCAGAGGTACCCTCCTCACTACCTTGTCGGTCACGGACTCCACATCAACCCCGCCGGCCCTTGCAGCGATGGCCACGAACGACCTGTCTCCCCTGTCGAGGGTGACGGAGAGGTAAAGCTCCTTCTCGTGGGGGAACGACTCCTCGACGAGGATCGAGGAGGGCTTCTCTCCCCCTATGGCGAGGCCGAATATGCTGGCGGCCGCTCTTTCGACCTGAGCCTCTTCAGAAACAGTGACGATTCCCCCAGCTTTCCCCCTCCCGCCTGCGAGGACCTGCGACTTCAGCACCACCGGCGGGGTCAGCCTCTCGAACGCCTGCTTCACCCCTGAGACGTCTGACGCGAGAACGGAATTCGGAACCTGCAGGCCGTACGACTTGAAAAGGTCCTTGGCCTGATATTCGAATAATCGCACGTCAGCCGCGACGGTTTCGCGACCTTAAACATAGCGATGGCGAAGTCGGAATCTTCCCGCCGGCCGGAGCGTGGAACTTTCGTCCACCACACATAAATACCATCAGGAGGTGCGAAAGCGCACACATGGAATCACAGCAGGCACCACCGCCAAGAGAACCGAACACGATCTACGTCGGAAAGAAGCCAACCATGGCCTACGTCCTGGCATGCCTCACCCAAATCCAGAACGGGAGCGACGGAATCACAGTGAAAGCCAGGGGGAAGTCCATTTCGAGGGCGGTCGATGTAGCGCAAATCCTGACAAAGCGCTTCGCCACCGACATCAAGGTGAAGGGCATCTCCATCAACACGGAACAGGTGAAGAGCAACATCACGGGCGGCATGAGCAACGTCTCATCCATCGAGATAAAACTCGAGAAGTAGGCCGCCGAAAGAGAACCCTGAAAGAGGGAGGCGCTAGAGGACCTCTGCCTCACTGCGAGCTGTGAAGCCCCGCAGCATAAGTCTTATCCGTGGGGTCGCCGCGGCCCTTTCGGACTTTGGCGATAAGGCTTCCCATCTGCTCCTTCGACGCGAAGACAGGGATTCTCTGCGCGAAGTGCGAGTCCAAACTGAAGAGCGGGGAGATAACGGAGGCCGACGTAGAGGCCTCGAAGGCCCTCATTCACATGGCAGAAAGGTTCAACGAGCTGAACCGGGTGACCCTAAGACGGAGCTTCGAGTCTGGCGGGAACTACGTCCTCGAGTTCGACCCGGTGGACGTCCCCCATCTGAGGTCGAATCCAAAGCTCTTCCAGGAGCTAGACACGGCGATGAAGGGGAAGGCCTGGGTCGTTGGCTCCGGGGGGTCGGACAGGAAGTTCCTCGAAGACATCTTCTATCCGGCCAAGGTGGTCACCGTCAACACCGTATGGCTCACAGACGGAGGGAAGAGGACGAAGGTGATAGTCCCTGCACGCCGGAGCGAGCGGTACATAGGCGACTTCGAGAAGTTGAGGAACATGGTGAAGCAGGCCAGGGGAATCGAGCTGCTCGTGGAGACCGAGCGCGAAGCGATGCTGCGAGCCTGAAGCTAGGGCTGAAGCGTCTCCGGGTCTCTCGGGAAGAGGGTAGCCTCCTTGATGTTGGGCAGGCCGAGCAGGTAGGCCACGAACCTCTCTATCCCGAAGGAGTATCCCCCGTGCGGAGGGACCCCGTACCTGAACGGCTCCGTGAACCACCTTAGGCCCCTTTCGTCCATCCCCTTCTCCCTGATCTGGGACACGATCTTGTCGTGCCTGTGCTCCCGCTGGCCCCCCGATGAGAGCTCCTGCCCCCTGAAGAGGAGGTCCACCGAGCGGGCGAATTCGGGGGTCTCGTCCACCCTCATGACGTAGAACGACCTCACGGCGGAAGGGAACCTGTTGAGGAAGAAGAAGTCGGACCCTGAAGTCTCCTTCACCCGCTTCCCCAGGGCCCTCTGAGTGGCCTCGTCGGGGTCCTCGTTCCTGGGAAGCCGCTTCCCCATCTCTTCGATGGTATCGTAGACTTCCGGGAAGGAGACCACAGGGAACGGCGTCCTGGGGACCTCCGGCTCGATCTTCAGAATGGAGAACTCGTCCGAACAGACCTCCCTGACCCTCCTGATGCCGTGGGCGACCATCTGCTCCTCCACTGCCATCACGTCCCTCTCGTCCTTGATGAATGCCACTTCCGGGGCGATGGTCCTGTGCTCACTCATGTGCCTGGGGGTGTGCGAGAGCTCCGCCCTCCAGTTCGTGCCCAGGTCGTATATGCGGTCGAATCCCCCGGCTATGGTGAGCTGCCGGTGAAGCTGCGGGTCCTGTCTCAGGAAGGCCGGCTTCCCGTAGTAATCGAGCTTGAAGACCTCCGACCCTCCCTCCGAGATTCCGCCGAGTATGCTAGGGGTAAACGTCCTGATGAAGCCGTTTTCGCGGAGGTAGCCCTCGAAAGCGTCCACGACAGCGTTCTCGATTCTGAAGATGGCGTTGCTCTCGGGCCTTCGCAGCTCAAGCGACCTCCACTCCAGGCGGGTGTCGAGCGCGGCGGGGGTCACCCCCCGGGGGTCCAGAGGGAGCGGTGCGGCCGACTTGCTTATCACGCTCAGCGTCTCCGGGACCACTTCGAACCCGAGCCGCGCCTCCTTGCTCTCCTTGACCGTCCCCGAGCAGGAGATGACGTCCTCCTGCCTGAGGGTTCCCACCAGGGCGAACAGGTCGGCCCTAACCGTCTTCTTCGGGGCCGCAATCTGAACGATTCCCTTCGTGTTCCTGAGCAGGACGAAAGCTATGCCTCCCAGAACGCGAACGTCATGGACCCAGCCGAAGAGTTCGACATTCTCGCCCACCTTTGATTTCAGCTCCGAGGGCGACAGAAGTTCCCGCATGCCCACGACGCTCCGACCCTATGCGATTAATAGTTTCGGCACTTTCCCGCTCAAGAGGAAGGAGTCTGGTTCCCTCGCCGCACCTCCTCCGTGCCCCAGGTGGCGTGGACGAAGACGGTTCGCCGGGACCGCCGGTCCCCTGTACCCTTCAGGGCGCTAGCGATGAAGGCTCTTTACCGGTACAGCCACCTGGGTGTGAGACCAGGCCCTCTTGCTCGTCCATGGGTTCCCCGCGTAGACTTCCATGTACGGGCCCGCTTCGCCGTACTTTCCTTCTTTCTTGGTCGACCTAAGGAAGTCCGACAGGCCGTGGTAGATTACCCTCGGCGATACGACGTCCGGGTCGAACGTGACCGAGGCCACGGTTCCTGACGGGATCGTCTTCATGGACATGCCCTTGCCGCCGCGGACAGGACTTCTGGTGCGGAGCTCGATGCCCACCTCGAAGCGCATTGAGGAGGGTTTGTCGTAGTCCCCGAACTCTCTGAAGACCCACTTTCCTGTCCTGAGCCCCTTTGCCTTCGCCCACTCGTGAACCTTTTCGAATTCTTCCCTCAGCGCCTTGTCTCCCGGCCAGGTCCCTTTCATCGTGCGGGTAGCCAGCCTGTATCCAGGCGCCTTGCGAATGACGAAGTCGACTACCATTGGCCAACGAAGGCGCCGGGTTGCCTTTTAAGCCTCACCCGCGGGTTTGACCGTGACTACAGGGCCTTGAAGTTCTCAGACCACTGGGTGTAAGCGGCCAGCATGCTCGCCGAGACCGAGGGCCTCCTCGTCTTCATGACCTCCTTGAAATCGGCCAGGGTGATCGGACGGGTCTGGGTCTCCTTGTCCAGAGCCCTCCCGGAGTTGAAGAGCTCTCTCACTACCCTCAACTGGACCCCCTGACAGATGTCTTTGATGTCGCTCCCCGAGTAACCGTCGCTGAGCTTGGCGAGTGCCTCCAGGCCGACCCCCTCGTCCAGGGTGAGGGGGGCAGTGTACAGCTTGAACTGCATCATGCGGGCGTCGTTGTCCGGGAGCGGGACGAGGATCCTCTTGGAGAACCTGCGCAGGAAAGGTGGGTCCAGCTGCCATGGCTTGTTCGTCGCCCCGATCACGTAGAGGTGCAAGTTCTTCCCCTTGTCGCTCAGCCCGTCCGTCTCCCTCAGGAATTGGTCCCTGACCCTCACTTCTCCCCCTACCTCCTGCCCGCGGGTCCCGAGCAGCGAGTCGATCTCGTCCACGAATATTATCACCGGCTTGCTGTCGCCCAGCATCTTGCGCGCGTTCGCGAAGAGCTTGGAGACGTTCTTCTCGCCCTCTCCCAGCCACTTGCTCATTATCGACGCAGCGTCCACCGATATGAAGTAGCCGTCGATCTCGGCTGCGGTGGCCGCGGCGATCATCGTCTTGCCGCACCCCGGGGGCCCGTACAGGAGGATCCCCCTCGGCCAGCCGAGCTTGAACAGGTCCGGGCGGAGGAACGGGAAGACTATCGACTCCCTTATGGCCTGCTTGCAGTCCTCGAGTCCGACCACGTCGTCCCACCTGACGTCGGGCTTCTCGGTTATCACCAGCTCGCTGAAGGAAGCCTTCAGCTGCTGCACCACCTGGGGCCCCTTGCCGCTGGCGGCGCCGGGGTTCCCTTCGCCCGCCGGGGCGGTGTATTCCATCTCCGGAGCTTGGTCCTGCGGGAGAAGGCCATGGGCAGCCTGTATCGCCTTCACCCTCTCCTGGTACGCCATTGCCCTCTCCGTGTACTGTCTGTTGAGCCGGTAGTCGGGGTACAGATGGACCAGCTTGACCAGGGTGGATATTGCCTTCTGGTACATCTGAATCGCCATCCCGTGGGCCCCCTGCGAGTCGAGCCTGATCGCTTCGGACGCGTACTTCTTGGCGTCGTCCTCGAGCTCCTTCGCGGCGACCTGGCTCACTTCTCAGCCCCTCCCTGCTGGTTCACCTTCACTTTCCCCTCGGACAGCAGCTTGAGCATCGCCTGCTCGACGTCGTCGGGGGGCATCTTCAGTACGGAGGAAACATCAGTCACGTCCACGTTGCCGTTGTGAATCGCGGCGTACTGGAGGACCTGTTCTTCCGCGTCCTGCTCGGGCCGAGAGCGGTACAGGGTCCCCAGAGTCATGATCTCCTCCTCGTCCTCATCTCCCGTCGCCAGCAACGGGACCCTCCTGTCGATGTCCTCCGCCTCGCGCTGAATCTGCCTCGGCGACACCGCCAGGGTCCTCTTCATCTCCTCCGCCCTCTCCTCCGCCAGCTTCCGGGCCTGCTCCACGAGCTCCTCTCCGCTTTCGGTCTTGATGTTGAGGTTAATCGCGGGGGAGACATTTCCCATCTCGGCCATGGTCTCGGTCAGCGCCGTGCTGATCTCGTCCGACGCCTGGTCCAGAGACGGGACCAGCCCCTGCACTGTCTTGTTTACCTTGCGCAGGACTTTGAACGCCATAGTCATGTGGGACATCACGTCGCCGACGTCCACTATGCTCTCCAGCCTCAGGACGACCTGCGTGAGCGCGAGTTCGCTCGCGTAGACCACCTTCCCCACCTTCCTCAGTTCGGCCCACTCGTTCGCGTAGACCGCCGCCTTGGACTTGTCCTTCGCCATCATCGCCCTGACGGTCGTGTCGAAGAGGGACTTCCTCCTCTGGTCGAGCTTACCCCTGAGGTTCTCCAGCTCCCGTCTGTGAAGCTCTATCTCTTTTATTGTCGAGGAGATCTTCGGCTTCACGTCATCGCCTTTTCCTAGCCTGATAATCTTCAATCTGTCGCGCGCGGACAAATACGAGACCTCAAAGACGCGCCCGCATAATCACAGCCTAAGTCAACAAGTTCAAGACTAAGGTGTGAAACTTTTCTCTTGGTGACCAAACGGACCCTCCCTGATGGTTTGTGCGCCCTTGCGGGCGGTGCGCAAAATGCGGCGAGGTTCGTGAGGCATCGGACGAAGATCGGTGAACCCGATACGAGCCATCGTCGCTTGGGGAGCGGTCGAAGGAAGCCCGGTTTCTTCTCAGTTAACGCTAAGAGTTGCATGCGAGCAGCTCCAGTCCTTGGCACCTTCAGGAACGCTGTTGTCAAGGGCATTAGCCGTCGGACTGTTAGCTGTCGGTGTGGTACTAGGGACTGTCGGCTACTACTTCGTGGCTCCCTATCGAGTGGGAACGGTGCTGGAGACCCAAACCGAACGAATGACGCTCGCCTCAGTCTCAACGGTCACGTTTCGAACGACCGTATCGGAATCGGTCACGTCGGTAGAATCGCAGACCGAGTACCTGCTCTCGCCGCTGAACACTTCGCTTACCCTCGTTCCGACTGTAGCGCATGCGGGAGAGATGGTCATGCTTACCGGCGATGGCTTGCCACCTGACGAGCTACTATACCTCACCGACTGTTCCAATGGGGCCAACTACACCCATTTCACCACGGACGCGACCGGCGCCGTCCCGTTCGGCCTGGTCTTCGACTTCCCCCATATCCCCAACCCTGGATCGGAGACCGGCGCACTGGTGACTTGGCAGATCGACGACATGGGGAGCTGTGGCCGAGGGTCCAACCCGATAGGACTCGTGAAATTCCTCTACGGAGCCACTATGACACTAAGCAGCCCGGAGGGATCCGCCGGCTCGACGATAAGGGTTTCAGCCGACGGGCTTGCGGCAGGCGGTGAATACGACGTTGTCTTCAACTACACTCAACGTTCGGCAAACCCCAGCGCATACGGGGGTACGGTAGTGGGCGTCATCGTTGCGGACCGTTCTGGCGACGGGACCACCAATATGACCATTCCCGGCAGCGCCGACGCAGGTTATTACTACATTGGCTTGGTCTCGACCCACAACATTGGCACCATGAATCCTGCCAATGCCACAGCCCTGAGCGCCATTCCGGTCTTCACGATTGCAGTGGCTGGCTTCCCCGGAAGCCTTGGTGCTTAAACAAAAGAAAGGGGAGTTGAGGACTTTCGTCCCCGACTCGCCTAGTACGTGCTGTTTTCCGTCCCGGCTTCTGCAGTGGGCAGCGTGGTGGGTATCTCCGGAAACTTCTCCTTCATACGGCTCTCCGCCACCGCAGACGCCTCCGCAAGAATGCGCTCCGCGTCCTCGTTGGCAGCCTCGAAGTTCAGCGAGTACCCGCCGACTGTCCCTGCGTCAACCAGGATGCTGCTCAGCAGACCAGAGATTTCGCCGATTTCGCTCTCCGCCTCGGGCAGTACGCCCACCAAGCCTTGCTTGACGTTGCGTATTACTGCCATGGCTGGTGTAAGGGTGACTACGATGTCACCGAGCTCTGTGATGGTGTTGAGTCTAAGCACTATCTGCTCCAGCGCGAGCTTCGCCTGAGTGACCATCTTGTTCATCTTTCTGATCTCGGCGAGCTCGTTGGCGAAGACGGACGCGTGCTGAGTGTCGTGCTTCTGTAGAGACGCCACGACCTTGCCGAAGATCGAGTTGTCCCTTTCTCTGAGTTTGGTTGATGTCGAGTCGAGCTTTGCGACTTGCACCTGGATTTGGCGGATTGCTAGGTCGAGCCTCGGCTTTAGGGGTCCGGGGTTCCTCACGGAATCCTTGACCTTGTTTCCGAAACTCTGGTTGTTTTGCTTTTCCCACTTTCCTGCGAAAGTTGACATTTACAGGGTCGAGAGTTGATGTGCGGACGAAGTCCGTTAATCAGGTGGCGTCTAATGATGTTAAGTAACGTGTGAAGTTTTCGTAGCGCTTTGCAAAATCCAGACATTGCGAGCCCCGCAGCCGGGCAGTCAGAGGGCTCGTGGCGTCAGAAAGGCTGGTACCGGCTCGGAAGGACAAGCTGAATCCCCTGCCGCAGGCCGAAGAGACCAGGGCCGTTCTAGGCGCGCTGTACCGATGCGACGGCTTCCGCCGGAGTCCCCGCCCCGAACCGACCCATTGGCGTATTACAGGCGCCTTGCGGAGGGAGAAGGCGTGCGGCGGTTTGTCGTCGTCTCCGACATCCACTCCAACCTTCAGGCTCTGCAGGCTGTCTTGGGGGCGGCGGGGGAGGAGGAGGTCTACTGCCTGGGAGACCTGGTTGGCTACGGCGCAAGCCCCAACGAGGTCCTTGAGCTACTGAAGGACAGGGGGGCCAAGGCGGTGATGGGCAATCACGACAACGCCGCGGTTACGGGAGACACGGGGTGGTTCAACGTCAGGGCTGCGATGGCGGTGCTCTGGACACGCGCAAACCTGACCGAGGAAAACGTCGCATACCTCAGCCGCCTCCCTATGCAGCTCAGGGAGGACCTCGAAGGGGTCAAGGCGTACATGGCCCACGGAAGCCCTGATGACCAGCTCAGGGAGTACGTCGACCCCCGGACTCACGGAGACCTCTTCCAACACTACCTGGCGAAGACGGGGTCCGCGTTGGTCGCCCTCGGACACACCCACGTCCCCTACTCGTGGGGGGGCGAACGCGGGCGCGTGTTCAACCCCGGGTCGGTGGGCCAGCCGAGGGACGGGGACCCGCGGGCGGCCTACGCGATGGTGACGGTCGACGGCGGCAGCTCCTCGCTGGACCTGAGGAGGGCCGAATACGACGTGAGGAGGGCAGCAAGGAAGATAATTGACGCAGGGCTCCCCCGCCAGCTGGCTGACAGGCTGCTGGTCGGGCTGTGAAGACTCGCGGCTCCTGGTCGGAGAATCCTAATACTGGTTAAATACGAGCGCGAGCTACAGGCAGGGTGCGTTGAGTGGTTACAAAATCGAGGAAACGAGCTAGCCCGGGAGCCACTCTCAACGCCAAGTATGACTGGAAGGAAATAGAGTCAAGGTCGAGGGCTTTTCTCCAATCAGCCGCGGCTGAGTCAGCGGTCGAAAAGGTCCTTTCCAAAAGGAGGCTGGTGGGATACGTCGAAGGCCCGCCGACGCTGAACAACGAACCCCACGTCGGGCACGTGAGGGGTCGCATGATGAAGGATGCCTGGTACAGGTACTGGACGCTGAGGGGTAAACGAATCAGGTTCAGGGCCGGGTGGGACACCCAGGGGCTGCCGGTAGAGCTTCAGGCGGAGAAGGAGCTCGGCGTGTCCGGCAACAAATGGGAGGCGATCACCACCATGGGGGAAGACAAGCTTGTGAAGGCATGCAAGGAGCTGGTAGCGAAGTACGAGAGGTCCTGGCTGGAAGCGGACAGGCTGCTGGGGCTCTCCTTGGACCACGGGAAGGCCTACCGCACCTTCACTGACAAGTACATCGAGCGCGAGTGGAAGTACATGGAGACGGCCTGGAAGAGGGGGCTGCTAGGAGAGGGGTACTACGTCGTTCCCTATTGCCCCGGGTGCATGACATCGCTCAGCCACGCGGAAGCGGCGTCTGAGTACGAGACGCTCGAGGACCCGAGCCTATTCTACAAGGTCAGGGCAGAGGACGGCGCCTACCTGGCAATCTGGACGACGATGCCGTTCACGGTCGTGACCGACGAGCTGGTCGGGGTCAAGCCCGACGCGGAGTACGTCTACGTCAGAGTCGGAGCCGAGACGTGGGTGCTGGGCGCGGAGACGATCGACTCGTTCGAGAGGGAGACCGGCGTTCAGGCGGGGAGGGTCATAAAGAGGGTCAAGGGGAAGGACCTGGAAGGCATCAGGTACGCGCATCCTCTGATAGAAATCATACCAGGTTTGGACAAGCTCTCGGCCGAAGGAAAGATCCACAGGGTCGTGGCAGAGGACTTCGTGGACACGACCACTGGGACCGGCATAGTGCACCTGGCACCGGCCAACGGAGAAGACGACTTCCGGGTGGCCCAGGACAGGAAGCTTCCCGTGTTCTCGCCGTTCGACGACGAAGTAAGGTTCACCGACGAGGCCGGGAGGTTCTCGGGGACCTTCGCCAGGGACGCCGACGCGCTCGTGTCTACGCTCCTCAGGGCAAGGGGAGCGTTCATCTACGAGGGGAAGATCAGCCACGAATACCCGACCTGCTGGAGGTCTGGCCACAGGCTCGTTTGGGTCGCCAGAAGGGAGTACTTCTACTGGCTTGACAAGATCAAGGAGGACCTGGTCAAGGCCGCCGAGGGAGTCGAGTACTTCTACGAGGCCCCGCGGAACAGGTTCCTTCAGTTCGTCAGGGACTCGAGGCCGTGGTGCATTTCGAGGGAGAGGTTCTGGGGGGCGCCGCTTCCGGTTTGGGTATGCACGGAGTGCGGAGAGAAGTTCCCCGCGTTCTCGCGCGCTGCCATAGTGAAGCGGGCGGTCGAGCTCCCCGACGGCCCCAACTTCGAGCTGCACAGGCCGTGGATAGACAGGGTCGTCCTGAAGTGCCCCAAGTGCGGGTCTAGGGCGCACAGGGAGCTCTTCGTCCTGGACACGTGGCACAACAGCGGGGCAGCGCCCTACGCGTCGTTCACCGACGGGGAGTTCAAGACCCTGGTCCCCGTGGAGTTCCTCACCGAGGCCATGGACCAGACCAGGGGGTGGGCATACAACCTCCTGGTGCTCAACGTCATCATGACGGGAAAGCCGGTGGCGCCTTACAAGTCGTTCCTCTTCCAGGGATTCGTGCTCGACGAGGAGGGGAGGAAGATGAGCAAGAGCCTCGGGAACGTTGTGTGGGGGCTGGAAGTCCTCAGGCACAACTCCGTCGACCTGACGAGGCTCTACCTACTCGGGAAGAGCTCCCCCGTCGACTCCATCAGCCTCGACCTCAAGGAGATGAGCTCGAGGCCTTTCCAGGTCCTCAACACCCTCTACCACCTGCACCTCTACCTCCTGCAGAACGGTGCCATGGACGGATACGACCCCGCGAGGCACACTCTCGAGTGGGCCAGTCGGCTGGGACTCCTCGACACGGTCGACCGGTGGCTGGTCGCGAAACTGGCGTCGTCCTCGGCGTCCGTCTCCGCCTCCTGCGAAGGGGGGAGGTACAACGAGGCATGCAAGGCAATAGAGGATCTGACGATTTCCCATCTGAGCCAGACCTACATACGGCTCGTCAGAACGGAGCTGTGGAGGGACGACCCGAAAGGAAGGAACAGGAGGCTGGCCGTGTATGCCGTGCTCGGGCACGCGCTGCGCGAGGTCGACCTGCTGTCACATCCGATTTCCCCCTTCGTCACCGAGTACCTCTTCCAGGAGGCTTTCGCCCGCGGCAAGTGGAAGGCTCCCTTGCTGGCCACGGGCGTCGCCAAGGAGAAGACGGTTGCCGGGGTCGCCGACGCCGAAAGGGTCGTTGATTTCGCGTTGAAGGTCGAAGGGGCCTGCAACTCCGCCCGCGTCCGGGCAGGACTGAAGAGGAGGTGGCCCCTGAAGACCCTTACTGTCCTGGCCCCCGAGGCCGACCTCCGCATTGCGAAGAAAGCCTTGGGCACCATCGAGTCCCTGTGCAACGCCAAGAAGGTGGTGCTCACATCCTCCGTGTCGGGCTTCCCCGCCAAGGTCAGGCTGGCGCCCAATGCCGCCCGAATAGGCGCCCAGTTCAAGGAGGCCACCAGGGATGTGCTTGAAGCGACCGTCCCGCTCGAAGGAGCCGAAGCGGTGAAGGCGTACACTTCAGGCAACACGGTGAAGGTCACCACCAAGTCGGGAAGGGTCGAAGTCCCCGTGGGGGCTTTCGAGCTCGAAATCGTGCCCGAGGAGGGAACGGTCGCCGTCGAAAAAGGGGGGGTCTTCGCCGCCCTCGACCGCAAGAGGGACGAGAAGCTCGTGGCGGAGGGGCTCCTTCGCGACGTCGCCAGGAGGCTCCAGGCCCTTCGGAAGAGCCGTGGATTCGTCCCGACGGCGGTGCTGGCCAGCGCGGCGGTGGCAGGGCTCGAGCCCGAGGAGGTGGCCCAGCTCGAAGCGATGAAGAAGAACCTTGCCTTCCTCGTCAGGGTAAAGAGCGTGAGCGTCTCGGCAGAAAAGGCGGAAGCACGGGACTGGTTCGAGGACGACCTGGACGGAAGGCCCGTTTATCTGGACGTCCACTAGCTCACAGGGCTGCGGCCAGGGTGCCGCCTGCGGTTGCCGGGAATCGTCGTGCACATATAGCGGCAATCGAGCCCACCCCCCTCAGGACTTGCGCCGCAATCGGCGGAAGATTGGAGTGAACTGAGCGGGTGCTGGCGAAGGTCAAGGGCGTCATCGCCTTCTTCGTCAACAGGTTCGGCATCCTGTACGCGGCCACTGGAGCCGTGAACGCCGTGATGATAGCCGGATGGCTCTATGTGCTTACCCACTCCATGCACCTCCCCCTCCTGTTTTCGACCTACGTGGCCGTGGTCACGTCCAGCTTCACGGACTACACCTGGAAGTCCGAGGTAGTGTTCCGCACCCCGGCCCTGTCCTACGAGCGCTTCTACAAGTACTTCCTGAACGCGTCGACCGCAAACGTCATTCAGTACGTCCTCACCCTGGTCTTCTCCGCAGTGATATTCTATTCGATAGCGTACGTGTTCGCCGTGGCGGTCGGCTTTCTCTTCGCGTACACCATCTCTCGTCTGTTGATCTGGAAGCGCCACGGCGCCCCCGTCCCACCCGTCGGCGTCAGCCAGCGCTAGTCCGGCTTCGTGTAGTCGAAGAGCGAGCTCTGGTAGGGAGAGATGGTCCTCGCCGAGAACCCCACCCTCCTCAGGTCCCGTGCGAATTCTGCGGCGAAGCCGTGCGTCGTGTAGACGACCTCCGGGGAGACCTCCTGAACCAGCTTCATCAGCTCCGGGTAGTCGCAGTGGTCGCTCAGCGGGAAGGCGTAGTCGACTCCCAGGAACCGGCCGTACCCCGCGCTCGCAGCCCAACCGCTGAACGCGACGAGGATAGCACCGTACTTCTTCTTCAGGTGCGCCATCACCCTGCTTCTCCCGCCCGACATCGGGGAGATCATGACCCAGGGACCCTGCGGGAGGTCGTCGAGCTCCTTCTGGAGGTCAAAGCCGGCCCCGGTCCTGAGGCGGACGCCAAGCCTGGCGTACGTCTCGTTCATCCGGGCCACGCCGCTGTGGAGAAGGAAAGGCTCCCAGGCGGAGAAGTAGTACGACAGGAGCTGGGCCTTGCCGAGCTGATACCCCATGAGCACCACTGGGCTCCCCCTGTCGTACGCCTCCCCGATCACCCTGTTGGCCTCCTTCACCACCTTGGCTGTTTGGGGGAAGACGTACTCTGGGGCCCCGAAAGTGGTCTCCATGATCAGTATCCGCGCATTCTTCGTCTTGCACCTTCCCAGGAACGCCCTCTCCCTCCCCGAGGCGTCCCCGGTGTAGTAGACTTCATCGTCGATTCTTATGGCGCGCGACCCCAGGATGTGCCCGGAATCCAGAAGCTCAACGCCTTCGGCCTTGTCGATGGTTTCTCCGAGGTCGTAGCCCCTCGCGGCGGCCAGCTCCCTAGTCTCCGCCGATGCTATGATCCTTTCCTGCCTCGAGGGAGCGTGCATGTGGTCTATGTGCGCGTGGGAGACGAATGTGAAGTCGGCCCTCGCGGGCCCCTTGGGGTCGAGGGCGAACCTCTTGCCCCCCAGGTCAACCTGTATGCCGCTGTTCGAGGTGACCCTGGCCCCGGCCAATTCGTTCGGCTTTGCGGGGGGCGAGTAATTAATCGTTCGAAACCCTGTAGGCCCTCCACTCCCCGGGCCCGAGAGGGGCATCGAACGACATCAGGGGAGCGACGCGGATGCTTCCGATCTTGCTCCAGCCCCCTCCTTCTGGATCGTACTCTTCAAGCGGCGAGGTCAGCCTCCTCGCGAAGCCTGCGGCCCTTCCAGCGAACGCTATGTGCGCCCTCACCGGGGCGGAAGAGGAGTTTCCCACGCAGACCACCTGTCCCGGCCCATGGAACGAGATCCCATGCGTCCCCTGCGGGGTCGGTTTCAACTCTTCGCACGACTCGAACATCTCCCCCGCCTTGAGTTCCCCCCGCCGACAGGAAGCGAAGGCCGTGACCTTGCCCGCGGCCCTCCCCACGAAGATTGAGGCGGGCGCCCCGACCTGTATGTCCTTTGCCAATACCCACGTGACGGTCGAAAGCACGGGGGGGTCGAAGGCAGGGACACCGCGGCGCACTTCGAACCCCAGCTCCCCCTCGACGACGGCCTGGATGAACCTCGACGCGGAGACCGGGTCGCTCCGTTCACCGTGCACCTCGCTTCCCTCGATGTCCACCCAGTACGGGAACTCACCCGGGACCCCGCCGAGCTTCAGCGCATCTTCCGTGACAAGCTTCGACACCTTCTCCAGCAGAAGGCTGCCCACCCCAGGCAGTTCAACGGCGTAAGACAGGCATGACATCGCCAGCGCCGCCCTCGTCCAGTACCCGCCGAGCTGGCCCTGTCCGTAGGTCCCGTGGAAGCATGCTCTGTCGGAGGTAGGCACGGTCCTGGGGCCGTACTGGGTCTGGAAGTCGTCTTCAAGCAGCCTGTGCACCGCCGAAGACGCGGCGGACCTGAGACTGCAGTTCCTGAAACACGCGACTCCCATGTCAACAGTTTCGCAGCGGCTCGGCCTGCCTGCCGAATCGACTTCCGAGCAAAGGAAGCCGTCCGGGTCGCGTAATCTCCTGGCGACACCCTCCGCGATCAGCTCAGACCTTTCCGCGAAAGCAGCCGCGTCCCCCCCCTTCCCAAGAAGTTGCGAGACGAGCCCGATGTCGCGAAGGGCGGCGCTGGCCGCGAGGGAGACTTCGGGGACCTCCCCTGCAGGGTACCCGGTCCTGACGTGCCTTCGCCAGCCCTGGGCGGACCCTGGGTCGAGCCGCAGGGCCCCGTCCCTCGAAAGCGCAAGAAGGGCCTGCGCCGCCTTTCTGAGCAGCGCGTAGGGCCGCCTCGCGGCCTTTCTGTCACCCGAGACGACGAGGTGGCGGCAGGCGGCCGAGACCAGCAACGAGGTCTCCAGGACTCCTGGCTTGGTCGGGTCCCTCGAATGCGGGATAAGCCCGCCCTTGCCGACCAGGGCCTTCGACCCCCGGATCATGGAATCGACGGCCCGGGGGTCCACCCGGTCCAGCCCCGGCATGGCTTCGAGCCTGTCGAGGGGGTCGGCGTCGAGAGGGGCTCCGGCGACCGCAGCAACTGCCCAGCCGAAGGCCTCGGACACTCCAGGCGAGGAACAGGCGATTGACGGTTTCACGGCCGACGGAGGCTCCCCGGCCTGCTTCAGGGACTCGAATGAGGAGACGGCCCCCTCAGTCTTGTTGGGGCTGTGGATGGAGGCGTAGAGTACCTCCTTCGATTCGGAAGGGGCGAGCTCGAGCTCGTGGACCGAAAGGACAAGCACGTGGCCCGACATCCCGGCGGTCTTCTCTGGCAGGTCGCCTTCCCGCACCAGCTCGGCGGCCTTCGCCCTGTCCGTGGTCATGTAGAACTTGGTCGGCGGGGGGGCGGCCCCGATGGCCCTGGCCTGACGGGGGTCAGAGGTCTCGTCCATGGCGATGTGGCTCCCCCTGTTGAACGCCTCCATCCCGAAGGAGCCCCACTGGTAGGAGCTCCCCTTGAAGTGGGCGGAGGTCGGGTCGGAGACGCTGACCAGCCGGAGAACGATTCGTGAGTTACCGAGATTGCGAGCGCTTGCCCTCCTGACGAAACCTGACGCACCAGGCGTTAGATAGAGCCGCTGAGCCACCTCAACGCAGTCGAAGAGGACGCCCGACAGGGCAACCGAGCCAGGAGTGAGCTCGACCGACCAGCCGGCCCTCTGCGCAGGGACCACCACGCCCGCCTGAACCTTGTAGAAGTAGACCTGGCTACGCCCGAAGAGTGCCCTCGCGCCAGATAGCGATTCCAGAGAGCAGACCGACCCGTCACCGTCGACGAGCAGCCTGTTGTCGCCCAGCATCAGGGCCGCGGGCCTCTTCAGGCTCGAAGAGCGGAAGCCCCGACTGGTCGATTGTATGGACTCGGTGGCCAAGGCTTGCGCCTGTGGCTCGAGCGCGCCGCATAATATCGGGAGGATTTACTGAAGTTGAGCTTGTGGATTCCTAGGTTTAACCAGCTCGCTTGCGCTTCCAGACGGTCCCCTTGGGCGAGTCCTCGACGACTATCCCCTCGTCGAGCAACTGCGCCCTGATCCTGTCCGCGGCGGCGAAGTCCCGCCTCCTCCGCGCCTCCTCACGGTCGGCAATGAGCTTCGCCGTCCGCTCGGGGAGGACATCCTCCTCGAACGTCATGATGCCCAGGACCTCGTCGATGCGCCTCAGGGCCGAGAGCAGTGCCCCTGCGGCCTCGGCGCCCAGTCGCCCTGAGTCCATCAGTGTGTTGCCCTTCTTGACGATATCGAAGACTGACGCGAGGGCGTCAGCAGTATTGAGGTCGTCGTCCATCGCGGCCTCGAAGCCTGCCAAGAGCTTCGCCGCCAGTTCGGCTCCTGCATTCTGAGCACCCTCGGCGCTCCTGAGCCTTCCCACGAAGTCCCGCAGCCGCTCGCACTGCGCCGTTGCCTGCTTCAGGTTCTCGTCGGTGAGGTCGGCCTGGTCCCTGTATCTCCCCGCGGCCAGGAAGAGGCGGATGCACTTGGGGTCCCAGCCTGCCTTCAGGAGGTCCCTCAGGTACACCTCGTTCCCCACGGACTTGTGCATGGCGGCCCCGCTGACGCTCAGATGCGCGGAATGGAGCCAGTAGCTGACGAACTTCTTCCCAGTCGCTGCCTCCGACTGTGCTATCTCGTTCTCGTGGTGGGGGAACTTGTTGTCCACCCCCCCGGTGTGAATGTCGAACTCCTCCCCCAAGTACTTCATCGACATGGCCGAGCACTCTATGTGCCAGCCGGGCCGACCCTTGCCCAGCTCGGTCTCCCAGTAGACCTCGCCGTCATCCGGGTCCCACGCCTTCCACAGGGCGAAGTCGCTCGCCTCGTCCTTCTCGTATTCGTCCTGAGCCACCCGGGCCCCCGCCTTGAGCTCCCCGGGGCGAATCCCAGACAGCGCGCCGTACCTCGGAAACTTGGAGATGTCGTAGTAGTAGGAGCCGTCGTCGCTCCTGTACGCGTAGCCGCCTGCAAGCAGCCTGTTGATCAGGGTTACCATTTCGTCGATGTGCTCCGTCGCCCTGGGGTAGATGTCGGCAGGCTCGACCCCCAGGGCCGCCAAGTCCTCCTTGAACGCCGCCTCGAAGAAGTCGCTCAGCTCCTTCCGGCTCTTCCCGAACCTCTTCATCCCCTTGATGATCTTGTCCTCCACATCGGTAATGTTCATCACCTGGGTGACCCTGTAGCCCTTGAACCTGAGGTACCTGCGAAGAAGGTCCTCGAAGACGAACGTCCTGAAGTTGCCGATATGCGCGTAGTTCCAGACGGTGGGGCCGCATGTGTACATCCTCACCTCCCCCTCCCGAAGGGGCGTGAAGACCTGCAGCCTCCTCCCCATGCTGTTGAAGAGCCTCAGGGGCAAATCGATACCTTCACCTGTAGGATTGTCGAAATAAAAAGGAAAGGGGAGAGTAAGTCTACTTCAGCTTGCCAATCCTGAAGATCGGCTTGCCGCAAGAGCCGCAGGTGCCCTTGATAGCAGGCCTCCCGTTCTTCAGTTTGATCTGCTTGGGATTCTTAATCTCCCTGTTCTTCTTCTTCTCGTATACGCAGTATCCGGTTACCACTGCGAGTTTCCTCGCGCCCAATTCGCCCGAAATGATATATAAACACATGCCAAACGCCTCGTTTTGAGGTTTTTTCGGCAAAGGCGATGCTTTAAGGGCGTTTGGGCCCTCCAGCGCCGACCTCGCAAGGTGTGGAGCCGCCCAGATTTTCCAGAATTGCCAGCGATTGGGTTACCCCACCGTCTCCGCTCACCCGTTTGAACAATCGCAGCAACCCCGCTGGTCGAGGGCCGGAGCCAGCAACCTTGGACTCGAGCCGATTGGGAGCAGCGCGGCAAGAATCCCGCTCGGTCAATTAGGAACCGCGGCGGGGTCCCGTGCGTCCCCCGGCGGCAACCGTCAAGGCGAAGGTGGGCTGGACTGGAATCCTGGCTGCGGTCCTCTGCGGGGCCGCCTACGCCTATCGCATCCGAGTGGAGGAGAGGGTGTTGCTCAGGGGTGTACCCTATTGCGCGAGACGGACGAAGAGGCTGATACCGTGCCTAATCTGACGGCCCGGACCGATTCGGATTCGGCAATCCAGTTAAACGGGGGCAGCAGAGGGCAGGGTCGCAAAGATGCAGGTTCGGAGAAGGGAGAAGGTCGCCATCTTTGCGCTCGTGGCCGCCAGGGTCATCTACGCCACGAACTGGCTGAACATCGGCGCCATCTTCAAGCTCATGGAGACGACTCTGGGGGTCGGGGTCATCGGGCTGGGCGACGTGACTTCGAGTTTCTACCTCGGCCTTGGGCTTGTGCAGATTCCTGCCGGCGTGCTAGCCGCCAGAGTGGGCCCGAAGAGGGTGGTGGTCTCGGGGGTCGTGCTCTACTCTCTGGCCACTCTCGGGGTCGCGGCGTCTTCGAGCCTGGCCCAGGTCGTCGCGCTGCGCTTCGTGGTCGGCTCTGGCATGGCTCTGGTGTTCGCGCCGGCAGTGGTGCTCGTGGCCAAGTTGTTCGGAGGGAAGAGCGCGGGAGTCGGGGTGGGTGTCTTCAACTCCGCCTACGACCTGGGGGGCCTGCTAGGACTGTACGCGTGGATCGTCGTGGCCACCGCCGCCGGCTGGCAAACGAGCCTGCTGCTGAGCGGCGCGATTGGCGGCTTGACAGCGCTGCTGGTGCTGGTCCTGGTCCCAGGCGACGAAACGAGCCTGGAATTCCGGGTCAGGAGGTCGGCCCTGTTGGGCATCCTGATGGACTCCCAGCTGATACTGCTCGGGCTCGGCGCGCTCGCGCTCACGGTGGGCAACGTACTGATCTCCAACTTCATGGTCTATTACCTGAACTCCTCTCTGGATGTACCCCTCCCCACGGCCGGCCTGGTGACCGCACTCGTGGTCGTGATTCCAATCGCCACGGCCCTCTGGGGAGGAAGGCTGTATGACAGAACCAGAAGGCCGAAGGTGCTGATGCTGCTATCGTGTGGGGGGATGTTCGTTGCGCTCCTGCTGGCCAGCATCCCCGACCTGGCGGTGGCCGCCCTGGGAACGGCGGTCGGGGGGGTCGTGTCGGGAGTGGGGTTCACGACTGCTTTCGCCTGGGCGAGGGACCTGAACAGGGCGGAAGTGGAATACGACGGTCTGGCGATAGCCTGGGTCAACGGCATCTCTCTCACGGGGGCGTTCATCCCGTCCGCGGTCTACTCCCTGGTGGCCGGGGCATGGGGGTACTCGGCCTCGTGGCTGGCGGGCGGGGTGCTTTGCCTGGCGCTGACGGTTCCGGTGTTCTTCCAGAACGAGGGGATACCAGTCAGAGCGGCGTAGCTATTATTTCGTCGCCCTTCTTCGTGCTGACCTCGAGCCCTTCGATTCCGATCTCCCTTATCTCCGGGACTGAAATCCCCAGCTCCTCGATCTTCGAGCGGTGGCGCAGTATCGCCTGGGTCCAGGCGTCGGCCCTTTCCTCCAGCTTCGGAACGCCCAGTCCGGACTTGAACGCGAGGTCTTCCAGCTTCTGGTCGTACTTCAGGAAGTCCTTGGGGAGCTCCCAGAAGTCCTCCATGGGCTTGAACAGCAGGGGGGAGAGGTAGATGAATCCGTGCTTCAGCTGCCGGGTTATCATGGCCTTCTGGTCCTTGCTCATCTTCTCGGCGAGCCTCTCCAGCATCGCCAGGGTGCCAGTCAGATGCCGCGATTCGTCGCGGGTGATGTTCTTGAACGCGCCCGAGTAGACACTGTTGGTGGAGCGCTCCCCTACCTCTTTGAATATCAGCTGTGCGCCTATCTCCGCAAAGAAGAAACTGGAGAAGATGAGCTCGAGCGGATATTTCCCCCAGGCCTGGTTGAAGGCGCTCCAGTACCTCTTCCCGTTGTCGTAGAGGGCCAGGATGTTCCGGTGGGCGCCACGTTCGAGCTCCGACTGCGGCTTGAAGCGGTAGGGGAAGTTCGGGCAGACTCGCGAGCACGCCCTCCTGCAAACCTCGTCGTGCCTGCACTCGTCGAAGGCTACGGCGGAGAGGAACTTCTTGGTCGGGTCCTCGAAGTTGTGGGTGGCCGCCTGCACGGCGGCGGCCCCGAACGCCCCGATTCCAGACTTCTCGAAGAGCGCCAGCTTGGACAGCCAGTAGGCCTGGGCCACCCCTTCGTCCCCGGAGAAGTTCTTCGCATCGCACTCTTCCCAGGGGAGGTCCACGGGGCTCCAGTTCTGCGGGAACCAGAGCTCGTAGGTCCTCAGAAGCGTCTCCGAGACTACGTCCCAATTCCCCGGGAAGACGTTGGCCTCGTCCTCTCCCGGCCTGGCCGCCTTACGCATGCGAGTTCCCATCTCCAGGCATCCTAGCTTTTCGCCTCCACGACGACGGTCCCCTTCATCCACGAATGGTAGCTGCAGGAATACGGATAGGTCCCAGGGGTCGTGAACGTGTGCGTGAAAGTGGCCCCGGGAACCAGGTTCCCGGAGTTGAAGCTGTTGTCGGCCGCCGTGACGGTGTGGGGGGCGGTGTCCTCGTTGACCCAGGAGACTGTGTTGTTGACGCCTATCACCACCACGATCATCGCGGGTTGGAAGCTCTGCTTCACGTCCGTCGCTGTCCCGGCCGGAATCACTACCTTGACGACGGCAACGCCGCTCGGCCCGGTCACTGTAATCGTGCCTTTCATCCAGGCGCTGTGGTAGATGCAGTAGTAGCTGTAGGTCCCCGGACTGGTGAAGTTGTAGGTCCAGCTCGCCCCGGGCTTGATGTCTCCTGAGTCGAAGGCCTTGTTGGTGGCCGTAACGGTGTGGACCACCGAGTCCTCGTTGACGAAGGTCACGGTGTTGTTCAGCCCTACGACGACCGTGGCGGTAGCGGGGACGTAGTTCAGCTTCGTGTTCGAACCCGTGCCGGCAGGAATGATCACCGTGGCCCCGGAGGAGGGAGCGCAGCTGGTGCAACCCACCTGGAGCGGCGGCTGCAGCGGAACGACGAGCTCGGCCGCGACCAGCCCTATCAGGAGAATCCCTCCCAGTCCCAGCGCGAGCAGAAAGCCCCTGCTCGGTCCCGACCGCTCTTCTGTCTCCAATCTCTCACCCTAGAGATGCCAGCATGGCGATGAACAGCGCGGAAAGGAACATTATCGGGATGAGCGCGAACAGCCTGACCGAGCCCGGCTCGTCCTTCAGGTGCATGTAGAACAGAATTATGGCGACAGCCTGGCTGGTAGCCAAGATGGTGACGACGGCCGTGAGCGCGGCTCCGTTCGCTAACCCGTAGAAGCTCTCTACTTCGGCGATGACGGCCACTAGCATGTACGCCCAGACCGACGCAACCACTGAGTTTCTCATTGTCACACCCTACAACAGGTAGAAGAGCGGGAAGACGAAGCACCATACTATGTCTACGAAGGCCCAGTAAAGCCCGAAGTTCTCGATTGCCTGGTGCGAGTCCTTGGTGTATGCCCCGCTGGCTGTTTTCTTCATCAGGTACGCCATCATCAGTAATCCCGCAATGACGTGGGCGCCATGCAGGCCCACCACGACGTAGTACGCGCTGGCGGCCAGTGAATACCCGGGAGCCGTCGACCCAAGAGTGAAGCCCGACGAACCCAGGTTTATCCACTCCGAAACCTTCACCCCCATGAAGATAGCCCCAAGGACGAAGGTACCGCCCAGCCACTTGAGCAGACTCCTCTGGTTTCCCGCCCTGATGGCCTGCAAAGCCATCACCATGGTGAATCCGCTAGTGACCAGGACCAGCGTGTTGAATGTCCCCAGGGGAACGTCGTGGACCCCGATGGGCCACACCGGGGAGGCCGCCCTGATGAAGATGTAGGCGCCCAGGATGCTCCCGAACAGGACGACCTCGGAAGACAGGAAGACCCACATCCCGAGCTTGACCTTGGGCACGGCTGAGAAGGGCCACCTGGCCCCTTCGGGCTCGGCAGGCACCACGAACTTACCCGCGATGTCGTCCCTGGCCCAGCCTACGAGCGTGAACGCGACGATTAGCCCTCCGGCTGCCATTGCCACCAGGCCCATGACGGCTGGATAGAACGCGGCGCCCAACAGGAAGACCATCGCCCCCGCGGACAATTCGATCGGCCTCGAGCTGAGGTGCCCCGCGTGCGATCCCGCTTCGCAAGCGGGCAGGGAGGGTGCCGAAGTTGGAGGTGGGGCGCTCACGAGCTGCCCGATCCATCCGCCGGCTGGCGGAGTGACGGGTAGCTCGGCCGCAGGGGTGAGGTGCTCCACCGAGGAGGTCCATTCCAGGTCCTCCGAAGCCCAGGGGTTCGCAGGCGCGATGGGTCCCCGGAACCAAGTGTACAGCAGGTTCGCCGCCAGGAGCGCCTGGGCCCCGGCGAAGACGACGGCCCCCAGTGACGCGAGACCGTTGAGCATCGCCCAGTTACCGATGTTCTGGTAGGTGAAGACGCGCCGAGGCATGTCGAACAGGAAGCTCATCGGAAAGTACAGGACGTTGAACCCGATGAATGATATGGCGAAGTGTATCTTCCCCAGCCTCTCGTTGTACATCCTGCCGGTCATCCTCGGAAGCCAGTAGTAGATCCCGGCGAAGATGCCGAAGATGGCGGCGCCGACCATAACGTAATGGAAGTGCGACACTACGAAGTACGACCCCCTTAGGACCCGGTCTAGGACCGGGGAAGAAAGGAAGACCCCCATGATCCCCCCTATGATGAAAAGGACGACCCCCCCGAGGGCGAAGAGCATGGGGGTGGCGAACTTGACCCTGCCGCGGATGAGCGACTCGACGAAAGAGAGAGTGATGACGTCAAACGGTATCGATATGGCGATCGTGGCAATGCTGAACGCCCCCTGGAGGGAGACGGGGATCCCTGTCAGGAACATGTGGTGCATCCAGACCCCGAAGCTGAGGGGGAGCACGATGAGGGCGGTTGCCACCAGGATCGCGTTCTTGGCCGCGAGGGGCCTCCCGGTGAAGACAGGAAGTATGTTCGCGATGATTCCGAAGGATGGGAGGAGGACGATGTAGACCTCGGGGTGCCCGAAGAACCAGAACAGGTTGTCCCAGAGTATGGATGGCTGGATCGCCGTGGTGGAGAAGAAGACCGTCCCGAGGATTCTGTCTGTGGATTCCAGCAGGAACGCCGCGATCAGGGTAGGAAAGGCGAAGAGCATGGCGATGATGGTGAACAGTATGAACCATGTGAACATCGGGAGCTTCGAGAGGGTCATCCCCGGCGCCCTCAGCCACGCGATGGAGACGAGTATGTTCACGCTGCCCAGGGTGACCGATGCCGCGAGCAAGATCAGACCGAGGTAGACCAGGGTAGGGCCCACGCCGGGCTCGAATGCGGTCGTCGCGAGAGGCTGGTAGGTCGTCCAGCCGGCGTTCGCGGTGCCGCCCGGAACGAAGAAGCTGATTATCGCCAGAAGGCCGCCCGTTAGAAACAGCCAGTAGCTCAGGGCGTTGAGCCTCGGGAACGCCAGGTCCTTGGCCCCGATCTGGAGAGGGACGAAGTAATTGGCGAAGGCGATGCCAAGCGGAGAGAGGAACCAGAACACCATGATGAGGCCGTGCATGGTGACTGCCTGGTTGTAGTACACCGCAGAGAGAAGGCTGTTGTTGGGCACAGAGAGCTGGGTCCTCATAAGAATGGCCAGCGTCCCCCCCACTATTCCGAAGTAGAGGGAGGTGAAGAAGTAGAGGAGCCCCACGTCCTTGTGGTTGGTGGTGAACAGCCAGCGCTCTAGCCAGTACTCCATGCTAGCCGTTCCCCATCCACTTGTCCCACGCGGGCTGGCTCACCACGGTCAGGTTCGCAATCATGAACGCGTGCCCGATACCGCACAGCTCGTAGCATCTGATCGCGTCGACCGGAACCTGTGTCCCGGCGGGAATCTCGAACCAGAGCTGGTTCACTCTCCCGGGGATTGCGTCCTCCTTCTCCGCGAGGAACGGGATCCCGAACGAATGGAACACATCCCTGGACGTTATGTTCAGGATGACCGTCCTTCCTTCGGGGACGGTTAGGTTGTTGAGCATGTACTTCCCGTTGGGATAGGTGAAGTTCCACCCCCACTGGAACGCCACGACGCCTATGTGCACTGCGTTCGGGTCGTTGGGAATCTCGATGTTGCCGAAGCTCGCGAAGGTCTGGTATTCGGCGGCTGTAAGAATCGCGAGGCTTATCATCACGGTGACGAGGACGATCTTCCACCCTTCGGTCTTGTGATGGAGGGGTGGCTGGTTCTCGCCCTTCGCCCTGTATCGAATCATGAAGAAGGCGAGGAGCGATATGACGACCACTGCCGCTCCGACCCCGAAGAAGAGGTACCAGTTGAAAAGAAAGTCATAGGTGGCAGTGGTGGGAGGAAGGGCAGAGAACAGTCCCGAATACATTAGGCGGTGCGGGCGGAACCCTATGAGGTCTGGTTATAAGCTTTGAGCAGCCGCATCCGTCTCATGGGCCCCGGAGAGGGGTCGGAGTTGGCTAGCCATCCCAGGCCGTCCCTTCCCTAATTGGTTAGGAGAGAAAGCCTCGAGGGGGTCGGCCCACCCGGGTGAGCGCCGGCACAGTTCGGATGATACCCGACTGCCGGCCATTCCGGGAATAGCTCTGTCCAATCGGATGGAACTGCTTAAGAATTCCATAACCAAATCACTTTTCATGCCCTTGCGCGGGACGCTCCGTACCTGCCCCTCATGCGGGCACAAGTCCCGTATCAAACCCGTGAACGAGAGGCTTCTGAGCGACAAGAAGAAAGCAGAGCT
>DASPOB010000009.1:0-3084 GCA_035626235.1 Nitrososphaerales archaeon | reverse complement strand
CTCATATGGAGAGGGGGATTGTGACGACGGCAACACAACCTGCCTTCCGTGAACCAGTCGGACCGCAATAGGCAGGATTCTAACACAAGCGACTGCTACGCCCAAGCTGAACTGCAAGCCACGAATTGCCGACCAATGACTAGTGGCTGCTTAGATTCTGTCGAAGGTTCTTTCCGACTTCCGGCAAGAGATTCCCTGTAAGCGGGCTCATTCGCGTCTCCGATGCATTGGAGCCTCTGGCCGTGCCGACGCTGGCTCCGGGTAGGGGAAAGCCGACAGGCTTCGGCCATGGGTAGCTTACCCCTTTCACTATATCAAGGTAGGCTACTTATTGACCTCCTTGCGCGCAGAAATTAACTTCGTCCACTATAACCGCGCACCACAGCATTACCTCTTCATGCGCGCGGAAGCACTCGAGAAACTGGTCAACAAGCCAGTCAAGGACACCTACGGTAGGTACGTCGGTTTCGTTGTCGGATTCTCCGTCGACACCTCCGGAGACCTAAAGTCTGTCGGGGTGGACCAGGGAAACGGCGAGTTCACCGAATACCCTAACGAAAGGGTCGTATCGACATCCGACGGGTTTGTCGTCATACCTCAGTGGAAGGTCGAATGCGACGCACTGGGCAAGGAGATCGAGGGCGTAAAGCGAAGGGCGAAGGCGCTGCAAGACCTGGCGCGTGAAGGAGAAGTGCCGAGGTCTCTGTACGAAGACATGATGGGGAAGTACTCCGAGGAAGCTGCCAAGATCCAGAGCTCCTACAAATCTCTCGCAGAGAGCATGGTCGTACGCATCGGCGAACTCGAAGGCCAGAAGGAGTCACTCGACAAGTTCCTTGTCGAGGTGAAGGTCCAGTTCAGGGCCGGTGAGATCGACGAGGCAGCCTACAAGGTCGCTGCGGAGAGTTGCCAGGCGATGCAGACACGCAACTCTCAGGAGACGGCCGAGCTCACCAAGATGCTGAAGGCGGCCACAGAACCACTCGGGACGGCCCCGGCGACTCAACAGGAGAAGCAGCAGCCACAGCAGATAGCCCAGCCCCCAGTTCAGAAGGCAGTCCAGGCGACGGCATAGAAGCCCTGCGTCAGGGCTCTGAGGAGTTGATGCTGCCCGTGGGAGGAAGAGGGAGATGCCCTCATGAGTAGAGGATTCTCTGTCCGAGAGGGCCAGCTGCTGGCCCGCAGCCTCAAGGTGACGAGGTCCACTCACCTTCTTGTCGCGTCGGTTGCGGCTGCCGTAGCGTCCAACGCCACTCTTGCGATGCAGTTCATCGGCCTTAACGGGCAGCTCATCATGGCAGGAATCATATTCATCTGTCTCGCCCTGGGTACTTCAGCCATCTCCTCAGAAATCTTCTCGAGGTCCAGTCAGACGATCTCGAACCTCCGTTCGATAGGCGCGAGCAGCCGCAGCCTTTCTTCAGCGGTCATGATGTCGGTCCTCGGCTATGGTCTGGCCGGTTCGGCCCTGGGGGCTCTAGTCGGAGTGGCTCTTGGATTCGCCCTGGGTGGTGCCTCGGGGGCCAACTCCCTCTTGATCGAGGTGCTCGTCGTGCTCCTGGCGTCCTCGGCTGCCTCGGCGATGGGCGTGTCCATGGGAGGTAGGGCAGCCTGGCGCAGCTGAGCATCTATCAGCGGGCCGCAGCCCAGGCCGGGCAGGGCAAGTTCGCTGTAGAGGTTAAGCACGTGAAGAAATCGTACGGGCCTAACGGAGAGACCGAAATCTACGCGGACCTCCACTTCCAGCTGCTCAGAGGGACTTTCGTGGCCCTGGTCGGGCCCATAGGCAGCGGGAAGACTACAATGCTCAACATGTTCGCGGGCCTCGAAAGGCCCACCTCCGGCAACATCATAGTGATGGGGCAGGACATCACCCAGATGGAGCCAGACGCGATGGCGGCGTTCAGGGCCAGAACAATGGGGCTCGTGCCCCAGGTCCAGACACTGATCCCCGAGCTGACCGTTCAGGAAAACGTCGAACTCCCGCTTCACTTCGCCAAGGTGGACAATGAAACGCGGGAAAGGAAGGTGGACCAAGTGCTCGAGAGAATAGGGGTCAGAGGGGAAGCAGGCAGGGTCGTATCGACCCTGAGCGTGGGGGAGAGGCAGATGGTTTCCTTCGCGAGGGCCCTCGTCAATGACCCACCCATACTGCTCCTCGACGAACCCACGGAGGCTCTTGACCCGCTCATGTCTGAAATCATCTTGGGGATTCTGCGCGGCGACAACATGACTTTAGGCAGGACCATATTCGTCACGACGCATGATAAGAGGGTCACGGACTTGGCGAGAAGGACCCTCCGAGTGAGGAAGAAGATTCCCTAGAGCAAATGCCTCTTCCTTTCGGCCCAACCATTCCAATCAGTCGCTCCCTAATAATCCACCGTAAGCATCGAGGATGGCCACCCCTGGGGCATTCGTCCCTGTCCCCTTGACTTCGGCACCTTCGAGGAGGAAACTGACCATCGGAATCCCTGAGGTGACGTCTGCGACTACGACGCCGTCGATGTAGAAGTCGACCTCGTGGCCCGGCGTTACCACCTTGATGCCGAAGGTGTGGATAACCGTGGGACTCCACTTGACGGGGACTACGTTTCGGACCCCATTCGACACGACCGCTACCTCTTGAGCTCCTCCAGCATCCTCGAACTCCAACGCGTTTGTCCCTCCAGGAGTGTTCTCGAGCACCATCGGCCAGAACCAATGATAGGGGTCGGCCGACACGTTGTTGGCCACGGCCCTCCACTCCACCATGGTACCGGGAATCGTTGCGTTGAATGGGTACGAAGCGAGAGAAGCCTCGACCAAGCTGCCAGAGCCTGTCTCCATCAGCCGAAGGTACGTCTCCCCGTCGGCATCTTCAACATAGGCGCCCAGCGCGAGGCCTGATGTCCTGAGGAATATCGCAGAGGACAGAGCGCTCAGATTCGCCCGCAATTCCTGCACGCTGGCACTTACGGTCCTCAGTTGAGCAGACATTGAGGCCAGAGAGTTGGCGTTGGTCGCGCTCAGGTTTCCAAGCTCGGAGTTCAGCATCGAGAGCTGCAGCTGCTCGTTCTGCAGCATCGTCTGGACGGCAGCAAT
>DASPOB010000008.1:0-44484 GCA_035626235.1 Nitrososphaerales archaeon | reverse complement strand
CCCATATCTCTCAAGGCAAATCTCCCGAGCTCCGGATACTCCTTGAAGGTCTCGAGGACCAGCGGCCTCAGAGGCGTGATCTTCACGATGGCCGAGTCCCCCGTCTTGATGGTCTTGGGCTTCTCCTCGGTCGGCTGGCCCGACCTGGGGTCGATCTTGGCGACGATCTCCGAGATGGTGGCCGCCACCTGGGCCGTGTGCGCATGGAGGACCGGGGTGTACCCTGGCGCGATGGCAGTCGGGTGGTAGACCACGATGATCTGCGCCTGGAACTCCTTCGCGATGGTGGGAGGGCTGTTGGTGGGTCCGAGGACGGAGCCTCTGCGGAAGTCGGACTTCGCGACCCCCCTGAGGTTGAACCCGATGTTGTCCCCAGCCATGGCCTCCTGCATCGCCGTGTGGTGGGTCTCGATGGACTTCACTTCAGCGGTCAGCCCCTCGGGCATGATCATGACCGAGTCTCCAACCTTGATCTTCCCGGTCTCGACGCGGCCCACTGGGACCGTACCGACGCCCGTGATCGTGTAGACGTCCTGGACGGGCAGCCTGAGCGGCTTGTCGATGGGCTTGGGCGGCTCGACGAACTGGTCCAGGGCTTCCAGCAGCGTGGGGCCCTTGTACCACGGCATGTTGGTCGACTTCTTGACGAGGTTCTCTCCGGTCCATCCGGAGACTGGGACGATGTTGATCTTCGAGATGTTGTAGCCCACTGTCTTCAGCAGGTTCTCGACGTCCTGCTTGGCCTCGTTGAACCTCTGTTCGGAGTACTTCACCGTCTGGTCGTCCATCTTGTTGATGGATACCACCAGCTGGGTCACGCCCAGCGTCCTGAGAAGGAAGGCGTGCTCCCTGGCCTGGCCTCCGGGACCCAGGGCTACGTCCTCCTCGCCCTTCTTGGCCGAGACGACCAGAACCGCCCCGTCGGCCTCGGAGGCGCCGGTGATCATGTTCTTGATGAAGTCCCGGTGGCCGGGGGCGTCGATAAGAGTGTAGAAGAACTTCGGAGTCTCGAACCTCTGGAAGGCGAGGTCGATGGTGACCCCCCTCTCCCTCTCGTCCTTGAGCTGGTCGAGGACCCAGGCGTACTTGAAAGAGTCTCCAGCGCCTGTCTTCTCGGACTCCTTCGCGAACTCCTCGATCATCCTCTGGTCAACCACGCCGAGGTCGAACAGGAAGTGTCCCATGGAGGTGCTCTTGCCGTGGTCCACGTGACCGCAGATTATCAGGTTCAGGTGTGGCTTATTTGCCATGCTACGTCACTAGATTACGTGAAACGACCGCGCCGCACGTTATTTAAGGGTAGTGGCCCTGATTCTTCCAATCGCTCGTTTCATCGGCCATGACGGATCCGTGCCAGCCGGCCCGCAAAGCATGGCCGAATCCGGATGCGCGTCCGGGGTGGCAGAGTCTCGCCCCAATTCAGGATTATGGCTCTCCGGCCCCGGAGCATGGGCGCGGGGAGCCACGGCCCCCGACACCCCGTTCAGGCAAGTGAAACGGCCGAAGGGATATTAGCTTGTGCGAACCCCGTCGAACCCATGCTGGCGCGGAGGGCGTCCTCCAGGACCAAACTTATGGCTGCGGCCGTTTCAGTCGCGATCGTCATGGCACTCGCAAGCCTCAGCATCTCGCTGTACCTGTGGACAACCAGGGCGCAGGCCCCGGCTACGACGATGCGGACTGGCCCGCCCGCAACGGGCTCGACTGTGCAGAGCACGGGGGTGGCGACGTCCGGGACGCCGGGCAGTCTGCTGGAGACGTTCAGCATCGGCTGCTGCGTCAATGGGCCTGCGTATGACCCGGTGAACGGCTACATCTACGTGCCAGTCGACAACGGGTCGGTCCTGAGGGTTGTCGACGGCAGGTCCGACAGCGTCGTGGACACCGTGGGCACCGATGCCGGTCCGTCGCATGTACTGTACGACCCTGACAACGGCTACCTCTATGTGTCGGCGGCCCGGACCGTCTCCGTCGTCGACCCCGTCACCGGCCAGCTCCTGAAGAGCATCCCAGTGGGGAGCCCCGAGACCGGCTATCCCGGCGTCCTGGGCTACAACCCCTCGAACAAGGTCCTCTACGTGGCCACAGCGGCAACGGTGGAGGCGATCAACGCCACTACGGGCCGGGACGTGTCTTCGCTTTACGTGGCGAACATCACGGGGACGCCTTCGGGATTCGCATACGACCCCGTTACGCAGGACATGTACGTGTGCGGAGGCGCGGAGGTGCTGGTGATATCGGGCGTCACAAACGAGTTGACGGCGCGGATTTCAGTTCCGCGAGGAGTCTACGCCGTCACCTATGACGCCGCGGACGGGCAGCTGTACGCCGTGGGGCAGCAAATCCTCTACGACGTCGACGGCGCGAGCAACAGGGTGGTCTCCAACCTCACCGTAGGGGGCGGGCCCTCAGCCATCGGGTTCGACCCGGGCGACGGCGACCTGTACATCGCCAACACCACGGGGTTCGGCGTCACCATCCTTCAGGCGAAGACCGGCGGCGAGGTCGCCAACATGACAGGGCTTGGCGGATACCGTGGCGACTGGGGCGTCGCTGCGCCGTCGTCTTTCGTCTATGACTCGCTCAACCAGGAGATGTATCTCGTGAACTCGGACGGCTCCGTCTGGATTTTCGATTGAGCCGAATCGGACAGATGAGTCAACGGCCCCTTGCTTTTCGTGCCCATTTCGTATCGGTCGCTTGATCGCATCGAAGGTGGGCTCGAGCGGCTTGGGCCGACCGGTGCAAAAGAAGGAGGCATCGAGCTGGCCACAGCCCGTTGGGGGGAACGGGCTTGGGCGGGTCAGCTCGATGACAGGTAGCTCCAGAGGATGACCCCGACGAGCATCATTATCGAGCCGGCGAGGCCCGTGATGAGTGCCCCCGCGACCTCCTCGCTGATGCCCAGGCTCATGATGAAGTTGATCACCGGAGCCCTGACCAGCCATGCGAAGAAGCCGAGGGCGTATCCCAGGAGCCAGAATCCGAACAGCACGGCTTTTCGTCCCATGTTGTATCGATACGTGATAGGGCTTCCGAAGTCGGTAAATGGTCGGAGGGTAGGAATCCTTCACGGGTTTGTGGAAAAGATTAGACGAAAAGCCCGAGCGCGGAGAGGACGTAGAGCGTCAGGACGCTGCACCCGATGCCGAAAAGCGTGAACAGCACGCTGTCCCTGACGACGTCCCCGTCGTCGACGTACACGTCCCTGATGCAGCCCCTGGTCAGTCCTGCGAAGAAGGAGGAAGGGTCCGGGGGCAATTTCCTGCCTTCACTTGGCGCCTTTGCGGATAATTAATGGTTGTGGACCCGCGTTCTATCGGGCTCTTCGTGCTGCCCAGCGAGGGCTTCCACCGCCGAGAGGGCCGCGGCTCTTGACCTTGACTCCACCTTCCTCGCGTGGAACGCGGGCTTCCAACCCTCACGGCCCACGATGTCCGACACCACCTGGATGGAGCCGGCTCTCACCCCGCGGTACTCCGCGACGGCGAACAGGGCCGAGGTCTCCATGTTGACCCCCACCGCGCCTTGGCTTACGAATCTCTTCAGCTTCGACAAGGTCTCCCTGTAGGGCGCGTCGGTCGTCCACATCGCACCGGTCCTGAAGGGCAGGCGTTGCCTTCTCAGCGAGGCCATCAGGCCGGCCGAAAGCGTCTCGGAGGCGAGGTAGCGCCTTCGGCCCTCGAAGTAGTGGCCGGACGTGCCCTCGTCGGGGAGCCCCTCGCTGGCCACGATGAGGTCCCCGGGCCGAAGCGCGGGCACGAGCCCGCCGCAGGTCCCGACCTCGATCACCAGCCTCGCCCCAGACGCGATCATCTCCTCAAGCATCAGGGAGGAAGCGGGGGATCCCATGAACGAGTGCAGCACGGCCAGCTCAACCCCCTTCGAGGCGCCGACGGCGAGCCTTCCGTCGTAGTACCAGGGCACGGTTCGGGCGCGGATCCGCCCTCGAACCGCGTCGAACATCCCATGATGGAAGGTCATGACCAGCCTCGGCGGTATCTTGAGCTGCCCGGGGCTGACTCTGTTCACCGAGGCCATGTAGGAATGGAAGAGGTCGGGCGATATGACCGAGGGCTCTGACTTCATGTCCCCCCAACTCCCGCCCCGCCGAGTTAAGGGTTCTCGGCCTCCCGGGCGGCGGAGGGGTTTGGTCAAAGATTAGTGACACGGGCGAGGCTTCTTATACCCCGCTGTAAGTCGTCTTTCGGCAAGGCTCGTGCCTTGCCAGACAGTTACCTCTCGAAGCTGGACTCAGCGACCAACGTCTTCACCTTCAGGGACTTCATCCTCCTCCCTGGGAGGAGCGAAGCCGAGCCAAAGGAAATCGAACTCTCGACGCGCCTCACGAGCAGGATCGAGGTGAGCGTCCCCGTCGTCTCCTCGCCCATGGACACTGTCACGGAGTGGCGGCTCGCCCTCGAGATGGCGAGGCTGGGTGGTGCCGGCGCGATTCACAGGAACATGTCGCTGGAAGACCAGGTGCGGCACGTCAGGAAGGTGAAGGCGGCGAAGGTGGAAGTCCGGAGCCAGGACGCGAAGGGCCGCCCCCTCGTGGGGGCGAGCATCTCCCCCCTCGACCCCGAGAGGTGCAAGGCGCTCGACAGGGTGGCGGACTTCCTCGTTTCGGACGTGGCCCACTTCCACAACTCGAAGATACTCAGGGCGACGAAAAAGCTCCTGCCGGACCTGAGCGCCGACTTCATCGCCGGGAACGTCGGGACGAGGCGCTCGGTCTTCGACTCCCTGGACGAACTCCCGAGGGTGGACGGCTTCAGAGCGGGGATAGGGTCGGGGTCCATATGCATCACGTCTGAGGTCACCAGGGTCGGCGCCCCCACTCTCTATGCCGTGGCCGAGGTGGCGAGCGCGCTATCGGAGAGGAGGGCGAGGGTGCCGGTAATCGCCGACGGGGGCATCAGGGGGCCGGGCGACGCCGCCCTCGCGTTCGCGGCCGGAGCTTCCTCCGTGATGCTCGGGTCCATGCTCGCTGGGACCGACGAGGCGCCAAGCCAAGTGGTGACGAGGGGAGGGAGGAGGTTCAAGACGCACCGCGGCATGGCGAGCGCAGCCGCGAGGAAGGTGAGGTTCGCCGTGGACAGGTACACCGTCCCTGCCAAGGGGCTCGACGAGGGGGTGGAGGCGTTCGTCCCGGTGGTGGGGCCGGCGGAAGGGGTGGTGGGGATCATGCAGAACGGCCTGAAGGCCGCCTTCGGCTACGCGGGGGCGAGGAACATAGAAGAGATGTGGCGCCTGGCCAGGTTCGGGCTCGTGACGCCGACCGGGGCGGGAGAACTCGGGGCCCACTCCCTGGAGCTGAAGAAAGGAGGATGACCGGAACCCCCTCCCTCCACGGGGGGATAGCCGTGCTCGACTTCGGGGGGCAGTACTCGCACCTGATCTGCAGGAGGGTGAGGGCCCTGGGGGTGTACGCGGCGCTGCTGCCGTTCGACACGCCGGTCCAGAAGCTGAAGGACTTGGGGGTCAGCGGGGTAATTCTGTCAGGGGGCCCGGCGAGCATCTACGCCCGCGGGGCGCCTCAGCCCGACGCGCGGCTCTTCGAAGGGTCGATACCCGTCCTGGGGATCTGCTACGGCTACCAGCTGCTGGTCAAGGCCCACGGGGGGGAAGTCGCCAGGTCCGAGAAGAGGGAGTACGGGAGGTCGAACGTCACCGTTCTGGAGCGGCGGGGTCTCTTCGCCGGGGTTGAGGAGGAGAGGCTCACCTGCTGGATGAGCCACACGGACGCAGCGACGAGGCTCCCCGGGTCGCTGCGGGCGATGGCGAAAAGCGACAACTCGCCCTTCGCCGCAGTCGCGTCGGACGACGGACGGCAGTTCGGGGTCCAGTTCCACCCTGAGGTCTCCCACACCGAGAAGGGGCAGGCCCTGCTGGCCAACTTCGCTCTGCGCGTCTGCCGGGCCGCAAAGGAGTGGAGCATGGAAGGGTTCCTCGGATCGTCGCTGGAGAGGCTCTCGAGCCTGCAGGGGAGGGTCCTCTGCGCCGTCTCGGGGGGAGTGGACTCCTCCGTGACCGCGGCGCTGCTCCAGAGAGCGATAGGAGACAGGCTTGCCTGCGTATTCATCGAGACCGGGCTCCTCAGGGCCGGCGAAGGGGCCCACGTGAAGGAGTTCCTGGCGAGGGACCTGGGGGTGAAGGTGACCTTCGTCGACGCCTCGGCCAAGTTCCTGGAAGCGCTCTCGGGGGTCTCCGACCCCGAGCAGAAGAGGAAGGTGGTCGGGAAGACCTTCGCCGACGCCTTCGAGGAGTTCGCCACGGCGGAGGGGCCCTTCGCGCACCTCGCCCAGGGGACGCTCTACCCGGACGTCATCGAGAGCGGGAGGTCAGCGGCGCCGGCTTCGGTGATCAAGACGCACCACAACGTGGGCGGGCTCCCTCACGACATCTCCATGAACGTCGTCGAACCCCTGAAGGACCTGTACAAGGACGAGGTGAGGGCCCTCGGCGCACTCCTCGGGCTCCCCAAGAAGGTGCTCCAGAGACACCCTTTCCCCGGCCCTGGGCTGGCGGTGAGGGTCGTGGGGGAGGTCACCCAGGAGAAGCTGAGGATCTGCAGGGAGGCGAGCAGGATCGTCGAAGAGGCGCTCGCAGAGGAGGGGCTGTACGACAGGGTCTGGCAGGCGTTCGCCTACGTGGGGGACGACTGCGTGACGGGCGTGCTCGGGGACGAAAGGCGGACCGGCCACCAGGTGACGGTGAAGGTGGTCGAGTCGGTAGACGCGATGACGGCCGACTGGGCGCGGCTCCCGGCCGAGCTGCTGCAGGGGATCTCCAGCAGGGTCACCAACGAGGTGGAGGGGGTCGTGAGCGTGGCCTACTCGGTCTCGTCCAAGCCGCCGGCCACCATCGAACCGCAGTGACCCCGATGCCCAGGCTCACTCAGCGGACGAGGCTGGCCGAGCTCCACGTGCACCTGGGGAGCTCGGTGGACCCAGCGGTGATGTGGGAAATAGCCCACGCCCAGGGAATCAGGCTGCCCACGAAGAACTATTGGAAGTTCGTCGAGCTGGTCACGGCGGGTTCTGGGAGGGTGAAGTCCTTCCAAGACTACCTCTCCATGTTCAGGTGGACCGAGCTGATCCAGTCCAGCCCGACCGCCATAGAGAGGTCGGTCTACCAGACCATCGCCGGCGCCTACAGGAAGAACAACATCACACTGCTGGAGCTCAGGTTCAATCCGATGAAACGGAACAGGGGAGGGGAGCAGGACCTGGACCACATCATGATGGCGGCGGTGAGGGGGATCGACAGGGCCTCCCTCGAGTACCCCGTCAGGACCGGCCTGATCGTCTGCCTCGACAGGACGTTCAGCCACAGGTTGAACGAGATCCTGGTAGACAAGGCCGTGAGGTACTCGCGGCGGGGAGTGGTGGGGATCGACATGGCAGGGTCGCCGAGCAGGGGCTTCAGGTACTCGGACTACAGGGATCTCTTCAGGAGGGCCGCCCGCGAGGGGCTAGGGCTGACGGTGCACGCCGGGGAGGACGAGGGGCACGAGTCGGTGAGGGAGGTCATAGAGCACCTGTCCCCCGAAAGGATCGGCCATGGGGTGAGGGCCACGGAAGACGACGCGACGATGGACCTCGTCAGGTCCCGTGGGGTCACCCTCGAGGTATGCCCGACGTCGAACCTGAGCACGCGAGTCGTGAGGGGGACTGAAGAGCTGAGGAGGGTCTTCGGGGCGCTGAAGTCGCACAGGGTGAAGTTCACGATAAACACGGACGGGCCCGAGATGCTCATGACCAACCTGAGGGGAGAAATCGGGTTCCTCCTGAGGGAGGGGATACTGGACGTCGGCGAGGTGCTGGAGGCGAACCGGACCGCCTTCGCCTCCTCGTTCCTCGATTAGGCCGACGGCCACGAAAAGGTTTGAAAGGGGACGCGGCAGGGTGGCAAGAAGATGCAGGCGACCGAGAGGATCGCCGACGTGGGCGAATTCAAGGTGAACTTCGCGTCGGCGGGGAAGGGCGAGAAGGTGCTGCTCTTTCACGGGAGCGACCGCAGGGAAGACTGGCACGTGTGGGAGCCGATGCTCCCCCTTTCGGACAGCTACAACCTGCTCATCCCCGACCTACTGGGGCACGGCAAGTCGAGCCTTCTGGAGGAGACGCCGGACTACAGGACCCAGGCGCAGGTGATGAAAGACCTCCTCGACGGGCTGTCCAGCGGGACCGTGAACCTGGTGGGGGCCGGCTGGGGGGGCCAGGTGGCCCTGGAGCTGGCGCTGACCTGGCCAGACGACGTCAGGTCCCTGGTGCTGGTCGCGAGCACCTACGGGAAGGAGCAGGTCAGGAGGCTACCGAAGCTCCGCAGGCCGACGCTGATAGTCTACGCCGAGGACGACATGGTGACCCAGCTGAAGGCCGGCTACCTTCTCCGTGACGCGATAGGGACGTCGAGGCTGGAGGTGATGGCCGGGGTGGCCAGGGACCCCAGGTACGGGTTCACGGTCTCTCACAGGCTGGAGAAGTTCAGGGCCCCCCAGGTGATGCAGCTGATGAGGCTCTTCCTTTCGAAGCCGGAGCAGATGATCTCGGAGCCCCCGGAAATGGAGGACGAGCTCAGGGGGATGGCGATGAGAAAGGAGCCGGACGAAGGGGCCGGGGCTACCTCGACGCCATAGCCACGCGTTCCTGCTCGTTCTTCTTCTTCACCGCGTAGCTGTTAGCGTCGGCGGCGGCCGCCGCGGCTATCTCGTCGGCCAGCACCTCCTCCACGGGCCTCGACGAGGTGAACGCCGCCTCCCTGACCCCCTCCGAGATGAAGCGCAGAGCGAGGTCGACCCTCCTGACCGGCGATATGTCTACCGACTGGTGGTAGACCACCCCTCCGTAGCTGAGGCGGGTGGTGTCTTCGTTGGGGGAAGCGTTCTCTATGGCCTTCACCAGCTGCTGGACCGGGTTCTGCCCGGTCTTCAGCTCGATGATCTCGAACGCGGTCTTGACTATGCTCATCGACTTCTGCTTCTTCCCGCCCATCCTGCCCGTGTTCTTGGCGTACTTCTTGCCAAAGTGGGGCATCTGGTTCACGAGCCTTTCGACCAAGTTGATCCTGGTCTTCCCGAACTTCTTGTGCTCGTGGCGGCCGCCGGAGTGGGGGACCAGCATGGGCTTCAGGCTGATCACGTTCTGCAGCCCGGGGTCTCCGACCTTGACCCCTGTCAGGTCCCACTTCTGCCAGAGCAGAAGGTTCGGGTAGTCCAAAGATTGCCTGCTCAGGGCCTATCTCCTCGGCTTCTCCTTCCTTCCGTATACGAGCTCATTAAGCGAGACACCGTTCACCTTGAAGACCGTCCATCGAACGCCGGGGATGTCCCCCATCGCCCTCTTCATCGAGCCTCCTATCCCCTGCAGCATCACCTCGTCGTGCTCGTCGACAAAGTTCAGGGCGCCGTCCCCCGGGAGGAAGGCTGTCACCTGCTTGCCGTTCTTGACTATCTGCACCCTGCAGCACTTTCGGATTGCTGAGTTGGGCTGCTTTGACTCCACCCCGACCTTCTCAAGCACGATCCCGCGGGCCTGAGGGGCGCCTTCGAGGGGGTCGGCCTTGTAGTCGAGGCCCAACTTCCGCCTCTTGTACCACTTGTTTGCCCAGCGGAGGCGCTGACGCTTCAGAGAGACCTGCCTCGCGGCGAACTCTCCTCGGGGGGACCCTGTCATGATCTGAACCTTGCCCCTCTCTCACTCTATAAAAGAGTTCAGAACTCGCTCGTAATCTGGACGTTTGAGATGCCGAAGTAGCGCTTCGCGAGCATCCTGAACTTCTCCGCGTTCTTCCCGCCCAGCCCCAGGACCGCCCCCTTCTTCCTCGGGTCGACGTAGACGACTACCCCCTTCGTCCCGTCGAGCCTGTCGGCCATCTCCACCCTCTGGACGTACTTCGCCCCGAGGGCGTTCTTCACGAGGTCCTCGACGGCGTCTGCCCACTCGACTACCTCGACCGGCCTTTTCATGGAGCGCTCTATCTTCTTCACCGTGACCCCCTCCTTCCCTATCGCCAGCCCCATTTGCCCCTTGGCGACGACGAAGATCAGCCTGTTCAGCTTGTCGTCGATCAAGCAGTCCCGGGCAGTCGCGCCGGTCACGCTGTGGAACATGGAGATCAAGGAGAGCTGCTCGGAGCTTAGCTTGATTTCTGGCAATCGCTTTTCACCGGAGGAGCTGCTTTATGTCCGCTTCGCTGACCGACCTCAGGGCGACGGCCGACACGCTGTACGGCCTCCCGACCATCCTGGCCAGCTGGGCGGAGGTCACGGGGAGCTCGACTACCGTGACGTCGTGCTTGGCCGCCTCGGCCTTCAGCCTTGTCAGGAGCCCCTCGGGGACAGACTTCGTGAGGAGGAGCGCCTTCGCCCCCTTCATGCCGTAGATGGTCTCCTTTGCGCCGAGGGTGTACTTCCCCCCCTTCATGGCTTCCTTCAGGACCTTAGAGAGATGGGCCGTGTCCATAGAATCAGCTCATGTATAGGTCGATCATCCCGGTCCCGACCGGGATCGGCAGCCCGACAATGACGTTTTCCGTCACTCCCTTGAGGTCCTCAGTCTCGCCCTTGACAGCGGCCTCGGCCAAGGTGGGGACGGTTATCTCGAACGCGGCCCTCGCGAGGACGCTGCTCTTGGCTCCCGCGATCCCGTGCCTCCCTATCTGCTGGATGTAGCCCTTGGAGGTCATCAGGTCCCCCACAAGGAAGATGTGACGGACGTCGACCTCGAGTCCCTGCTCGTCCAGCGTGCTCATGACCTCTCTCACCAGCGTGGTGCGCGCGGCCTCGATCCCCAGGACCTGGGCGACCTCGTGCACGTTGTTGGTGTACACCCTCGTGGGGTCGATTCCCTGCACGGCCACCACCTTGCCCAGGTTGGACCCGGCGGTCTGGATGAACCACTCCTCCCCCTCCTTCACCACCGTGACCCGCGTAATCCCTGGAATCCCCTTGAGCTTCATGTTCAGGATCTTGTTCCTCAGGGTGAACAGCATGGAGAGGTCGGCGTTTTCCATGTTGACCCTGATGATCTTCCCCCTTTCGATCTGGACCTTCCTCTTGGCGGTCTCGATGACCTTGGCCACCTCCTCAGCCTTGGCGTCCCTGTCGACCATCAACTGCTCGCTCAGATGGAGCTTGATCCCCTCGGTGGGGTCCACCTCGCTGTACTCCACGACGTTGCCCACCTTCGTGAAGAGTATCTCCTTCGCAACCCTCACGGCCTTCTCGTTGGTGGCGCCGTGCTCCTTGTCGAGGTAGATGTCCATCGACGGGGTGGCAGGGATCTTGCGCGCGTCGACCAGCTCCATGAGCCTAGGCAGACCGAGGGTCACGTCCCTTTCCCTCACCCCGGCAAAGTGGAAGGTACGCAGCGTCATCTGGGTCCCGGGTTCGCCTATGGACTGGGCGGCAACTATGCCGGACGCCTCCCCGGGCTCGACCCTGGAGTAGTCCATCGCCTCCGCGACCCGCTCGAGCGACTCCTTTGCCCCCTCCTCGGTGAGGTAGGAGCCCGTGAGCTTCTCGTTGAGCTCCTTCACCAGCCTCTCGTTGAGCTGCGGCTGGTACTTCTTCATCAGCCTCTCCACGGCATTCGCATCCAGCTTGGACCTTGACTTGTTCAGGAGCTCCTCGGTCTCGAGGAGACGGTCGAGGTTGATGGGCCTGCCGTGGTCGCTCTTGGCCGGGTCCACGCCGTCCTCGCCGTAGAGGAACTGAATGATGTGGCCGTGCGGGTCCCTCACCGTGAGGTCGTACTCGACCTTCAGGTGCTCCAACGCGTTGACGAGCCTCCTCTGCATGTACCCGCTCTGCTGCGTCCTGACGGCCGTGTCCACGAGCCCTTCCCTCCCGCCCATAGCGTGGAAGAAGAACTCCGTCGGGGAGAGCCCCTCCCTGTAGTTGCTCCTCACGAACCCTTTCGCCTCGGGGGACTGGTCGTTCCACGGGAAGTGGCTCAGGGCCCTCCCCCTCAGCCCCTTCTCGATCCTCTTCCCTCTGACCGACTGCTGGCCGAGGGCGGCGGTCATCTGTCCCACGTTGAGGCTTGAGCCCCTGGCGCCGGTCCTGGCCATGATCATGCCCGAGTTCTCCGCAGGGAAGGAGCGGTCGGCGATCCTCCCCGCCCTGTCTCTCGCGCGCGACAGCTCGTTGACGATGTAGGCCTCCAGCGAGTCCTCCGGGGAGAGCCCCCTGGTGAGCTGGAGCTGACCCGCCTTGTACTTCTTGATCAGGTCGAAGACGTTCTCGTAGGCCTCGTCGAGGGTGTCGCGGATGTCCTTCTTGGCCTCGTCGGGGAGCTCGAGTTCGTTGAAGCCGTAGGTGAACCCCCTGCGCGTCAGATAGGTCTTGAGGACCTTCAGGATCGAGTTGAGGAAGTTCCTGGCCTCCTCGTTCCCGTAGTCCTTGGCAATGCGGTGCAGGAGGCTGTCCGGCTCTTCCGCGCCTATGACGGCCTTGTCGACGACCCCCGAGATGAGCTCCCCGTCCTTGATTACGACGTCGTTGGAGGAGCCAGTCTTCGAAGACTTCGCCCACTTGGAGGTGAGGACGTAGTTCATCCCCTTCGGGATGAAGAGCGAAAAGAGCTGCTTCCCACTGTAGAGCGGCTTCGCGCCCTTCCGGGCGGGCTCGGGAAGGTCCCTTTCGTACCCGCCGAGCAGCGCGAGGTTGGAGAACTCCCCTGGGGTGAGGAAGGTCTCGTCCCTCGTGAGCATGAACGCGCCGGTGATGAAGTCCCTGATGCCGCCGATGATCGGCCCGCCGTACCTGGGCGAAAGGATCTGGTCCTGGACCCTCATGAGCATGAGTGCCTCCGACCTCGACTCCTCGCTCTGGGGGACGTGCAGGTTCATCTCGTCCCCGTCGAAGTCCGCGTTGTAGGGGGGGCAGACGGACGGGTGCAGCCTGAAGGTCCTGTACGGGAGGACGCGGACGAAGTGGGCCATGACTGACATCCGGTGCAGAGACGGCTGCCTGTTGAACAGGACGACGTCGCCGTCTGTGAGGTGCCTCTCGACGATGTAGCCTGGGGCGAGGGAGTCGGCCAGCGCCTTTCTGTCGCTGGCGAAGTCCAGCCTTATCTTCACGCCGTCAGGCCGGATAACGTAGTTGGCTCCGGGGTGCTCGAACGGCCCCTTCATCACGAGCTGCTTGAGGGCCTCGATGTTGGCCGGGGACACCTTCTCGGGGATGGTGAGTTTCTTGGCGACTTCGAAGGGGACCCCGACCTCTCCGATGTCCAGGCTCGGGTCAGGGCTGATCACCGTGCGGCTCGAGAAGTCGACGCGCTTCCCCGACAGCGAGCCCCTGAAGCGCCCCTCCTTCCCCTTCAGCCTCTGGCTGAGGGTCTTGAGCGGCCTCCCGGAGCGGTGGTGCGCCTGGGGGATGCCAGAGACTTCGTTGTCGAAGTAGGTCGTGACGTGATAGTGAAGCAGGTCGACGAGGTCCTGGACGATGAGGTGGGGCGTCCCGGACTCCTTGCTCTCCCTCACCCTCTGGTTCACTCTCAGGATGTCGACGATCTTGTGCGTGAGGTCGTCCTCCGACCTGATGCCGGACTCCAGGGTGATCGACGGTCTCACCGTGAGCGGAGGGACCGGGAGCACCTGGAGGACGAACCACTCCGGCCTGGCGGCCTTCGAGTTGAACCCGAGGAGGTCTAGGTCTTCGTTGTTTATCCTTTCGAGGCGTTCCCGGATGGCGACGGGGAGGAGGCGTGTCGCTCCCCCTTCCTCAGTGATCTCGTGGAAGATCGTCGGCTTGGTGAACTCGATCTGATACTGCTGCTTCCCGCAGTGGGGGCACAGCTTGACCTTCTTCGCCTTGGTGACGATCTCCTTCGCCACTGCCTCCAGCATGCTGGGGGTGAAGTCGGTCTTGTTCGCGATCTTGACCTTGTAGGCGTCGAGCTCCGGCTGGGGGAGAAGTATCCTGCCGCACGACCTGCAGGTGGTCTGCGCGAGCCTGTTGATCTCGTCCACGAAGGCTATGTGGAGCACCGGCTCGGCGAGCTCGATGTGGCCGAAGTGCCCCGGACACCTCCCCGCGGTCGAGCCGCAGGTCCCGCACTTCTGGCCCGGTTCCAGGGTCCCGAGGCGGCTGTCCATCAGCCCGCCCTGGACGGGCATCCCGTCCTCGTCGTAGGTCTCGGGCTGAGTGATTTCGGCGACCGAGTACTTCCTCACTTCCGCCGGCGAGAAGACGGCGAAGTCGATCCCGCCGATTGTCTTGAGGGCCTGTTCCATCGACATGCTCTACACCTTGTCCCTCAGCTGCAGCCTGGGGGCGATGTTCAGGCTCATCATCTCCTGCAACAGCAGTTTGAACGCGTAGGCAACCACGACAGTCGAGATCCTCGCCTGATCGCCGTCAACCTTGCAGGTGTACTTCCTCTGCTTGGCGTCGTAGAAGGCGATGAGCCCGCACTTTTCGCAGACGTAGATCTCAGTCTTGTCCGCCTCGTCCAGGAGCCTGTCCTTCAGGACCATCGAGGCGCCGTAGGCTATCAGGCAGTCCCTCTCCATCTCCCCGAACCTCAGGCCTCCTCCCCGGGCCCTGCCTTCGGTCGGCTGCTTCGTGAGCATCTGTACCTGGCCCCTCGCCCTGGCGTGAATCTTGTCGGCCACCATGTGGTGGAGCTTCTGGTAATAGACCACGCCCACGAAGACATCGGCGGCGAACTTCTTGCCGGTCTTCCCGTCGTACATCACTTCCCTCCCCGTGGCCTCGAACCCTCTGCCCCTGAGTATCTTCTCGAGGTCCTCGATGTGCTCGCCGGCGAAGGCAGAGCCGTCCACCGGGGAGCCGCGGAGGGCCCCAGCCTTCCCCGCAATCGACTCGATGAACTGGCCGACGGTCATCCTCGACGGGAACGCGTGCGGGTTGATGATGACGTCGGGGACGATCCCTTCTGCCGTGTAGGGCATGTCCTCCTGGGGGACCACGAGGCCGACGACCCCCTTCTGCCCGTGCCTGGATGCGAACTTGTCTCCGATTTCAGGGATCCTCATGTCCCTCACGCGGACCTTGAACATCCTGCCCCCTTCCACGTTCTCGGTCATGAAGACGGAGTCGACTACTCCCGACTCGGAGGGCCTGACCGCCACCGAGGTATCCCTCCTGTAGGGGCCCTTGATCTCGAACTCCTTGTACTCCTCCATGAACCTCGGGGGGCTGGTCCGACCGATGACGACGTCCCCTCCGGTCACCTGAGACTCGTGGGAGACGATCCCGTCCCCCTCGAGGAGCCTGTAGAACTTTTCTCCCCTGTACCCCCTGATGTTCGACTCGGCAGACGGGACCTCGAAGGTGTCCCTCATCCCGCCGAGGTACTGCTTGGCTTCGCCCTCGTAGAGCCTGTAGAAGAAAGACCGCGCCAGCCCCCTCTCGACGCTGGACCTGTTCATTATGATGGCATCTTCGATGTTGTAGCCCTCGAACGAGAGGACCGCGACGACGCAGTTCTGTCCCAGGGGCCTCTCGTCTATCTTGAGCAGGTCAAGGGTGCGCGTGCGGACCACGGGAGCCTGGGGGCTCACGAGCAGGTGCTGCCTGACGTGCGGCGATATGGGGTAGGTGGGCGAGGAGAATCCGAGGCTCTGCTTCGCCATGGCAGACTCGTAGGTGTTCCTCGGAGACTGGTTGTGCTCCGGGTATGGGATGATCGAGGCGGCGATGCCGAACATCGAAGCCGGGAACAGCTCCATGTGAGTGTTCTTGGTCGACAGGTCTTCGTCGCTCATGGCTACCAGGCAGTTCTCCTCCTCGTTGGCGTCGATCAGCTCGAGGTTGCCCTGCTCGACCAGGTCCCTCCAGGACAGCTGGCCGATGTCTACCTTTCCGATGAGTTCCGCGCCGAGGAGAGGCCTCCCTCCCTCGACCACTACGAGGGGCCTCAGGACCCTGCCGGAGCTCAAGCTGATGTAAAGGCGCGGGTAGGCCCGGTCGTTGAGCGGGGGGACGTAGAGTATGCTTGCGCTCGGGTTGATCTGGCCCTCCCTCCTGAGCTTCCTGAAGGCCTTCGCCAGCCTCTCGCCGTCGTCCACGTAGCCCAGGAAGCGCCCGTCCATGAATATCCTGCACCCGCCGGTCTGCAGCTTCTGGTCCGCGTCCCTGATCTGCTTGGCCCCGAGCTCCCACAGCTTCTCCTCCACTTCAGCCGTCGGGACGCTCACGGAGATGATGGCCGAAAGGGCGAGGTTCTTCACGAGGCCGCAGTTTACCCCTTCTGGGGTCTCTGAGGGGCAGATCCTGCCGAAGTGAGTCGCGTGGAGGTCCCTGGCCTCGAAGTTTGGTTGGCTCCTGCTAAGCGGCGACTGGACCCTTCTCAGGTGGCTGAGGGTGCTGAGATAGTTGGTCCTGTCGAGGAGCTGGGTGACCCCGACCTTTCCGCGCCCCCAGTTGCCGGTGGCAATGGCGTTGTTGAGCTTGTCGGTTATGATCCCGGTCCGGATCGCCGCGCCCACTACGTTCCCCCCGCGCTTCTGGCCGGTCCTCTCCAGCTGGTACTTCATGTCCCTGACGAGGTTCCGGAACGCGGTCCTGAACAGGTCCGCGAGCATCTGCCCCGCGAACTTGATGACCTTGTTGCCGTAGTGGTCCTTGTCGTCCGCCTCTGTCCAGCCGAGTCTGAGCTCCAGGAGCTTGCAGACGGCTTCGCCCATGAACATGGCCTTGTCGAAGCGCCTGTCCTCGGTCTTGCCCAGGTGGGGGAGCAGCCCCCAGTCGAGCATGGAGAGGGCGCGCTTCACCCTGAACTCCTCAAGCATGCCATGGGCGACCCTGTTGCCGATGAAGACAAGGGCGTCCTTGTCGGTGGGAGCCTCGCTCGCCTTGTCGAAGGAGACCTCGAGGAGGTCCTGGATCTCCATCTTGGGGGACACTGCGTCGGCGATGTCCTTGTCAGACTTCATCCCCAAGGCCCTCATGACTATCACGAAGGGGAGGTCCACCGGGCAGCTCGGGACCTTGACGTTTATCGCTCCATCCTGCTTGAGGGTGAGCTCCATCTTCGAGCGGTAGCCGACCACGGAAGAGTAGACTCTTGACTTGTAGGTTGTGGCGCCCGCCACCTTCTCGGCGTCGACGAGAATCTTGTTGGGGGAGAGGTCCTCCAGCCCCACGATCACCCTCTCGGCGCCGTTGATCACGAAGTAGCCGCCCGGGTCGTTCGGGTCCTCGCCGACTTCTATCAGCTGCTCCCGGGTCCTGTTCGAGAGCTGGCAGAGCTCCGACTTCACCATGATCGGGAGGTCCCCTATGTGCTGGCGGGAGGTGTCCCTTGGGAGCCCCTCCTCCTCGATGGTCATCTCGAGCAGGATCGGCGCGGAGTAGGTGAGGTTCCTGAGCCTCGCTTCCATCGGGAGGATGCTGCTTACCGAGCCGTCGATCTCGACGACCCTTGGGGCGCCGATGGTGATTCTTCCGAACTTTATCTTGTACGGGGTGCTGACGGTCTCCACCTCCACCTCGCCGATTTCGTCTACGATGTTTTGGAGTCCCTTGGAGATGAGCTCGTTGTAGCTGTTGAGGTGCTGTCTGGCTACGCCCTCCCTCTCCAGCAGGTCACGGAGGACGATCCAGGAGTTCGAGCGCTGTATCTGCTTGCTCATCTAGGCTTCCACCACATACCTGTAGTACGTGCTAGACCCGGCCGTCTCGCTCTTCCTCGTCACCCTGACGAGGTCGCCGGGCCTGGCGCCTATCTCCTTGGCGACCGGGTCAGTCGAAAGGATGTAGGGGAACTGGGCCGCTGTCGCGTTGAAGTTGGCAAGGACCTGGACAGCCTCCTCCTTCGTGAGGAGCTCGTGCTTAGGTATCAGGAAATGAGTGCTGACCTTGAATGGAGGCACTTCGTCTTCTACCTTCTGCCTCTTCGCCGCCGTCTTCTTCGTCGCTGGCAAGGCTACCTCTCACCTTTCAAAATAATCAGTAAGTGGCGAACACAATACACTGCGCAGGGCCCAAACGAGCGCGTTTCAAGGCGTCTATTTAGGCGTTTCTGGGGCCGCGTTATGGTGATTGGGCGGGCGCCAGGCGGGCAGTGCCCCCTTGAACAGGCGAGCAAGGAACGTCGACGAATACATAGACCTCGCAGCGGAGGAGTTGCAGGGGAAGCCAAGGGGGATTCGCGCCACGATCAGGGAGGCTGCCCCGGATGCTAAGGAGGGGATCAACTACATGATACCCGCATACACGCTCAATGGGCCCCTGGTGCTCTTCGGCCTTCAGCCGAAGCACATCAGGCTCTATCTTCTCCCGCCGCTGATAGCTCAGCACTCGAAAGACCTGGGAGGTTACGAGACCAATGTCAGCAATTCGCATTCCCCTGGACAGAAGGGTCCCCGTGCCGCTCATCAGGAAGCTCGTCAAGGCGGCCATGAAGAGTAACGAGTCGGAAGGAGGAAAGACCGGTGCCGGCGCCTACGCCCGGACGCGCTCCGCTCTGTAGATCGGTGTCCCTTCCTCCGGCCTCTGGACCAGCTTGGTGAACTCCTTCACCAGCCTTTGGGCGACGGGACCCGCAGTCCCCGAGCCTATCCTGATGTCTCCCACCGAGCCTACCGCGACGATTTCTGACTTGGTCCCCACCAGGAAGGCCTCGTCAGCGGTGAAGACCTCGAAGGGGGTCACGTCGCGCTCCTGCACGTCGAAGCCGAGGTCGGAGCAGAGCTTGACCACACGAGCACGGGTTATCCCGTGGAGGATCCCGGCCGCCGAGGACGGAGTCGCGATCTTCCCGTCCTTGACGATGAAGATGTTGGTGACCGAAGCTTCGGAGACGAACCCCCTCCTGTCCAGGAGTATCGCATCGTCTGCGCCCGCGTTGTTCGCTTCTATCTTGGCAAGGATGCTGTTGAGGTAGTTGAGCGACTTTATCTCGTGGGTGGTCGCGTCGACCGCGTCCCGCCTGACGGTGGAGATCACCAGCCGAACCACCTTCGGCTCCTTCGGGCCGAGAACTGTCGACATGGGCTCGGCGATTATGAACAGAGTCGGGTCCACGCAGTGCGCGGGGTCGACCCCCAGGTCGCCGGGGCCTCGCGTGACCACCAGCCTGATGTACGCGTCCCGGAGCCTGTTCTTTCGGAGAGTCTCCAAGACCTTCTCTGCCATCTCGCCGGGGGGGACGGGAAGGCTGAGACGCAGGATCTTCGCGGAGTCGTACAGTCTGGCGATGTGCTCGTCGAGCTTGAAGACGACCCCGTTGTAGGCCCTGATGCCCTCGAACACCCCGTCGCCGTAGAGGAGGCCGTGGTCGAACACCGACACGACGGCCTTCGACCTTTCGACGAATGAGCCGTTGAGGTAGACCAGGAGGTCCTTCTGCATTCTCCGAGCCAGCCTTAGGCTGCACATTATAACAATTGTGTTAGTGGACGGAAGTTAGGAGTTTGTCGAATACGAAAGGAATGACGCCGCCCTTCTCGACGTACTCCAGCTCTGTCTTGTTGTCCACTCGGCACAGGACAGTGAAGTTCTTCTCCTTGCCGTCCTTCCTCGCCGAGACTTTGAGGGACTCGTTGGGGCCCGCCATCTTTTCGACGCCGAGAACGTCGAAGGTCTCCTCTCCGGTCAGCCCGAGCGCCTGGCACCCCTCTCCCTCCTTGAACTGCAGCGGGAGCACCCCCATTGCGACTAGGTTGCTTCTGTGTATCCTCTCGAAGTCCTCAGCGATCACGGCCCTGACCCCCAGCAGCTTGGGGGCCTTCGCCGCCCAGTCTCTGGAACTCCCCATTCCGTACTGCTTGCCAGCCAGGATGACCAGGGGGGTCCTTTCTTCCCCATACTTCACGGCCGCATCATAAATCGGCATGACCTTGCCCGAGGGAAGGTGCCTTGAGTAGCCCCCTTCCTTTCCCATTGCCAAGGCGTTCTTCAACCTGATGTTGCTGAATCCTCCTCTAACCATGACCTCGTGATTGCCGCGTCTTGCCCCGTAGGAGCTGAACCTGATCATCTCGACCCCCCGGCCGATCAGGTACTGTCCCGCGGGGCTGTCCACCGGTATGGTGCCGGCGGGGGAGATGTGGTCAGTGGTCACTTTGTCTGGAAGGACCGCGAGGGCCCTCGCCCCTAGGATATCCTTCTTCGCCGAAGTCCTCTCGCTTGGCGAGAGCCAGTGGGGCCGCCTCACGTAGGTCGACGCCGCGTCCCAGCGGAAGACCTCGTCGCTGTAAGCCGCAAGCGACTCCCAGCGGTCGTCGCCCTTCATGGCGTCTGCATACCTCTGGGAGTACAGGTCTGGGCTGAGCGACGTTTCGACCGTGGACTTGACCTCGGACAGGCTCGGCCATATGTCCTTGAGGAAGACAGGCTTCCCTCCCTTCTCCGACCCAAGGGGCGCGGCCGCAAAGTCGAAGTCAATCCTCCCTGCCAGGGCGTACGCGACGACGAGCATCGGCGACATGAGGAAAGAGCCCTTCACCAAGGGATGTATGCGTCCGTCGAAGTTCCGGTTTCCCGACAGCACCGCAACTGCGTACAGGTCGTCTGCCCTGATGGCCTGTTCCACCTCAGGCGAAAGCGGGCCGCTATTTCCGATGCAAGTGGTGCATCCGTAGCCGACGAGGGCGAACCCGAGCCTTGACAGGTAGCCGAGCAGGTCGGCTTTCTGTAGGTAATCGGTAACGACAGTCGAGCCTGGGGCAAGGCTCGGCTTCACCCAAGGCTTGACCGTCAAGCCCGCTTCGACCGCGTGCCTGGCCAGGAGACCAGCGCCTATCATCACGGTCGGGTTCGACGTGTTGGTGCAGCTGGTTATCGCTGATATGACGATGGAGCCGTCGCCCAGGCCGCCGGCCTTTGCAAGCGCGGATGCCTTTTTCTCATCCAGCATCTTTCGGGCGAAAGAAGGGACGCTCCTCAGCGGACGGCGTTCGTCAGGATTTCGAGGCCCTGCCACCGACGGCTCGACCTTGTCCAGTTCGATGACGACAACTTCGGAGTATTCGGGTTCCTTGCCGTCAAGGAGGAACCCCGCCCGGGTGGCGTACTCCCTCACGAATTCCACGTGCTTCGGGGGGCGCGCGGTCCCGGAGAGGTAGGCCAGGGTGGCGTCGTCAACGGGGCAAAACCCGACCGTGGCGCCGTACTCGGGGGACATGTTGCCCAAGGTCGCCCGGTCCTGGGCAGAGAGGCGCCGGTAGCCATCCCCGAAGTACTCGACGAACGAGCCCACTACATCCCTCTCGCGCAGAGCCTCTGTAACCGTAAGGACGAGGTCGGTCGTGGTGACCCCTTCCCGCAACTCGCCCGCGAGTCGTACTCCAACGACCTTCGGAATGGGCATGCGGTAGGGCTCCCCCAGCATGACCGCCTCTGCCTCGATTCCTCCCACCCCCCAGCCCAGAATCCCGAGCCCGTTGACCATCGTCGTGTGAGAGTCGGTCCCGACGAGAGTGTCAGGGAATGCTTGCAGTTCACCAGTCCGGTCGCTGGTGGTCACGACCTGGGAGAGGTACTCGAGGTTGAACTGATGGCAGATGCCCTTGCCAGGGGGGAAGACCCGCATGTTCTTGAACGCAGACTGGGCCCACTTCAGAAGGGCGTAGCGTTCTTTGTTGCGCTCGTACTCCCTGTCCAGGTTCGTCGAGAAGGCCACTTCAGACCCCCAGGCGTCCACCTGAATCGAGTGGTCGATTACGAGGTCGACGGGGACCTTCGAGTTGACGCGCCCCGGGTCGAGGCCCGCGGCGGCCGCGGCGTCGCGCATCGCGGCGAGGTCGACGACGAGGGGGACGCCGGTATAGTCCTGGAGAAGCACGCGGTAAGGCATGAAAGGAATCTCCATTCCTACGGTCTCGGGCCAAGCAGCAAGCGAGCGTACGGCCTCCAGGGCGCCATGTACGCGCCCCGAATGCCTCGCGGCGTTCTCCAGCAGGACCCTAATCGAGTACGGCAGACGTGCGGGTTCGAAACCGGACTCCTCGAGCTTGAGAATGTTGAAGAAACTCGCGGTCCCTGTCGGACCCTCGATCTTCTCCTTGATTACGCCGACGCTTTCAAGCGACATTCCTTACGCGTTCGCCCAGCCCTCCTAGGTCGTATTTGAATTTGCGGAGGCGCGGGCCTCCCAGTGCTGGCTTGGCGACAGCTTCGGTTCTCGCCACCTTCATGAGAAGACATGCTTGATGGCGTCGGCCAGAGGGACCTGCACCGAGATGGCGTGGGCAGGGAACGCGATGCGCGGCGAGACCGTCTGACGACCACAGCGTCATGATGCTTCAGGCCGATTCATAGTAGCGTCGGCGAATCGTCAGCGTCCGAGGATGCGGTTTAATTGCAGGCAAGCAGGGTCTGAGTGTCTACGGCACCAGAATCCAGAAAGCCAAATCGTCTAGCTAACGAGAAGAGCCCCTACCTGCTCGAGCACGCGTACAACCCAGTGGACTGGTATCCCTGGGGTCAAGAGGCCCTGGCGAAGGCCAAGAACGACAACAAGCCAATCCTGTTGAGCATAGGGTACTCCACCTGTCACTGGTGCCACGTCCTCCGGCGAGAATCATTCGAGGACAGGGCGACCGCCGAATTGATCAACAAGAACTTCATCCCCATCAAGGTCGACAGGGAAGAGAGGCCCGACGTCGACGCCTATTTCATGACCGCGGCCCAGGCGATGACCGGGAGCGGAGGATGGCCGCTCAACGTCTTTCTCACCCCAGACTTGAAGCCCTTCTACGCGGGGACCTACTTCCCCAAGGAGCCGAGGTACGGGATGCCGAGCTTCAGACAGGCGCTGGAATTCGTGGCCAAGATCTGGAGGGAAAGGAGAGAGGAGGCGCTGACCACGGCGAGTCAGGTGAGCGCTTCGTTGCAGGCCGAGACGGTGCGGCCGGGAGGAAAGCTGTCGAAGGATGTGATTGAAGGGGCCTATCAGTCGCTGGTTTCCTCCTTCGACCTCAATCATGGGGGGTTTGGCATGGCCCCCAAGTTCCCCCTCCCCCTATCCGTTTCTTTCATGCTAAGGTACAACTTCAGGACAGGAAGTGCTCTCGCCATGAAGGCCGCGACGAAAACCCTGGACTCCATCGCCTCAGGAGGAATAAGGGACCACGTTGGGGGAGGATTCCACAGGTACGCAACGGACCGCAACTGGCAGGTCCCGCACTTCGAGAAGATGTTGTACGACAACGCCCTCCTTGCAAAGGTGTACGCGGAAGCGTACCAGGCGACGAAGAACGGCCTGTACGTCAAGGTAGCCGGTGAGACCCTAGGCTGGATGAAACGCGAGATGGAGTCCGGAAGAGGAGGCTTCTTCGCAGCGCAGGACGCAGACAGCGCTGACGGTGAGGGGCTGTTCTACACCTGGACCCCGGGCGAAGCGGAATCGGCCCTGGGGAAGGCCGACGCGGAGAGGTTCTGCAAGACGTACGGCGTGACTAGGTCAGGGAACTTCGAGGGAGGGAGGTCAATCCCACACCTGGCTGAACCCGACGCCTCCCCTGCAGAGGCGGAGGAGTGGAAAGCTAGGCTCTATGAGGTCAGGAGCACGAGGCCCCGGCCTCCCATCGATACCAAGATCGTGACGTCTTGGAACGGGCTCGCGATCTCAGCGTTCGCATTCGTCGGTGGGGTCGCCCGGGCGACCGACCATGTCCGGACCGCGGAGAGGGCGGCAGATTTTGTCCTCGGTGAACTGCACAGGGACGGACGCCTGATGAGAAGGTACGCAGGGGGAGAGGCGGGCGTCGAAGGGACGCTAGAGGACTACGCGTTTCTCTGCCAGGGTCTCCTGGACCTGTTCGAGTCCACTTCCGACCCCACGCGGCTTGAGGAGGCCATTCAGATCACGGAAGAGATGATTCAGGGGTTGATGGACACGGAGGGAGGAGGGTTCTACTCGAGCAAGGAGACAAGGCTACCAAAGACGAAAGAGAGTTACGATGGACCCACGCCGTCGGGCAACTCAGTCGCAGCCGCAAACCTGCTGAGGCTCTATGAATTGACCCAGGAGTCGAAGTATAGGGACCTTGCCGAGGAAACGTTGCGGTGCTTCCGAGACCGGTTGGTGGAGCAGCCAGCGGGGCACGCCCTGATGATGTCAGTCGCGGACAACCTGCTAAATGGCGTAAAGGAGGTCGTCATAACGGCGGCAAGCAGGGGGACAGCGTCGTCACTGGTGGAGGCTTTCACGGGGAGCTACCAGCCTGCAGCGGTTCTGATGGTGGCTGACAGGGCCAACTACGGCAGGCTTTCCAGAATGACTTCGCTCCTCGAGGGAAGGGAACCGGAAACGAAGCCCCTGGCTTACGTCTGCGAGAACTTCACCTGCAAGCTCCCGGCGAGCACGCCAGGGGAGCTGGTCACGCAGATGCGCACAAGGAGTTAGGTTTTATTCGGGCGAGGGCGGGCGTCTACCACATGGCGAAGACGTGGGAGATCAGAGGGCTATTCGGAAACGAGTACGCCATGGGGGAGGTAGCCGATGAGCTGAAGAAGCAGGCCGGTCTCGAGGCGGTGGTGCTCGACAGGCGGAACCTCTCCATAAGGCTGGCAAGGAGAAACGAAGAGAGCGAAGCCATTGTAAGGAGGACCATTGAGATTCACCACGGATACGTCGAGTCGGAAGCGCCCCTCGGGACCTACGACGACAGGAGGGCGGCCGCCAAGTCGAAGAAAGCCAAGGAAGCCGCCAAGAAGAGACACGGCTAACTTCCGGTACCACTCAATCCTTGGCTTGATCGTTCGTCACGTCTTCGCTCCCCCACGGCGCATGGACCTCGGGGTTGGAGACGGCCGCCTCGCCCGCGCCACGTTGCTGAGCCGGGCCAGGGAAACGTCTCAGTCACGAGTCATGAAGGACCCGCGAGCCCGTCTGTCGCCTTCACTCGGGATTGCAGCGGTTAATTAGGCGATGGGCTGAGGGCCGAAAACCGTGAACGCCGGACCAGTGGCGAGGAGGGACCTGGCCATCCTTTACGTTTCGATGCTCATTTCTCGGGTCGGCTTCGGAGTCATCATCATTGTCTTTCCCACCTACCTCAGCGGGGCCTCCGACATCCAGGTCGCCGTTGCGCTGGCTCTCTACCCCGCGCTGGAGGCGGCGGCCGCTCTTCCGACGGGACGGCTTTGCGACACGAAGGGAAGGAAGAGGATCTTCGTTCTCTCAGTAGGGTGCATGACGGCCCTGATGGCCCTGATAGGGCTCTCCAGGGACATCTACCTTGTCGGTGCTCTGCACGCTCTGATGGGGGTGGCGGCGGCCGGAATCACTGTCTCGACACTAACGATGATCACCGACCTCACCGGGGAGAGGAACAGGGGGGCGGGCATGGGAGCCTTCGACTTCATGAACGTCGGCGGCTATGCCGTCGGGCTGGCCCTAGGTTCGAGGCTCGACACCGCCTTTGCGAGCGAGTTGAGCGGAGCCTTCTTCGTGACGGCGGCAACGGTGGCCGTTGCCTTCGTATTCGCAGCGTTCTTGCTTAGAGAGCCACCGCATGAGACTCCGAGTGGGAGGCTGACATTGAACCCCCTCAGGTCCATCGACGAGAGGACGAAAGCGACGATGCCGATTTGGCTCGCCGTAACCGTCATGCTGGGGATGGTGTTCTTCCTCCCCAGGGCCTTCGCCAGGGTGGGGATAGGGAGCGGGTTGACCGCGGAAATCCTCATTGCTGGGGTACTGATAATCGGCATGGGGTCAATAGGGTTCGGGGCCCTCTCTGACGTGGTCGGGAGGACGACGGTGCTGGCCATCGGCGCCGTGGGAGGAATGGGACTCCTTGTTTCGTTGACAGTCACATTTTCAGGGGGAACGGCCTTGTTCCTGCGTAACATACCCATCATCGGGGCCTTCGCCCTGGCCACATCGGCCCTCGTCCCGTCGATACTGGCCACGGTGGGGGACCGCTCGGCGCACGAGATGCGGGGGTCGGCCATGGGACTCTACAGCGTGATGCTCAGCGGGGGAACGGCAGTTGGGACCCTGGTAGCCAGCCTGGCACACCGCATCTCTGGTCTTTCGGGCATCTTCGAGGTGGCCACGGCGATCTTCGCCGCCGCGTCACTCACCAGCATCGCCCTCTGGCTCTACCTTGCAAGGAGGGCCAGTAAAGCAATATAGTTTCACCAGACTGCCACGCGGCCGTCCGCGGGGGTCGCCCAGCCTGGTCAACGGCGCGAGGCTTAGGACCTCGTCCCTTAGGGGTTCGTGGGTTCGAATCCCGAAGTGAAAGCTTCGGGCGAATGTCCCACCCCCCGCACCATCTGCCCTCTCTGACGCCCATGCCTGTCTGACCATTCTGGATCGAGGCAAGTGCGAAAGCGCGCGCAGGCAAGACAGAGACGCCGTCCGTGAACGAATGCGTGTCAGTCAGACCCTGTGAGAGACCGCGTGGAGACACGACCATCCGCAGAATGGGTGAGATCGACTCCGGGCCACGCCATCCCCGTTGAACAAGATCAATGAGGCAAGTGAATCGAGCATGAGAGTATGGACAAAGTTCATCACTTCGAGATACCTGCAGACGACTGGCCCGTGCCAGGAAGTTCCACAGTTCAGTTTTCGGATGGAAGATACAGGAGATGCCCGGCATGGAGTACGCCATGGCCGACAGCGTGGAAACGGACCATTTCACGGCCAGTCTCCTGCGGGTCACCAAGAAGCTCTCTGTCGTCGGAGACAGGTCAACCAGAAATCGGGCCCAAGAGCCACGCCGGTCCACGGATGACGAGGAAAGGGATCTCTGGCCATAGACCTAGTCAGCAACGGCAGGCCAGGTGACGGGCCCCGGGCAAGCATATCGGCGCTTGCAACACCCGTTAAGTATCGGCGCCGGCAGGTTGACGCAACCGGTATGTTGGCTGAAGTTCCGAGACAGGTGAAGACGACGACCAAGCCCCGGACCAACGAGCCGTTCGAAATCTCCTGGAGTCTGGCTTCTCCGACAGTCGAGTCTCTCATTGGAGAGGCACTGAGATGCGAAGAGAGAGGGCTTGACGGCATCTGGTTTCCCGATCACGAAGCACCCCGTCCGAAGTGGCCCGAGCTCTACGTGACGCTTTCAGCCATAGCCACACAGACTCGCTCTGTGCGCCTCGGTTCGATGGTCACAGATGTGCTCCGGAGGCATCCTGTGGTCACCGCCCACGCCTTCGCGTCTCTCAGCCACATGGCGCCTGGTAGAGTCATCCTAGGCCTGGGCGCAGGAGGAGGCCCTTCCCAGTCCCCGTTCGGTGTCTCTCTTGACCACTCGGTGGGCAGGCTGGACGAGGGGATTCGCGTGATAAGGGCGCTCTGGGGGGCGGAAAAAGAGAGGGCCGACTTTTCCGGGAGGTACTTTGCGCTGAAGGGCGCGCAGCCCCCGCTGTTCCCCCAGACCGAGATCCCTGTCTATGTGGCGTCCTACGGGCCAAGGATGCTCAGCCTTACTGCGCAGCTCGCCGACGGTTGGCTGCCCGAGTCGCACACTCCTGAGACGTATAGGAAGACGCTTCTCTCGATTCACGCGAGGATGAAGAAGTTTGGGAGGAACCCCCGAAGTCTTCATGCTTGCTGCGCTTCAATCTTCTATCCTTGGAATCCAGACGAGAGAGCGTTCTCCCGTCTTCTCCGCGCCGCGAAGAGATACCTTGCCGACGCTCCGGACATTCAGTGGGCGGCAGGAGTGGGGGAGGACCACCCGAGACTGCGGGCTCATGAAGTCGAGAAGGACCCAGAGCTGCTTGAGAGGCTCATGAGCAGGGTTCCGGACAGACTGGCAGAAGCGACCCTGGTATACGGGGAGAGAACGCAGTGCTACGAGAAGCTGAGTAGAATGAGGGAAGCGGGATGCATGGAGGCAATCCTCGAACCGTATTGGATCGAGAAGGAGAGGCTTACCGAAGGTATTGACGTCGCAGGTCAAATAAGGTCGCTACTATTGCGCGAGAACCCATAGGGCAAGCAAGAGCCCGTTCTCCGTCGCCCTTCGGCCTCGAGTTGGCCCCGCCCATCTGTGTGTCTACTTTTTATCCCAAAGACGGCGAGCCTCTTGTATCATGAACCTGGTCGAGACCAAGCACGACATCACGTACGGCGGGCTCAACATGACCGTCGGAGGAGAGCTGGTGCCCGTCTGCACCGTTACTCTGAACCCATCGTCGGGGCCCATCTTCTTCGAGCACCACATACTTCTCTGGAGAGACCCGCAGGTCGAGGTCTCGGCCAAGGTGCTCAAGGGTGCCGGTAAGAGGATCCTTGCAGGCCTGCCGGTGGTGGTGACGGAAGCCAAGGGGAGCGGCAGAATCGCCTTCTCCAGGGATGCGACAGGCCAGCTCGTCTTCGTCGAACTGGCGGCCGGGGACCAACTTAGCGTCAGGGAGCACCAATTCTTGTTTGCCACGTCGCAGGTTGAATACGGCTTCTACCGGGTATCCGGGATTTCGAACATGATGTTCGGCGGGACCGGTTTCTTCATAGACACCTTCAAGGGCCCTGGCCTCGTGGCGATACATGGGTACGGCAACGTCCTCGAAAGGGAACTCGGGGCGGGAGAGCAGATCGATGTGGAGCCGGGTGCGTTCATGTACAAGGATGCGCAAGTCAAGATGGAGACGCTGAAGCTGGGCGTGAAGACTGGCCTGATGGGAGGCACCAGCCTGTTCCTGAACAGGTTCACTGGCCCGGGAAAGCTCGGCATCCAGAGCATGACATTCCATCTGCAGACTGGAGACTAGACGACCAATTCTGGCGGGCGAGCGGGCTGGCGACGCCCGCGAGTCAAGGTCGAAGTCGAAAAGTGGGACGTTGAACTCGAGGACGCTGAGCCCGCGTTCTGACGCCGAAAGAATAAGAACACCCGGAGCGGCGCAAGGCTCGTGTCGGACAGCGTTGACTCTGACCTGGACCCGGTCCAATTCAGAGCCATCGCCGACGAGACGACTGACATGCTGCTCAGGTTTTTTGGCGACATAAGAACCGCCAGGGTCTTCCCCCGGAAGAAACCTCTGGATATCCAGAAGCTGCTCTCTGAACCGTTGCCCCTCAAGCCCCAGAGCCCGGTCCGAATCGTCAAAGAGGTGGAAAAAAAGATCATCCCAAACAGCTCCTTGCTCGGCTCCCCCCGATGGTTCGGGTTCGCAAACGCAACGGGGACGATGATGAGCGTGTTCGGAGACGAGATTGCCGCCGCCATCAACGCGAACGTCGGGGCGTGGAAGCCCGGCCCGGCAGCCACCGAGCTGGAAAGGGTGGTCATAGGTTGGCTCGCGGAAATGGTGGGATTTGGCAAGGACACGGGAGGGCTGCTGGTGAGCGGCGGAATGATGGCGAACGTCATAGGGCTCGTGACGGGCTTGCACGACAAGGCGGGCTACAATATTGCCGCCGAAGGGCTCCAGTCCGAGAAGAGGAGGGGCAAGTTCCTCCTGTACATGAGCGACCATGAGGGACATTCCTCAATCGTCAAGGCGGCGCAGTTGCTGGGCCTCGGCAAGGAGAGTGTAAGGCTCGTAAAGAGCAATGAGGACTTCACCATGAATGTGGAAAGCCTGGACAAATCGATTGAAAGGGACGCAATAGCGGGGAACAACCCGTTCTGCGTGGTCGCACAGGTCGGTTCGATCAACGTGGGGGCCGTGGACCCCCTAAGGGCAATCTCCAGGGTGTGCAAGAAGCACGACCTCTGGTTTCACGCGGACGGGGCTTGCGGCGCATTCGGGAGAATCATTCCCAGGAAGGCGAGGCTTTTTGACGGGCTCGAACTCGCGGATTCCGTAACTCTGGACCCTCAGAAGTGGTTGTACGTCTCATACGAGTGCGGGTGCGTCCTCGTCAGAGACTCCAAGAAGCTGAAGGATACCTTCGCGCTGCGAGCGCCATACCTGAAAGGGATCCTGCCGACAGATTATGCGGGCATCGACTTCTGGGACTATGGGCCGCAGATGGCCAGGGGATTCAGGGCGCTCAAGGTCTGGATGTCGATAAAGTACTACGGAGTGGAAGGGTACAGGCGGCTGCTGGAAAGGAACGTCGCGCTGATCGAATACCTCGATGGGTTAGTCAGGAAGAGCGAAGAGTTCGAGCCCATGTGCAAGCCTGTCCTCCAGATGTACTGCTTCAGGTTCGTGCCAAGGGCCGGGAGGGTCATGCCCGAGTCCGAACTCAGCGAACTCAACCAGAAGATCGCGGACTCGACCCAACTCACAGGGAAGGCCTTCCTGATGACCACTTCAATCAGGGGGAAGACCGCCCTCCGCATCTCGATAACCAATCATAGAACTACGAAGGAAGATGTCGATTTGACCTTCCGCACGCTTAGGAGAATTGGAAGGAGCATCGCGAAGTCGTACGCCTGAAGTCAGCCCTCGCAGTCGGCCGCACGAGGAAGGCCCGCCTGTGACCCGGTCAGGATGACTCGGGGCGCTCCCCTCGAGCCAAGTCCATCTTCCTGTCGGTGGTGCCGTCTCCGCGGATGCCGCCGGACAGGCTGAGCACGATGACCTCGTCCCGGTCAACGGTGCCAGACTCAAAGGCCCTGACGATGCCCGCGAGGCCAACTGCCACGGCAGGGTCGACGAGCCTCCCTTCCAACTTCAGGAGAAGGATGAATGCGTTGGCTATTTCTCTGTCGGAGGCCTCTTCAAAACCTCCGCCAGAGTCCAAGACTGCCTCCCTCATGTAGGGATAGCTGTATGCCGGGTTGGTACAGGACAGCGTCGTGACAAACGTGCGCGACTCGGAGGGGACGTCTTCCCGTGCAAGCTTCTCCCTCCCCGCCCTGAATGCGCTCACCATCGGGGCGCATCCGTCGGGTTGTACGCACAGCAGCCTGGGTGCCCTTTCCACAACGCCGAAGCGGACCAGCTCTGAGTATCCTTTGTAGAATCCGTAAGCTCCAGCCCCGTTCGTCACCCCCTGAACGTACCAGTCAGGCCGAACCCCAGATTCTGCAATCTCGTAGGCGATGGTCTTGGCAGCCTCGGTCCTGCACGGGTTGGAGAAACCCCCTTCCAAAGGAATCCCCCTCGACTTCGAGAACTCCTTTGCCTCGACTATGGCTGAGCTGTAGTCGCCGTCTACAAACGAGACCTTTGTGCTGTCCTCGCGTGCGAGAGGGAAATCAATGATGGTTCCCTTCGGGAGGAAGATGTGAGCCTTCAACGAGGCCGCGGCCATCCCCACGGCGTAGGCGAAGGCCGCCGCCGTGTTTCCTGTGGACGACATGACGAATTCGTGCAGGCCCAGTTCCTGGAATCTTGACACGGTGACGAGCGCGTCCCTGTCCTTGAACGTCTTGGTGTGATGGACGGACTCGTCCTTGATCCAGAGGTTCCTGAGGCCGATCTCCTCGCCGATCCGTGCCGACCTGTATAGAGGAGTCGGAAGGGCCGAGGTACTGTCTTGTTTCAAGATGTTCGCGGGGTCAATGATCGGCAGAAGGGGCCAATATCTGGCGAGACCTGAAACGTTCTTCGGCGGAGGCCAATGAAGTGACTCACTCGAGTATTCGAACGCAGTCATCCCCGAGCATTCGCAAGTAGTCACGTGCTCCCTTATGCCGTAGGTCCGTGAGCACCTGACGCACTTTTGGACGAAGGGGGCAGGCCTCGAAGGACGATCGTCTTCCGAAACGGACCTCGTGATTCCCAATCCCCTCGCAGTTCATCTGGGCGGACGGGGGACCGGCAGTGCACCCGGCCATGGACCGGCGGACGCATGGGCAATTTCGACGCTGGCGCGATTGAGCTGCAAATCTGATGTTGCGTCTCCGTTGGTCTGGCGCCTCGTTGTCACTTCTTACTTAAGGCTACTGAATCCAGGAAGTCGTGTCGACCGTATGAGATCGGCCGGCAGTGGCAGGGCGGGTTGAGGCATTGGCGAAAGGCCAGGAACACCCGGGTGGACGAGAAGGCCAAGAATCGAGCCTTGATTGGCGAAAACGGAGCCATTCTAGGGTATTACGACGGCGGGCTGCGTCAGCGAGCCCGGCCGCTGTTCAGCCTACCAACCAACTGCCTTCGACGGCTTTCATGGTCTAACCTTAAATTGGCGGGCAGACCCTTCGGCTCGGAACTTTTTCGGGGATTTTGATTGGTCGGAATCGTCGGATACGTGCGCGGAAGTGGCGCCGTCCCTCCTCGCACCATTGACGTGATGGCGGAGGACTTAGTTCACCTCCCCAGTCACAAGAAGGAGGTCTATCATGGGTCAGTTCTTGATGTCGGCAGGGTCCATCTCGGCATATTCAACCGCGAACCTCAGCCTGTCTTCGGATCGGGCAAGACGTCTGGAATCGTGGGTGAGGGGATGGTGTACTACGCGGACCCCGGTCCCCCCTCGAAACAGGCCGGCGTCGGTTACTCCACGGGGTGGCTGGGGCGAGTACTCGCTTCCTTCCAAGACAAGGGGGCGCAGGCCCTGACGGAGTTGAACGGGTCTTTCTCGTTCGTAATCTTCGACGAGGCCGACGAGGCTGTCCATCTGGTGGGCGACCGGTTTGGAACGAGGCCCCTACACTACTGGACCAAGGGAAAGGAACTGGCGTTTGCAACCGAAGCAAAGGCTATCCTTGACTATCCGCTGTACTCCAAGAAACTCAATCCGGAGGCGCCCAAGAAGTTCTTCCGCTACGGCAGGCTAGGAATATGGGGCAACGAGACGTGGTTCGAAGGCATACAAGTCCTCCCCCCTGGATCAGTCCTCACGTGGCGCGAAGGCAGAACTGACCTAGTTCAGTACTGGGATGTGAACTACCGAGAGGACGGCGACGCCGGCGAGGATGCAATGAGCGAAAGGCTTGCCGCGGCATTCAGGCGCGCGGTGGCCCTCCGGACGCGGGACAGGACCCTCAGGTACTCGGTGGGCCTGAGCGGCGGGCTCGACTCGAGGGCGGTTCTGGCGGCCTGCGCCGGAAGGGAGGACATAACCACCTACACGTTCGGGATTCGGGGGTTCTACGAACTCGCAATCGCAGGCAGGGTAGCCCGCGCCGCGCGGGCCCCCCACATGGTCTGCGCCTTCACCCCGGAAGAAGAGACGAAGTTCGTTGAGGAAGTCATCGAACTTTCGGACGGAGCCGAATTAATTGGGCTGTCCTTCATCGTGCTGGCGGACAAGAAATTCCAAGGCTCCGTCGACGTGGCGCTGGACGGTATTGCCCTTGAGCTGCTCAGCGGAAACTTCGTCGCCACCAAGGCGACGCCCTTGACCGAGAAGATCATCGATGCGAAGAGTCCATCGCAGCTCGCTGAGGTCCTAGAACACAAGTGGGCGGTCTTCGGCAAGGAGGAGCTAAGGCTGCTCCTTTATCCCGAGTTCGTTGGAACTGGGGAGCAGTCCGTAGAAGCGGCGTTCCTGAGACTGGTGTCCCAGTCCAAGGGGAGCACAATGCCGGACAAGGCCGACTACTTCGCCATCAAGACAAGGGAGCGCTTCTTGAACATGGGGCATGTGCTTACCAGGAACTATTTCGAGGATTCGGTTCCGGCCCTCGACAACGGGTTCATCGACGTCATAACCCGCATTCCCGTCGAGATGCGATACCACCACCGGATATACAGGAAGTTCCTTCGGTCACTCTCGAGGGAGCTCTCTGACATCCCGTACACAAGGACGGGATTGAGTCCCAATCGCGGCGAGACGATGTGGCTCATCGGGACCGTCCTCACGAGCGCACCCAACAGGGCAAGCCGAACCCTCGCGAGGGCGAGCAGGGGGCGCATCGTTTTACCCACCCCCATGGGCTATGTCGACTTCTCCGCGTCCCTCCGAAGGTCAGCCTGCTGGAGAGACCTCATGGGCCGGACGGTTGCAAACAAGAACTCGCTGATGTACGAGTATAACATCGTTAGGAAAGACTACGTGGACCGACTCGTCAGGGACCACATGAATGGACGCCGAGACAATCGGGAGAGGATCCATTACCTGATTACCTTCGAGCTGACCCTTCGGCGGTTCTTTTCGGACGGCATCGGTGAGCGGCGCTAGCCGGCTCTGTGCTTCCGCAGGAAGCTCAAGATTACCCCGCTGGCGTAGGCGGGCTTCTCCGAAAAGGAGAAGTGGCTGGTGCCCGGAATGATGGACCTTTCTCCTGACGGAATCGACTCCGCCAAGGTCCGGCTCACCCTGTAGTCCCACGGGGTGCTGAATTCTCCCCAGATCACCTGGGTGGGAACGCTGACGGTGCGCACTTCCGTCCTTGTGACAGGGGGGAAGGTGGTCGTGGTCTCTTTCAGGGTCCTTGCGTTGCGCGTAACCATCTGCTCGAATCCTGCGGGCCGGGGAGGGAGATCTTTCCTGGTGCCCGAGATGGTAGGCACGAACAGCCGCAGGGGGGCGGCCGCGTCCCCGCCTTCGACGGCTCTTACGCTCGCGGCCGTCGCGTTGACCAGCCTGCGCGCAGACATCGCCACGCCGGGCGACCTGAGCAGTAAAGAAAGGAGAGCCGAAGGGCTGGGCCGCGAGACCAGCAGGGTGGCGACGGCGGCGTTGGCGAGGGTGAGGGAGTGGAGCATCTCGGGGTGTTTGAGGGCGAAATAAAGGGAGATGAATCCGCCATAGGAGTGGCCTATCATGTGCACCTTGCCTGCTCCGAGACCGTTGACCAGGGCGTGGAGGTCCTCTGCGTTGTTCTGCACCGTGCTGTCCATCACGTCGCCCTGCCTGGTGTTTGGGTAGGCGTAGCGCCTGCTGTACGCTATCGTCCTGAACTCCAGCGAGATGGCATCAGTCTGAAGCTTCCACACGGTGTGGTCGCAAAGGGTCCCATGGACGAAGACGACAGGCTCGCCGTTTCCATGCTCCTCGTAGAACAGGCCCACTCCGTTCGCGTCGAAGTTCGGCACGCAACGTCCATTTCACCTGGCTATTTTAGCGGTCTCCCGCTCCGCCGTCAACGGTGGCCAAGTAGACCGCCTGGGACACAAGGAACGGTCGCTCCAGTCAGACGGCGCCGGGTCGCATGGTCCCGCACGGACACGAGCAAGCGTAGGTGCGCCCAGGAGCCACCACGTCCCTTCGAAGCGACGGCGAACCGACGGCGTGGGTCACTTCGCGGCTGAAGAATGCATTTGGGTTCCATACCTATATAAGAGGCAAATTCTGCAAATTTCGTTACTTTGTCGTTCGACGTTTTGGACAAAGCCAGGCTAAGACCCTACCACTGGTACCTCGTGATTACGGCGGCCATAGGGGGATTCTCAGATTTCTACAACGTCGCCGGCGTCACGACGGGGTCTTCCTTTGGAATTCTGGCATACTTCAACGTGACGGCCGCGGCCTACAGCGCAGTCGTGCTGTACATGAACTTCGGAATCTTGCTGGGTGCCCTCATCTTCGGTGTGCTGGTCGACCGATACGGCAGGAAGCTCCTCTTCACCATCGACCTCATGATGATGGGCGTTTTCGTAGCCCTGAACATCTTCGCCACAACATTCCCAGTCTACGTGGCTCTGCGTCTCCTCGTAGGGTTCTCAGTGGGGGGCGACTACCCGGCAGTGATACCCCTCGTGACGGAATTCTCGCCCAAACTGAAGCGGGGGATGATGATCATGATATTCTGGCTCGTAACGGCCGCCGGGCAGCTGATGGGATACATCATGGGTTGGGCGCTGACTTCGAGTCTGGCGGGCGCTACGGAATGGAGGGTGATGACCGCCACTGGGCTCATCCCAATAGCAGTTGGAATCGTCCTAAGAATCAAGGCACCAGAATCGCCTAGATGGTTGCTGAAGAAGGGCCGGATCGCCGACCTTCAGAAGGTAATCAGGTCAGTCACAGGCAGCACGTTGGACTCGAGCGCGCTCACGCAGGAAGCCGTCGGCCAGGGCCCCCCGACGGCCAAGGGAAGGAGCGCGTTGTCTCTGTTCCTCTCCAAGAGGTCGCTCGGGATCGCAACGCTGTGCTTCGCGTCGCTGATGCTGGTCGCGGTCTCCGCTGGCCTGGGGACCTACTACTATCCGTTCATCCTCGCGTCGTACAACATCAGCGCGGCAAACTCGCTGCTCTACACCGGGCTGCTCTTCGCACCGGGCATGCTGGTGATGCTTTCGGGGGCGTTCTTCATCGACAAGCTTGGGAGGATGAACACGGTGTTCTTCTCCATCCTCGCCGGCGGGTTCTCGAGCTTCCTGATTTACGAGTTTCACTCGTCGATAGTCCCCCTCATAGCCATCGTGGTGCTGGTGGGATCCTGGGGAGGCCTCGCCGAGGTTCCCCTCATAAGCATCGGAGCCGAAATCTTCCCCACTGCTTTGCGGGGTTTCGTAAGCGGCCTGCAAACGACGGCGTGGCGAGTGGGATTCATCGTGATCGCCCTTGTCGAGTTCGCACTGATAAGCTCGTTCGGGGTGGGCGGCCTCTTCTTCTTCGTGGGGGCTCTCCAGTTCCTGGCAGCGGCGATAGTGCTCGGCATCAGGCACTTTACGAAGATTGAGAACGTCTCATTAGAGGAGGCCAGCCAATCAAGCGTTGGCTAGCGCCGGGCTACCAGGTCCCGCAGGTGAAGAAGCGGAGCTCGCGCTCCTGAACGGGGTGATAATCAGGGTCGAACCGGACGAAGTCGCCGAGGCTCTGGCTGTGTCTGGCGGCAGGATCAGTTCAGTTGGAACCAACGAAGAAGTGCAGGGCTCGGTGGGAGAAGGGACCCGGGTCGTCGACCTGCACGGCCTCACGGTACTCCCCGGATTCGTGGAGTCACACGTGCATCCACTGATTACCGGGATTGCCATGCTCTACTGGGTGGATTGTTCCACACCTCCTAACAATTCCATCGAAGACGTGGTACGGCGCCTTTCAGAGAAGGCAAGAGTGACAAAAGAGGGGGAATGGATCAGGGGCTCGCGCTACGATGACACCGGCATAGGCGACAGGCGACACCTTACAAGGTACGACCTTGACCGAGTCAGCCGCTACCATCCTGTGCTGGTGAGCCACATATCGGGCCATCTGTCGTACGCGAACAGCTTCGCGCTAAAGCAGGCCGGAATAACAAAGGACACGCCCGACCCACACGGAGGGAGAATAGGACGAGACATGTCGGGGGAGCCGAACGGGCTGCTGATGGAAATGGGTGCCCAGAAGTCCTTCGCCTCCGCGTACCCTGTAAGCCACACGGAGTACATGCGTGCATTGAAGGCCGCTTCGGAAGAGCTGCTCAAGGTGGGAGTCACCTCCGTCCATGACACAGGGGTCTTCGGGTCGCTGAGTGAGGAAGAGCCCGGCTCCAGCTCCGGCTGGAGACTCTATCTCAGCGCGTACGAGGAATCGATGCGCAGCGGGGCATTTCCCGTGCGCGTCCACGCGCTATTGAGAGTGGACGCCCTGGACTCTTTCCTGAGTGAGGGGTACAAACAGACTGTTTCCGAAGAACAGCTCAAGATAAGGGCGGTGAAGATAGTCTCAGACGGGTCGCCCCAGGGGCATACCGCATTCTTCTCGCAGCCCTATGCTGACCAGCCAGAGAATCGGGGGATTCAGATTCTCACGGAAGACCAGCTGTATGCCCTCGTAAGCAGAGCGCAGGAGGCCGGCCTTCAGGTCGGCGTGCATGCGAACGGAGACGGCGCGATCGAGAATGTGATAAACGCGTACGAAAGGGTGTTGAAGGAACACCCGAGGAAGGACCACAGGCTGAGGATTGAGCACTGCCAGACCGTGAGGGAGGACCAGCTTGACAGGATGGCTGAGCTGGGCATCTGCGCCTCTTTCTTCAACTTGCACGTCTACTACTGGGGAGACAGGCACCGCGACAGGTTCCTAGGAGAAGAGAGAGCAAGACGGATAAGCCCGCTGGCCTCCGCCCTGAAGAAAGGCGTCAAGTTCGGTCTTCATTCGGACTGGTTTGTGACGCCTGTCAACCCCATAAAGAACATCTCGGTGGCCGTCAACAGGTTGACCAGCAGCGGGAAGTCGCTAGGGCCGGAGCAGAGGATCAGCGTAAGGCAGGCAATCCGTGCGGTGACCATCGACGCCGCCTATCTCGGGTTCGACGAGAAGATCAAGGGCTCAATCGAGGTCGGAAAGCTTGCCGACTTCGTCGTGCTGTCAGACAATCCTCTGCGCGTGAGCCCCGAGGAAATCGACAAGATCTCAGTCAAGATGACCATCATAGGCGGAAGAGTCGTGTACGAAGGAAACGGAAGCGCGGAAGAGGGGTAGGCCCGGTGCCAAGGGCGACCGCCGGACTTCTTGATCCACCCCATCCCATGGGGCCAATCTCGCGTCGGCGCCGCCACCTGCGCCGGTAGTGCGACTTGCCGAAGGTCACGTCTGCGCGCCGTTCTTCGCGCGCTTCCTCGTGCTCATGATGTTGAAGGTCGCCCACTCGTGGCAAAGAGGACACCGCATGTATCTGCTCCGCCCCAGTCTGACGGCGCTGAAGGACGCGAGCGGGACCCAGTTGTACTCGAAGGAGCCCTGGCAGTGGGGGCAGGTCAGAGTCGAGACGTAATGAAGACGCGTTCTAATCGCGACGGTGTAGACCGCAAGGATTCCCACAACGGCCCCGACACCTATGCTCAAGCTCAGGAGGGGGTACAAGAGACAGGTGCGAACTCGATTTGTATTTACGGTTTCCAGGGTTTCAGGGCGGCGCGCGCGATACCCTGATGCCGAGAGTCCCTGGTTCCAGACTCTAGGACTCCTGAAGGGCACCCGATACCCCTTGGTCTCATCCCCACTAAGACGGGTCTAGCCGGCCTGAACGTTGATCGTGGGAGCGATCCGAGTCTTCACGACGGGATCGGGTTGTACACCGAAGGGTACGCCGCGATCAACGCGAGATTGAGTCGCAGCACGTTCACGTAGGGCGCTCCGAATATCCAGAGGGTCCCCTCCACGTGCTGGAGAACGATGCTTCTGATCGCGTCCTCGGGGATTCCTGTTGCGTTGCTTATCCTGGGAACCTGCGCAAGCGCCTGGTCCAGCGGGATGTCCGGGTCTACCCCGGACGCGGAAGCCGTCGTCGGGTCGCTTTCGTTCCTTCCGTGGAAGAACAGTGGGCTGGTGAACTGCTGCGAGATGAGCACTGAGCCCACGGGGCGGCCGTTCAGCTGCACGATCTGGCCGTTTGCCTGATAGGGGAGGATGAGCTGTGCGAGCCCCGTGATGAGCAGGGGGAAGAAGAGCCCGCACAGAATCAAAGAGGCAAGGGCGATCCCCACGACGGGCCTGTAGTCCGGCTTGGAGTCTTCCATCGATGACACCTAGACCACCGTGATCAGCACGTCGATGAGCTTGATGCCTACGAATGGGACTATGACGCCCCCGACGCCGTAGATGAGCACGTTCCTGATGAAAATGGACATGGTGCTGGCGGGCCGGAAGGTCACCCCTTTCATTGCTATCGGAATGAGTAGCGGGATTATGACTGCGTTGAAAATGAGGGCGGACAGGACAGCGCTGGACAGTCCCAGACCGAGAACGTTCAGCGCAGCCAGCTGAGGGATGGTCGCAGCGAACATGACGGGGACGATGGCGAAGTACTTCGCAACGTCGTTCGCTATGCTGAAGGCCGTCACTGCTCCCCTGGTCATGAGAAGCTGCTTCCCGAGGAGGACCACGTCGATCACCTTCGCCGGGTTGGACTCGAGGTCGACCATGTTGGCCGCTTCCTTGGCAGCCTCTGTCCCGGAGTTCATGGCCAGGCCTACGTCGGCCACTGCAAGGGCGGGCGCGTCGTTGGTCCCGTCACCAATCATGGCCACGATCTTGGTCTGGGCCTGTTGCTTTTTCACAATTTCGAACTTGTCCTCGGGCTTGGCTCGGGGGACGAAGTCGTCTATGCCCACCTCCGCGGCGATGCTCTTGGCCGTAAGCGGCTGGTCTCCAGTGATCATCATTGGCGTCATCCCCATGGTCTTGACGGCCTGGACCTTTTCGCGGATCCCTTCTTTCAGGACGTCCTTCAGCCGGATGAGGCCGAGGGGGATTCCGTTCTTCGCTATCACAAGGGGCGTCTCGCCTGCCTTGGAGACGTTCTCCATGGACTCATCGTATCCTGGAGGGACCGCGCCGACCTGCTCCTTGATGGAGTCGGGAGAGCCCTTGATAACGGTCATTTCCGCCTGGGGGGCGTAAACGTCCTCCCCGACGAGGCTTCCGGCTGACTTCCTGCGCACCCTGAAGACGGACTTCCCTGGCTCTCCGCCCTTTGGCAGTTCGAGGGCTGCCCCCTGCCGCAGTCTTACCCCGCTCATCCTGGTGCTGGCAGTGAATTCGTACACCTCCGAAAGCGCCAGCGCGTTGAGTTCCCTCGGGATGTAGCCCTTCTGGTAGGATAGGTTGATGACGCTCCGCCCCTCCGGCGTGTCGTCGTGCCAGGAAGAGAGAAACGCCGCTTCGCCCACCTCCCGTTCAGTGTGCCCTTCGAAGGGGACGAACTGCACGGCCTGTCTGTTGCCCACAGTTATCGTCCCGGTCTTGTCGAGGAGTATGACATCGACGTCTCCGGCCGTCTCGATGGCTCTGCCGGACTTTGCCACTATCCTCCTCTTGTAAAGCCTAGAAATGCCGGAGAGGCCTATCGCCGGAAGGAGGGCGCCGATCGTCGTCGGCAGGAGGCAGACGTACAGGGCGATGAGCACGGACAGGTCGGCCCCCAGCCCGAGGGATATCGAGAGGCCGAACAGGGTGGCGATGATGATGGTGAAGATGGCCGTCAGCCCTATCAGGACTATGGTAACGGCCTGCTCGTTGGGCGTCTTGGGTCTCTTGGAAGACTCGACCATTTTGATCATCTGGGCGATGTAGGTCTCGCCGGGGTTCACCGAAACCTTCGCCGTGAGAGTGTCACTGACCAGGCGCGAGCCTCCTATGAGCGAATCGCCTGGCGCCTTCCTGACAGGGGCCGACTCCCCTGTCATCAGGGACTCGTCGACCATCGCGATCCCCTCCAGGACTTCTGCATCGGTGGGGACCAAGTCGTCCTTCTCGAGGAGGACCAGGTCTCCCCTTCGGAGCTCGGTCGACTTCACCTTGACTATCGTGGTCGTCCAACCTTCCTTGACCACCTTCTTGCTGTAGACCTCGGACACGAGGCTCTTGAGACTCGCAGCGGTGCTCCTGGCCTGGTGCTCGGCGAGAGAGTCCGACAGGGTGCTGAACCAGACCGTGACCAGGAGGATGATTGCCACCTCGACATAGAACGTCCTGTCGGCCGGGTTGGCCGCCGGGATGAACGCCTGAGGGTCGATGGCCATCCCCCCCACGATGAAGAATGTCGCTTCGACGATGAGCATGACCGGGTTAGAGAGGAGGGAGAGCGGGCTCAGCCTAGTGATGGAGTCCTTCAGCACCCTCCCCGAAAGAAGAGGCATCCGCTGCCTGCCGCTCCCCGCAGCCGAAGTGCTAGCCAAAGCCGTTCACGTTCCCTTGAAGGTACGACAGAATCGGGCCGAGGGCCAAGAATGGGAAGAAGGTAAGCACGACGAGTATGAGGATGCTCCCAATCAGTACGACCGAGAAGATCAGCGTGTCGGTCCTGAGCCCCGAGACATCTGTCCTCTTCCTCCCAATCATGGAGCCCCCGAGGGCCATCAGGAGCCCCATCGGGGCGTAGCGGCCGATGAAAATGACCAGGCCGGTTGTCACGTTCCAGAACGGGGTGTTGGCCAGGGTCCCAAAGAAGTCGGAGCCGTTGTTGGCCGCAGAGGACGTGTACTCGTAGAGGACCTGGATGAAACCGGTAGAGCTCCCGCTGACTCCTATGGCCGCCGCCTGCCCCGACGCGTAGGCGACGACGGTTGGAACCAGGATGATCAGAGGGTGGACCAGAAAAGCGGCCATCACGAGTCCGACGTCCCTAGAAGTGATCTTGAAGCCGAGGTACTCGGGGGTCCGGCCAGACATCAGCCCGACTATGAAGACCGTAATCACGATGTACATGACCATGTACATGAGACCCACCCCCTTCCCTCCCGGTGTAGACTGGATGAGCATGCCCATGAATGCCGACAGAATCACGAGCGGGTGCATGGCGGAGAGGGTCGTGTTGACAGACCCCGTTGTCACAGCGGTGGTCACAACGGTCCAGAACGCCGACATGAATCCCCCAATCCTCGTCTCGATCCCTGCCCCGAAAGGCGTCGTGGGGATGAAGGCGATGCCTAGGTCGATCACGAAGAGCCCATAGGCCCCGACCAGTATGGGGAGCACCTCCCGCTTCTTGCCCAGCAGTTCCCCGAACACGAAGATGAGCGCGGTGGGGAGGAGAAGCATGAGCCCAATTTCAAGGACGTCGGAGGTGGGTCCGGGGTTCATGAAGGGGTAGGCCGAGTTGGCGCCGTAGTACCCACCGCCGTTGGTCCCCAGCTGCATGATCGCGACCAGGGAAGCGACCGGGCCCACGAGAATCTGCTGGGCCGCCCCCTCTACCGTCGTCACTGTCTGATATCCGCTCAGAGTTTGGGGGACCCCCAATGCCACCAGAACCACGGCGGCAATGGCGCAAAAAGGAAGCAGAATCCGCGTCAGGGTCCGCACGAAGTCGACGTAGAAGTTCCCCATGTCCTTGGAGCCGGCTACGAACCCCCTGACCATGGCGATCCCCATGCAGATTCCGGTCGCCGCTGAGGTGAACTGGAGGAATTGAATCGCTGTCATCTGGCTGAGATAGGAAAGGGTCGCCTCTCCAGCGTAGTGCTGAAGGTTCGTGTTTGTAGCGAAGGAGATGACGGTGTTGAACGAAAGGTCCCAGCTCAGGCCGGGGAAACCCATCGGGTTCAACGGCAGGACCCCCTGGTAGGTGAGGATGAGGAAGGCTATCGCCATCTGGACAAGGTTGACGAACAGCCCAGCGAGGAAGTACTCCTTCCACCCCATGCTGTGCTGGGGGTTGACCCCCGTCGCCTTGTAGACCGAGTTCTCGATTGGGACCAGAAAACGGTCCAGCCTGCTCGGCTTCTTCTTGAACACGGCCGCCAGGTACGGCGCGATCAGCCAGGCCAGAAAGAGGACGACCCCGAGAATCAGGGTGACGCTGACTGCCTGGGGAGCGTCAATCAATTGAAAGTCGCCGAGACTAGCCTAGTATCTCTAACCAAACCGGGCCCACTTCCGCTAATGCTACTGACTCCGGGACTTCGGCTCGCCGTTCGACCGCGGCCCTTTGTGAGAGTGAAGGACCACGGAACTGACAGTGCTCCGGACCCCCTTTATTTTCAGAATCCTGTTCTTCAGTATGTCCCTGAACTCCTCTATGTCGGAGCAGCGAATCAGCGTGACTACGTCGAACTCTCCGGTTACCTCGTACAATTCCTCAATGCTGGGGATCCTCAGAAGTGCCTCTATCACGTCGTCCATTTCCGACGACTCCACAAAGATGTTCAAGAACGCTAAGAGACCACCCATGCACATTCATCGCGCTTTTTCAGCGCCCCGAGAATGGGCTTATAATCTTTTGCGATTGTCGAAGTTTGCAGCAACGATTCGGGGCCAGTCTCACGAACCGCCACTCTCAGGCAGGCGTGGACCGCTGTTCCATTCACCTGAAGCGGGCGACGCGTCTGTCTTCGCCCCACCGACAGCTAAAGCACGAGGGAAGATTCTGTTCTCCTCCGAGAAGGCGTGGTCGTCGAGGAGAGCCGCTAGCTCGGCCCCCCTTGCCTGGAGCTCCAGGGGGGCGAGGCGGGAGAGGCCCTCAAGCGCTTCCATCAGGGCGTAAATGGGGCGGTGCTGGCGGAAGACCCCCAGGGCGTCCTCGGCTCCCCCCTCGCCATAGGCTTCGATGAGCAGGCGGAGAATCTGGCCCTCTTCGTCGGCTATGTGCTGTCTGAAAGTCCCAACGACCGCCGACATGGACTCCTTGGCTCGGGCAAAGTTTCCCGTGAGCATCGCGTTCCTTGTCCTGGATATTCCGTCCTTCATTTTCGCATGCTCCGCGACCAGAGTGGCGACCAGCTCGTCCAGAGGCAACCTCCGTAGTGTGGTCAACGCTCAGGGGGCGGCCGCACCCGCCGAATAAGCCGCTCGGTTCAGGGGGCTGCAGCGCCCGCCGCCGGGGTGGTGGAGGCGTAGAGGCTGTCCCTCTTGTAGAACAGGAAGTAACTGATTATGATGAAGTCGATTACTATCGCCACGTGCATGATCGTGCAATAGACGCAAATCGCTCCGAGGATAAAGACCTCGATGGAGACCAGATACGGGACTATAATCAGCCCGATGAAACGCCAGGCGAAAAGGACGGTCAGTGCCCTCCTGAAGATGGAATCGCCACCAAAAGCGATGGTGTAGACGAGTGCCAGGTTGATCACGAAGTATATTACGGCGAAGAGGTCAAGAGGAATTCCGAGTATCTGATTGAAGCGAGAGCCCAGGACGGCGTCACAGTTAACCTGAAGCCCAAAGAAGGGCGCTCCTCCCTGCGGACACCACGGAAGTTGTCCTTTCAGGAGATCGAAAACTATGATGACTTCCGTGGAGGCCCAGAGCCCGAAGATCGACATGGCCATCAGAAGCAGAAGTTTCAGCTTGCTGATTCTCATTTTCATTGCAAAGATTGCTCCTTGGGCGCCACCTCAGGGCTACTCCTGCCGCACGCCGTGGGGCGGTGTCCCCC
>DASPOB010000007.1:0-7402 GCA_035626235.1 Nitrososphaerales archaeon | reverse complement strand
GTGCTGGCCCTTGAGCCTGCCGTAGTACTCGTCGGCGTCCTTCACCATGTCGGCGAGCATCTTCTCCGGGGCACCGCCGTTCTGTTCGCTCGTCATCGGGCTGAAGAGACCCTCCTGTCGCTAAAAGGCTAATGGGCTGCCATGACGTATCCGGGGTACATGCGGGCGGCGCCTCCTCTGCTCAGCCGAAGTAGTAGAGGACCAGGAGGAGCAGTGCCGCCGACGCGACGCACAGCACGATTCCCTTCAGTATCGCCTCGAACTTCATTGCGAGCTCTGAGCTAGCCCCTCCCCCCTCCCTGATCAGGGCCTTGTAAGGGCGCGCTGCTTTGATCTCGACGTATGCAGTGAGGAAGCCGAAGAGCCCCCCTGCGACTGCCAGGAAGGTGACGGCGCCAGTCTGGACGGCGAACCCGGCGAGAACAGGCAGGAACCCCCAGGAGAGGGCGAACCACAGGTCCGTGTGGAAGCGGCCGCGGAACAGCTCCAGGTTGTATGAAAGCAGGAAGAAGAGCTCGAGAAAACCGATGGGAAACAGCACCAGCGCGAAGGCCAGCGCATAGTACGCGCCTATGCTCAGCGAGACGCCCAGGGCAGCCACCGCGATGGCCAGGAACTGCGGTCTGGAGAGGAAGCTCCCCCAAGGCCTGTTCGGCGCCGAAGCGTCAAGGGCGTGCGCGCCGACCCCAACTGCGAGGAAGTAGACCAGCGCCATCCCTCCCATGCGGTCGAAGTACACCGGGCGGGCGAGGAGCGACCCGACCAGGACGTAGCAGACGTTCATCAGTGTGTACGGAAGGAACATCATGTTCACGAACCTCCTGAAGGTGAGAGGGCCACGTCTGAGGAGGAACCACTCGTTCCTTCTCTCGGTCACGCCATCGACCTCGGCAGGCACAAGTCCAGGGCGGAACAGCTCCCCAGGCTCGGCCTTATTCTCTTCCCCACGACAGGATTAAGGGACACCGGGAAGTCATGGGCTCCGCATTGGCTGCCCGCGAATTCGCGCAGGAGACCGCCAACCGCATGTTCGGGGGCCTCGCTCCCTCCTATGACCGGGTCGTGGACATCTTCACGCTCTATCAGGACAGGTACTGGAAGCGCTGGATGGCCTCCGAATCTGGGCTCGCCCGGGGCGACGTGGTCCTCGACGTGGGGTGCGGGACCCTCCTCCTGGAGCAGAGGCTCCTCGACAGAGGCTGCCGGGTGGTGGGAATCGACCTGGCTTACGAGATGCTCTCGGCCGGGAAGGCGAAAGGCGTTCCGAACACCGTCCTCATGGTCAACGGCGACGGAGAGTCCTTGCCGTTTCCGGGCGGGTCCTTCGATGCCATCGTCAGCTGCTATGTGGCGAAGTACGTCGACCTTGGAAGGTTCGCCGAGGAAGCGGTGAGGGTCCTGAAGCCGGGAGGGAGCCTGACGCTGTACGACTTCATAAGGCCGACGGGGTTGCCTGCTCCCTTCCTGCGCCTCTACATCGAGGGACTGCTGGGGGCCGTCGCCGCGGTCCTGGGGCTGACCAAGGCGAAGTCAGCACTGACGTTTGTCAACCTGCCGAAGATCATAGACGGCGCGACATGGAACAGGAACATCATCGCGACCATGGAAGAAAGAGGACTCCGAACGACAAAGCTCCGGACACTGACGGCAGGAGTCGTCGCGGCCTACCAAGGGACGAAGCCGCTCCGTGGCTGACCGCGGCTTTCTACGATAGTCCTTAAGACCACGACGGCCCATCGCCCCGTCGATGTCCTTCTCCGCCGAGGATGCCTGGGCCCGCGCGAAGAAGCTCGCGCCTTTCCCGGCCTCCCTTGACCCCTACTACATGGACATCATTTCGCAGTACGGGGCTGCCTTCAACCTCGCATCTCGGGCGAGGTCCATGGGGATGGACCCCAAGCAGACGGTCGAGTCGAAGACCGTCTTCGACCTGGCGGACCGCGTAAATCAGATGCTAGGGCTTGACCAGTTCGAGGGCTTGGCTGGCCGCCTGAGGGACCTGCTGAAGTCGACGACCAAGGAGAAGGCGGCCCTCACAATCTCCCAGGAGATAGCCCTCGGGCGATTCGGGACTCTTGACAGACAGAAGGCGCTGGACTACGGCGTCCGCACGGGCCTGGCCGTAATGACCGATGGCGTGACGGTTGCTCCCCTGGAGGGAATCTACAGCGTGTCAATCAAGCAGAATGACGACAACAGCGACTACGCCTCTGTCTCCTATGCCGGACCGATGCGTTCCGCGGGAGGGACTGAGGCGGGGTTCTCCCTCGTGATAGCCGATGTCACGGCGAAGAAGCTGGGGTTGGCCAACTATCGCGCGAGACAGGAGGAGGTCGACAGGTATGCCGAAGAGCTGAGGGTATACGAAAGGGAGGTCGGGAACTTTCAGTTCAAGGTCCTCGACGACGACATCAGGCGGACCATCTTCAACCTGCCAGTCGAAATCGACGGTGTTGAGACCGACCCGGTGGAGGTCGTCGTTCACAGGAACCTGAAGAGGGTCAGCACCGACCGCATGAGAGGAGGGGCGCTAAGGGTGCTAAACGACGGCGTCATCGGGAGGGCCCGCAAGCTCGAGAAGAAGCTGGCCAGCCTCAACATCACCGGCTGGGAGTGGCTCGGACAGCTCAAGGGTGGCACTCAGCAGTCCACTAACGAGACGGAGCAGTCAGGGGCGCATTTCGAAGAGGTCATCTCCGGAAGGGCCGTGCTTTCCATGCCACGGCGCAAGGGGGGCCTGAGGCTCCGCTACGGGAGGTCGATCAACACGGGCCTCTCTACCATCGGAATCCATCCAGCCTTGACCGCCCTCTTGGAGTACCCAGTGGTCCCCGGCACTCAGGTGAAGGTAGACCTCCCCGGAAAAGCGGCTACCATCGCCTTCGTAGATTCAATCGAAGGCCCGACCGTACTGCTGAAGGACGGAAGCATCAGGCGCGTGACTTCAGTCGCCGATGCCGAGCGTCTTCGGGAAGACCTGGTGAGAATCATAGACCTCGGCGACGTGCTCATCAGCTATGGCGATTTCCTCGAGAACAACAGGAGCCTCCTTCCTTCGCCCTATGTCACCGAGTGGTGGGCCCAGGACTTGGCGCGGGCACTGACAGTCCCCAGTGTCTCAGAGAACCTCTCGGCGTCGGGGCTCTCAGCTTCCAGGCTTTCCGAGGTCAGCTCCCCCTGGCCGGTCGCACTCGTCACTGCGAACGAGGCACTCCTACTCTCAAGGGTGTTGGGGATACCGCTTCATCCCTCACTCACACCGCGATTCGACCGCATTACCCCCGCCGAACTCTGGGAGTTGAGGGAGAGGAGCAGGCTCGAAGGGCGTGACGTTCTGGTCGACATCACTTCCCCCCAGACCAGGAGGATCCTGCAGACCTCGCTCGTGGAGCACAGAATCGAGGGAGCGTCGGCGGTCGTTACGGGGGAGGCCGCGGTCGTCCTCTCCGCACTTCTGAAGATTGGGGAGGCCGCGGAGCAGCAGGACTCGGCAGACTCCCTCGAGGCTGTGCACAGGCTCTCAGGGATTACGATCGGCCGCCAGACCACTACCACGATCGGTGTCCGAATAGGGCGGCCAGAGAAGGCCATGGTCAGGAAGATGAAGCCACCCGTCCACGTCCTCTTTCCTGTGGGCGCCGCGGGGGGGACGTACAGGGACCTCGTCGCCGCCTCCAAGCAGGGAGTCGTCAAGGTCGAGATAACGAACACCTACTGCCCCGACTGCAAAGAGAGGCGGCTCTCGTCCAAATGCGAGGTATGCGGGGGCGAGACGATTCGGTTCCTGTCGTGTCCACGGTGCGGGATAACGACCTTCGAAGCGACCTGTCCCAGCTGCAAGATCAAGACAGCGACCTCATCATACACCGATTTCGACATTCGCTCGAAGATGGACGCCCTGAAAGCGAGGCTCCCTCATGACCCTGGCCTGCCCATCAAGGGGGTGAGAGGACTCACCAGCCCCTCGAAGACACCTGAGCCGATCGAGAAGGGGGTCGTCAGGAGCAATCACGATGTCTCGGTCTACAAGGACGGGACACTGCGGATAGACATCACAAACGCCCCGCTCACTCACTTCCGGCCTTCCGACGTCAGGCTTCCTCCGAGAACCCTTCTGGACCTAGGCTACGAGAGGGACATCAGAGGCGAGCCCCTGGAGACAGAAGACCAGATCCTCGAGTTGAAGCCCCAAGACATCGTAATCCCGTCGGAAATCGCAGCCGACCTCGTGCGGATGGCACAGTTCGTGGACGACGAGCTGCAGAACTTCTACGAATTGCCCACGTTCTACAACGTGCAGGGACCCTCCGACCTGATAGGGAAGGCGGTCATCGGCCTCGCTCCGCACACTTCGGTCGGGGTGGTCGCAAGAATCATCGGGTTCTCGGGGACGCAGGTCTGTTTCGCGAACCCCTACTGGCATGCCGCGAAGAGAAGAGACTGCGACGGGGACGGAGACTCGCTCCTTCTGCTCATGGACGCTCTTCTCAACTTCTCCCTCGAGTACATCCCTAACCAGATTGGCGGGATGATGGACACGCCCCTCCTGGTCCAGCCCGTCCTCATTCCTTCCGAGGTGGACGAGCAGGCCCACAACTTCGACATCGCTTCGGCTTATCCGCGCGATTTCTACGAGGCGACCCAGAGGTCGCCTGCTCCCTCCTCGGTCCAAGACCTGATTGAGCGCATAGGGTCTCGGCTAGGGAACGAGACTCAGTTCTACGGCTACGGGTTCACTCACCCTTCGGCTTCCCTCGCGGTCAAGAGGTCGAGGGCGGCCTATTCCACCCTGCGCACCCTAAATGAGAAGATATCCAAGCAGATTGAAGTCGCGTCGAAGATAGACGCCGTATCGACGAAGGAGGTCGTCGAGTCCATAATCAAGACTCACCTGATTCGGGACATAATGGGGAACACGAAGAAATATGCGACCCAGTCGTTCAAGTGCAGGAAGTGCGGCCTGACCATGCGGAGGCCCCCCCTCTCTTGGACCTGCCCCAGCTGCGGGGAAGAAGTCAGGGGAACGCTCACCCAGGCCTCCGTGGAGAAGTACCTCTCGATTGCTCAGAGGTTGGCGAGGGAGTACGACGTCGACCCCTACTTGAAGAGCCGCCTAGAGATGGTCCAGAGGGAGCTCGACCAGCTATTCAGGGGAGAGAGAAAGGCAGACCAGCTGGAGCTGACTGATTTCCTGAAACCGGCGCTAGCGGAAGAAGTAGGCCGGTGACTCCTTGAACGTGTACTTTACTGTCTGGTAACCCTTCCTAAGTTCTTTCACCTTGGCCGCCACCGCCCGTTTTTCCTTCCCCTGCATCCCGAGGTGTACGATTTCCGCGACCTCTTTCATCTCCCCCTTCCCCATGCCGAGCCTCGTCAGCTCCGCCACCCCGATTCTGATTCCTCCCGGGTTGGTGTAATGCCGCCCCGCCTGAAGGTCGCCAGGGATCAGCTGCCTGTTCACGATGATGTTCTGGGACTCCAGCAGCTTCTCGATGGTGCCCCCGTCGGAATACTTCGTGACGTCCACGGCGACTTGGTGCGATTTGGTGTAGCCGTTCCTCTCCCCAAGCACCCTCTCCCCGAACCTCGCCAACTCCTCCGCCAGAGCCTGCGAGTTTCTCACCACGTCGCTGGCGTACTTCCGGCCGAACTGGAGGAATTCGGCAAACATAAGGGCCTTGGCTGCTACTCCATGGAGGTGATGGTTGCTCGTGGTCCCCGGAAAGACTCCTTTCTTGATCTCTTCCGCGTACTTGCTCGTCGAGGCTATTGCTCCCCCCTGGGGCCCAAACAGGGTCTTGTGGGTGCTGAACGTCATGATGTCCGCACCCTCCCGGAGCGGATCCTGGAAGAGGCCTCCCGCTATGAGTCCCGCGACGTGGGCACCGTCGTAGCAGATGGTTCCACCAGCGTCCTTTATCGTCTTCGCGAGGTCCTTCACTGGATGCGGAAAGAGGAACAGGCTTCCCCCGAACATCACGAGTTTCGGCGGCTTCTTGAGTGCGGCGATGCGTTTCTTGGTCCCGTCGACATCGACGTTCATCTCATCTTTGTCGAATGCCAGATACTCGACGTCGAGGGAATGTACGAGCCCCGCGGTGCCAGAAAAGTCCCTCTTTCCGTGAGAGATGTGCCCCCCGTTCGGAATCGACAGTGCCATCATGATGTCCCCTGCGCTGGTCGTGGCGGAGTAGACCGCCAGGTTCGCGTTCACCCCTGAGACCGGTCTGACATCGACATATTCGGCCCTGAACAGTTTCTTCCCCAGTTCGATGGCGATGAGTTCTATTTCGTCGATATACCTGCATCCGGCATAGACCCTCTCTCCAGGCCACCCCTCTGCATACCTGTGCCCCAAATCAGAAGAGAGCACCTCTCTGACCGTCCTTGAAGCCAGGTTCTCACTCGCCACAAGTGGCAGAGATTCAGAGAACAGCTTTTCGTGCGCTCTTACTTTCCTGATTACTGACTGGAATTCGGCTTCGTGACTGGGCATCGGAAGCGACGGTCTACGCTAGATAATTATACGTTTGGCGGGAGCGCTCCATACGGTCGACGAAGAGTCGGACCCGGGCTCGGTCTCGGCTTTCCATCGGAGCGCCGAGATTGCGGGGAAGGCTCCGAAGATGCTCATTACCGACGGCCTTCAGTCGTATAGGGACGCTTACGTGAAGGAATACCAGACGAACCACGGGCATAGCGGAACCCTCCACATTCGGGAGATTCGCCTCGCGGGGAGGGTTCGCAATAACAAGATGGAGAGGATGAACGGAGAGGTCAGAGACAGGGAGCGAGGCATGCGAGGAATCAAGCGGGCTGATTCTCCAATCCTGAAGGGCTATCAGATTTACCACAACCTCATCCGACCGCACGAGGGCCTAAATGGAGAGACACTCGCCGACAGAGTAGGAATCAAGGTCGAAGGAGAGAACAAGTGGCTGACCATCATCCAGAGCGCGAGTAGAGATACTTCTTCTCCTCACGCTCCAGCATTCGCGGGAAGTAATGGCGGAAGAGAAGGCCAATGACTACATATATCACAACTCCTACCAGAATCAGCAGTAGTAGAATCGAGAGGTTTCCGCCCGATATCTTGTTGAGTATTGTGAAGGGAAAGACGAAGCTTGCTAGCCATGCTACTCCCGCCAATGCAAGAAATACGACAGCAAGTATCTCATACTTGCCGACCGTCATCGGCTCTACTAATACACACGGGAGAAATAACCATGTCCCGACGATGGACAGCGAGACTATTTCGGGGGGTGTCCCGTAGAATGGACAAAACCCCGAGCCGCTACGCTTAAGAACAGTGGGCCGGTGCAGACCTTCGAATGAGCAGCAAGAAAAACAACGCACCAATGCCCGCATCGAGCGCAGGCCTCCTCACCTTCTTCAACGAATC
>DASPOB010000006.1:0-4687 GCA_035626235.1 Nitrososphaerales archaeon | reverse complement strand
CCTCAGTCCCACGCCGTTGACCATGCTGGGCGACCCCCGCGCTGAATAGGGTCGCTTTCGGGAATTCTAAAAACCCTTGGCCGGGCAACAAGGCTTTAACGAGTTGCAGACGCGGGTCGGGACCGTGCCGGCGTAGCTCAGTCTGGTAGAGCGTTCGCCTCGTAAGCGAAAGGTCGAGGGATCGATACTTGCGTCAGCAAGCGGAAAGCCCTCCGCCGGCTCCATTCCTGAAATCACGGCGTCTGCCTTCATTAACAAGCCCGAGAAACCTTTAACGAAACAGGAACTCTGGCAAATCAGAATCCGCATTGCGAAGTAGTAACGGGATTACTCAGCTTCCCTTTGTTGCACTTGTTGGCGTGGTCGTGGGGACAATGGCGACAGCGGTCTACTCACTCGAGCTCACCGCCCTGGCCATTCCGACCCCCGAAGCCGTCTCAAATTTGATTCCGGCAGCGGCTATTTACTTCGTTGTCATCGTTCTGTGTATCGGGATGGTCTTGTACGACGCAAGGCGCGTCGTGTCGGCTCGGGCCGCAGCGATAGATAGCAAAGGAGTGGCGCCTGTCTCCCCGGGATGGATCATCCCCTATGTCCTTTCGGTCAGGAAGTACCGCAGATACTTCGGCGTTTCGACCTTGCTGTATGGAATCTTCTACGCCGTGATAACGAGCATGATCGTGATTCAGCCCTCCGTGGATTTCGTCAAGGCCTACGGAGTTTCCATTCCCTCCGTTTCTATCACGCCCGTTACTGCGGCTCCGCTTTTCAGCCCTGTCGTCACAGTCTATCTGGTCAACCACGTCGGGGTGCTTCTGATACCGCTTACAGTGCTGCTCCTGGTCGCCACTTCCCTTCTGGTGGGGCTCAACTTCGCACTGGCGGGCTTCGCCTTCGACAGCCGCGTGAGGGGAGCTGGGAGGGGGTGGGCGAGCGGGATAGGCGCGCTGATCGGCCTGTTCACGGGATGCCCCACCTGCGCCGGGCTCTTCTTCGCCAACTTCCTGGGGGGCACGGGGGCCGTCTCCTTCGCGACACTCCTTGGCTACTACCAGCCGGCCTTCATACTCCTGAGCATCCCTGTGCTCCTGGCCGCCCCTTACATCACATCCCATAGCCTGTCGAAGGTCTTCCGCGAGGGGTGCGTGTTTCTCCGGGGGTCTGCTCGGGTGGTCCCCTAGGTCAGCCCGGGCTGGTCAACCGGAGGGCGAGGGGAGAGAAGCTCGTCATCGTCGTTTGGCTATGAAACCTGGTGTGGTCACAGTGGCGACGACCGGTCATGGGTCCAGGCGCACCTAGCGCTTGCCTCCGTGCGCATCGCCGCCCGCCGCCCTGAGCCTGTTCACTTCGCTCAGCTCGAAGGGGAAGACCACCCACTTGTCAGTCACCTCGAGGTAGTAGTCGGGCTCGATCCTGCTCCAAGGTTTCTTGAACAGCACGGCAGCTTCGAGGAGTCGTGGGTTCTGCTGGTTCAGGTACCCCTTCACGGTCTCCAAGGTATCGCCCTGGTCGACCAGGTCGTCGACTATGAGTATGTCCTTCCCCCTTATTCCCTCGGTCATGGTCGAGAGTATTCTGGGGGCGCTTCTCTTAGCAATGCCGTTGTACGATTTCACGTTGATGAAGTCGATTCTTACTCCCAGGTGGTCCGAGACGACCATGGCCACGGGCATGCCTCCCCTGGCGATTCCGATCACCAGATCAAACCTCTTTCCTCTGGAGCGGACTTTTTCCGCGAGAGCCTCAGCCAGGTTGCCGTATTCGGGCCAGCTGATGTACCTGAGCTCCGTCAACTGATAATCACGCGGCCACCCCGTAGATAACTCTTCGAATGCCGATTCGCACCTAGGTGCAAAACGAGAGGACCCGTGGAATCGGCCACGAAAACTTAAATCACGTTTTTCTTCCGTCGGGTTTGACAAACAAGGTTCTTGAATTGGTTACGAGAATTCTGCGGGATTCATCAGGCCGGGATTAGGTTCGATGTCAGAGAAGCTTGTCGTGATAGCGCTAGGAGGGAACGCCCTACTCCAACGCTCGCAGAAAGGGACGTTCGATGACCAGTACGCCAATGTGGAGAAGACTGCAAAAAGAATCGCCGACCTCACCGAGCGCGGTTACAAGATTGTGCTCACGCATGGAAATGGCCCCCAGGTTGGAGCGACGCTTCTGAGGCACGAGGCGGGCAAGAACTTGGTCCCTCCCCTCCCCCTGGACGCCTGCGGAGCTGAGACGCAGGGATTCATCGGATACATGATCCAACAGGCGCTCAGAAACGAGTTGAAGTCTCGTGGCATAGACAAGTACGTCGTGACCGTCATAACAAGGGTCATTGTCGACAAGAACGACCCGGCGTTCGAGCATCCTACCAAGCCAGTTGGACCATTCTACACGAAGCAGGAGGCCGAAGGGTTGAGCCGGCGCATACCTGGATTGACCATCAAGGAGGATGCGGGCCGTGGTTACAGGAGGGTGGTTCCATCGCCAGACCCCAAGGTCATCGCCGAGAGGTCCGCCATCAGGACACTCGTGGACGCAGGATTTGTAGTCGTATCGACGGGCGGCGGAGGAATTCCGATAGTCGAGGAGGACTCGCATGCGAAGGGAGTTGAGGCTGTCATCGACAAGGACCTTGCGGGTCAACGTCTGGCGACGCTGATTCATGCGAACATCTTCGTAATGCTGACGGATGTCGATGGTGCCTACCTGAATTTCGGGGCACCGGGACAGGAGCTCATCAGAGAAGCCACGACGGGGAAGATGCAAAGGTACTTGGACGAGGGTCAATTCAAGGAAGGAAGCATGGCACCCAAGGTTCAAGCCGCCATACGATTCGTCGAGAGCGGTGGCGAAAGGGCGATAATAGCCGAGCTTGGCCGGCTGTCCGAGGCCCTAGAGGGCAAAGCCGGGACCCAGGTCGTCGGTCCAAGAGCCTGATCCAGTGAATTGCCGGCGAAATCCGGTTCTGTCTTAATCGAGGGCGCCGTAATAGTGACCATGGACCCTCGACGGAGGATAATTGAGGGAGGTTCAATATTCGTGGAGGAAGGGAGGATAGCAAGAATCGGCGGGCCCGACTCCGTCCGTGGAGGGAACAGAGCGGATACCGTGATTCAGGCCAAAGGAATGGCTGTCATACCCGGGCTTGTCGACACCCACATTCACCTCGCCCAGGGGCTACTGAGAGGGTGCGCCGACGACCTATCGCTGGTGGACTGGCTCAGGAAGAGAGTCTGGCCCCTCCAGGGATGCTTCACAGAAGCGGACGGCAGGGTAAGCGCCGAAATCTCCATGCTCGAGATGCTGAAGAGCGGGACGACGTCCTTCGTCGGGGTCGACGTGGTGTCAAGGTACGGGTTCGACGGCATCGCAAGCACGGTGGCAAGGGTCGGCATGAGGGGAGCGCTCGCCAAGACGATCATGGACAGCCCAGGATATGGCACGAAGCGCAGCATAGTGCCCCCGGGGCTTATCGAGGACAAGGCTGCATGCATCAGGGAGGCGAAGTCCATGATTCGGAAGTGGAATAAGAACAAGGGTGGCCTGGTCAAAGCCTGGGTCGCGCCGAGGTCGCTAGGAGGATGCACCAAGGAGCTCTACGAGGAAGTGGCCGGACTGATTCAGGAGGAGAACACGAGGATGACCATGCACTTGGCCGAGGTGCAGGAGGATGTCGTTTACGCGAAAAAGAACTTCGGGCTGACCCCGTTCGGGTTCATAGAGAAAGTGGGCCTTGCAGGCCCCGGCTCGTTGTTCGCACATATGGTGTGGCTCAACGACCAGGACATCCGAAGGGTGGCGAGAACGAAGTCCAACGTGGCCCACTGCCCGTCATCCAATCTCAAGCTTGCGTCCGGGGTGCCCAGGATTCCAGAGATGATCGATGCGGGTGTCAACGTCGGGCTCGGGTGTGACGGCGCCCCGTGCAATAACTCTCACGACATGATAAGAGAAATGAAACTCGCTGCCATCATTCAGAAGGCCAGGCTGTTGGACCCGCGGTCCATGCCCGCGACAAAGGTTCTCGGTATGGCCACCGTGAACGGAGCCAGGGCCATGGGAATGCAATCGGAGGTCGGGTCGATAGAGGTCGGAAAGAAGGCCGACCTGGTCCTCATTGATTTGAAGAAGCCACACCTCGTGCCCTATACCGACATCGTCTCGAACGTGGTGTACTCCGCGATGGGGAGTGACGTCGACACCGTGCTGGTCGATGGAAAAATCCTATTGAAAAACGGCGAGGCGCTGACACTGGACGAAGATCGGGTCATGAACGAAGCGCAGCGGCATCAGGACGAGCTTTTCGCAAGGTCGGGGATCAGGGCCTAGGTAGTCAAGAGCCGTGGATCTCCTGGTCAAGAACACGAAGATCGTAACTCCCTCTGAATCATTCGAGTCGAACATAGGGGTCGAGAACGGAAAGGTTTCCTCGCTCTCGCCGCTCCTGGAACCGGAGGGAGGGAAGGTCTACGACGCTCGGGGGATGATTGTAATCCCGGGCGGCATAGACGCCCACACCCACATGGAGCTCCCGGTAATGGGCACTGTGTCGGCGGACGACTTCTACACCGGCACCGTGGCGGCAGCCTGCGGCGGGATCACAACGATAATCGACTTCGTCGACTCGAAACCCGGTCAGACTATGCTCGGCGCCCTTGACGATTACAGGAGGAGGGCGGACAGGAAG
>DASPOB010000005.1:0-23977 GCA_035626235.1 Nitrososphaerales archaeon | reverse complement strand
GCGGCCGCGATCATAGCCGTGACCAGCGTCTTCGCAAGAGCGGTCGTCAAGTATGGCGAAAGGGGCGTCCAGTACTCTCTGCAGGAGTCCGGGTGCGTCGCCGAGAACATTCACATCCAGACGGCGGCGCTGGGCCTGGGGACGGTGATGGTGGGCGCTTTCGACGAACTCGAGGTGGGGCGGCTCATCGGTGTAGGGAAGGACGAGAAGCCTCTCCTGCTGATGCCGATCGGTGCACTATCATAGCCAAGAGGAGGCCGCGGGAATCTGCTCAGCGGGCCCGCCGCTGCGACATGCGCTCTCGGCGGCATCACTGTGTTCGGTGCTGCTCAAAACCGGAAACCGAGCCTGGAACAAATCTGCTCGAACGTCTCGATGTGGCTTTCGAACCACGGGCTCAGCATATAGACCGCGCCGTACTCCTCGCCCGATGCCACCACCAGCGAGCTGCTCGCCAGTATTTTTAGGTGGTGCTGAATCGTCTTGTACTGCAGGCCGAGTTCGGTTGCGAGCTGGTTCATGTTGCTCGGTTTCCTGCGGATCGACTGGACTATCCTGGCCCTGTTCTCACCGCCGCGTTTCCCCCCGAGAAGGAACCACAACGTCCGGCGAAACTCGGGGTCTTCCTGCATTCGGGATCGAACAAATGTTGTAGTCTATTTATCGATTGGCAGGACGAGATTTTGGCAAACTGTTATAGGCTCGGCGCGGGGTTCGCAGATTCGCATGGACGCTCTGGTGGAGGTCGCCATAGGGTTCTCGAGCCTGAACATCGCGCTGCTACTCGGCCTCCTTTACATGTATGGACGGATGGTCTTCAGGACGCATGCCGGTTACACGCTCGGGTTGATGATCTTTTCCGGGCTCCTGCTCGTCCAGAACTCCCTTATGGTCTACATCTGCGGCTTCCTCACCGACCTCTATGCCTGGCAGCTCTATCCCTTTCTTGACGGGCTCGCGATATTCGAGTTCGCGGGCCTGGTGGCGCTCCTCAGGGTCACCCTCTGACCGCTGAGCCCGCGAGCCCACCTTGTCCGATTTGGGCGAGATTTGGTAGAAAATTCAAAAGGCTGAGGGAGTGGCGAAGGTCAAGCTTTGAACTTCAAACTGGTCGCATCCATCTTTGTGGTGCTCACGGTGGCGTTCGGCGCTTCCACGGCCTACTTGCTTGCCTACCCGACCGGCGGCAATTACGCGCCCGCTACTATCGTTGTTAGCACTTCGGTCAGCACACTCGTCGCCACATCCGTCCAGTCGACAACTGTCACAGCTGCCGGCTCGGCTGGTTTCTCAGTGGGCATCTCCTACAAGTCTGGCATAGGATTCTACCTTGTGGACGGCGCAGGCATGACGCTGTACTACAGGACGAAGGACTTCCAAACGAACGGCACGAGCACCTGCACTGGTGGCTGCGTCCAGAGCTGGCCAGTGTTCTACACGGCGAACCTTGCACTTCCTCCCGGCCTCAACGCGAGTGCCTTCAAGACGGTGACCAGGAGTGACGGCAGGCAACAGTTGACGTACGACGGCTGGCCCCTCTACCACTTTGCCGGAGACCAGAAGCCCGGTGACGTCCTCGGTCAGGGAATCGGAGGCATCTGGTTCGCGTACCCTCTGCCCGGCCCCAGCCAGAAGGACGCGCCCCCTGACATGACGACCACTTCGAGCTCCACCGCGTGGTCCGTGACGACTGTCACAACTTCGACCTCGACCACATCCACCACGACAGCATCATCCACGACTTCCACTTCGTCTCAGGCGACCGCGACGACAGCGTCCACGACGTCTTCGAGCTCCGCGACTACCACGTCAGTGACGACGACTTCAGCGGGCAACGGATACTGGTAGCTAAGCGTGCCGCCTTCCATGGCGTGACCCGAAACTCAGCGGACGCCGTCGAGCCGGGCGGGGTATGGTCTCGATTGGTTCTACATCGGCAAGCCTTTTCGACCGAAGATCTGCTCCATCGGAATGGTTTCCAAGACAGCAGAAACCGTCGCTGGAGAGAGCGAGGGCGCCCCCTCAGGGTTCGTCGAAGAGGATTCCGAGCCGGAGGAGGGCGTCGGTGATTATCATAAGGAGCTGGACTCACGAGGGCGCAGGCGCCCGTTCCCTCGGTTGGCAAAGGTTCACGGGGCTTGACGCGGAGGGCCACCGCAAGATGATTGACCGTCTTGGGTCGTCAAAGACTGTCGAAGAACCGAGGTTCCAAGCGGGCTGTCAGGTCCCCCCATCGGGCGAGTGACGAATCAGCGCAGTTGGGCCACCTACCCGCGAGAATGCTACGCCACCGAGATGCTGGAAGTCCCGAAGCTAGTGCCGTGAACTGAATCGCCGTTGTAAGTCGCGGTCACCGTATACGACCCAGGTGGCAGAATTCCTGACACACTGCAACTGCTCACGCCAGGACCACTAGCCTTGAGCGTGCAGGACACAGTTACGCTTAGCCCGCTGACTTTCCAAGTCACTGTCCCCGTGGGGGATGAGGCTGTTCCCGCGCTTGTGTCCGTCACTGTTGCCGTAGACGTTATTGGCGTTCCCTGGGGTACGCTCAAGGTACCTGGCGTGACACCGGTGCTCGTACTGCGAAGGTTGACGGTGATCGACCCGGACCCAGAGCTCTGGCCGTGCGAGCTGTCGCCGGAATAGGATGCAGCTATCGTTACGGAACCAGCCAGAGAGGATGGCGACAGCGAATACGTCACCGTGCACGTGCTGGAACCCGAGGTGAAGGGAGAAAGAGTGCAGCTAGCGCTGTTGAATGTCCCACCCTTGCCCCCATCGCTCCAGGCCACGTTCCCCGTGGGGGCAGATGGCGTCCCTGGGCCGGTATCGGTCACTGTCGCGGTGAAGGTCACTGGCGAAAAGTCGCCTACGGTCTCGGAAGTCGTGCCCGGAGCAACCGCCGTGGTCGTGCTCCTCGGAGCAGTGCCAGTTATGCGCTGGACCGTAAAGCTGGTCCCGTCCGACGAGAGGGCCGACGTCTGGGCAATCACGACACCGCTGGTGTTGACCATGTTGATGGACTGGACGGAAGCGCCAAACGACCCGATTGGCGCCACGGTCCCTCCGACATCGGCGTAGGACGTGGTGGCAATACCCGTGTAGTCGAGACCGAAGTCGGCAGTCCCGAAGTCTGCGAGCGGGAGGACCCCCGAGAAGCTGGAAGGCGCCTCCGCGATCCATTCAGCCGAGGTCCTCAGAGCGGATGGGACCGCGGCCGACGTAGTGAAATACTGCTTGTCCGCGAAGTCCTCGATCCCAACGGTGAATGAACCTCCTGCGTACTTCACCAGCGCTCCCATCTTGTCGCCGGGGTGAACATTCACCCCTGATATCACGAACGAGGGGGCGGGGTAGAATTCGTACCAGGCGTAGTAGGTGGGTGAACCGCCTTGGCAGTCTGAATCCGTTCCTGTCTGTTCCACCGTGGAGGACGTGAAGCCGTCAATGCCGACCCAAAATGATGAGTACTGGTTCGAGGAAGTGCAGGTTCCCGCGACGCTCGGAACGACCCAGCTCCCCCAGACTTCGCTGACCGACCCTGTTGCGCCCGTCACCGCGTAGCCGCTCCAGTTCGTGCTCTCCGAGCTTGAATAACGGATGATTGGAGGGTGAATCAATTGGACGGCGGGAGAGGAAGCGCCGAGAACAAGGGAAGGCTGGACGAGCAGGAGAAGACCAAGAACTGCCGCGGTGCGGAGCACGCGGCTGAGCCGCATGGCACGAGCTGAATCTCCAGCAAGACCGCTAAGCAAGGACACGGGCGTAGTGCGCCGCCATTTAGAACTTTCCTTCTTAGGAGCATGCATCCAGAATCATTCAGACTAGCCCGCGCCCTTGATTCTCATTATCTTGTTGCGGCCCATGACAGCCCAGTACTCGACCTCAACTCCCGGCTCGAGCCTCCCGTTCAGCTCAGCCATCTCCTCGGGCGTGGGCTTGGGCGTCTCGAAGACCTCGAAGGTCGCCAGGTCCATCACCTGCACCCCCGTGTCCAGCACGGACGTTATCTGCCCTGACCTCTTATCGATCATGGGGATGTCCACACGGGACTCGGCAGGCGAGACGTAGCTCTTCTTTGATCCGGTGAAGACCGATATCGCTACGAGTCTCACCTTCGCGCTCCCGTGCTTCCCCGGCTTGAAGTGCTCCCTGCTCACGACCTTGCACGGCTCCCCGTCGAGGATGATGTAACTGCCTTCCTTGACGCTTCCCAGGTCGGCGGGTCTGCTCAAGAATATTCGCGCATGGCTTCTCGAAATAAACTAAATAAGCTCTCACTCCAAGACCTACAACCAACTGAAGGATTTGATGTCGTACCGAGCATGCGTCGGGCCCAGGAGCCCCTTCTAGACCGGAGTGGCTGAGGCACTTACTGTTGTCAGACCCCGCCTTCGTACTTGACTCAACGGCCTTCTACGCCGGCATCCCCTACCAAGGAAACGGCCGCTACTACACCACCTACCTGGTTCTGGAGGAGGTGAGGCACCACAACGTCGGGTCCTCCCTGATTCACACTCGAGTGCAGGTGACCGAGCCCACGGCCGAGTCGGTGAGCAAAGTCAAGTCGACGGCGGCGAAGACCGGCGACGCAGGGGCGCTCTCGCAGACCGACGTTTCCCTTCTCGCCCTGGCCCTCGACCTCAGGCAGCTGGAAGGCGGAGCAAGCCTCGTCACGGACGACTTTGCGGTCAGGAACGTGGCCGAGGTCCTCTCCATCCCCCTGTCGCCGACCGCGATGAAAGGGGGCGAGTGGAAAAACATCACATGGAAGATTTACTGCAAGGGGTGCGGCAAGGAGTACACCAACCCGAAGCTGACCCGCTGTCCGGTGTGCGGTACCGACCTGGTGAGAAGGGCCTCGGGCAAGTGAGACAAAAGTAAGCGCAACTTCACCAAGTAAGTAAGGAAATACTACCACGGTTAAATAATACATATGTTATACAGTTAAATAACACATATGTTATATTTCGAGGCGGCATAGATTGAATTCACTAAGAACCTCCGGGCTTCAGGTTTCGGACAAGTGCCCTCAGTGCGGGAGAAGGGCCCTTGTGGAGGATTTGAACACTGGCGAGATCTCCTGCAGCAACTGCGGCTATGTCGTCAGCGAAAGGTCCGCGGACAGCGGTCCCGAGTGGCGCTCTTTTTCCGAAGAAAAGGGAGAGGACAGGGCACGAGCGGGAGCCCCAACGTCGATCACATACAGGGACATGGGCCTCTCGACCGTGATAGGTCGGTCAAACAGGGACGCGTCGGGAAGGTCCTTCTCTTCTCCCATGCGCGGGGCCATCGACAGGCTGAGGAAGTGGGACCGCAGGTCCCCAGCTTACGGCTCGGTCGAGAGGAACCTCGGCGTCGCCCTGACAGAGCTGGAGAAGATGGGAGACAAGCTTGGCGTCTCTCAGACCGTCAAGGAAAGGGCGGCATACATCTACAGGAAGGCCCTCGAGAGGGGCCTGCTGCGTGGGCGCTCCATAACGGGGATTTCAGCGGCCTCTCTGTACGCGGCCCTACGCGACACGGAGACCCCCAGGACCCTCAAGGACGTGGCCGCGGCGAACAACCTCGACAAGAAGAGCGTCGCCCGTGACTATAGGATCCTGCTGAAGGAAATGGACCTGAGCATGCCGGTGGCCGACGCCGCGAAGAACATCTCGAGAATCGCCTCGCAGGTGGGCATGACCGAAAAGGCCGTGCGCAGGGCGGTGGAGATCGTGAGGCTCACCGAGGAGAGAGAGATATCGGCGGGGAAGGCCCCCATGGGCCTCGCCGCGAGCGCACTCTACCTCGCCGGCGTCCTGGAGGGCGAGGTGGCAACCCAGAAAGACATAGCGGAGGCGGCGGGGGTGACGGAAGTCACGGTCAGGAACAGGTACAAGGGCCTGAGGGCGGCCCTCGGGAAGGAACTGGGCTTGGAAGAAACTGGGCCCGAGATAAGCACCAGTCAGCGTTAGGGTCAGCCGCGCACCCACCGATTCACCCCGCTCGCGCGTCGACCGATAGGCGGGACCGGTGGACGAGAAGGTAGGAAGGCCCTGCAACCGGGAGTCTGCAGGTTGACGTGGCTCCATAGGAGACCCGCTCATCGACCAGGATCTCCTGCCATCACAGAGGCTATCCAGTCTCAGTCGACGGTGCGTTGGCGAGGCGCGAGCTATACTTTCTTTATTCCTCTATTGTTTTTGTGAAAAAGGTTGCTAAGTCTTATCCTTGCTCAGACTTGCTGCATCGCTCGAATATCATGTCAGAAGGAAAACTCAAAGGAACATTCCTACCTTCAGTCTTCGTACTGCTGCTCTTCGCGCTGTCTGCGGTAGCGGTAATTCCGCCGGCCGAAGCGGCCAACTCGTACACCTCGACAACGCTCTCGATTGGCGGATCAACGCTGATTGCTCCAATGATGTCAGACTGGCAGACACAGTTCAATGCATACACCGGAGGCGCGGTGACCGTCAACTATCAAGCGGTCGGAAGCACCACCGGCACTAACAACATGCTGAGCGACATCTTCAGCCTCGGGTTCAGCGACGCCCCCATACCAGCAAACGGCCTCGCGACAATTAACTCGACAACCGGAGGCGTGATTACGCCGACCAACAGCCCCCCCGTGACGGGCCTTGCAGGCAAGGACCCGCTCATCCAGATCCCCGACGGCCTGGCGCCAGTGTCCGTCTTCTACAACATCCCTAGCTTCCGCAAGAACCTCAACCTCACAGGCGACATCATCGCAGAAATCTTCCTCCAGCACATAACTGCCTGGAACGCCCCTCAAATCCTGGCCATCAACAAGGGCCTGACATCTGCAGACGTCGCCAACTTGGCCAAGTACCCCATCCAGGTGGTCCACAGGTCGGACGGAAGCGGCACCAGCTTCGCCCTGACCTACTACATGGGCCACATCGACGGTAATTGGACAGCCGCAGGCTTCAAGGCAGGCTCGACCTCAAGTTCCAACTTCCCCGCAACTGAGCTCTCAGCCAAGGGGAGTGGCGGAGTAGCAGGTCTCGTATCGGCGACCAACGGCGCCATAGGCTATGCGGAGACCGCCTACGCGGTAGGCGCAGGCCTGCCCTACGCAGCCGTCCTGAACGCCGACGGAACCCACTACGTGCTGCCCACGCCAGCCGGAGCCACAGCGGCAGCAGCCGCTGACGCCAGCCAAGTCGCAAGCGACCCTGAGTTCACAATCACCAACGCCCCAGGAGCGACATCATATCCTATCTCGACCTACACGTACGTCTTCGTGTGGGAGAACCAGAACCTCGGAACCTCGGGCGGAGGAGCTTGGACTCAAGGCACCGCGTACGACACCGTCCAGTTCCTTAACTGGATAGTGACGCAAGGCCAATCCGACGCCACACTGCTCCAATACGCACCGATCCCACCTGCCGTCGTCCAAGTGGACCTGGGACTCATAGCCAAGGTCAACTTCGGCGGCGCATCATTCCTCTCTTCGACAGCCACATCGGTCACGTGCAACCACGCATCAGTGATTGTCGGGAAGACCTTGGTCTCCTGCACCGCCGTAGTCAGCGGCGGGAGCAGCCCTTCAGGCAGCCTGCTTTGGACCAGTACAGGCGCAGGCACCTTCAGCAGACCGACGTGCCCAGTCCCCAAGAGCGGCAAGTGCGTAACCTACTTCAAGACATCAGGAACCGCCTCATCAGAAACCATCGCAGCCCTCTACGTGGGAGACCTGAACAACGCACCATCCATAGGATCAGCCAGTCTCGCCGTCACTCAGGCCACAAGCAAGGTCACGCTGTTGTGCACCCCCTCCACGGTGAAGTCGGGCGCGACGACCAACTGTAAGGCAACGGTCACAGGGTTCGAGCCCTCCGGGAAGGTGTCGATCTCCCAGACGGGAGGGACCGGCTCAATCTCGGCAGGCGCGAGCTGCGCACTCGCACCGCTCGGTCGCTCCACCACGGTCAGCGTTTGCACCGCACAACTGACAGGGTCAACGACTGGGTCGGTGACTCTGAACGGGTCCTACGGCGGGGACGTCAACAACCTGGCGAGCACTACCACCAAAGCCATCACCGTGCACTAGAAACCCACAGAATGTAGCTGCCCTGGCTGAAACGCCGGGGCTCTTCTCCTTTATTGTATGAGCGGAAAACGGCATGTTTACTTGACTGATGAAAAAGCGCTGCCCTGCGACCCTCGAATGACTGCGAAGCTTCCGGAGTCGCTCTCACTTCTGCTGCCCCTGTATTCACGCTGATGCGTATCCCGGCCGTGCGACCCCGCCGCGAAGGGTTAGCTCGAATAGGCTCCCTTGCCCCGGGTGATGATTCTCACGCCGACGTTGATTCCCAGCACGATGACTATGAGAATCAGTGCGGCCCCCCATGCAAGAGCCTTCCAGTTGCCGTAGGCCGACGTACCGTAGAAGTAGATGTAGAAGGTCAGCGATGCGATGGGTTCGCCGAACCCCGAGAACCACAGCTGGCTAGTGGCGGCGGTGAGAAGAAGCGGTGCGGTCTCGCCCGTGATCCGCGCGACTGCGAGGAGGGAGGCGGTGGCTATGGCCCTCTTGGCGTGCGCCGCCACCAGCAGGGAGGTCCGCCACTTCCTGATTCCCAGGGCATGGGAGGCTTCTCGGATGGAGTTTGGTACCGACTTGAGGGCCTCCGCCGACGTGTTCGAGACGATTGGAATCATCATCGACCCGAGGGCGATGCTTCCGGCCGTGACCGAGTATCCCCGCAGGGGGACGACCACCAACAGGTACACCAGCACGCCAGTAACGATAGACGGTATTCCAGCGAGGACGTCACCCAGGAACCTGACAGACGAGCCATACCTGTTCTTCCCATATTCTGATACGTAGATTCCCGATATGATGCCGATGGGGATTCCTATGGCGCTGGAGAGCGCGACGAGTATGACTGTGCCCTGGATTGCGTCTCCGAGGCCGCCCGGGGTACAGACGGAATTGGGTGGGCACGGGGGCGGAGGGAGCATGGTGAAGAAATCAACGTTCATGGCTGCGATACCCTGGTACGCGACGTCGGCGAGGATGCTCACAAGGGGGACTATCGCGATCGCCACCGCCGCGAAGGTGAAGCCGACCCAGAGCCTGTCTGAAATGACCCTTCTCAATCTCATAGGTACGAGGCTGCCTCCCTGCTCCTGAGGAACCGTCTGATCATGAGCCTGCCGATGAAGCTCGTCATGAATGCCACCACGAGAAGCACAAGTCCTGCCTCGATGAGGGCGGAGACAGCGACCGGCGAAGAAGCCTCGCTGAATTCGTTTGCGATGAGGCTCGCCAGGGTGTAGCCCGGATGGAGCAGCGACGTCGATACCACCCTTTCGTTCCCGATAAGCATGACCACGGCCATCGTTTCGCCGAAGGCCCTCGCAAACCCGAGGAAGATCGCCGCAATGATGCCGGACCGCGCGTAGCTCAGCACCGACATGTTGATGGCCTCTGACCTGGTCGCCCCCAACGCATAGGCGGCCTCGCGTTGCGAATTGGGGACGGCCATGAGTGCGTCCCTGGAGATGGCGGCGACGATCGGGATTATCATGATGGCGAGGACGACCCCGGCGGTCATGACGCTCACCCCGTAGAAGTAGCACGGGACGAAGGTGTCCGGGCAGCTGAAGATGGGGAGGAATCCAACGTACTGTTCAAGGACAGGGTACACGTAAGTGGAAAGGATCGGGGTCAAAATGAAGAGGCCCCACAGGCCGTACACCACGCTCGGAACCGCCGCCAGCATCTCCACCAGAAAGCCGAGGGTCGACCTCAGCCTCCCCTTCGAGATCTCTGATAGGAATATGGCCACTCCGACGCTTATCGGGACTCCGATGCACAGCGCAATCGCAGATGTTACGAGGCTCCCCCAGAGCATAGGGTAGACTCCGAAGGCTACGTCGGTCCAAATGGAACTTGTTATGAAGACGAAGCCCTCGCTCAGCGTGAGAGAAGACCCGCTCACGAGTTCGACGAAGTAGACCACAAAGAGACCGACCACGACCGAAGCCACTGCGATGGTGACGTACCTGAACAGCACGTCGGCGCGGGAAGTCTTCATCCTTCGGCCACATCATGGCAAAAGAAGCACACGTTTAGTCGTTGCGCTCCAACAATGACTAGTTCGGGTTGTATGCGATTTTCCTAGGGAGCCGTCCCAACCGTCGGTCAGTCGCCAGCTTCATGACGGCTTGTCGGGAAGACCTCTTGACCTGCCCGAGGGGTCACGCATCACTCCTTCCGCTTCCTCCGGCCGAGCCCGACTCTCGCCAGGAACCTCTGGAACTCTGCGGAGCTCATCGCAAACCTCGGCATCATCATCTGTCCGGAGAGATCGGAATCGGAGACCCCAAGGCGTTTCGCTTCCCTCACGGACGCTGCGAACGACTCCACGAGCACTTCGTTCGGGATCCCTTCTTTGTCCGCCAGCCGCTTCTCGCCGGAGATTCGTTTCAAGATGTTCAGGCAGACCAGAACATCGAAGTAGAGGAGCCTCTCGTCGCCGGACTCGAGGTAAGGCACGCTGACCTGAAGGTGTCCATCCTCTTCGGCCGGCGTGATTGCGCGCATTGGTGAGCCCGAGAACTCGACCCTTAGCCGGTTGAGGACTTCCTCCGTTCTGTCCGCGAAAAGCGCTCTCACGGCCCCGACCTGCTCGAATCCCTTGAAGTAGTCGGCGAACGGATAGAGGCGTATCCTCACGCTGCGCTTGATCGCGATGTTGAGCCTGACAGGGGGCGCGGTCGCCATCCCGCGTTCCAGCCCGACGTCTTCGAGCAGCCTCGCGAAGACCTTCGGATGGACCGGTCCCATCTTCAGGTAGTCGGCTATCTCGTCGAAGGACATGCCGATGCGCTTGGCTTCGCCGACCGCATGCCTGTAAGCGGGGACTTCTATCGGGCTCCTGTAGTACAGCGCTGTGTCGAATCCGGTCTTCTTCAGATACCTCCGATGCTCCCGCGCAAAGTACTCCCTGTCGTCCATGAACTGCTTGACGTGGAACAGCTCGTGGACAATGTCGAGGTACAACGTCCTCAGGTCGCTGTTCTTGAGATGGTAGGTGCCGACGCCGATGTTTCCGTCCTGGTCGCTGACCCCCATGTACATGTACCTGTTGGAGATGAACCGTATTCCAAGCCTGCCTAGCACCTCGTCCGTCCTGCCGCCGAAGACGTCTTGGACCGCCTTCACCTTCTCGAAGCCCCGGAAATAGTCTGTAAAGGGGGAAAGCGGGACCGACGGCGCCTTCCGGCTAAAGGTGACGGGCAGGTCGGACGGTTTGGCCATCTAGAATCGCAGCGCCTTGACCCCGCGCATCGAGGAGCGCAGGCTCGTCTGGGTCACAATCTGGGTGCCGCACCACCCCTATTTAGAACGCTCGAGCCCCAGGCCAACCTCCACTCGGAAATTAGGTGGACCGGGGGGGAATTGAACCCCCGACCTTGGGACCCGACGGGTTCTCCCGCGTGCGAGGCGGGCGTTCGTACCGCTGAACTACCGGCCCTAGTTTTCGGGCTCGTCCACTTCGTGTATAAGGGTTCTGAGGCCGAATGGAAGGTCGGGCGACAGAAACCCTTTTTCCACGGCCCGGATGGCCGCCAAGGCAGATGCCCCGCCTAGACCTGGACGACAGGATCTTCTGGCTGGCGACCGAGAACGAGATCAGGAACGCCGAGACCACCGACTCCTACTTCCTGTACACGAAGGAGGTCCTTCGCAAGAATCACATCGACTCGAAGGTCGTTATGGAGGTCTACGCGCGCGACCTCCCCTATCCTGAGGGCTGGGGGGTGTTGAGCGGCGTCTACGAAGTCGCCAAGCTGCTGGAAGGGGTGCCGGTGAACGTGTCCTCCTTCGACGAAGGCGAAGTCTTCATCGCCGACCCGGGGACGGCCATGTACGAGCCCCTGCTCACGATAGAAGGGAAGTACGTCGATTTCGCAGAGTACGAGAACCCGATACTCGGTCTTCTCTCTTCCTCGACGAGCGTCTCGACGAGGGCTGCCCGGTTCAGGGCGGCCGCGGGTTCCAAGCTGCTCCTGAGCTTCGGAACGAGGCGGGTCCACCCGGCACTGGCCCCGTTGCTCGAACGTGCCTGCTACATCGCAGGCTTTGACGGGGTCTCGAACGTGCTGGGCGCCAAGCTGCTGAAAGTGGAGCCCTCGGGGACCATGCCCCACGCCCTCGTGCAGGTGCTCGGAGACCAAGAGAAGGCATGGAGGCTCTTCGACAGGACGATCCCGAAGGGAGTCCCTAGGGTGGCGCTCGTCGACACCTTCTGGGACGAGAAGGCAGAGTCGATCAAGGCCCTAGAGGTCCTCGGCCCGAAACTCTGGGGGGTGAGACTGGACACCCCTGCCTCGCGTCGCGGGGACTTCCGGAAGATAGCCGAGGAGGTCAGATGGGAGCTCGACATCCGTGGGGGGAAGAAGGTAAAGCTGATTGCCTCAGGGAGGCTCGACGAGCAGTCTGTCGCCGGGCTCAGCGACGTAGTAGACGGATTCGGCGTGGGCACCGCCGTGGCGTATCCGCCGGTCGTGGACCTCAGCGCCAAGATCGTCGAGGTCTCCGACGGTCCGAAGCGCGAGTTCAGAGCCAAGAGGGGCGGAATGGGGGGAAGAAAGACTGTCTACAGGTCGCCCGGGTTCCACGATTTCGTCGCGCTCGAGGGCGCGGCGGCCCCCAAGGGGTCTGCCAGCCTGCTCAGGCCACTCCTGAGGGACGGGAAGCCGGTGAGGGGATTCGAGGAGCTCGACAGGGTCCGCTCGAGGGTCCTCGGCAGGCTTGCGGAACTGAAAGGGGCTCAGCCATCGCTCGCGTGGAGGTAGGTCGGTTGGCGCGGGCAGCGCTCGTCGTAGTGGACGTTCAGCGGGACTTCTGCCCAGGCGGCAGCCTGGCCGTTGAGCACGGAGATGATGTCGTCCCGGGGCTCAACAGGGCGATTCGCGCCTTCGAGAAGGCGGGCTTGCCCATCTTCTTCACCAGGGACTGGCATCCGCCCGACCACTGCTCGTTCAGGGGCCAGGGGGGAAAGTGGCCGCCCCACTGCGTCAAGGGAACCAGGGGCGCCCGATTCCATCCTGACCTCATCGTTCCGAGAGGGTCGACGGTGATCAGCAAGGCTAGGGAGCGGGACTTCGAAGCATACTCAGCCTTCCAGGGTACCGACCTGGCTGACAGGCTCAGGCAAGCCACGGTGGCTGAAGTGTTCCTTGGGGGCCTCGCGACGGACTACTGCGTGAAGGAGAGTTGTTTCGACGCCCTCGCGAATGGGTTCGCGGTCGACCTTATGGAAGACTGCGCCAAGGGGGTGAACCTCCAGGAAGACGACTCCGCCCTTGCTCTCGACGAAATGGCCGCAAGGGGAGCTCGGCTGATTACTTCGGCGGAAGCCGTGAGGTTTTGTCAGCGCGCGGCAAAGTCGACGTCGCGACGGGTGGCGCCGAGAGCCCCACGAGCCTCCAACCGGATGGCGTGTTCTCAGGGACGGATGCAACGCTGGTCGACGGGCCAGCGGTCACGTTCACCGTAATGCTCGAAGACCCCCCGCTGGCGGCGTGAGTCGTATCACCGCTGTACTTTGCCGTCACCGTATAGGAGCCGGTTGGCAGGACCCCTGTCACGCTGCAGGTGCTCACGCCAGGCCTGCTGGCCTTCAGCGTGCAGGAAGCGGTCGCTCTTAAGCCGCTGACTTTCCACGTCACTGTCCCCGTGGGGGATGTCGCTGTCCCCGCGCCCGTGTCCGTCACCGTCGCCGTTGATGTGATTGGCGTTCCCTGGGGTACGCTCAAGCTGCTTGGCGTGATGCTGGTGCTCGTGCTACGGAGGTTGACGGTAATCGACCCGGACCCCGAACTAAAAGAGTGTTGGGCGTCGCCAGAGTAAGACGCGGTGACCGTAATGGTACCGGCGGGGGACGACGGTGACGGCGTGTATGTGACCGCGCATGCGCTGCTACTGGAGGTCGAAGTCGAAAGGGTGCAGCTCGCGCTGCTGAATCTCCCTCCCTTGCCCCCATCACTCCATCCCACGGTCCCAGTAGGAGCTAGAGGCGTCCCCGAACCGACGTCCGCCACGGTTGCGGTGAGCGTCAAGGGCGAAGTGCTGCCTATGGTCTCGGAGCTGGCGACGGGGGCGACTGTCGAAACGGTGGTCCTCAGGCCAGGCAGGTAGTGGGTGTACGTGGGGTCCGCCACAGTCGGCGAGTTCACAGATGAAATCACGGTGTCTCTCCCGGTGTCGCCGGGAGATATCTGCCATTTTTCGGTCCCGATACCGTATATGGGGCTGACGTACAGCACGGCGGTCCCCGCGTCAACCCAGTCGGTAGGCCCGGCCGACTTGGCGGGTGTGTCGTGGGCTGTCGCCCCCAACGCCTGGTAGGTGACAGCACCCGCCAGGCCGGCGGTAGGCGGGGTAGAGGTGTCGGAGACCGAGTAGTCGAAGGTCGCCTGGTACTGGTGAAAGTAAGTCGGGTCCTCTGTGACCGGCGAGCTTATGAAGAACGTGGAGGCTGGCGCGTTCCATCTCTCCCCTGATCCTCCTGCCATGGGATTGGCGTATGAAGACGTCGACCCCGCGTCAGTCCAGGCAGCGACCCCTGACGCCGAGGGGGTCAGCTTGAGCACTCCGCCGAACTGTCTGTAGCTGACTATGCTGATGACCGAAGGACTGCCCCCGCCCTCGATGGCGAGGGCGTATCCGACGTAATACTGATGATAATAGGTGAGAACCTCGCTAAAGGGCCCCGTCACCGTCCCGGAAACGACCCCCTTCGTGTCCCATCTTTCTCCGGAGGCTCCGTTGATGGGATTAGTGGTGCTCCCGGGACAGGAGCTGTCCTCCCAGTAGACAGTGGGGGTCGCCGTCAGTGTATCAGAGGACGGTGAACCAAACCTCCGACAGGAAGTGAACGGGGCCGCGGGGGTCCCTCCGCCACTTACAGTGTAGCTAAGGGTCAACGAGTACTGGTGGTAGTAATCGAAGACAGTGGCCGTCGGGCCTGACGCGGTCCCGGTATATCCCTGGTTTGTCTGCCACCTCTGCATGGCCGACGACCCTGGGAGCGACTGACTGACTCTCCAAGTCGTACCTGCGTCGGCGCTGTAGATGGTCGGGTTCGTGCCGAGGTTTGCCGCCTTCGACGACCCTCCGGAGGTGTACGTCAGCACGGGCGCCGAGTACCCTGCGCCTCCTCCGGTGACTTCGTAGCTGAAGGTCAGCTGAACCGAAGACGGGTTGACCGTGACCGTGCCGGTTGCCGTGGCCACTTCGCCGAGAGAATCCGTTACCTTGGCGCAATAGGCGTCCGTAGGGGGAGGACTGGTCAGGATTCCGGTGGTGTAAGAAGCCGAAGAGCCGAGCACGCCGCCGGAGGGAGGGCAGGCTCCCATGTACCAGGCATAGCTGTATACCCCTGAGCCACCGGACGGACTCGCGGTCAGCGTGGCGGCCTTGCCCGAGCTTACCGAGACGGGCGAAACCAGGACTGAGAGGGGCGGCGCCCCCGCCGAAGCCGCTATCGTCGAGTAGGTGTAGAGCGCACTCCCCTGCAACCAGTCGAGGAGGGTCGTTTGACTCGGGTCGGGCAGGGTATCGCTGTCAAGGCAGGTCATCTCTCCCCCGTTTGCGGAATTCCACTGGTGCCCGGCGGTCCATTGTTCGGCTACCCCCGCCCACCTGGTTTCGGTCGCATTCCCCGCCAGCTGACCTAACTGCCACCAGAACATGGGTTGCTCCCCTTCCGTCCAGCCTGGGTAGTCCCTCGGGTCGTGGGTGCTGGAGCATGCGCTTCTGAGCGTGTCGTTCCGGTATGCCGTTTCGTGGTACCCTCCGTTGGTCGGGTCCCAGAAGGTTTCGTTGATCCATCTCAGGTCCCTGTTGGTGAACTGGAGGAGGGTCGGACTCGAGCTAATGTTGTCGAGTTCGGCGAGCCCCATTGCTCCCCATATGTTCTCGTTGGCCCCCTTCCTGCAGTCCTCAAGACCGGTAAGGTTCGCGTATGCCGACCTCATGAACCCCAGGTAACCGTTCGTGCTCCCGCAATCGGTCGAGCCCGGTCCGCCGGAGAGAGTGTTGGCCGTGCCGTCCCAGAGGTAGTTCTCCGCGAAGGAGGCGGCGGCCGACATCCTCCCGCCGAAAGTCGAGTTCGATGAGTACCTCGTCCATTCGGCTGTGGCCCAGAGGTAGGAGCCGATGCTCACTTCGATCTGCACGTCTCCCGACCGCGTCCCTTTGCACACATCGTATGACTGCTCGACTACGTTGTCAGTCGTGCTCCAGAATCTGCTGTTCAGCAGCCTTTCGACGGCGGTCGCTCTCTGCAGCCAGACCGCGGAGCCGTTCGCCGAGGCAAGTCGGAGGAAGTCCACTTCGAAAAGCGCGTTCGGCTGCGCGGTCTGCTGACAGGTCGTGTTCTTCCAACCGGACGAATACGTGTCGTAGAACCCCCCCAGCTTGGCGCTCCACGCGTTCCGCCAGAATGACTCGGATGCCGCCGAGGCCCAGTGCAGATAGGTTTCGTTCGCCGTCGCCTGATAGAGCTGTACCATGCCCAGGTCTATGAAGGCATTGCCCAGCGTCGAGTAGGCGGGGGTGACGACCGTCTGCCAGTTGCCCGAGACCTCGTTGTAGTATGCGTTCGAAACGCCATTCAGCATGAAACGGTGGAGCTTGTTTGCCAAGACCACCGAGAGGTTCAGGTACGGGACGTCGGTCTGGGGGACGGGGGCTGGGGTGACGAGGCTCAGGCTGGCGATGCTGTCGCTGATGCTTTCCGCGTCTTTGGTGCTGAAGGTTGTCGCAGAACCGTCCCTGGTGACTTCCGTGAAGAATCCGCCGTAGATGCCGTCGTGCAGGTACGCGGTGCACCAGTTCAGGATTCTTCTGGCGATGGTCTGATACGTAGAGTTGCCTCCGACGTTTTCTGATGCGACCCAGATCATCCAGGGTTCCCCGCAGTTGTCCCAGGCGGTCTTGGTGCTGTCCCTGATCGTATCGTTCTGATACAGGCTCCTGAACAGACCGCCGTTGTAGGCCGGGCTCCAGTCCCACAGAGTCGAGTTGATGTAGCTGACCCCCTTGTCGGCGTAGTATTTCGAAGCCGTGCCCCCGAAGATGCTGTAGTAGTACGACAGCGCTATTATGGGCCAGGTGTTCTCATTGGGGTACTTGTTGCATCCATTCAGGATTGTGCTGCACGAGCCCGATGGACCTACCCTCGCGTAGAAGCCTCCATACTTGCTGTCCCAGGCCGAGGTGATGAAACTGATGCTCCTGCCTATGTACGTCTCGTAAGTGGAATTCCTGTTGATTTGGTAAAGGCTCATGAGACCGATTATCGCGTCGGAGCACCCCTCGACATAGACTTGAGTCCCGATCTTGGTCGTGTCCTCCCAAAAGCACCCGTTGCCGCTGTCCCACAGGTTGTCTATCACCCAGTTTGCGGTCTTGTTCGCGTATGCGTAGTAGGTCTTGTTGCCCGTTCGCGCGTACGCCATCGTCAGCTCCCACATGGTGATTCCGTTGCCGGCGGCGCTCTTCGCGCTGGTGTCTGGGCTCCACGTGCTCGTGTAGCTGTCGTAGAACCCGTTCGCCCACGCCTTGTCCACAAGGGTGTTCATGTAGCTCTTGGCGTAACCGAGGTAAGTCGAATTTCCTGTCCTGTCGTAGAGCCAGAACCAGGCGAGCGCCCAATACTTGAAAACCAATTCCTTCGTGTTGTCATCAGGGCTCGTCCAGTTCCTGATCATGGCGGTGTAGTAGCCCGAGTTCGTCGGATCCCACTGATAGCGTGCCACCCTGTTGGCAGTTTCGACTGCATAATCGACATAGGTCCGAGAGGAAGTGGTGGGGGTTCCTGAATCGAAAACACCAGTCGAGTTTCCTCCCCACGCGTTACTGCTCTCAGGCTGCAGCTGGCCGGCGCTGGCGCCCGAAGAGGGCGCACCCTGGCCTAGGGAAGCCGAGGGTGAAACCAACAGCAATAGTGCGACGGATACTACCAGGAGTCTTGCGGAAAACCTGGGCAATTCTGCCCCCCTAGCCACTTCGAACACGCGAGTGAGTTTAGACTCTTATTAATCCATCTGGGGGTTTGGTGCCGTCCTGAAGCCTGGTTCCACCCTTGGGCTTGGCGGGTCTCTCCTGCAGTCGTCCCCGGGTATCCCTTTCATCGAAGCCAGACCGCGGTGAGCATGAGTCAGCGCGCAGCAATGAAATCATCATCCTGACCTTTCGGGCCAGTCCAGTTCGCCCGTCGAAGCACGCTGCGCGCTTGGCTTCGTAAATTGCACCGCTCGATATTTATCTGTTCTTGGCTCCCAAGAAGCTTGTCAGATTTTATAAGGCCTGGGAGGCCCTCGGACTCGCCTTGGAAGAAGAGGAGTTCGTGAGCTGGTACAGGGCCATTCAGGCGGACCCGGAGTACTACACGAACACGGAACAGGGCCAGAAGGAGCTCGCCGACATGATAAGGAAGGAATCGGAGAGACTCCTCGAGGAAATCGGGAAGTCGGTAAGGAGGACCAAGGAGATCATTTGGCTCTCCCGATTCTGCGACAAGTGCCAATTCTTCAGCCAGGAGTCCAAGAGAATGCGGTGCAACAAATGGGCGGTCCGAATCGTGAAGCCGTTTCACGGGAGTCCCATCTGGACCCAGGCTCCGTCTAAGACCACAGTCGGAGAGAAGGAGTTGGTCGTGGAGGAGATCGACTGGGACGCAAGGTGGAAAGAAATCTCCGACAAGATTGTAGAGCGGGCGGTAGACCTCGTCAACGGCGGGTATCCATACTACTGCTACAAAGGGCAGTAGCGCCTACGAGCACGAATCGTCGATTGAGGCGGGGGATCCGTCGTCCAGACCTAGGTCTACTCGGCCGTGAGCTTGGAGGGCGCATAATAAGCCCCGGTAGGAACCACTGGACATAGCCTGGTCTTCCATGAAAATGTCCCTCGGTGAACGTTTTCGGGCGCAGTTTCAGGAACCGTTTTCTTCGGTGAGGAAAGTGGGAGTACGGGAAGGCCAGACGGTCGCCGACATCGGAGCGGGCCACGGATACTTCACGGTGCCAGCCGCGTTAATCGTAGGGGAGTCCGGTTTTGTCTACTCCGTGGAACCTGACCGAACGAGGAGCGAGCGCATAGCGACGCGGGTGGCTTCGGAGGGACTGCGCAACGTCAAGGTTCTCAACACGGGAGCTGAGCGGCTTTCGGACATCCCTTCCGAGACGGTCGACCTCGCGCTCTCCGCATTCACCCTGCACCATTTCCATGACGCCAAGGCCGCGAAGGACGAGGTGAAGAGGATACTGCGGAAAGGAGGAGTATTCTACGTCTGGGACAGGGTCCCCGGGACCATAATCAGACACGGGACGAGGCCGGAGCGGCTGCACGAAATCGCCGAGGGTTTCAGCAATTTCGAGCTCCTAGCCGCCGGTCGGTCAGTCAGGGCAAGATACACCAAGTAGGGTTCTGGGCCGCGAGCCATCTGATCCGGCCACAGGGAAGTCTGGTCCGAACATATGACGGAGGCGGATGCTGCCGGAACCAGGTTCACTTCAGCAGGTGAACCACGGCGCTGCACAGCTCGAGTCCTCTTTCGGTCGTCCTGTAGTACCTCTGCCTCGAACTCCTGGGCATGGGCGTTACGAGCCCGTGAGCCTGCAGCTGGGCAAGGGCCCTGCAGACGTGGCTGAGGTGCTCGTTCTCGAGAGATGCCAGCTCAGTCGGCGTCTTCGGCCCTCGCTCCAGGTCCTTGAGAACCTTCACTCTGACAGTGCTTCTCAGCACGACTGCGCCGAGGCCGTCGACCGACATTCCGTATGTCCAAAAGTGCGGCGAAGGATATTAAGATTGCTACCAGACAACGAAGAAGCCCAGAATACGGAGTCCGGAGGGTTAACGCGACCCTCTTTAGGTCCGGCTTGCCGAAAGAGGCTTGGATGGAATGCCAAATGGTGCCACGGGTATCCGAGAAAACTGCCGGCCCTTCCCAAGGGCCACTCTGCGCCCTCGTTCCTACTGCAGGCCTGGCGGAATCCTAATCCGTCAGGCCGCCCCTTACATACTCCGCCATGATTCTGGAGGCGCCGCTGGCAATTGGGGGCCCATGTCCAGGGAGGAGGGCCTCGTAGCTGTAATCGGAGATTTTCCTGAGCGACTCCCTGGCCTTTTCCATGTCTACGGTCATGGCGCCGGACGGGAGCCTGGGCCTCCCCTTGGAATCAGTCCTCATGGCGTCTCCGACGAACATCGCCTCATTCTGTCTGAGAAGGCATATGCTCCCCGCCGTGTGCCCAGGGGTGTGAATGACCTGCAAGTCCAGCATGGTGCTCGAATCCCTGAGAAGGATGTCAGGCTTGACTGGCGTAAAGCGCATGAAGACGCCCATTACCCCAAGGACCGGCCCCAGGGGTCCTTTGATCTCCTTCAGCTTCTTTTCGCCCGCTAGCCTGGGCGCATCCAATTCGTGAATCGCCACCCTGGCGCCGGTAAGCGTCTTCAGTCGGGCAACGCTGCCGGAGTGGTCCATGTCCGGGTGCGTCAGAACGATGAACCTGATGTCCCTGGGACCGACCCCGACTCTGCCGGCATACTCGAGAATCTTCTCCTCGTTCCCAGGCATCCCGGCGTCGACGACCGCTGCGCCCGCCTGGGCCAGAACAAGGTAGGAGTTGGCTCCTCGGACGCCGTCTACCTGATGGATTCCGTAGATAATCTCCACGCGTCAGCATTCAGAGCACGCGAGATTTAGGCCTTAGTTCGGGGCCGGTGCCTAGCGGAGCAGGGGCTAGAACTTTCCCTGCCGCCCGGTGTGCTGGGGCACGCGTCCAGGTTCAGGAGTGTCGGTGGCCACGCACCACCCAACCTTGTTGGCCCGCGGCAGGCCTGGCAAGCCCACGCAAAGAATAAAGAAAGTTACCCACAACCTCGCTCGGTTTGGCTGGCCGATACGACATAATCGTCATCGGCGCTGGTATCATGGGGGTCGCGTCGGCGTACCACCTGCTGAAGAACAATCCCCGCAAGAAGGTTCTGGTCGTCGAGAGATACGGAGCCCCCGGGCAGGGAAACACCGGGAGAAGCAACGCGCTGTTCAGGAATACCTTCTCCTCGTCAGACAACCAGGTCCTCTCCAACGGTGCCATAGACTTTTACCTCCATGTTCAGGAGGAGCTGAAGGTCGACATCGGCCTCCAGAAAATAGGCTACCTGTGGCTCATGGACGAAGTGCAGTCCAGGAGGAGCGAGCCGTTCCTCAGGCGGATGGAAGCCAACGGCGTGGAGGTCAGGAGGCACACGAGAGACGAGCTGGAGCGCCTCATGCCGACGTTGGTGACGAAGTTCGGTTCTGACGAAGAAGCGGCATTGATGTCGCTCCCTCCCATCGACGGCGGCGTCTTCGGAACCAAGTGCGGTAGGCTCGACCCCGACAAGCTCGTGCGATACTACTCGGAGGAATTCGCCAGAGCCGGAGGGAAGTTCGGATTCAACACCGATGCGAAGGCATTGGTGATGGGCCCATTCAAGCGGCTAGGGCTCGAGGGGGAGCCGTTCGTGTGGCAGGACCACAGGATTGATGGCGTCTCCGTTCGTGACGACGCTGGCGAAGTGCTCACCGCGGAGACGGTCGTCCTCGCCGGCGGCGCATGGGTAAACCAGCTGCTGGAGCCGATAGGAATCGAGAGCCACGTCAAGGCGAAGAAGAGGCAGTTGTTCAGCCTCGTGGCACAGGAAGGGAGGCTGGGTGAACTCCTCCATACGAGGGGGTTCAATACACTGGGCCTCCTCCCCGTGGTGATCCTCCCGAAGGCCGGGGTGCACTTCAAGCCTGTCAGCGAGGAGGGCGGCTTCTGGGTGGCCTGCGAAGACGAGGTCAACCAGCCCTTCATCGACCTTCCTGAACGTGACTTGGATGCCTACCGGGCCGACAGGACCTATTACGAGAGAAGCGTGTATCCAATTCTGACCTCGTACTTTCCGGACTTCAGGAACTCGAGGGTGAAGGCCATGTGGGCCGGCCTCTACGCTTACACCGCAGACAAGCTCCCCTTCGCGTTCAGAGACGAGAACCTGATCGTCGTCGGGGGAGACAGCGGGAGCGGGATCATGAAAGGCGATTCGCTTGGAAGGATTGTGGACGCGCTCTATCGCGACGAGAAGAGAGCCGTCCTCTACGGAGGGACGGACTACGACGTTTCGAAGATAAGCTTCAAGGCCAGGGACGTCGAGAGAGAGGAGTGGGTCATCTGACAGCTCCCGCCAGCGGGGGAGCTAGAGGTTGCCCCCGCAGCTGCTGCACACCCTTGCCGTCTCGTCGTTCAGGGTGCCGCAGTACTTGCACCTTATCTTGACCACTTCCTTTTCTATGACGACGGGCTCCGCGGCCGGGGTGACGGGCGCGGGTTGCCTCGAGACTTGCAGGCTCGGGGACATTCCTGCAGGCGCCGAAGCCTGGGGTAACTGCCACCTCGCCAAGTTCTCCCTGATCAGCCCGTAGGCCCTGTCTGCGTCGGAATTCGGGAGGTCCGGCAGCTCCAACGGCACGCCTCCGAACCGGAGGGCGCATCTGATGGTCGAGCGAAGGATTCCCTTGTCGAGTCTCACGTTGGAGATGTCTTGGTAGGTATAGTCGGTGTAGTCCTTCTTCAGCCCGAGAGCGTGGGGATGTCGGAGAATGACTCGTTGGTTGGTAAGCACGATGGAGTCGATGTTTACCTTCGGATGATAGATCTTCTGCCTTATGTAAAGCTGGACTGCCTCGTTGGAACCAAGCAGTTTCTTGACATCCTCCGGGACGCGTTGCATCAGACTAGACCCATGCGCAACGCCCTACATTATTGTTGTGAAAAGGGATGCGCGGAAAGTCTCAGGGGGCGGAACTCGTCGGTCAACGTCTCGCCCAGGTGATGATTCCCTCTGGCATGCATCGAACCAGGCGTTTCATCGTTCGGAAAAAGGAGAGGGGGCCGAGTATTGCGGCCTCAGCTCTGAACATTGCCCGTCAGAGCCACCGCATACTCGGCTGATCCTGTCTTGAAGTCCAGTAGCAGCCGGGCTGTGCTCCCCGCAAAGCTCCCCCTTGCCAAGCCTTGCAGAAGGAACTGGCCCGCAGGCGTGGTCGCGCCTTGCCCCGAGATTACGTCAGCGGCGCGACCCATCTGCGCGGCGCCGGATGATATTGTGTATGCCGTCCCCCCAACGACAAGGCTGCCGCCAGTGATCGAGAGTGTGTATCCTTCATCTAGCCTAGATGTCACTGTGAAGGTGACTGTCCCCGATGCAGTCCCGTTGCTGCTGGGAGATCCTATGGTCTGGAACTCGCCCTTGGTGCTCGTCACCGTAATCGTCTGTCCAACTGTCAAGTTGGCCGTGCTCTGAAGCCCGTAGCCAGGAGACAGAGGACCGTTCGACCGGTCTTGACCGGGTCCGAACCCCCATCCATGCTGGCGTGGGACGAAGCTCCGGGTGCCCATTGAGTTGGAAGGAACTGGAGCCGATGGATTAGATGACGTGGCCGTGGTCGAGGCGGTCGAGGTGGCCGCTATGACCCATGGAGTCGCAAGTACCGCTGCTGCAATGGCGATTGCCGCTACCGCCGTCAGTTCTGCTGTCCTTGTTTTCATCCTTTCGTCAATGGCTAAGGATCGCGCCTCGTATTTACTGAATTTCCGAGATTATTCCAGAATCGCCACTTGTTCTCACCAAGAAGCTACCATGATTGGCTTGCAGAAGCGGGCTGCAACAAACCCCTCGCCGAGGTGTCTTTATCCAGGGATGGAACACTCTCCTAGCATTGATCCGCGCGGTGCTTTTCGACTATGGGGATACTCTCGTCGAGGGGACCAGGCCGGACGACGAGATAATGCAAGCGGCATTGGAAAAGGCCTTCCGGGTGTTCAAGAGGAACGGCTTGGAAATGGACTCCGCAGCATTCGCAGAGCGAGATAGGGAGGTTTTCTCCAGGTACGCGGAGATAGAGGC
>DASPOB010000004.1:0-5536 GCA_035626235.1 Nitrososphaerales archaeon | reverse complement strand
GACGACGTGTCGGAGGAGCTCGACAGGCTCGCGTCGAGGACCAAGCTTAGCGTGAGCTACAAGCTCAACGCGGCCGACAACCCCAAGCACGGTGAGTTTTATCTGACAGTGACCGGGACGTCGGCAGAGCAAGGGGACGACGGGAACACAGGCAGAGGCAACAGGGTCAACGGGCTGATCTCGCCCATGCGTCAGTACTCCATGGAGGCGACGGCAGGCAAGAACCCGGTCAACCACACCGGGAAGATCCTCAACGCGCTTTCCGTCCTTACGGCCCGGGATATCGTCAAGAAGCTCCCGGCTGTAAAGGAGTCATACGTGCGAATCTTGAGCAGAATTGGGAAGCCGATAGACCAGCCTCTGATAGCAAGCGCCGCGGTCGTGCTCGACGGCGGGACGAGGATCGGAGCTGTGGCCAGTGACATCGAGTCGATAATGAACGACTCGCTCGATGACATAAGGAGAGTCACAGACCTCATTCTTCGGAAGAGGATCGAGTTATTCTAGTCTGTCGATCTTCCCGCTGACGTAGTCGAAGGTCCTCGCGTAGTCTGATTCGACGCTGTAGGCTCTTCGGAAGAAGGCGGTGACAGCCTTCACGTCGTGCAACAGGAGCTCCGCGCCGTTGGGATGGGATGCTGCCACAGCCTGGGGCCAGTCTATCAGCCAGACCGAGGCGCCGTCCGTCAGTATGTTGTATTCGCTGAGGTCGGCGTTGACGAGGCCTGCCCTGAGATAGGCGATTCGCATGGACTCGACTATCGTTCCAAGGGCCATCGCCGGCGCTTCAAGGTAGGGTCTCTGAGAGAGTCTCACTCCGGAAAGCTCTTCGAGTAGGACCGTGCTCCTGCTGTAGGCGACCGCCTTGGGAAACGCAGCCGACAGTCCCTCCAGCTTCCTTAGAGCGTCGTACTCCCTTCTGGCTGCGTCGTAGTTGGCCGTCATCCAGCTCCTGAACTCGGCGTTCTCCCTCACTCTTTTCTTGCGGATGCTGGTGAAGCTGATTCTCCCGATCTTGTAGAGCTTAAGGGCGTACACCGCCCCTTCCTCGGTCAGCGCCTCGTAGACGTCGGACTCCTTGCCCTTGGCTATTATTGCTCCCAGGGCGAATATCAAGTCTTTTTTCACGTAGTCCTTCAGGGCCATCACCTCCACCCCTTCCCTTGTCAGCACGAACCCCCGGCCTCGCCGTGTGGCCAGACCCTTACGCTCCAGTTCCTCCGTGGCGAATTTGACGCGTTCGGGGGGGAGGCGGCTCATCCGCGACAGCCTCCCCAGGTCGGGAGTCCCATACCCTGACGTCGAGCGCTCCAGCCCGGCGAGTGTTCTCCATTCCTCGTCCTTGAGCGATTTCAGGACCCGGGCAGCGTTCTCCGTCGATGACATCCGTCCAGCCGGCATCCCCCGATGTTATATCAAATGATTTGGCGGGCGTAGCTAGGCGAGCCTAGTTCAGCCCCAGCCTGGTTGCTCTTTCGTATGCTCTCCAGTACTTGTCTGGGCCAGGTTCGAAGCGCTTCACTCGACCATCGGAGTGCTCGATGAGCAAGCCCTCCCCTTCATTGACTGTCCCGATTTCGCTGATAGGAATTCTCGCGCGCAGCATTGCCCGGCTGAGCTCAGGGACCCTGGCTGGGTTGCAAGTAATCAGCAAAGCACCTTCGCCCATTGTCTTCAGCGGGTCAATGCCGAAGGCAGCGCAGACCTCTGTCGCCTCAGAAGAAACGGGGATAGAACTCACTTCAACTTCGAAGGCCTTCTTCGATGCCGTCGCCATTTCTTCAAGGGCCCCGAGTACCCCCCCTTCCGTCGCGTCGTGCATCGAAGTGACGCCCCCTCTCCCGAGGCCCGCCTTCTTTGCGGTGAGCGCGTCGTCTACGGTCGTGCATGATCCGACCATTTCACGCGCCTTCCTCAGCACCGAGCGGCTTGTCTTCCGGGCCAAGTAGCGAGGGAATGACATGGAAAGTGACGCCGTCGCCTCGATAGCGGCGTGCTTCGTGACCAGAATAGTGTCCCCCACCCTGGCCATTGCTGGGGTGACGTACTCTTGCTCCGCTCCGACCCCGAACATGGTGCCCGCACCAATGACCGTGAACGCGCCGCCAGGATAGGTACCCGTGTTGCCCGCGACGATTGTCACCCCTAGCTTGCTGCACTCGTCTCCCATGGAGCGAACATACTCCTCCCGTTCTGCGGGGGTAAGCTCCGGGGGGAAGTTGTAGCTGAATGTCGCGAACTCTGGTCTGATTCCAGACGTGACAAGGTCCGAGGCGATAAGGTGGACGCTCAGCCAGGCGGAGAGTTTCATACCCACCGCGGGGATGATGGAGACCGGGTCGACCGTCAGGACAAGCACCCGGCCATGGCCAAGTGCGACCACGGCGTTGTCGAGCCCTCGAGCCGGCCCGACCTTCAGCCGCTTGGAGGGACTGCCCAGACTGCGGTAAACGATCCGATCCATGAATTCCTTCCCTGCCTTTCCTTGGCGGTTTTCTTCCTGCATGTGCTAGTCGTACCCAAGTCTGCTAAAGGAATGCCTCGCGGCGCGGATTAGGATGAAGGCCACGGGGATGAAGGCAAGGTCGAGCATCGTTAGGAAATCAGGGGAGGCCATTACGTAGGCCTCCGTGGCATTGGCGCAAACAGCTCCGCTACTGCAGGTGTACCCGAACAGGCCGTATGTGTAGAACGCCCAGTCAGAGAAGAAGAAAGCCAGCGTCTCGAAGACCGTGGCCGCTACCATCGCGCCGGCGAGAGTTTTCGCTCCTCTTTTCCTTGCCCAGCCAATGATGAGGGCTTCAGGCGCCCTCGCCCAGACTATGCCGGGCGCGTATATTGCTGGCCATCCAAGCAGGGCGACATTGAGTGACTCCCCGACGAAGGAGCCGACCGCGGTGGCCTCCACCCCGACAAGGGGGCCGGCAAGGACACTCAAGGCCATGTAGATCGGAGGCGCCCAGGTGATTTCTCCGAGCGGCACTGGGAGCTTGATGGACAGGAACGTGGCGATGGCGATCAGAGCCGAGAAGACAATTACTACCGCGAGGTCCACGGTTCCTCTCTTTCTGTCGGCCTTCTGCCCCGTGCCGTCCTTGCCCATGTTCAAGGGCGGGCGAGAGGTTCTTATAAATGAGTGAATAAATGGGTTATATCATGCAGCCGCCCGACGAAATCATGACCCAAGACTTCCTTCCGTCCATGCGTCAGCTCGTAGCCCTTCGGCTCCGCGCCGAAGGGTTCTCCCAGAACAGGATTTCATCGCTGCTCGGCATCACGCAGGCCTCAGTAAGCCTGTACCTCTCGTCGGGAGCCGAGAAGGCGTACTCTGCCCTCTCGGCCCTGTCCGTCTCGAGGTCGCAAGCCGACGGATACGCGTCTCTTCTCTCTTCGGCTGTGAAGAAAGGCGCCTCCGAGGGGGTCACAACCCTCCACACCATCTGGACCAGCCTCCTTGGGAAGGGGTCGATCTGCCCCGTCCACCGAGACCTCTACCCCGCTCTCTTCGACTGCGACGTTTGTATCAAGGCGTACGGGGGACGAAACGGGGCACGCGCGCAGGCAGTTTCCGAAGTGAGCGAGGCAGTGAAGATGCTCGAAGGATCACCCAATTTCGCTGCCGTCATGCCCGAAGTCTCAGTCAACGTCGCCTGCGCGGCCGGAGACGCTACCACCTCCGCCGACGTCATCGCCGTTCCGGGTCGGATAGTCCGGGTCAAGGATAGGGCGAAAGCCATGCTCCCTCCTGAGCCGGGGGCCTCGGCCCACATGTCGAAGGTGCTCCTTCTTGTCATGAGGCGTCACCCGCAGCTCAGAGCATGCGTCAACCTCCGCTACGACCGCAGGATGGCAGAAGCCATGAAGAAAACGCATCTCCACGCCCTTTCAATTGGGGGTTACTCGCTTCCAAGGGCGGCTGACCCGACCGCCGAGGCGCTCGAGGGTCGGCTGAAGTCGGCATCTGGCACGTTTAACGCAGTAGTAGACGAAGGGGGGAACGGCGTCGAACCCAACCTATACTTGTTCGCCAAGGGCGCTCGTGAGGTGGCCGAGATCGCCCTCAGACTCGCCGAGTACTACTCAGCGGCTTAGAGGCCTGAGCCTTTCCGGCTCCTTCGAGGCCTGACGCGCCCGCTTCAGGCATGCCTCCACGTAGGCGACATAGATTGGCTCCGGCCTCTCAGGCCTGCTGATGTACTCAGGGTGGTATTGTGTGGCCATGTAGAACGGATGTCCCTCGAGCTCCAATATCTCGGCCCTTCTCCCGTTGTCGCTGAAGGCGGTATACCGCATCCCTTTCTCCTCGAACCGCTTGAGGTAGTTCTGGTTGAACTCGAACCTGTGCCTGTGCCTTTCTCTTATCTTTACGGTGCGGTAGATTTGGTAGGCGCGGCTGGACTTCTTGATGTAGACGTCATGGCCTCCGAGCCTCATGGTCCCACCAAGGTCGGAGACCGCCCGCTGCTCGGGAAGGAGGTCGATGATCGGGTGTGGAGTGGCCGGGTCTGCCTCGGTAGTGTTCGCACCCTTCAGGCCAAGGACGTTCCTGGCGAAGGAGACGCTTGCAAGCTGGAACCCGTAGCAGAGTCCAAGGAAGGGGATCTCCGAGACTCTTGCCTTGTTCGCAGCCGCAATCTTCCCCTCTATCCCTCTGCTCCCGAAGCCCTGGGGAAGCACAATACCGTCGTAACCCTCCATCAGGTCGAGTTTCGACTCGTCCTTCTCGATCTCCTCGGACTCGATCCATGAAATCCTCACGTTTGCGCCATTCACCGCCCCGGCGTGCGAAAGTGCCTGATTGACGCTCACGTAGCTGTCTGCGAGGTTGGCGTACTTTCCGACCATGGCTATCCTCACAGTCTCGTCGTGGTCCACGAATCTGTCGGCTACTGCGTTCCAACCCGCCATGCTGACCCTAGAGCGAAGCCCCAGCTGCCTTTGGATGGGCCTCAACACCCCTTCCCTCTCGAGGAGGCGTGGGACTTGATAGATGGTTTCCACATCGGGGTCGGATATGACGCTGTCTACTGGTACGCTGGTAAAAAGCGATATCTTCTCCTTTGCCTCGATGGGGAGGGCCCTGGTTCCCCGTATTACCAGGATGTCGGGCTGAATCCCAATTCTACGCATCTCCTGAACGCTGTGCTGGGTCGGTTTCGTCTTCATCTCCCCAACTACCGCGAGTTCAGGGGCTAGGCTCACGTGCAGAAAGAGCGTCCTCGAGGCCCCTTCCTCCATTCTCATCTGCCTTAGCGCTTCTAGGAATGGCTGGCTTTCGATGTCTCCCACCGTGCCTCCACACTCCACCACCAGGACGTCGACGTTCTCCTTCTCGCCCAGTTCTCTGGTTCTACGTTTGATCTCGTCGGTTATGTGTGGGATTATCTGGACAGACTTGCCGAGGAATCTTCCCCTCCTCTCGTCATCTATGACCTTCTTGTACACCTGACCCGCCGTCCCGTTGTTTGCCTTCGTCATGTCCCTGTTCAGGAACCGCTCATAGTTCCCGAGATCCATGTCCGTCTCGCCCCCGTCG
>DASPOB010000003.1:0-24327 GCA_035626235.1 Nitrososphaerales archaeon | reverse complement strand
CCGCCTCTCGCAGACGTTCCAGCCGAGCTCCGGGACCCTGTTCGGGGAGTCGGGGCAGCACTCGCATTGGACGGTCTCGGCCGAGATGTTCTTTCTCAGCATGATGTTTGGATACAGGCTGTTGTGAGTAAGTATACCATTTGCGAAGTAGTAGGGGAACTCCGTCCATTCCAAAGTCAGATCGTAGACATAACCGCCGTAATCAAGAGCCTCCTTTTCCACCACATGTGTTTCATGTATGAAAGATAGCGCGTTGTTCTTTCGCGCCTTTGCATACAATCCCAAACGGGGTTTCGGATAATTCTTGGCCTTCCTTATGCGAACCAGTATGGCTTGGCGCAGACCCTGTTGTTTATTCCGTGAAATGAAACCGATTTGAGTATAGTATCTAACGATAGCTTCCAAACCAGATAGCTCGAGAAAGTCGATGGGAAACGAAGAAAACCCTTGTTTGTTGACGTACCTCCCAACGCGATGTGCAATGCTCAGCTCACGCAGGTATTTGCACACTAACTCTAGTTTGGAGTGATTCTTGGACGACTGATTGCATTGGACTGTGTTCCGCTTCTTGTTGACACCTCCATCACCCTCGAAGAAACCTCGCACAAATGATGCCTTTTCGTCCCCACTGTGGTTCTCGTTGGCAATGAAAGCTTCATATCTTGACAAGAAATCTGTCACGACGGCTTTCTGAGCAATCACTAGAGTAATGCCGCTGCTTCCTCGCTTTGCCCGAGTATAGATGTACACGTTTGGATAGGTTTTGGACAGTGTTTCCACAATGAAATTGTGGAAATCGGTTTCGTGTCTGTCAATGCTGAATTCAATCCTGTACTGATGGGAGACACGTGTCTTTTCTCTGGATTTGTCGAAATATTGTTGGTCTCTTCGCAGACGGCCGCCCTCTGCGGTGAACGCGCCGAACAGGCAAGCAAGATCATGATTTTGATAGACTGGCAGCGGGTCGACTACGATGAGCTTGTTTCCTCTGCGAATTGCGCTTGCTGTCTTTTCTTCAAAAACATCTCTCACGAGAACGGGGAATTTGTGATGAGCAGTACATGTAATTTTTCTTCCGTCGGCGAGGAAGAGCTTGATTACCTTCTCGTTAATGCGATATTCGTGGACCCCTGATACCTTCTGCCAGCCAAATGGGGTGAATACTTCTTCGTCTTCTTTCACCTCAGAGACAGATTTCTCCCCCTCTCTTGTTATCACGTTCGAATCCTTGGCGAGACAGGAGAAGTCTAGCTCTCCAACTCCTTCGTGCAGCCCCACCTTGGGCTCGAAGATGAAACCCCCCCTGTCCGCAATCATGAGCTCGTTCCTGTCCTTGAAGTGCTCCGCCAGGGTGGGCTTCCACGGGACGAGGAGGTCGGTTTTGTAGGCGTGGTAGAACTGGAGGCTCGACAGGGCCTTGCCTATGCTCGCCCTGCTTGAGGTGTGCATGGGCATCCTGCAGTCCCTGCTCAGCTCGAAGAGCCCCTGGAACCCCGCCTCCGAGTAGGCGAAGGAGGAGTTGACGTCTATGTGGACCCGGCCGTAGAGCTTCATGGGGGAGGGCTTGTAGAGGATCCTCCCGTAGCTGAAGTAGGACCTCCCCCCCTTGGCGGGGAGCCTCAGGGGGGTCCCGTCCCTGCCGAGGGTGAGCCGGTCCGCGACCCCGTTAGCCTCGGCGCGCTTGACCAGGTAGGGGAGGAGGAAGGTGTCACCGTCGGTCGTCAGGACGAAGTCTGGGTCGGCAGCCTTCACCTCCCTGACCAGGCCCAGCAGCTTGTCCGCCTCGCCCTCCCCGTCGACCGCCATTGTCGTGCCGCCGCTCTCAAGCGTGATCTCTCGGATCTTGTCGGTGAACCGCGGGACCTTCCCCTCCTTCGCCACGCTGACGTCCACCTTCAGGCAGGTCAGCGGGGGGAGGGCGTAGTCGTAGGCCATGACGTCGTCGAGGAGGTCCCACTCGAGGCGGTCCCCGACCTTGGTCACGTCGCAGAAGGCCAGCGGGAAGACGTCGTGCTCGTAGAGGTAGCTCTGGTTGGGCGGGACGTCCACGTTGTAGAGCCTGAACTTCCCGAAGGGGCCCATGGCCTCTATCCTGCCCGCGACCTGCAGGGCCTTCCTGGGGTCTTTGAGCTTCGCTTCGACGACGACGGACTTCTTCAGGTCGGTGACCCTCTCGAACCTCTTCACCTCCCTGGTCCAGGCGAGGTCGGGAGCCGTCACCTGCAGGGGCATGTCGAGGTCCGACCTGACGTCGGTCGCGATGTAAATCGAAGGGGCCCACCTGTCGGTGATTCTCGTCGTCCCGCCTTCCTCGGTCTTGGCCCAGACGACCATCTCGCCAGGGTCTCCTGGGTAGAGGTCGAACAGCCACCCTTTCATCAGCCGTGGAGAACCCTCGGCCCGATTTAGCTGCGGCGCAAGGAGTGGACCCTGCTAATGGGACGGAGGGAGGAGACTGAAGCTGATGCCCAGCCGACCGAGGCAGGAATCATCGGGGTCGCAGGGCTGGACACCAAAGCGACCTAGAACGTCGCGTTCGCCTTCGCCGCCAGGCTAGGAGCCGTAGCCCCTGACCCGATTTGAGCGGGACCACGATTCGACCCCGGCGCCGGATGGACGAATCATCGAAGCGACTTCAATCCTTGCTCCCTGATGGAGATCAACCCGCGCACCATCTTGTCGTGCTTGCTCTCGTCGATGTCTATCCATCTGAGGAGAAGGCGGGCGACGGGATGGTCAACGGGGACCTCCTTCGTGAGGCTCGCTTCGTTGGCCGAATCTTCCAGCGCGAGTATCCTCTCCAGGATAGCCCCGTCAGGAATGCTGCCTCCGAGCTTGCCACCCTTTTCAAGCCATGAGATCAGCTGGGAGACGACGTCGCCGTGCCTGATGCTGTCCGCCGCGATCATCCTGAAGAGAAGCTTCGTGTACTCGTCTGAGGTCCTGTTGGCAAGCTCGAGGTACTCCTCCGCGGCGTCAAGCTCCAGCTGCAACCTCCCCCTGAGGAGAGCCAGCGACGCGCCGTTCGGCTCCTCCGTGGTGTCGTGGCCTTCGTATGCCAGACCGCTGTTCATCACGATGACCTGGCTGGCCGTTTCGAGTAGTTCCGCCATCTCGACGGCTCCCCCGGCACGAATCCTCTCTGCGAGCCTCTCGGCGAACGGGCCCACCAGGCTGTCGAGCTTCGGAATCTCCTTGCCGCCCTTCCCCCTCTTCCCACCGAGGTACTGGGCCACGGCCTGCTGGGTGACCTTCAGCGTCCGCGCTATCTCCGACGGCCTGAAGCCCTTGTCGGCGAGCCTCATCGCAAGCGCGGCCCTGATCACCGGAATCAGCCGTTCCTCGCTCGCCAGCCGGTCGGCCTGACGTGCAGCGCCTGATCTTAGCAAAGTTCTGGACTCCTGTTTGTAACAGCGTTGACAGCGGTTCCTAAACACCGATTCTAATAAATATTACATATGTTATACCTCACCCGGATGGTTGCATTCACGGAGACGCTCCTGCTTTCGGCGGTCATGGGACTCTCGATCTACCTCTCGCTCCCTCTGGTGCTGAGCAAGAACCTTAGTCACAGGAGGACGACCCTCCTGAACGCGGTCGCGATAGGCATCCTCGTCTTCCTGATAGGGGACGTGTTCCTCGATGCCGCCGGGTCCCTTTACAACGGCTCTCTCTACAATTACGGCTCCTCGCCAGTCTACGACCTGATATTCACAGTGTCGACGGCCATGGGGTTCTTCGCGCTCTTCCTCGCAGGGCAGAGGAGGAAGGCGACCATGACGCCGACCTATCTCGCCTTCATCATCGCGCTGGGCATAGCCTTCCAGAACCTGACCGAAGGGCTGCTGTTCGGGTCCGTGAGCGCGGGGATCGGGATCACAGGCGCCGCGCTGGTCGTGCTGGTGGGGTTCGTGCTACAGAACACGACCGAAGGGTTTCCCATCGCATCGCCTTTCCTCGGCTCGACCGAGGGGAAGGGCGGGGTGATCGCTGGAGCGTTATTTGTCGGGGGGCTTCCGACGATACTCGGCGGGGCCGTCGGATTCTACTACAACACGACCACCTTCGACCTGATATTCTACGGGCTTGCAGTCGGCACAATGCTCTATGTCATCCTCCCCATGCTTAGGAACCTGCTTGGAGTCCCCGATTCCGGGAGACTTGGAGTCGCGTACGCGGGCGTGTTCCTTGGCTTCATCCTCGGATTTGTCGTGAACCTGCTCTAGCCGGTATGCCGGCCGAAGAATCCCGTCAGGGCCTCAAGCCCCATCTTGAGTTTCTCATTCTCCCCCGTGAAGCACAGCCTGAACGCCTTCGGAGCGCCGAAGAAGTCGCCCGGCCCGACGAGAGCCCCCGTCTTGGACAGAATGGATTTGGCGAGCTGGAATGAGGAAGGGCCCTTCGAATAGTGCACGAGGCAAAACGGCGCCGCCCCCAGTTCCGCAGACACCCCGTCGGTGTCTCTCAGGAACCTGCGGACGAGCTCGACGTTCGCCGAGCGGATGCGACGGGCGCGTTCCACGAACCTCTGCCTCCTCCTGAGCACCTGGGCAGCTATCCAAAGGGAATACTCGGAATCGTGGCCGCTGGCGGCCCATTTCGCGTAAAGGAGCTGGCGGGCATGCTTCCTGCTCGCCAGGATCCAGCCGGCGCGCAGCCTTCCGAGGCCGTAGAACTTGGTCATGGTGCTGCAGGTCACCATGTCCGGGCCCCGCCCGAAGTGAGTCCGGGGCCTTCCTGGGAACGTGAACTCCCGATACGTCTCGTTGACGAAGACCGTGGCTCCTGTCTTCCTGCCGGCGTCGATCACGCTTTCGATTGCCCCGGCGTCCAGGCTCTGCCCCGTGGGGTTGTTGGGGTCGGTCAGTCCTATGATGGCCCTCCCCGAGTGACTCATCGAGCTGGTCACCTTCGCCCCTAGGGCCTGGGGGACGGTGAACATCGGCGGGTAGTTGGGAAGGGGGACCACGGCCCTCCTTCCGTCCCCTAAGACAGAGTACACCAGGAAGATCGCCTCTGAGGCGCCCGCAGTGAGGACCACGTTCCCCGGCTCGACCCCGTAAGCCCTGGCGACCTCCTCGGCGAAGGCCATCTCGAGGTCTCCCTTCTCCGCAGCGTATGACTGGTAGGATGTGTCGATCCCCATGGCCCGCAGGTCCGGTTCAGCCAGGCCGCTGGAGGTGAGGTTGTATTTGCACGACCGCTGGTTGCTTAGGATCCAGTCGAACAGCTTGTCGCGGGCCGGACGCAAGTTTGGCGCAAGCTGCGCCGTCTTAGTTAAGGATGATGCGCCGCATCCCGAACTTCAGCTTCACAGCCAGCAGAGTCACGTACAGGATGAAGTTGACCCCGTTCCAGAACTCCACTGCAATGAGACTCAGCAGGACGCCGTAGACGAGCCAGAGCGCCGTGCCTCCTAGCGACAGCAGGGTGAACAGCAGGCTGATCTGCTGGGCGCTCTTGAGCTTCAGGACCCTCAGGATCTGCGGGACAAGCCCCAGCGAGACGAAGAACCCAGCGAACAGTCCGACAAGTTCGATGAACGAGATCATCTGGCCGGGGCCCGTGTCGCTCCCCAGTTATTGTTTACCAGGGCGAGCCCGTTCCAAGCCGATATTCTGAAGGCCCTAGGAGAGTCGCAAAGTGGAGGTGCCCAACATGGGCCCGAATGCAATTCGGGAGAGAATCGACCAGATCAGTGTGCGGCATGGACCCAAACCCAATGGCGAGAGTTCGAAATCGGTGGGTTACGCCTGATTTTCTGAGCGGATCCTTTGGTCGCGAGCTTCCTTAGTCCAGGCCGAGCCTCTTCACGAAGTCGAGATACCTTGCGTCGGTGCGAACTCCGTCCAGGTGTGGCATTACCTTGATGAACAGCATGACTAGTTCCTTTCTGGTGTAGGAGCGTTCCAGCCACTCGAACCCTCTGGCATCCTCGCCGAGGAGAAAGTGGAGAACGCCGATTTGGAAGGCGAGCGGTCCCCTGTCTTCTTGAAAGTGGGCCTCCAGCTCGGGGAGGAGCCGAGCGACCGTTCTCTTGTCGTCCGTATAGTAGGCGACGGTCGCATCTGCAATCAGTCTCGCCAGTGGCACGAAGTCCTTGACAAGTTCAACCCAAGCGGCAAGCTCGCGTTTCATGTCGTCGAATCTCTTCATCATGCCATAGGTCGTCGCAAGGTCCTCATGCCCGGCAACGTATCCTAGCTCGATGGCCTTCCTGTAGTGCTCGACCGCTCCGGCGAAGTCTCCAATGTGAAAACGGTAGTCGCTGTAGTTGTCGTTGATGATAGGTGACAGCGGGTCGAGCCCCAAGGCCGTCTCGATCTCACTTCGGGTTTCGTCCCACCTCATCTGGCTGCGCAGCAGCATTGAGTACCACATGTGGGCCATGGCGTAGCTGGGCTTCAGCTCGATTGCCCTCCTGAACTCTTGCTCCGCGCGTCGATGATCGTAACCGACCATGAGGAGAAACGCCTTTGACGCGTGTGCCTCGGCCAGTCCAGAGTCGAGCTCCAGGGCCCTGTCCGCCGCCGCCTTGGCTTTCTCGAGGCCCTGCTCGGGCTCGACCCCCCAGTTGGAGCGCAGCACCAAGTAGCAGTCGGAAATGCCGACGAAGCCCAATGCGAAATCGGGGTCGTCGTGGACGGCCAGTTCGAAGTACTCCAAGGCTCTCTTGAGGTCCTCCACACCTCGCTTGTTCCAGTGGTACCTGCCCTTTAGGTAGAGAGCGTAGGCGGCCGTGCTCTCCGTTGGTTTCCTTTCTATGCGCACCAATTCGGGAGAGAGAATTCTGACACGTAGCGCCTCCGCCACCTGCTTGGCGACGTCGCTCTGGACCTCGAACACGTCGTCCAAGTCTCTGTCGTAGTTCTGGGCCCAGAGGTGCCGGTCGCCTGCAACTTCGATGAGCTGCGTAGTGATCCGTATCCTGTTCCCGGCCTTCTTGAACGTCCCCTCGAGTATCGAGCCCACCCTCAGCTCCCTGCCAATCTCCTCGACCTTCTTCGTGGTCCCCTTGTAGCCCACGACCGAAGTCCTGGAGATGACGCTGAGACCGCTGATCCCAGCTACCGCGGATATGATCTCGTCAGTGACCCCGTCGGCGAAGAACGCGTCATTGGGGTCGGGGCTGAAGCTGGCGAAGGGAAGGACCGCGACCCTGTTGGTCGGATATGCGCTGGCCGCTGTTCGGGGCGACTGCTCCCAGGGCATCACGACCTTGTACACCTCCAATGGCTCACTCACGTTCTTGAGGACCTTCGGTCCCAGGCTTTCCTGGGGAAGCTCGAACTTGCCCTTCACCTGGTCGAAGACCTGGCGCGTGATGCACACGCCTCCGTCCTCCGCCAGCGGCTCGATCCTGGACGCGACGTTTACCGCGTCCCCGGAAATGTCTCCCTGCGACTCGACGACGTCTCCCAGGTGGAGCCCCACCCTAAGGCGGATTCTCTTCTCCTCGGGGAGGGATATGTTGAACTCTCTCGCCGCCCTCTGGATGTCATAGGCACATCTCACTGCGTCCAAAGCGTTCGGAAACTCGACGAGGAATGCGTCCCCTATGGTCTTCACCTCCCTCCCGCCGTGCCTAGACAGGATCGGCCTGATGACCTTCCTTTGCTCCTCAACCAGCGCGAGTGAAAGAGACTCGTTTCTCTGCCCCAGGGCCGTGTACCCGACCATGTCTGTGAACATGATGGCCGCGAGTCTACGCGCACCTTCGGTCAATTGAGTTCGCCGGGTGGCCTCCGACGTAAAAACAGTTTGCTGCCGAAACATCTCAGACGTGGGTGAACTCCCACCACTTCGTGAGGCAGTCCAATCCGACGCCGGCCAGGGAGGCCGGAGTCGAGTCCCTCTCCCAGATGGGCGCAACACTGGTGATGAATGTCAGTACAGGTAGGATTCGGGGAAGAGGCGGTCCGAAGACGATGCTCCAGCTCCGCCTGAGAGCTTGTTGCGTCATGGACCAGTACCCCCGCCGGGAACAGCATGAGTCAGCGGGTAGGCATGCAGTTCTGCCGCGACTCCGTGAGGCCGCACCAACGGCTAAATGGCGCGACCTATGGCGACGGGCGAGCGCCAAGGTCAAAGTGGGGAATAGTGGCAGGCTCTGATCCAGAAGGCGAAACGGAGGAAGGCGGGCAAGCAAGGGCGAGGCGGGACATCCTGCTGGTCTCCGGCGCATATGGTTCTCTGCTCCTGCTCAATCAGATGTTCAGGATTCTGTCCACCGGCTTGCGATTCCAGGGCGAGACCATACTTCCGCTGCCGTGGACCAATTCCGGCCTACTGCTGGGATCGGTCGGCGGCGGACTCCTCGGCCCAGGAGAGGTAGCGTTGGTAGGTCTATCGGTTCTCCTTATCTCGGTTTTCGCGTGGAGGGTTCTCGCCTATTCACGCAGAGGCCCCTCGTTCTCTATTCCAGTCTCCCTGGTCGATACGCTGCTCCTGGGCTCCGCCATCGTGCTGGTCTGGGTGATCGCAGTCTGCGTCCTGCAGCCTTTCTGGATAGAGTACCAGTCCCTGAACGTCCTGAAGGGAACGCCGTTGACCAACCTGTTCGTCCTGCAGGCTTCAATACTCTCAACCGCTGCACTGGGGCTTACGAAGGCGACGACCCTCGCCGGGCCTCAGAGGAACACGGTCGTCTTCGTCTCCGTGCTGGTAATGGCAGTCTTGCTGATCGCAGTCCCTCCACTCTTGTCTTCGACTTTGGGAGAATACGGGATGATCAGGGGCGGGTGGTGAGGGACGCAGGCGGCGAACGCGGATTCGACCTCGCAAATCTTCCTCTCGTCGGCAGGTTCTTTCAGCTACTCTCGCCAAGACTCGTGAAACAGTTCCGTCGCAGCGACCATGTTCCATTCTGGCAAGCAGGGATCCCAGCGATCATGGTCACTGACGGAGGAAACTTTTCGAACCCCAACTACCACCAAGCTTCCGACGTACCTTCGACCCTCAGCTACCGTCGCCTCTCGGAAGTAGTCGGAGCACTTTGCGGCACCGTAGGAATGGTCGCCGGTTCCGACGATGACTAGCCGATTGGACTGATGCTGAAGACAAGGATTCTTCCGGCTCCCCTTCAGTGTAGCCATGGCGATGGGGGGGCACACTTGAGCCCGCGCTGGCCGTTGAGGACGAGAAAAGAGCGGCGCAGGCCCTACGGAAGCGGGTGGCAAGGTGGCCGGCCTTGTCGCAAGTCTTATTCACGGGCTCAAGCTACTTGCAAACGATGGCCGAAAGCGGAGGAACGCCGGAGGATCTTCCCCCTCCGATGACGGACGAACAGATCGAACACGTGGCGGTCGGAGCTCCTCCCAAGCGGCTGAACGGCCCGGTCGTCCTGTCGGAGTACGACGCCGACTGGCCCGCGATCTTCGCGAAAGAGCAGGCACGAATCAGCTCGGTACTGGGGGACAAGGCGCTGATGATAGAACATGTGGGTTCGACATCTGTGCCTGGCCTCGCGGCGAAACCGATTATCGACATTCTCCTGGTGGTCGATAGGACGCCGGATGAGAAATCGTACGTTCCGGAACTGGAGTCGGTGGGCTACGTCCTCCGAGTGAGAGAGCCGACCTGGCACGAACACAGGCTGTTCAAGGGCCCGGACGCTGACGTCAATTTGCACGTCTTCAGTCGCGGCGACGCCGAAATCGAGAGAATGCTGGTCTTTAGGGACTGGCTCCGCACTCATGGCGAAGACAGAGACCTCTACCTGAGGACCAAGCGGGATCTCGCGAGCAAGACTTGGAAGTACACTCAGAACTATGCGGACGCCAAGTCGGCGGTCGTCAACTCTGTTCTCAAGAAGGCCCGATCTGCGAGGTAAGCCGGAAAAGTCGCCGGCAGGCTGTGGCCGGCCCAGCGGGATGCGCGGAGTGACAAGCGAGTCCCATTCAGGGTCGCCGCGCACCCGACACGACCTGGGACCCCATCTAGACGACGTGCCCGAGACTTCGAACGGAGGCCTGACAATGCTGCGTCGCTGTCGGGCGCGCCGATGGCGCTAGAACCGGCCCGCGGCCTTCAACACCCTGAGAGCGTTCAGCGTCATGAACTCGTTGGGCCCGCTCCGTCCCCAGTCTACAACGTCGAGGTTCGAGACCTTCTTCTTGGTCGGCTTCCGCTGCAGGGCCCAGTAGTAGGCTTCCGGCCGCCAAGAACCGTCATGGCCCCTCTTGGCTTCGACCAGGTCGAGCGCGTCTTTGGTCCTCGGGTCGTGGAGGGTCCCCGCTCGCGAGAGCACCAGCAGTGCTTGCAGGACGTCGTAGTGCCAGTACAGGGGATAGTGAAGAGCCGTCCACGGATGGACCGCCCTGTAGACGAGGGAGTGGAATGTCTCAGGCGGGCGTACCTCCCCCGTACGGCAGGAGCGGAAGAGTCGATGCTTCAGAAAGAACTCGGATGCCTTCCTTGCTGCTCTCAACGACCCTGCGTCCCCGCCGGCCCGATGAAACTCGGTCAGACCCCACAGCGTGGAGAGACTTTCGTTGAAAGACGAGTGCCAAGCTTCCTCTCTCCTGTCGCAGTTCCATCCGCCATCGGGCCACTGCCATTCCACAAGGGACTCTGCCAGTCTGACCACCCGGGGGTCGCCGGCCATCCCCAACCGACTGCAGACAGCCAACGCGTTTCCTTCCTGAGACGCGCATCTTCGATACAGGCCGTTGATCCTAGGGACGTTCTTGAGATGAGATTCACTCAGCAGCCATTTCAGGACCGGTTCGGTCGCACTCACCGCATGCCGGTTCTCCCCAGTGATTCCCAGTTCGACGAGAGACACAAGACGCCAATGTGCGCCGGTCCACTTCTGATACGGATGGCCGCCGAAGCCACCGTCGCCTCGCTGCCCCTTGAATAGTGCGCGGACCCTAGGACCCGTAGGAATGAGCTTCCGGGTGTTCTTTACCTCCGGTGAGTCAGTGCGCCCGTCCAGGAGTTCCGTCATCGTGAGATACCGTACCGAGGGCTCGGTTGACCGAAGGAGCCACTGGACTGTAGGGCCATCGCGCAGGTTCAAGGCGCCCGGTTGCTGCATCGGTAGTAGCCGTTTAACCTTTCATGGATGATTCACGACGCAGGGCTTGGACCAAGCAGGCAAGCGCGGGGAGAGCTCTTCACGAGGGCCGGTGTGAAGCTTTGCCGCCTCCGGCCGCCTCGCTTCTTCGGGACTCGAGCCGCTGCCAGGGCACGCGGAGAACATTCAGAATAGACTCCCCCCAATCGCCCCGGTCCCGGGGGACAGGTTATCTGTCGCCCAGCCACTCGGAGCCGCATGGTCGAGATGTGCCCGAAGTGCGGGGAACTTAGGGTGTCGCGGGTCCGTTCGGTGTCTGATGGGCAGGTACTGACAGTCTACTATCGCTGCGACGGAGGTCACGAATGGCGGGAGAAGAGACTCGCGCGCAGGTAGCAATGGCGGGCGTTCAAGGAATGCGGGCGCCGTCTTCTGACGAGAACCGCTCTCGGCCCAGAAGGGCTAGTCGCGCGAAAAGAGGAGCGTATGCCCGCGTCGCCGCGGCTCGGGCTTGACATTGTGTCTCTCCGTCGAAAGAGACCGGAGGCCGCCCGTCGCCGGACTGCCAGGAGCCTGCTCGCCGCGCCCATCCCCAGCTGGCCGTCACACCTCAGTAAAGTGTATCTGAATGGGCCGGAAGTCACCGGCCATGCCTGTCTGCCCGAAGTGCGGGAAGCTAATCAGCCCCAAGAAGTACGTCCGCCACCTGAAGCGGTGCGGCACCCGACACAAACAGAAGTCCAGCGCGTTGAAACAGTCGAATGACTTTCTAATGAGAATCTGACTCGAGGGAGGGCGGTCGCAACTCAAGTCCGGGCCCTGACTGACAGCCTCCACGCTTGCGTCGCGGTCGAGGACGAGGCAGGATTCGCTGCGCCGTCCGGAAGAGCGTCTAAGGCAGCCAAGGTTAATTGCAGGCGAATCACTAGAGGATTCGGTCAGCAGCTGAGTGGTCAGGCGTGGTTTCAGCGGATAAACAAGGTTCACACACGGACGGCGGCGTGTCTCGCCTCATGTGGAAGGCCCGGACGATAGATGCGTTGACGTTTCTCGCGGTCATCCTCATTTCGCCCGCATCCGTCATAATGGCATTCCCATTGGGGGTGGACCCGCAGGCCTGGCTGGCAGCATGGTCGTCTTACGTCGCGCTGCTCATAGTGCTGGCCATGGCGTTGAGCGTGATCGGCTTCTCGGTCTCTTTCGGCTACAGGCTGGAAGCAGACAGGCGGAGAAGGAACTCGACGTGAAGCAGCAGGCGCGGCTCCGACCGTCGCATTAGGACGGTCCAGACAGGGAAGAGGCGCCGCCCCGGAAATTCGCCTAATCAAGTTAACTTGGTCTGTCCGGCAGGTGTCGAGGGGCGAAGCGCCGCCGCAAGGCTTCGAGGGCCATCCCAGCTTAATTAAGGAGGCCCGGTTCGACGAGCCCCCGATGGCAGCTTCCACCGTGAAAGCCGCTTTTCGGTCGACGCCTCTGCTCGGCTTCGCGCTGTTCCTCTTCTCCGCAGCGTTCCCCCTCTTCGACGACGTCTCCGAAGTGGACCTCGCGACTCACATGCTTCAGCACGTCCTGTTGATAGTCTCCGGAGTGCTTGTGGCCTACCCTCTGTTCAGGGCGCGGGCAGTCAGGCCCAGGAGGTGGGCCGCGTGGGGGTCGCTGCTGGCAGCCACCTCCGCCATCGTCTATTGGCACCTCCCGGTCCCCTGGGACGCCGCCGTCCTCAACCCGGGCATCCACGCCCTGGAGCACCTCTCCTTCTTCGGAGCGGGCCTGCTCGCCGGATCATGGATCCAGCAGCTCTCGGACTCAGCCAAGATAGGGGCCTTGATGGCAGCATTCTTCGGGCACATGGGATACGCGTTCGCCCTCGTCGCCCCCTGGACGGGCCAGGTCTATTCGTTCTACTCGGTTGCAGACCAGAACATAGCCGGGTGGGCGCTGCTGCTCACCGGTCCCGCCCTAATCGTCGGGGTCGTCTATCTCCTCGCCAGGAACCCGGCGTGGCTCGGGGGCTTTTCGGGAGACCAGCCCGTTCAGACGAGGAGGGAGACTCCCGTCGACAGGCTTCGAGTGCCGCGCTGGACCGCGCCCGCGCTCACCCTTGTGCTGCTGGCGACCACCCTTGTCTACTTCGGCTTCACCGCCGTCGCCCTGGCTGCGGGCCGTTCCCAGATGACGGGCGCTTCGACCGTCATGATCTCGGAGACCCCGGTCTCGTGGCAGTATAGCCCTCGGCAGATTAGCGTGGTCCTGGGGGTCAACAGCACGGTGACGTGGAAGAGCCGCTCAATCTCGTACGACTCCGTGACCTCAAGGACGGGAATCTTCGACTCAGGGCCGATCCCTCCCGGGGGGAGTTTCACCTTCACCTTCGACAGCCCCGGGACGTACGAATACTACTGCGTATACCACCCATGGATGACCGGCGAGGTGGTGGTCCTGGCGCCCGGGAGCCCCTGAAATCCTGACCGGCAGAGCGCGCCCGCCTGGCTCTGCGATGGCATCCGTCGCCCGCCGGGGCTAGTCCAGGAAGCTCAGCGGATGCCTGAGCAGCTCATCGTTGAGCTTCTCGAGGCTGGAAATGGTGCCGACGTCGAACCACTCCTGGCCCGTGTAGTAGGCGGCGACCTTGCCCCCGTTGCTCAGCAGCCTGGGGATGAAGTGGGTCATCAGGTCCGTGTTATCTCCCCCCGCCACCCTCTTCATCAATGCCATCGCCTTCGGCCCTGCGACCATGCAGCCGGTGGTCACGTTGAAATCCAGGGTCGGTTTCTCCCTGAAAGCTGTGACCATCCCTCCTTTAACCTCCGCAGTTCCCACCGGTATCTGGTACCCTTTGGCCAGGACCAGGGTCACGTCCGCCTTCTTCCCTCTGTGAAGCGAGAGCAGTGCCGTAATGTCGAGGTCGGTGAGCACGTCCCCGTAGTAGACCAGCAGCTCGTCGCACCTCGGAATGGCCCCGTTCCTCAGGGCGTTGGCCACCGCGTTGAGGCTCCCCTTGGACCCTTTCCTATCGACGGAATACGTCATCGCGACCCCAGATTCGGAGCCGTCGCCGAAGTAGTGCCTGATGTCCTCCGATTTGTATCCCGTGAGGAGCGCGACCCTCGAGATGCCGTGGTGGGTCATGAGCCTGATTATGTAGGAGAGCAGGGGGAGCTTCTTGGGCCCGATCGGCACCATCGCCTTTTGGAAGTAGTCCGTGAGGGGCTTCAGCCTCTCGCCGCGACCCCCGCAGAGGATGGCCGCCACGGGGTCCCGTCGCATGACCCCCGCCGCACGAATTCGTTACTTAATCGTTGGGCTCGGCTGCCCAGAAGCGACCTCTCCACTTCTGCTGCCCCGGGCCGAGTTCTTCTTCACTTGCTAAGCCACGCGGAAGGTGACTGTTGCGAAGCTGCCGGCGTTGTTCGAGTCTCCAGCGTATGCCGCCCTGACCCTGACGCTTGGCGACGACACCCCGGTCACCGTGACGGAGCATGCGCCCGCCGACGACAGCGTGCAGCTGGAGGAGGAGAGCGAGACCCCTCCGAGGCCAGACACCTTCGTCCAGGTGATGTTCTCTCCCGCCACCGCGCCCGCGTAGCCTGTCAAGGTCGCCGTGCATCTTGCGGGGGTGCCGAGCGCCAAGGACGTCGACGTGCAGGATACGGAGAGGGTCGTCTTGGCCGTCCCGACGGTCAACCTCCCGGACTTCGAGCTCGGTGCGTTGTTCTGGTCGCCGCCGTACGTCGCGTTGACCGAGACTGCACCCGCGGTGACGCCAGCCAGCGACACGGAACAGCGGCCATCGCTCAAGACGCATCTGTTGCCCTCAAATGTGACCGACCCGCTCCCAGACTGCGACCAGGTCACGGCGCCCGTCGGCGAGAAGCCGGTCACCACTGCCGTGCACCTGGCTAGCTTGGTAGACTCCGCCCTGGTGAGGGCAGGGGCGCAGGTGACCGAAATCTTCGGCGTCATCTGGGTTGCGGCGACCGAGAAGCTCGCCGATGACGGTCGATAGTTGATGTCCCCTCCGTAGCTGGCCGAGACGGCGACAGGGGAGCCAGCGGATGCCGGCGTGTATCTCACAGAGCACGCGCCGCTCAAGAGCCTGCATGAGACGCTCGAGAACGTGCCGGTCTCGTTGGACCTCCAGGTGACCCTCCCGGTGGGGGCGGGCGAGGACAGCGTCCCCTCCGGGGAGATCCCTACCACCTGAGCCTTGCACAAGGTAGGCGACCCTACCGTCACACGGTCGGGGGCGCAGGTGAGCGCGACGACGGTCCCGCTGGAGTTCACCTGGAAGCTTGCGCCGTCGCCCGACAGCGGAGTGGGCTGCGCGATTACGGGCCCGGCGTCGCCGGCGACCATCGTGATGGCCACGGTCGAGAACTTTGAGATCGGCCCGGTGGTCTCGCCAAGGGTAGCGTAATCGGTGCTGTTCGACCTGGTGAAGCCGGGGCCGAAACTGGCCGTGCCAAAGGGAGCCAGGGTGGTGTAGATACACGCGGACGACGAGCAGTCCGAGGGCCTCTCCGCGATCCATTCGGCCGAGTTCCTGAGGGCGCCGGGCGCTGACTGCGAGGTGGAGTTCGCGCCGCCTCCGCTGCTCTCGATCGAGGTCGTGAACTCCCTGGCGGAGCTGCTGTAGCTGACGCTCGCCGTCATCAGGTCGCCGGGGGCCACGCTGACGGAGACGATGGCCACCGCGGGGCTCGGATAGAATTCGTACCAGGCGTAGTACGCGGGAGAGCCGAACTGGCAGTCGGAGTCCGTTCCCACCTGTTCGACCGTGCTTGAATTGAGTATGGCTCCGTCAATCCCGACCCAGAAGGAGGCGAACGTCGACGAGACCCCCGAGCAACTTACCTGAGGGACCACCCAGGAGCCGTTCACAGATGCCACGCTGCCGTCGGCGCCCGTCACGGCGTAGCCGGCCCAGTCCTCGCTGCAGATCGACTGGTCGGCGCCGACGATCGTGGGGCAGAAGAACCCGGCCGCCGACCCGGGCAGGGGCACGGCTCGAATGTCCGGAGCCACGTCAATCCGGGATGCGGAGTGGGCTTGAACCGGAGTCGCGAAGAGGGAACTGGGGGAAAGCAAAGCAAGCGCAAGAAGAGTGACAGCGAAGCACGCTTTCTTCATGTGTGTTGACGGCTTGAGGCCCGTTGATGCTCTTAAAACCTTCGAGGGTTGCAGCATTCCGGCCCGGGCCCCGGGGTGGGCCTCGTGAAGGCCACAGGCCATTTGCGCTCTCCTGCCTCCTTTGAGTGCGCCCGGAGCGGCGCCAGGTCATGGAGCCACTGCCAGGGGCGCGGGCACCTTGTCTAGCCTCTGGAGTGGCCTCGAGGCCAATCCCGCGACGCCGCACCCCAGCATTACCAGGCCAGAGATGAGTATCCCGCCCAGCACGCCCACCCAGGAGACCGCCAGGGCTCCGAAGATGATGCTTACGGGCGCGGTGACGTAGTCGATGAAGCGCCTGAACCCCAGTGCCCTTCCCAGCATGTCCTTCGGGACCGTCTCCTGGTAGTAGGTGGTCAGGATGATGTCGGAGAAGGGGAGGGCCAGGCCGAACAGCCCCGTCGGCAGGAGCGCCTCCCATAGGCTCGAGGTCAACGGGATGAGGGCGACCCCCGCGCCCGCGAAGAGCATTGAGAAGACCACGGAGAGCCTCCTGTGCGTCAGGCGACCCTTCCTGGCCATGTATGCGGTCCCGGTGAGGTAGCCCGCCGAACTCACGGCCCCGAAGAGGGCGTAGCCAATCGGGCCCGCGTTGAAGACGTTCCTGGCGAGCACCAGGACGTAGACGTACCAGAAGGCACCGAGCCCGAAGTTCAGCCCCGACGTGAGGATGGAGACAATCACCAACTCGATTCTCCCCTTGAAGTACCTGAACCCGTCCATGAACTGTTTCGTCCAGGGAGGGGGCCGTCCCATGGGGGCGGACCTCGGAAGTGTCACGAACAGGAGCGCCACCACGAGGGCTGCGAAGCTTAGGCTGTCAATCAGGAATGGCACGGCGGTGCCGAGGGCGTAGATTGCCAGCCCCGCCAGCGTCGGCCCGATTATGCTGTTCCCCTGGAAGACGACGTTGAAGAGAGCGTTGGCGGTAAGGAGCTCGCCCTTCTCGACGACTGCGGGGAGCAGCGCGTCGCTTGCCAGGTCGAAGAAGGCGCCCAGCCCTCCCACCGACGCAGCCACCGCGTAGATCATGGGAGGCGAGGGAAGGCCGTACAGCACCGCGGCCCCGATGATGCAGAACAGGATCGCGCGGGTCGATTCCGTCCCCAGCATGATGCTGCGACGGTTCCACCTGTCCACGTAGACCCCGGCGTACAGCCGCACTACCGCCCGGGGGAGCAAGAAGACGACCCAGGTCAACGCCAGGCTGTAGACAGAGCTCGTTATGCTGTACACGAGCCAGGAGAGGGCTAGGTTTCCGAAGTAGTCGCCGAGGTCGGAGAACCCTCTTCCCCCCAGGAGCAGGACGAAGTTCCGCCTGGCCAAGACCGTCCTGTAGGAGGGGCGGTCGTTGGCTGACAAATGGTCCTCTGCGACGATGCACAGGCCGAATGTATTTATCCTGTGTGCAGTGGGGAGCCATATTGCCGCCGAGCGAGGGCTAAGGGGCCAGAACTGACCGATGCCCAGCAAGTCTTAAATTGCGGCCCTTGGGCGCAAATTTCTTCAGTGAATCTCCCCCGTCTTCACAAGAATCTGCGCGCGGCGGCGTGCCTCGCGGTCTTGGCTCTTTTCGTTTTCGAGGCGGCCTCCGTCCAAGTGGTTCGGGCGTCGCCAGCGGTCTCAGCCACGGTAAAGGTGGCCGGCACCCCGGAGGGCGTAGCCTACGACTCCGCCAGGGGAGAGGTCTTCGTAGCCGACAACCCCAACGGCCCTCGAAAGCCAGGGTTCGCCCAGGTGATCTCGGACAGCACTGACAAGGTAATCATGAACGTCACCGTCGGGGATAACCCCTACGGCGCGGTCTACGACTCGGCGAAGGGAGAAGTCTTCGTGGCCAACAAGAACGACAACACGGTCTCGGTCATCTCTGACAGCACCAGCACGGTCGTCGCCACGGTGAACGTCGGGACCTCGCCGTACGGGCTGGCCTATGATTCGGGGGCGGGCGAGGTTTTCGTCGCCAACTCCGGCTCCAGCACGGTGTCCGTGATCTCCGACAACAGCAACAGCGTGGTCGGAACGGTGAACGTGGGGACGTCCCCGCAGAACATTGCCTACGACTCCGCCAAGGGGGAGGTGTTCGTGGCGAACGTCGGCAGCGACTCGGTCACGGTGATATCGGACTCCTCGAACGGCATTGTGGCGACCATCAGCGGATTCCACCAGCCGCAGGGCGTGGGATATGACCCGGCGACGAGCCAGGTGTACGTGGCCAGCGGCAATGACGCCGTCATGGTCTCTGACAGCACCAACGCGATAGTGAGCCAGGTTGCGCTCGAGACCCTGCCGTTCGGGCTCGCCTACGACCCGGCCCAGGCCGAGATGCTCGTGACAAACGCGCAGTCCGCAAGCCTGGCGACAATCCCCGACGGCAACCCGAAGTCGGTGTCTTTTGTGAACGTTGGATACTTCGACTACTACGTGGCCTATGACTCTGGAACAGATCAGGCCTTCGTTTCGAACGAAGGCCTGGAGACGGTATCCGTCGTGTCGCTGGGCGCCCAGCCCCAGACGAGCACTACCGCCGCCCCTCCGGCGACCACCACTTCGGTGGCACCGGTGCAGACCTCTACAGTTGCGTCCTCGACTCCGAGCACAGCCTCGATTACCACTCAGGCGCCCCCCCATTCGACCCAAGAGGCCAATTCGACGACCCAGGCGAGCAGTCCATCGTCCTCCGGCCAAGGAGGAGTCCCCGAATTCCCGCTCCAGACAGGTCTCTTGGGTCTGGTGTTGATCGCCGTAGTGGGCCTCTACGTCCTCGTCAGAGGCACCCTTACCGGCCGTTCGAGCGAGTCATAGTCCCGAGGACGCCCGAACCCTCCGGTCCCGAACTTCCATTCGACATCGCCCATTGCGCCGAGGGAGCGCAGCCACCGACCTGGTCGCTTAGGCGACGTTGAACCCCGTGACCTCTTCGGTCACGCTGAATTCCGACGAGGAAGGGCTGGTGGAGTTCGATTGCATTGAATATGTCAGGGCGTATCGCGTCACGAGCGTGAAATCGGTCCCTGGAACTTGGCCCGCCTGAACCGTCTCGTGAGAAGTGGTCAGGGTCACTTTTGTCGCACCCTCGCCGTCGCATCCATTTTGGACTATGACATCCACTGAAGCGGGAAGTTGCCAGTTGGCAACGGCCATCTTCGTGGTTCCAATCGTGATGGTGGAGGCGCTTACTTCACGACTGCCTGGGTGAGAGTAGCCCTGCATGAGCAGGGGCGCAAAGAATGCCAGCGGCAGGGGCTGGCTCGATGAGTTCCCGCTGGACCTTATCATCGAAACCACGCTTCCATTCTCAGCAACATTGGCCAGCTCGGACCCAACACTCGTGAAGTTGCCTGGGCTAATGATTGTCGTTGTAACACGCTGCGTCTCAGAAACGTTGACCCGACGCCCGACTGATTCGGTGGTTATGTTGACCTCGTAGACGGGACCGGAGGGAGTTGAGCTCCTGTTTAGGACGGTCATGCTAGACGATGCGAACCACTTCCCGTTGGTACCGTTGCCGTACAGGACCACGTTCATAGCCGAGAAGTTACCAAGCAAAGGACCGTAGCCCGAGCCCGCGGAGCCGGTGCTTCCCGCCGTGGTCGTGAGCGTTTGGGTCGTGGATGAAAACGGACATGGGTAGGTGACAGTGGTGGTGGCCGTTCCGGCAGGGGACGAGGAAGGCGTTGACCTAGGCCGATTCCCGACCTCCAAGTATATGGTCAGAGCGGCCACGGCCAGGACCGCCACTACGCCGACAACGATGATGGGTCTCCTTGGACGAGGCGGCGCGGCGCTCAGGTCTGCCGTCATCTCTCACGACTTTAGTCCGCACCGGCTGATAATACGCCTAGCGGGGACAGGGCGTCGCCCATCCTGAGGGGATAACAGGCCTTCGGCAGGCACAGAAGCCTCTGCCAATCTGTTTGGGCCGGCGGGGGGATTGCCCGCCGTCAGGCTGCGGAGACAGCGAGGGACCGGCCGAGTGACGTGGAGAACCCCCCCGGGGGCGAGACGATTCCTGTGCACGGCACAGATTCGCGCCCTTGGAGACTGCCTGTCTAATGATTCGCAGCAGGGAGATCGGATCTAGTCTACCAGTTCCCCGCAGGTGGCGTTGACGGGGGTCGCCGTTATGGCACTTGCGTAGTCGGAGGCCATCAGTACGGCAGCATTGGCGACCTCTGCGACGAGGGGAAAGCGCTTCAGCGCCGTTCGTCCAACTTCTGACTCCTCCACCTCCTTTGTGGTGATGCCTCTTGCTTCGGCCAGCATCGAGAACACCTCTGGGAGGACGGGATTTTCGGGGGTGGCTCCTGTCCGTAGGCAGACTACACGGACCCCCGCCGGACCGGCTTCGACAGCCAACTGCTTGCAGAGGGCTTCAATCGCGGCGTTGTCGATGCTGAACCCCCCGGTCTCTCCCTGCGGCTGCCTGCTGTTGGGCGCCGTCAGTGCAAGAATGACGCCGCTCCCCTGCTTGCTCATGATGCGCGCTGCGGCCGTCGACGTTATGAAGCAAGACCGAGTGCGACTGAACGCCGCCTTGGAGAACTGGTCCGCAGACAGCTGGGTCAACCGCGAACCCATCGCCACGCCAGTGGAGATGAGATTGAAGGAGACATCGAGCTTCCCCCTGGCAGCGACTACCTTCTTCAGGTGTTCCTCCACTGAGCCGGAGTCCAACGCGTCAACCGTTGCCACATCGACGACCCCTCCGTCCTTGACAATCCCATCCGATACCGACTGGAGCGACTTCAGATTCCGTCCCGCCAGGAAGACCTCCGCTCCCTCGCGGGCGAAAGCCCTGGCCACGGCGCCTCCGATAACGCCGGCGCCGTAAACGACGGCGGTCTTAGAGTCCAGCAGCCCCAACCTGGTCGCGCCTCCCTGGTATTCTCCCGCAGCCGGCACCAAACATAGTGCGCACTATGTTCGCGCGGCTACTTAAGTCTTGGGAACCCGGCCCTGACGAATGCGCGAGCCTATGGGACCATAGCGAATACTATATTAGCGGGTCAGGAGGTTCCGGCCAGGTTGAGGGACTCGGAGAAGACCCGTGCTGAGATCCTTGAGGCCGCCTTCGAAGTGGTTTACAAACGGGGTTTCCGCGCCTCGAGCGTCGCCGAGATAATCGACAAGACAGGGGTGACCCAGGGGGCCTTTTTCTACCACTTCCCTACAAAGAACCTCCTCGGGTACGCCCTCGCCGACGAGGTGCTGAAGGACCTCATTCTCGAGCGCTGGATAAGGCCGCTGTCGGCCTACAGGAACCCCCTCCAGGGGATGGCCACAAGGTTCCGGAGGCTCATGGAGGCGACTTCCGACGAGGAGCTTGCGCTGGGGTGCCCCCTCAACAACCTGACCCAGGAGATGTCCCCCATAGACCCGCTCTTCAGGGACAAGCTTCGCGCCCTGCTGGTTCTTTGGATAGACGAGACGGAGCGATACCTCAGGAAGGGGCAGGCAGGGGGATACGTAAGACCGGACGTAGATGTGAAGCAGGCCGCGGAGTTCATCGTGATGGCGGAGGAGGGTTCGGCTGCCATAATGAAGAGCCTGCGGGACCGGAAGGCATACTGGTCTCTCTACGAGATGTTCAGGAGGTTCCTCGAGTCACTCAGTACTAACCCCCGGGAGTTCGGCCCGCGATCCCGCGTGAGGCCCCTGGTGGTGAATTGACGGCGCGAAAGATAGTCCTGCAAGAGATGGTCTCTCTGGACGGGTTCGGGGCCGGCCAGAATGACGAGCTCGACTGGCACCTCGCGGACGAAGAGTTCGAACTGCGCGCAAACGAACTCCTGGGGGATGCGGACACGCTGTTGCTCGGCCGCAGAACCTATCAGGGGTTTGCCAGCTACTGGCAGACCGCCCTCTCAAGTCCCAACGGCAGGATGAAGGGAACCGACGGAGCGGAGTTCGTCGTGCCCACCTCCCCCACCTGGGTTCACACGGAGGTGGCCCGCAAAATGAATTCGTATCGCAAGATTGTGTTCTCGAGGAGCCTGGCCAAGGCCGAATGGGCAAACACGGTCGTGAAGCGCGAGGTCGTCCCGCAGGAACTGGCCGAGATGAAGAACCAGCCTGGGAAGAACATGCTGCTCCTCGGAAGCCTCGACCTCGCGCACTCGTTCATGAGGCACGGTCTGGTCGACGAGTACGTGCTCTGGGCAAACCCCGTCATCCTCGGGACCGGAAAGGCGCCGTTTGGAGGGGAGAGGCGCAGGCTGGAGCTCCTGGGAACCAGAACCTTCAGGTCAGGCCTCGTAGAACTGCACTACAGGCAGGCTCGACTCGCACGACGCGCGGGGGTCCCTGTGGGGTTGAACGCGGGCCCGGAGGGATTCGGACCCTCGATCTCCAGCTCCGCAGGCTGACGCCCTAATCCGTGCTAGGCTACGGGCCCAATTGACCTCGTCGTCCGTGGTTAGTTATGTCTTAGTGGCGCACCGCAAGGGCGTCCCTGATTCTTGCAGAGACGTGAGCGGGTCCCGCGTCCATGACGTACGGGCCAAGCCGGGGGCCCCTTTCGACGCCGAGCAGGATTGAGTAGACCACTGGAAAGAGCTCTCCCGGCTTAAGATCGCTCTCTTTGGCGGAATCAAAGGCTAGGTTCTGAACTTCATCTGCAGTCTTGCACGACGGGAGGCCGTCGACGAAGGCCGTCAGGGCCTTCCTGGCGCCCGGGCTGATTTCCACGCTGAGGGCCTCACGCTTCCCGCCCCTTTCCGAGAATGCAGAGGCCCACTTGATGCGCCGGGACAGCTCCTCGCTCTCCGACTTCACGAGCCCGTATGCTGCGAGCCTCTTTGTGACGAAGTCCTCAAGGCTGTGGGGCGGGGCCACCGAAGCGAGCTGCTCGAGGAGGCGGTAGGGGGCGTGGACCACCGTCCCGCCCGGAACATTCAACAGGACCGCGTACTCGTAGAGGCCCCTCTGCTTGGCGTCCTTCATCGGGTTAGGGTCCTTCTTCTTGGAGAAGTAGTACTCCTCGAGGGCGTCGAACTCGTCCATGTAGAACGGCACGTCTTCGATTGAGACGTTTCTCGCCCCCACGATTCGCTTGTACATCAGGAGCCGGAGGCTCTCGGGGGAGGCGTACCTTAGCCACTCGTCGGGGGTGACCAGGTTGCCAACCGACTTCGACATCTTCCTGCCGGACTTGTCCTGGAAGAGCTCGTACCTGGAATGGTAGGGCGGAGGGTAGTTGAGCACGCGCTCTGCCACCCAGTCGTTTATCTTCACCGAATCGGTCAGCTCCTTCCCGTAGGCCTCGAACCGGATGTCGAACGCCGCCCATCTGGCAGCGAACTCCACCTTCCACATGAGCTTCCCGTTCCCCTCGGCGACCCTGGCATGCCCCTCGAAGCCGCACCCCTTCAGAAACTTCTCCCCAAGCTTCGTCCCCTCGCACTTGTAGTCGAGGAGGTCGTGCTTTCTGTCGAACGACAGCGACTGAGTGGTGTAGATCCTCCCGCACTGTCCGCAGACCGGGGTGTACGGCAGCCGCCCCTCGTACTTCGACTGGCCGACGAGCTCGTTGATCTTCCTCCCGACCAGCTCCGCGTGCCCCAGGATGGTCCTGATCTGGTCGTTCAGGACGCCAGACCTGTAGGCCTCGGCGCCGCTCTGGAACCTGTACTGTATCCCCAGCTTGTCCAGCGAGTCCCTCAGGAGGGAGCCGACGTGGTCAGCGTAGGTGGAGTGACAGCCGAAGGGGTCTGGGATCCGCGAGACTGGGTGGGCGATGTAGTCCTTGAGCCAGGACGGGAACCCGGAGGGTACCTTCCTAAGGCCGTCGAAGTCGTCCGAATAGGCGATCAGCTCGGACTCGTAGCCGGCGGACTCCAGGGCGAGCTTGACCCCGTAGCTCCTGATGGCGTCCCCGACGTTCCCTATGTGCGGCAGTCCGGAGGCTCCCAGCCCGCTCTCGACGCGAAGGCGCGAAAGGCTCCTGCCGAGACTCTTCTCCCTAGCCACGACCTCGGACGCCACCTTGTCCAGCCAGGTTCCGCGGCCGATGACCTTGACCTGTTCCAAGTCTTCGTTCAGCCGCGGTCGGGATAGGTAATTAGGCCTTCGGATGGTTCCGAGGGACTGCCGCCAAACGGCAATCAGCGCAACGGAGGGACCCGGCGACCCGATCT
>DASPOB010000002.1:0-4886 GCA_035626235.1 Nitrososphaerales archaeon | reverse complement strand
CCACTGGCTCCCCGCCCTCTGAATCCGCGACTCCTCAGCTTCCACGGTCTTTTCTCCGACCAGGCCCCTGGCCTGCCAGGCGCCGTACCCCAGCATCACCACGCCCCCCGCCAGGCGGACCCAGTACACGGGGACGAAGGTGATGAGTAGCGTGCCGAGAGTCATGATCACGGTGGTGGTGAAAATGAAAGAGGTCGCACCGGCCAGGAAAGCCACCCTGATCCTGACCTTCGTCGACACAGCCAACAGGAGGAAGGCGTCCTTGTCGGTCAGTTCTGCGATGAAGAGGGTGGCGGCTATGGCCCCGAACGACGCCAGCGAGAAGTCAGCCAAGGGTCAGTCCGAAGCGCTTCCTCTGCGCAGGATGTATTACTCCCGCTCGGGCGGAGGGGCCTTCCTCTCTGGGAACAGGTAAATCCCCAATCCGATGATAAGGAGCAGGAGGGATAACGCTAGCCCGACCGTTATCTCGCGCTTCCCTATCTCGTAGAGGGACGCGGGCACTAGCAGCAAGGCTACCAATGCCAGCACCTTGCGGTTCGCCAGGGACGCCAGCCTGAACTGGGCGCTGATCAGGTAGCTCAGCAGGACCAGCATCGTGGGGAACACCAGGCCGTACCTTCCGATGATGAAATCGGTTGCCGCCCCGGAGAGGTCGGTGAACCCGTTGGCGTACCAAGCGCAAATCAGGACGAGCGCCAGGCTCGCCGCGGCCACGTACTGGAGAGTGCTCCCCAGCGAGGAGAGCTTGGCTGGTCGCTGGGCAGGCTCTGTGCCGTTCACTTCGAGTACGACGCCGAGCATCATAGCAAGGGAACCGACGATGAACACGTAGGGGTCCCTCGTGACGGTGAGGTAAACCGAGCTCGGGAGCATCGGGGAAATCCCTCCCTGCACCCACAGGACAAGGCCATAGATTCCGCTGACCAAGAACGGGACGAGGTAAAGGAGAGTGGCAAAGTCCTCGAAACGCCCCCTGCTGCTCATTGCTTCGCCTGCGCGACCGGACTGGGCTTAAAACCGTTACGTCTGTTGAAGCGGCCCCAGAGTGGTGCGGCCGAAGGTCAGGTACGCCGTGTGCCCCACCATGATGTTGGATGGCCTGGTCATGCCAACCCTGGCTTCGAGATGCCTGAGCAGTATCTCCATGGTCTCGACGGCCACGAACCCTTCCTCCTTCATTTTGGCGACCAGCCTTTCTGCCTGATTCGTGGTTGGAGTGATCGCAGCCATGGGGGCAGATGGCTTGAGGCTGGTTCTCATGCTCTGGATGACCTCCCATGGGTCACCCACGTCCAAGACTCCGGCATCCATCCCTCTCTCCTGAAACCCCAGGCGGGAGTCGGCGACCTTGAATGTCACGAACTTGGAGAGGCCAAGCTTCTCTATGTTCTTCCTTGCCACATCCTGGAACTCAGGGTTCAGGTCGTAGGTGTAGACCATCCCAGTCGGCTGCACCAGGTAGGCCATCAGCGCCGTGGTTGCGCCGCTTCCGGTCCCGGTTTCGACGACCTTAGAGCCAGCGTGGACGCCAAGTTTCACTGCCATGAGCCCTAGGTCCTTGGGGTAGATTACCTGGGTCTTGCGCGCAATCTTCATCACCAGGTCCTCGATGGTGGGCTTCAGGATAGTCAGCTCGTCCCCGAGGGTGGTGGTGACCGTGATTCCATACTCCATCCCCACGAGCGCGGACACGTCGAGGATGCCAAGATGAGTGTGAAGCTTGGGCGTGTCCCGAGGCCTGACCAGCCACCTTCTCCTCCTGTCACGGTACACTAGTATGGGGAGGTCTTCGGTTATGACATCCGGTCGGTCCGGGACGGCCGAGGTCTGTTCGTCCTGCATGGAGCTCCCCCTCTCAGGCGCGCCACCAGTCGTACCTAAGGAATTCTATCGACTTCTTGCCAGGGTCAGGGATTGCTATGATGAACTGCTTCCTGACCGTCGTAGCCAGCCTCCCTGACCTCACCATTGATGTGGCGGTCATCTTGGAATCGGGGGCCATGACCTGCACGATGTAGGGGGCGTGGTCGATCCCCGGGCCGTGTTCGTACACTGCGAAGTCGGACCCGAACTTTATCCCGGGGGTCACCACGAAGCCGTCCTCTCGGAGCTTCCTGTAGACCATGAACTTCTCCCCGAAGTCTGTGTAGGACGATTCGCAGATTTCGCGCAGCTGTTTCGGACTGAGCAGCTTCCCGGACTGGTCCTCCACGTCCACCACCTTCTTCAGAGCGAGGTAGTATCCCTCCATGAGGTCCAGTATGAGGGGCGCGTCAAATTCGAAGTCCTTGGGTTTCGGTATTCCCAGGGGCTTCCCGTAGTATCCCTCCTTGAAGAGGCGCCTGGAGGATTCGATATCCCAGACTACAACCCTGTTCTCGAAGAGCCTGCCCCTGGCCCTCTGTTTGGGCATTATTACATTCCCAGTGCTAGGATCGTGCTGGCATCGGCTGCGTCGAGCATGGCGTCGGAGCAGTCCTCAATCGCCTCGACCACTTCCTTCACCGTGATGAGCTCCTTCACGTTTGTGGCGGTCCGCATCACCATGGCGACGACGTCGCGGTAGTTGCTGTCGATGGAGCTCTCTATCTGCTGGACCTGGGTGGACATCTGGATCGACTGCTCAGGGTTCAGGGAGAGGGCCCTGATGCTCTCGTTCAGCTTGGAGATTCCGTCGATGAGGAGGCCGAGGAGGTCGAGGACCGCGTCTCTGTACTTCTTGTTCTTCGCCGAGGACTTCGGCAGCTGTGAGAGTTTGAATGCGACCCCGTTGATGTGCCCGAAGATGCCTTCAACTGCGAACGCCGCGCGTAGTACGTCCTCCCTGTTCACCAAGAGCGTCCCCACCTGAGATAACTCCCTGATTAGGGCGGACCTCAGGGTCATCACGTCCGCCTCGGCCTGCTTCACCTTTTCGAGGGCGGCGGAGACCTCGGTCTTGTCCCCCTTGGTTAAGCCGTTGAACTCCTCGAGGAGGACCCTGGTGGCGTCTAGGACACGCCTCATTTCGTCCTGGAGAACTACGACCGTCCGTCTTCTTGCCTGGGTTTCCCCCTCTTGACCCGACACTAAGCTACTCGCGTCAACCCTCGAGATGTTTTGGATTTAAAACTGAGGTAATAATGACCGCCGTATTTGCAATTAGTTCGTCTTTTGAGGGCGGAAGCCCTACTTCTTGTCGCTTTCCTTGGCGTATTCCCTCAGCGGGGCGATGAGGTTAGTGAACTCCATGGGGAAAATGTACTTCGTGGAGGGCGAGGCACCCAGAGCCTTGAGGGTGTCCAGGTACTGGAGAGTCATTGTCTTGGAGTCGATTCCCTTGGCCGCGGAGAAGATTTGGTTGAGCGCTCCCGCGTACCCTTCAGCCCTCAGGACCGCCGCCTGCTTGTCCCCTTCTGCCCTCAAGATGTTCGACTTCTTCTCTCCCTCGGCGACCAGTATGGAAGCCTCCCTCTTGCCGTCCGCCTCCGTCACTGTGGCTCTCCTGGTTCTCTCGGCAGACATCTGGCGGACCATGGCCTCCTGGACGTCCTGTGGAGGCCTGATCTCGCGGATTTCGACGTTTGTTACCTTGATTCCCCAGCGCTCGGTGACCTCGTCCAGCTTGGTCCTCAGGACCTGGTTGATCTGTTCCCTCTTTGCCAGCAGCTCGTCGAGCGGGATGTCACCGACCACTGCCCTGAGGGTGGTCGTAGCGATTCCGATGGAAGCACCCTCGAAGTTCTGCACCTGCACGACGCTCTGGGTCGCCTCTGTGACTTTGTAGTAGATTAGGAAGTCGATATCGGTGGGGGCGTTGTCCTTGGTGATGCAGGTCTGGTGGGGGACCTCGAGGTACCTCTCCCTCAGGTCGATCTTCATGAATCGGTTCACTATGGGGAAGATGAACACGACCCCCGGCCCCCGGGCTCCGATGAGCCGGCCGAGCCTGAAGACGACGAGCCTTTCGTACTCGCGAATGATCTTGATGGTGGCGGCAATCAGGGCGATGACTATGATCGCGACGATGCCGTAGATTACATAGTCGATAATCTCCCCAGTGGTCTGCAGCACCACCGGCCCCAGTAGGCTCATCCTTCTACCTTCTCTACGGCCAGTGTCTGGCCGGTTACTCCTTTAACTCTTATCCGGTCTCCACGGTGGAGCTCCTGAGTCGACGTCACGCTCCATTCCTCCGAGGCGACCATGGCCACTCCTTTGCTCCCTGGGACGAGATCCGACTCCATCTTCCCCTCCTTCCCTACTAGGACTGCCGGGTCGTTCACCTTGGGCCTCCGCCGGAGCCCCTCCCTGATTGAGCGGAGGTATAGGCTCGCTATTACTATCGCCGCCCCCAGGCCAACGATGAGGCCGTAGGTGATGTCGGGGACTGGGGAGAAGTTCGCCGCCTGCGTTGGTATGGGGTTAGTCGAGGTCGGGACAGACGCCGGAGGGAACTGGTAGATTAGAAGGAACCCGACGACGAAGATCACCACCCCGACCAGCGCGCTGATGCCGTGCTGGGTCTTCACCTCAAGGAAGATGAACGCAGCTCCGACGATCATGAGGAGAATCGCGAGGGGCGAGGCCCCGAAGACGCCCAGCCCGAAGAGCGCCATCGCGATGATCGCAACCCCTACGACCGACAGGATGAGGGTCGGGTGGTAGATGTCGGCAAGGACCGCAAAGACCCCGACGAGGAAGAGTAGGCTCGACACGTTCGGGTCGCTCAGAATCGAGATGAGGGACGATCGTACGCCCGGCGTGTTGATCGGCGTGCTAGCAGGCACTCCGAGGTACGAGAGCGCACCTTCTACGGTGGTCGAGTTAATCACGCCGTTGATGACGTTCTCCTTCAAAGCAGAAGGGCAGGTAGGCGATGTCGGGGTGCTGCAATACGACAC
>DASPOB010000001.1:0-9002 GCA_035626235.1 Nitrososphaerales archaeon | reverse complement strand
CGGGTCAGCTTGGGAGGCCCTATCCTGATCTCGAAATCAGCCAGGGAGGGTAGCTTTGCCTTCCGTACGGTCTTTGGTGGGGGCATCAAAGGGCCTCGGAGTTGGATTCGCCCGACTGGGTCACCAGATAAGTCTTTTCCGAATCCCTCTAAAAACAGATTAACTCCCGGCACGGAGGTCGTCCGATGTCGTCACGGGATGCGCCTTCGGCCGGTTCCGTGTCCAAGGTCGAATGCGTCGCATCGATAGGCGGTAGAGGAGAGGGGAAGGTTTCGTTCTTCCGCCATCTGGCCCCTCTCACCGTCAACGCCGTCTTGAGAAGCATCCCCTTTGACAGCAGGGTCAGCCTCCAGCCGGCGATGGTGTGCCTCTTTACTCAGCTCAGGGTGGGCGTTGAAAAGCCGCGTACGAAGTTCGCGAGGGGGGATGTGGCTTTTCTCCCGTCAGGCAGCCTGATTTGCGTGTTCTTGGGAGATGCCAAGAGTGACCGACCTCTGAACCCCATCGGCAAGGTGGAGACTGGTCTGGACGCATTCGACGCCGTCAGACGGGGGGACGTTGTCCGAATTACCTTCGCTGGGCCTGTCCCTGCCTGAGCGGATGTCGCTAGGACTTTAGGGACCAGACGCCGTGTCCGCTGAAGCCCCCTGCTCTCTGAAGCATGTTCTTGGCTTCAAGCTCCTTCAAGACACTGGTCGCCACCGACGCGTTCACGCCGAGTGCCCTCGACGCAGTGTAGACAGTAATTGCCTTCAGTGGCGCCAGGCTCTTCATCGCCTCTGCATCGCTCATTTTCGGCGGAAGGAAGGACAGCTGCCTCTTCTGCTGGGGAGCGGCCTTCTGCTCCTTGGCTTTCTTCCCTTTGGACGGTGCTTCCTGTTCCTGGGCCGTTTCCTGAGAGTCCTGGGACTTCTCCATGGACGCCAGAGATTTCTTCTTCACTCCTCCCAAAGATTTCAGGCCCTCGGTCGGGGAACCACAATTAAGGCTTTGTGTCTTGAGGAGTCCTCGGGACAACCATGCACTCTTTGGGCGCGTGTGTCAAAGGGCGTCAGTGACTGGACATCTTCAGTCCTTCCCCGCAAGGCGATCGAGATTCTTGCCCTTTATCCCGAGGCGTCCGTACACGAATTCCCGGGTGTATGCCCTTGACGCTTTTTGGGCCTGCTCGGTGCTACGACGCGCGAAATCCGGGCATCGGATGTCGCCAACCGCAACAGGGCGGCCGTGCTTCTTGCAGAATGGCCCCGCCGAATACTGGCAGATCTCGCAACCTCCTGTCATGATTTGCAGGGTTTCTCGAATTAGGCGCAACTCCTCGGCGCGTGAATCTTCATCCTCGGCAGGGGTCATGGGCCCTCGATGCCCGTCACGCGAGCCAACGATTCAGGCACCTTCTGCTCCCGACAGCGCACACTGAAGGCAGAGACAACTGATATGCTTTCCCCCCTGAACGCCGATTGGTGACGCAGGAGCAAACGGGATCTGGTGCGTCGTCGCGTGAGACATCGCCCCGACTGTTTGGTTACCTGGAGCAGACCTATGGCAGCGGGCTCAGCCCGGCATTAAGAAGGAACACGCCCAGGGTCCTTGATCTTGTAAAGTCATCCGGTAGGCTCCACTACGGGCAGCGCTAGTCTTAGCGTACCTGGCTAAAGTATCATTGTGGGGCCTTCCTTTCACGTTCGATAGGTCGTGTGAATTTTGCAGACTTGGGCGCGGGTGAGGGCTTCAAGGGACGCAGGTGTATTGTCGAACCTTCAACGTTGTTCCTAGGTGACGCTGTGACCAGAATAGCCGCTACCAGAAACGAAACCAGGGCTTAGGAGAAGCTATCGATACCCAGAGATTGCTCAGTCCCCTTCTTTCTCGCCTATTCTTCTGGCCGAGACATGTCAGAGGAGTCGCTCGCTTCGAACTCGATACCCCAGGGATAGGCGACAGCCTTGAGGACCGTGCCAGAGCGTATCTTCTCCGCCAATTCGCTCTCTGTAATCATATTCTCTTGCCGTTCGGAATATGTTATGCGCTTTTTGTACGGACCTGCAAGCCTGTCAGCCGGAGTTCTTTGAGAAGGATAGGAGCCAGAATCGCGAACAAATGGCGCCATTGTCCTGGTTCCGATCTCGACATACCGATCCTTGGACGGGAAAGGAAGGCAAGACGAAGCCCGTGGATGTGGAGTCTTCGAGCACAGGGAAACTGGGCCGCCTCCAGAAGAAGAAAGGACTAAGTCGCTAGGAAACCGCCATTCCACCAACGTATGTGCAGGAACCGGCGAGGTGCGCCTAACTGGTTTTTTGCAAATCTTGGGCCTCGATGCAGGTTAAATGGGTCTCTATTGCATCGCAAAGGAGATTAAACCGGGCGTGGCGCGAACGTCGTTGGAGTATTCGGAAGTCGCTGCGAGGTATGCCGAGCTCGAAGCCATCTCGGGAAGGAACGAAATGACTCGCGTCCTCGCCGACCTCCTCAAGCAGACTCCCAAGTCTGAGTTGTCGTGCCTAGTATACATGACCCAGGGGAAGCTGAGGCCTGACTACGAAGGAGTAGAGCTGGGCCTCGCGGAGAAGCTGGCCCTGCGGGCGATTTCGTCGGCGGCCGGCATCAACCCTGACAGTGTCTACTCGTCGTACGTGAAGCACGGTGACATAGGGACGGCGGCCGAAGAGCTGCTCGGGACGAAGAGTCAGGGAACGCTCTTCAGCGAAAGGCTAACCCTCAAGCGTGTCTACGACACTCTACTGAGGATCGCCCGCCAGAGCGGGTCAGGGTCCGTGGAAATGAAGCTCAGGGAGCTCGGCTCTCTCTTGAACGATGCCGCCCCTCAGGAGGCGAAGTTCATCATGAGGACCGTCACGGGGGAACTGAGGCTTGGCATCGCCGACTACACGGTCCTCGACGCTGCGGCCACAGCCTTCCTGGGGGGGAAGCAGGCCCGTGCCTCGATCGAGAGGGCATACAACGTCCATCCTGACCTCGGGTTCGTGGTCTACAGCGCCGCGACGGAAGGGTTGCAAGGAATCGAGAAGGTCAAGGTTGAGGTCGGAATTCCCATCCGGCCGATGCTGGCTGAAAGACTCAGCACCGCCGAAGCGATCGTGAAGAAGATGGGAGAGAAGAAGGTCGTAGCCGAATACAAGCTGGACGGCGAGCGATTGCAGATTCACAAGGACGGGGGAGAGGTCAGGCTCTTCTCCAGGAGGCTGGAAGTCATAACCGGGCACTATCCTGACGCGGCGGAGCTGGTGAAGGAGCACGTAAGTTCCAAGCGGGCCATTCTAGAGGGAGAGGTCGTGGCGATAAATGTGGACACAGGAGAGTACCTTCCCTTCCAGGAGCTGATGCATAGGAGACGCAAACATGGGGTGGAACAAGCGATTGCCGACTATCCAGTTGCACTGAACTTTTTCGACATCATGCTCGCCGGGAATACGGACTTCACGGGGAAGACGTACACGGTCAGGAGAAAGAAGCTCGAGCAGGTCGTAGAGCAGACGGAGAGGACGAGGCTCGTGCCCGCCCTCCACACCGCTGACCCGGGAGAGATAGAGAAGTTCATGGAAGAGGCCATTGCAAACGGGTGCGAGGGGCTGGTAGTGAAGGACCCTGCCTCGAACTACAGGGCCGGGGCGAGGGAGTTCGCCTGGATAAAGCTCAAGCGCGAATACCGGAGCGAGCTCACGGACACCATTGACCTGGCGATAATCGGCGCCTTCCACGGCAGGGGCCGGCGGGCCGGGACCTACGGGACATACCTCCTCGGGGCCTATGACGGAGGCAGGGCTATCTTCACGAGCGTAGCCAAGGTGGGGACGGGCTTCTCCGACGAGGACCTTCAGAGGCTGCCGAAGCTTCTGAAGCCGTACGAAAGTCACGTCAAGCCGCCCGGGGTGGAGTCGAACATGGTCCCAGACGTCTGGTTCAGGCCGCACCTAGTCATAGAGACAATCGCCTCGGAGTTGACACTCTCTCCTATCCATACGGCGGCAATGGGGCGCATCCGGCCCGGGGCGGGAATCTCGCTCAGGTTCCCGAAGTTCACGGGGAAGATTAGAGACGACAAGAGGGCCGAAGACGCTACCACGGTCGAGGAGATAGTAGAGATGTATCAGAGGCAGATCAAGCGGATAGAGTAACGAGGCCTGTTTCGTCCTGGGCTTTTCATCTGGGTTGAACCGGTTTGGAGAGGACAGCGCTGCTGCCATCTTCGTTTGCCTGTTGCTGTCTCCTACGTCCACGAAGATGTTAGAATGCCCGAGTGGTGCCGAGGGCCTCGATTATTGTCGAGGCAGGCCCTCCCCAATCGCTCCAGCGACGCCTAGCGCCCAGGCCTCAATCTCGTCCCAGTCGCGGAAGTCGCCCTCGGGCATCGCTTCACGAGCGGCTTGGCTCCTTCGCGCCAACCTGTAGCCCAGAGCCGTCAGGCCAGTTAGGCGAGAGCCGTCGAGCGCCCCGAAGAATACCTTGTGGTCTCTTGGTTGCACCTCCCTTCTCAGCTCCTCGAGCTCCCTCGGGCCCGAAACCGACGGGTCCACGAGATCCTGGCCTTTGGCGTTCTTCTTCTCCTTGCCCACGGGGCCGCTGCTGAAGAGCCAGACCGGTCGCCCGGCTAGAAGGGACTTGTTTCCCGACACGAATTTCCTCGCCTCTTTTTGCCAGTGGAACATGTACACTGCGCTGCCAATCACGAAGGCGTCGTATTCTCCTGCGTCCTTGACCGAGCCGACCTCCCGGACATCGACCTGCAGCCCTTTCTGTCGAAGCTTCTCGCCGATGAACTCGGCAATGCCCTTGGTAGACCCGGCCTTGGTGGCGTACGCTACGAGAACTCTCATCTCTTGCCTCCCCTCGTCTAGGTCTTATTCGGTCTTCCCGTCGACAGCAACGGCCCCACATCTCGTCAAGCCGCCGGGCCAAGGGCGAACCTCGGACGCAAAGCACCGAAGCTCTGCAACGAATAACCTTAAGCCCAACAACTAATGATACTGATTGCCATGGAATCGCCAAAGACAACGCTAGAGACCGACGAACTTGACCTACTACTGCTTGAAGCGCTGGTTCGAAATCCTGGGACTAATTACAAGCAGATGGCTGAGTTGCTCCATGTAGACCAACGGACCGTGGCGAAACGCATCAAGAATCTGACGAACGAAGGGGTGCTGAAGCACATCGTAGAAATCGACTGGTCGAAGCTTGGCCTTAATGCCCAGGCCTATATCGGGTCGTCGACAGCAAGGGGCGTGGATTATGCTCAAAAGCTGCACGAACTCATCAGGACTGACCCTAGAATTGTGAAGGGCTATGAGACCCTAGGAACCTATCAGTACCTCGTAAAGGTCATTGACACTGACACTTTCGCAATGAGGGACCAGGTCGTGCGTGACCTTGACCCCCTCGCAGCCGAACTCACGACTTCACTTGTGACAAAGAAGATCAAGGAAGACTACGGGTCTCTTCTGCGCTATCTGAGGGAGACCAAGTTCCCAAGGAGCAGGAGCGACAGCGACAAGATCCCGTAGCCGAAACGACTGGTCCTTCGATTTGGGTACAGACGCTAGTTGCCCCTCTCCCGAGGGGGGTGCAGCCGGCGGCTGAAGCAGATCGAATCCACTCAGCGAGGGGCGCCGAAGGCCCTGTCCCCTGCGTCTCCCAGGCCCGGGACAATGTATCCATGCTCGTTCAGCTTCGGGTCAATGGCACAGGTGTAAAACTCGGCACTGGGGAAGGCCTTCGCGACGTAGTCGATTCCCTGCCGCGTCGATATCACCGAGAAGAAGGCCAGCCTCTTGGGCCGCCCCTGCTTCATCACCCTCTTCGCGACCTCGAGGAGGGTGTGCCCTGTCGCCAGCATGGGGTCTGCAATCACCACGACGTCGTCCTTCTGTATCAGCGGGATCTTGGCGTAGGTAACCTCAATGGGGAAGTGCGGAGCCTTACCTCTCCATGCGCTTATCACGCCTGTCCTCGCCATCGGGAAGTTCTTGTACATCCCTTCGACGAACGGGATCGCCGCCCTGAGGATGAGGATTATGACTATCTTGTCGTTCCCCTTTACTCGGCTCCCCTTAGCGGGGCCGAGCGGCGTCTCGATGTTCGACACCTCTGCGTCCATGGTTCTCAGGAACTCGTATGCCATGAACCTCCCCAGCCTGTAGATCGCCTTCCTGAAGGCGACCTGGTTCGTGCGCCTGTCGCGGGCGAGTGTGAGCTGTTCCATAACCATCGGATGGTCCATCACGGTGATTCTGGGCTTCACCTGCGACCACGTTGGGGCTCTCTGCAATACTATGTAAGCGTATTAATTGAGCCCTAATAACCTCAAGAATGGGTTAGGAACGCATTAGCGAGTCCATGCTCTTGACCTTTCTTAGTTCGGAAGTGACGTAATTCTCCCGTCGTCCCGCATAGCTGGCCTACGAATCCCAGAATCCTCATCGTCCTTCCCGCTTAGAGGCAAGTAAAGGGCCGCCACCTTGCTCATCTTGAGTTACTTTCGCCGGACCTGGGCCAATTGCCCACTGAGGAACCGCCGCAACACTTCATCGGAATCTGTATTCTGCCTCCGTCTTGTATAAGTTAGGACTCGTTGCAAGAGGGGTGGAATGAGTCGGTATGGCATATCAGGTGGGGCCGCTGCTTTCTTGCTATTGTTCGGCGCTCTCCTTGGCGCAGGTGGCTACTACTTTTTCCTCGTACCCGTGAATGGATATGTTACCAGCGCAGTGACGATCCGAAGCGTGTCCACGACCACGTTGCAGGGCGTTAGTCAGACGGTGACCCTGAGTCTTACCACGACCGCCACCCAGACACTCGCCGTTACGCTAACCGAGACACTCACGGAGACCCCGACTCAGGCAACCTCTTCGGTGAGTACTTCGACGACCACGGTTTACCCCGCGCCGCTAAACGTGACTCTGGCTTTCACCAACGTTGCAGGTGAATACTTCTACGCGATCCAGACCAGCAACTCGTCAAGCTCCGGTACAGAGTACGGGAACTATAGCGTGCAGCTGACCGGGCTCTATCAGGGAGAACTACTAGCCATCACAGGCACAGCCAAAGGGGCCGGTGGCTGCAGTGCGAGTGAGCACTTCACGATGACTCTCTGGCTGAACGGACAGCCGGTCGCTCAGACAGTCGGCTACTGCTCAGGCGGCAGCGCTACTATAGATTACAGGGTGTAGCCAACATCTAGGCCCAAGTGCTAGACTGCCAGTAGACCAGCAGAGAATTATCGAAGAGTAGTTTGAATCTGCAACGTGGATGCAATCGGATTGTTGGTCGCGTTTTTGGGGACATGATCCTTCGCAGACGAGTGACTACTATCTCTTGTATCCTATCTTCCTTAGGAAGGCGCGTCTATCCTCTTTGTCTTGCTCCGTCTCAACCCCCTTCGGGGAGACCCCGTCTATCACCCCGAGGACACCACGGCCCTTCGGCGTATCCGCGACAAGCACGATGACGGGGTTTGAAGTGGCGCAGAAGATGCTGGCCACCTCCTCAACGGACTTGAGCCTGTTCAGCACGTTGATCGGGAAGGCGCCGTTCAGCACTACAGCGAAGGAGTGACCTGCGCCGATTAGCGATGCGCATTCCTGGGCACGCTTCGTCAGCTCGGCGTCGCTGCCGTCGCACCTGACTAGTGCCTTGCCCGATGCTTCACAGAACGCAACACCGAACTTGATTCCCGGCATGGATGTCGCCAGGGCTTCGTAGACGTCCTCCACGGTCTTGATGAAGTGCGCCTGACCGAGGATGAACTGGCAGCCCTCGGGGACTTTGACTTCCACCTCGTCTATGTTCACACCCTTGGCTGCCGTCCTTGCCTGTCAAATCCTTTTGCTCGCCATCGCCATCAGAGCAGGGTCACTCCTGGTCATCCAGCGGTCGGGTCAGTCCGTCGACGTGGGTCGGCGGGCCTTGGCGCTAACCTCAAGGGGCTCTTCGAAAAAACGCCTCGTAAGGCCCGTAGGGGGGGAGTCGAAGGGGTCTATGCTGACGACGACGGGGAGATTCCTGACCGCGTGGCCAAGCAGAAGGCAGAGGCGGGGCGGTAGGGTCCTGACTATCGCTTTCACCGTGTCCGAGTCGGCCATGGAAGCCTGAGATACAAGGGCCAGGTCCGAATCGTTGCTGAAGTTGTAGAGGAAGATGTTGTCCACCTGCCTGTAGATCTTCTGGTCGATGGCATCCGGCTGGTTCGTCACGAATATCGTAAAGACGCCGAAGTGGCGCATCCTGGTTATCAGGTCCTCCCAGTATGTGTCCCTGAGGTAGAGGTGGGCTTCCTCGGCGAACAGGAAGACCGGGGGAATCTTGCGACGCTCCAGCAGCTCCACTAGCTTCGAGAGCGTCAGCTCCACCACCATTCTTCTGTTCAGTGGAGAGATGCCGCTGAGAGAGATCACAAGCGCTCCCCCTTCCGCATTCAGGGAGAAGAAGTCCTGGATGTCGAACTGTTGATGGGCCGAGTCGGTAAAGAGGCCGCACGACGCGATGGTGTGAAACCTGGCGAAGAGGGCGTCCCGGACGAACTCGTTGCACCTCCACTGCTGGATTCCAGATTCAAGCGAGGCAAGGGTCAGTTCGTCCCTGTTGTCCAGTTGCTCCCAGATCTTGACGAACTCTCTCAGAGACGTCCCTGGCATCTCGAGCGAGTGCGACAGGAGGTTGGTAATGGGGCGCAGCCCCACTGCGGCCAGCGAGAACCTCAGGTCTCTTCCCGGGCGGAGCACCTTGACCCTGCGCCCCTCTTCGGTTTCCGACCCGTCCGCTCGCTGTCCCACCGTGCCATATTCGTCGTTGAGGTCGAAAACGACGGCGTAAGCCCCGTTCTCTAGCAGCCCCCTGAGAAGGATTTTCGCCAGGTGCGATTTCCCCGACTCCTTCCTGCCGGTGATCACGGTAATCCTTCCGTCCAGGGCTTCAGCGGGGATGCTGAAGGCAGACTCGGTGTCCACTGTGCCGAGCCTGATGTTCCTCACGCCCAGCGGCTCCAC